>SXJP01000039.1 GCA_005779395.1 Actinomycetota bacterium
GTGGTGTCGGAGGGGGGACTTGAACCCCCATGTCCTAAGACACTAGGTCCTTAACCTAGCGCGTCTGCCTATTCCGCCACTCCGACGTGGGTGCAAAACTCTAGCAAGAGTCGTCGCAACTATTGCTTTTCTACTGTGCCTTTCGGGTCGAGCGCATCCCGCAATCCATCACCTAAGAGGTTGAATGCGAGCACGGTCAGCACCAGCATTGACCCTGGAAAGAACATTAGATGTGGCGCGTTGCGGTATCGCCCGCCGGGCACCGCGTCAGCGATCATCCGACCCCAGGAAGGTACGTCAACAGGCAGGCCAAATCCCAGGAATGACAGTGTTGCTTCTGCCGCTATAGAACTAGAAATCGCGAGCGTTCCGTACACGACTAGAGAACCGACAAGGTGGGGCAAGATGTGTCGTCTCAGAATCCGTGTCGTTGAGGCACCCAACATTTTTGCGGCAGACACGAACTCACGTTCACGTAAGGACAGCACCTCGGACCTAAAGAGCCGACCAGGGTAGAACCATCCGAAAAACACAAGCACGACAATGACCGTGCCTTTCGACGCCCCGAATGCGAGCGACATCGCGATCGCAAATAACAAGAATGGGAAGGCCGCGATGATGTCCATGAATCGCGAGACAATGCTGTCGACCCACTTGCCGTAGTAGCCGGCGAGCAATGCCATTGCTAGCGCCACAACGAGAGTCAACGCGGTGGCTACCAATCCCACGAAAAGCGACGTACGTGCGCCGTGGCTCAACTGGACGAGCATGTCGTAGCCACTTACGTTGGACGCACCGAAAACGAAGCAGTCGCGTTCGCCCACCCGAGCGAGGCCATCGCAATTGTGGAGCGGACCAACCGGCAAGAGAGTGAGGTCATCGGAGCCCGTTGGGTTTGACCGATTGACCTCATGTCCTGTCCAGGACTCAAACAAGGGTGCAGCGAAAGCGAAGCCGATCAGCAGGCAGACAAATGCCAAACTGGCGATCGCGGCCTTATCGCGTCCAAAGCGACGCCAGAACAACGCCCATGGGCCGCGGGGCTTCGTGACAACGGTTGGTGGCGCAATTTCTACTGTCATATCTCGCCTCAAACGATCTCGAGTGATGCAGCACAAAAAACAACTCCGAGAGCCAACAAACCGCCACTCAACAATGTTGATGAACGGCGTTCTTCACGGTCTTGTACGACAATGCGGTCTCCCACCCGCCGCAAGCTCTGGCCTCGCGTCGATGCAGCCGCGCCACCAAATACGAGCAGCACCCCCACTACACCAAACCCAGCGCTGGTCCCGCTACGCATATTCGCACCAAAGAGAATGAACCCGCCAGAGACAACGATCGCGGCGATGACCAAGAACCCGAAAAGGATCGCAAGACGTCTCATCCCGGCCCGAAATTCGTCCCTAGTCATCTACCCAACTTCGAGCTATTTGCGAGCCTGATGTCTTCGGGTGTTGCAAGCGGCCATTGCGCTACAGGGAAGTGACACGCCCACTCGTGCCCTTCGCCCAACGCAACAGTCTCGGGCGATCCACTGAGTTCAGGAGTGACCTGGCTGCATAGCTCCTGCGCTCGCGGGCATCGAGTGCGAAAGCGACAGGCCGATGGCGGATCCAGCGGACTCGGCACATCGCCTTCTAGCAATATCCTCGTCTTTGTTCTAGCCGCTCGCGGGTCTGCTTCGGGGCGCGCTGACAACAGTGCGGCGCTATACGGGTGCCTTGGCGAGTCGTACAGTTCGTCGCGAGTTCCACGCTCGACGACATCGCCTAGGTACATCACTTGCACGTTGGTTGAAACCCGCCGGACGACGTCGAGATCGTGCGCTATAAACAAGTACGTCAGCCCGAACTCGGCTTGAAGGTCGGCCAACAGGTTCAAGACCTGCGCCTGTACCGACACATCTAGGGCTGAAACCGGCTCATCGCAGACAATCATCTTGGGGTCAAGAGCGAGGGCACGTGCGATACCAATACGTTGTCGCTGCCCTCCACTGAACTCATGGGGAAAACGATTGAAGTGCTCGGATCGAAGACCGACGAGCTCTAGAAGTTCGTGGACGCGCGCCCGCTTCACCGCTGCTGTCCCGTAGTTGTAGATGTCCAAGGGTTCAGAAATGATCTGATTTACACGCATCCGGGGATCAAGTGAAGAGATTGGATCCTGAAATATCATCATCAAGTTGCGTCGCATCTCACGCAACGCTCGACCTTTCAGCTTCGAAATGTCTTGGCCCTGAAAAATGATCGAACCGCTCGTTGGCTCAAGTAGTCGGACTACGCATTTAGCAAGCGTCGACTTTCCACACCCCGACTCTCCCACGAGGCCCAAGGTTTCGCCCTCTCGGATCTCGAAACTGACCCCATCAACGGCCCGAAGCCTGCCGACCTCTCGCCGAAAGATCGCTCCCCGAGTGACTGGAAAGTGCTTCGCGAGATTCGAAACCTTGAGGATTACGTCGCCACTCACCTTGGCTCCTGCACGCGGTTAGCAATGGACCGAAACGCAATTGCCTGTGTAGTTCGAAAACCAGGATCGAGGTGACATGCAACAGCGTGCTCCGAATGATCG
Organism: Actinomycetota bacterium; assembly: GCA_005779395.1. Lineage (GTDB taxonomy): Bacteria > Actinomycetota > Acidimicrobiia > IMCC26256 > PALSA-610 > SXJQ01. Next base: position 2,575 of record SXJP01000039.1, read on the forward strand.
AGAATCTCGAGTGGTGGTTCAGTCTCACAGATTGACATGGCGTGTGCGCACCGTGCCATGAACCGACAGCCCGTTGGCGGATCGAGCAAGCTCGGTGGCGAACCTGGCACAGAGTAGAGCCGATCGTTCCCTAGATTTCGTCCCGGCAACGATCCGAGCAAACCCCACGTATACGGATGTTGCGGATTCTCAAAAATCTCGTCCACCGGCGCCGACTCAACGACTTTGCCCGCATACATCACGACGACCTCGTCGCATAGTTCGGCAACTACTCCAAGATCGTGGGTGATAAATACAACCGCAGAGGAAAACTCATTCCGTAACTTGCGAATCAACTCAAGGATTTGTGCCTGCGTCGTGACGTCGAGAGCCGTGGTCGGTTCGTCAGCGATCAGGACTTTTGGGTCATTGATGAGTGCCATCGCGATCATCACCCGTTGACGCATGCCGCCAGATAGTTCATGAGGGTATGACCGAAGCCTTTCTCGAGGGCTCGGAATGCCGACCGCAGCGAGCATCTGTTCGGCGCGGTCGAAAGCCGCCACGCGCGATATCGCCTTGTCATGTAGCCGCAAGGCTTCGACGATCTGAACCCCGATTCGGTAGACCGGATTCAACGAGGTCATCGGGTCCTGGAAGATCTTCGAGATCTGTTTGCCGCGTATCTCGCGCATTTTCTTGTTGGGGATGCTCAATAGGTCTTCGCCGTCGAAACTCGCCATCCCTGTCGTCGCCGAATGCCGCGCGGAAAGCAGTCTCATGATCGACAGCATCGTGACCGACTTGCCGCACCCCGACTCGCCGACAATACCGACGACTTGGCCTGCCTCGACGCTAAATGAAACCCCATCGACAGCGCGCACGGCACCGTCATCGGTAAAAAAGGTCGTCTGTAAATCTTTGACTTCTAAGAGCGCCACAGGGTGTCCTAATCGAGTCTTATTCGGGGGTCGACGACAGCAAGCAAGAGATCAACAACAATGTTCGCAACGACGATGCAAATCGCTGAAAACAGAACAACTCCAGATGTCGTCGGCACGTCGAAGCGGTACGCCGCGTCAACAGAAAGAGATCCAATCCCCTGGAGGCCAAACGTTGCCTCAGTCAATATCGCGCCACCAAACAAAAGGCCGATGTCAAGTCCAAAGAGTGTGACGATCGGTAACAAGGCGTTTCGAAATGCGTGCTTAAAGACTGTACGGGTCTCTCCCGCGCCCTTCGCTCGGGCCGTGCGGACATAGTCCTCACCAAGAGCGTCGAGCATGCCGCCACGCACCAACCGCGCGTACAACGCTGTGAACTGGAGTGCCAGTGTGAATCCGGGAAGCAGTAGGTGCGACAGCCACGGCCATGGTTCTGACCACTGAAACGCCATATAGCCACCCGGCGGGAAAATCTTGTTCGTGTACGCGAGGAAATAGAGCGCGACCAACCCGAAGTAATACACGGGCAACGATTGGCCGATCAAGATAAATACAACCGTAATCCGATCGAAGATGGAACGCGGCCGCAAAGCTGACAGCACTCCGACTGGAATCGAAATCGAGATCCAGATGAACGCTCCAACAAGCGCCAAAGAGAATGTCACACCCAGGCGACTAAAAATGAGTTTGTCGACCGACCGCCGCTTTTCGAATGACTGGCCAAGGTGACCGATTAGTTCGTCGCATTCTGCTTCGGTGGAATTCGGACACATCCGCTCTTTGTCTGCTTGGTTAGGTCCGAGCACCAACCGACGAATCATGATTCCGTACTGTTCATAGAACGGCTTATCGAGCCCGAGAATCTTAGAGACACGCTCTATTTGCTCTGGCTGGGCGTTCTTACCTGCGTAGATCCTCGCAGGCTCGACATTGCTCTTCCACTGCAGCACTGGTCCGAACAGAACAAACACGGCAAGCGTGACAGCGAGGATGACGCTCGCCCCCCACAACAGCCGTCGGATTGTGTAACGAATCATCGGTGAAATGCCCCACTAAGTCGAACAGGGCCCGGGCATTGCCCGGGCCCCATCTGAACTAGTCAGTTACGGACTATGCCTAGCCCTTGATGAAGTATGTAGCGAAGTAGAACTGCTTGCCGGGGCCCCACACGTAGTTACCTACGCGCTCGGACACGAACGACACCTTGCGGCGGTTCGTGATCGGCCACCATGGAGCTTTGTCACGCATCGTGCTAACCGAGAGGTCAGCGAATGCTTCGGTGCGCTCGGCACCTGCAGGCATTGCGTTGATCTCGTTGACAGCAGCATCAAAGTCAGCGTCACAGAACTGGCCATAGTTAGACCCGGTCGGAGTTCCGTCTGGGCAGGTCAGTAGCGGACCATAGAAGGTGATCGCGTCTGAGTAGTCCTGACCCCAAGCAGCCATACCGATGTCGTAGTCGCTTGTCGGGTCTGCGAGAACACCGTAGAAAGCGTCTGCTGAGACACCCTCAAGCTCTACATCGAAGCCGACTGCGTCAAGGTTTTCCTTGATGGAAGCCGCAACTTCTGGGGCAGGTGCGTCCTGGAAGTGAATCAACTTGATCTTAATCGGACCAGCTTCGCCGGAACCGTCAACCAACTCTTGAGCCATCGCAGGATCGTACGAGTAAACGGTGCCTTCAGGGTCGTCTGAACCTACGAGCAGGTTCGACGACAAGATCTCTGACCATGGGCTACGACTGAACTCACCGCCAATTATCTTGGCGATGTTGTTACGGTCGAGCGCCCAGTTCACAGCTTGACGCAAAGCAACGTTGTTGAACGGAGCTTTGTCGGTACGGAAGACGCCGTAGTCAACTGCAGCGTCGGCAGTCGAGAACGCACGGCCTTCGTATGCCGGGTCAGTCAAGATGAGCGGCACGTCAGAACCACTCGGTGCTGAACCGTCGAACGTGATGTCGATTTCGTTGTCCTTGAGTTGCTGAAGTTGAGTCTCGTCAGTCACGCCAATGGCTAGGTCGATACCGTCGATGTTGTTCTCGTTTGCCAACTCAGGCACACCAGCAGCGACGTTTGCAGCCCATGACGGCTCGCGGTCGATGGTGAGTGATGTGTCTGTTTCGTAGTTGGAGATGTGGTACGGACCAACGAACGCAGGTGCGGTTTCGGTGATCTCGTGCGCCGTGTCGGAAGGACGAATGAACGACCAACCCATTGCCAACGCTCGAGTGAACGAGCCGTCAACCTTGTTGAGCTTGAACTCGACAGTTAGCGGGTCGACAACCGATATTCCGCTGATCGACGATGCTGCTGTCGGGTCTGCTGTGAGTGCATCGATGTGCTCTGAGGCACCTTCGATGACACCGTAGTAACCCGACGCCGGTGGACCACCTGTGGCGCACTGGATGTTCGGGTCGAGGATGTAATCAAAGGTTGCCTTGACGTCCTCGGAATCAACAGCACTGCCGTCCGGGAAGGTGAGACCCTCGCGCAAAGTAACGCTGTAGGTGAGACCGTCGTCACTGACTGTCGGCATGTCTGCTGCGAGGTCAGCCTGAATGGTGTCTGTCTCCGGCGACTGAATCGTGTTCGGGTAACCGTACAGACCACGAGCCATGAAATAGAACAACGACCACGAGACGCCGTAATACGAGAGTCCGTTGTAACAGTCGATGTTGTCGTTCATGGCCATCTGGAGCCGACCGCCCTTGACCGGCTCGACTAGCGCCGGGAAACCACCATTGTCCGGAGCGACAGTTGTCTCGGTCGAGCCTGGAGTGCTCGACGCCGAGTCTTCCTGATCTTTGTCGTCGCCGCATGCAGCTGCCACGAGTGCAAGAACACTTGCGGCAGCGATTAGGCGCAGCGAGAATTTTCTCTTAGTCACCAAGTTCACAAACCCCCTAGATAATTGTTGATTGTCTCGAAAGTAACCATCGTGCGATTGCACAGCAGTAGTCGGAACCCTAGCGTTCAGCTAAGACGAATCGACAGCAAGATCGTTGTAAACGCGAAGACAACCGATGCCATAACCGTGAGCCGGTCTAGGTTCTTTTCAACAACCGTGCTACCAGCGGAACTGCCACCAGCAGCGCCCCCGAACATGTCGGACAAACCGCCGCCTCGTCCTGCATGCAATAGCACGAAAAGAATTAACACAAGAGAGACGATTATGTGCAACACAATGATGATCGCGTTAACCACGCGGGCCTTGCCCTTCCACAGCCAAAAGGCCGCTAGTCATGGCGTGGAGAGATATTCCAAGCCAGTCGGCATCTTATACAGAACATCGTTTCCTGCTCTAGCGCGACGACTCACTTCCCGAACGCGATAATCCTTGCGAACTCGTCAGGGTCTAGCGATGTTCCTTCAGCGGCGCGCGCGTCTCGTGTCTAGCGTCAACCAAATTTTCTTGAAGGCGACGGCGCCGATGAGCGTTCCCGACAGGTACACCCCGAAATTGGGTTGTCCGTCTGGCAAGACCCAGAGGACCAGTAACGTCCACACGAGCCAAACCACACCGAATGACGGCCATTTTGTATTCAGGAATTTCCTCCGAGCCCTTTTGCCTTGGTCGGTGTCACTAGGTGAATTCATTGCTACTCGCTCCTACACGTCGACCTGACTCGTGCACATCCTCGGTCTCTCAGCCTTCTTTACCGCGGGCTTTCGTGCAATATTTGTTCGATCGAGAAACATCATCGAAGTCAACATTGAATATTCCAATCGGGCCAATTTTCATTTTGAGACAGCCGTCGGGTGTGCGAGCGACCGCCTGGCGAATGTTGTGCCGCAAATCTCCAGACAAGTCGGCATACATGGTTCCACAGATCCACGACCCCAAGGCCACCGCGACGCCAGTCGCCAAAGCGCCCGTCGCCGCCACGGCTAAAGCCGCGGCTACTCCACTGCACACGCTGCCAACTACGAGTGCTGCTTCGTTGGCGATGTCTAGAACATTCCGCTCCAGGTATGCCGTGAACCGTGGGCTGAAATACAGGGTCCCTGACGTCCAGCCTGTGTTGAAATACCAGCCATAGCCAAAGAAGGTGTCGCCCGCTCCGAATCTCCTTCCAGCTTTGTCCGTCGCATCGTCGCTCTCGGCAACCTCTACCACTGTCTCATTTGGCTGAGAGAGAGAGATTGCGCTTGACTTGGTTCTGGAGCAACGAGCAGACAGGTAGCCCCGATTACTGTTACAACAAGTACTCGCGCAAGGTTCTTTGAAAAATGCATCATTTACACATCTCCTGGTCATGTGGGCCCCACCGACACGTCTGATTGCATATTAGCGAACGCTAGATGAACTGTCAACGGGCGTTCTGGAGATTCGAACGACTACGCGCGCGATGCAGCGACGAGAGTTCCGCTCTAAGTGGAACTATACGTTTTTGAACGCGATGATCCGTGCGAACTCGTCTGGGTCTAGCGATGCACCGCCTACGAGTCCCCCGTCGATATCGGACTCTGACATCAACTCTGCGATGTTGCCCGGCTTAACGCTGCCGCCATACAACACGCGAATCGTGTCAGCGACCGCACCAACAACGTCGCGCAAGGTATTTCGAACTAACGCGCACATTGCGTTGGCATCTTCGGATGTGGCTGACCTGCCAGTGCCTATCGCCCAGATCGGCTCGTATGCGACCACTACCTCTTCGACCGCAGCGGAAGACAAGCCGTGGAACGCTGCTGTGATCTGAGCCACGACCTTCGCCTCGGCTCCCCCAGCCTCGCGTTCTTCGAGAGTTTCGCCACAGCACACGATCGGGTTCATCCCAGCGCCGATGACAGCGCGCAACTTCGCTGCAACAATGTCGTCTGTCTCGCCGAATAGCTCACGCCGTTCGGAATGGCCGACGATCACATACTGGACGTGCAGTTTCGCGAGCATCGTCGGGCTGACTTCGCCTGTGTAGGCGCCGCTCGGCTCGAAATGAACGTTCTGCGCACCGAGCGCTATCGGAATTCGGTCAGAATCGAGTGTCGTCTGCACGCTGCGCAACGCAGTGAATGATGGACAGACCACCACCTCGACGTTCTCATAATCCCCAGCGTTGAGCCTGTAGCTCAATTTCTGGACTACCTGAATTGCTTCGAGATGCGTGTGATTCATCTTCCAGTTGCCAGCCATCATCGGCTTGCGCTGCGTTTTCATCTAGCCGCTGCCTCTCTAAGTGCCTTCAGACCTACTAGGTCGCCCTGCTCGATGAACTCGAGGCTTGCGCCTCCGCCAGTACTGATGTGATCGATTCTGTCCGCATAACCAAATTGCCTGACCGCTGCGGCAGAATCTCCCCCGCCAACGACCGTGAAACCACGGCTTTCTGCAACCGCCTCGGCCACAGTCTTAGTGCCCATCGCAAACTGCGGAATCTCGAAAACCCCCATCGGCCCGTTCCACAAGACCGTTCGGGCATCGTGAACGACTTCGCTATAGGTACCAGCGGTTTCTGGGCCGATATCGAGGCCCTTGTAGCCCGCGGGAATTCGCCCCGCGCCACAGTGTCGGCTAGCAGCACTCGCGGTCATGTCCTTAGCAATGACGACATCGGTCGGCACGAGAATCTTGCCAGTCGCAAGTAGTTCTCCGCAGCGCTCCACAAAACCTTCCTCTACGAGACTGTCGCCGATCGAGAGCCCCATCGCTCTGTGGAATGTGAATGCCATCGCGCCACCGATCAGAATCTGATCGCAGGTGTTGAGTAGAGCGTCGATCACACCGAGTTTGTCGCTGACTTTTGATCCGCCAAGCAACGCCACGAAAGGACGCTGTGGATTCTCCAGCAAAGTGCCTAGCACTTCGACTTCGCGGGCAAGAAGCCGACCAGCAGCGCTCGGCAGAACTACTGGCGGGCCGACAACCGACGCGTGCGAGCGATGGGCCGCTCCGAAGGCATCATTCACAAACACTTCCGCTAGCGCCGTGAGGTTAGTAGCGAAGGCAGGATCGTTGGAGACCTCTCGTGGATCGAATCGCAGGTTTTCGATCATCATCACATCGGCATCGGCGAGAGACTCCGACATGCCGATGGACTCGAACCCTGTGACCTCTGGAGATAGCGCGACCGAGACTCCCAATAATTGGGAAAGTCGTGCCGCAACAGGCGCTAACGAGAACTGCTTATCGGCAGCGCTCTTCGGACGACCTAAGTGAGAACACACAGCGATTCGACAGTGACGTTCGCGCAGGTACTCGATTGTGGGTAAAGCCGCCAAAATCCGTAGTTCGTCGCTGATTGCCCCATCCATTAGAGGGACATTTAGATCAGCGCGCAACAAGACCCGCGTGCCACGTTGCAAATCCAAATCCTCAAGCTGTGGGAGTTTCACGAAGTGCTACTAGCCAACAAATCCGACTAGGTCAACGAGCCTGTTGCTGTAACCCCATTCGTTGTCGTACCAACCAAGCACCTTGACCTGACGACCGTTCGCCATCGTGTCGACGGCTGAGTAGATACAGCTCGACGGATCGTGGACGATGTCAGCCGAAACGAGTGGTTCGTTCGAATACTTCAACACGCCGCGGTAACTCGGAGTTGCTGCGGCGTTTGCGAAGGCTGCATTGATTGCGTCGATGTCGGCATCTGAAGACAAGGTCGCGACTAGATCCGTAATCGATCCCGTCGGAGTCGGAACTCGCAACGCCATACCGTCAAGCTTGCCTTTCAGGTGAGGCATAACAAGGCCGATCGCGCGGGCCGCTCCTGTCGAGTTCGGGATAATCGACAGTGCAGCAGCACGCATACGGCGCAGGTCAGGCTTACCAGAACGCGTGGCTACGGCCATGTCCTGGAGCTGCTGGTCACTTGTGTAAGCGTGCACTGTCGTGATGAAACCCTGCTCGACACCGAACGCATCGTCCAAAACCTTTACCAATGGGGCGAGGCAGTTCGTTGTGCAGCTTGCATTAGAGATGACAGCGTGGCTGCCTGGATCGAATACTGAGTCGTTAACTCCCATACAGATCGTGGCATCGGCATCAGCTGACGGCGCAGAGATAATCACTCGCTTCGCCCCACCTACAAGGTGTGCGGCAGCGGATTCACGCGCCGTGAACAAGCCAGTCGACTCGATCACGACATCGATGCCTTCTGCTCCCCAAGGAATCTCACTTGGCTCGCGAACCTCAAGCTTCTTGATGAGGATGCCATCGACGCTGAATCCGCCGTCGACGACAGCGATTTCCTGCTTCAACGTTCCGCCGACAGAGTCGTGCTTGAGCAGGAACGACATCGTCTCGGCATCGCCGAAAGGATCGTTGACGGCGACGAGCTCCACACCAGCGTCTGCCCCACGTTCCAAAATCGCCCGGTAGAACGAGCGGCCGATACGACCGAAACCATTAATGCCAACACGTACAGCCATCGTCTACTCATCCCTGTTGGTTTGCGTCGGCCCCGTTGCCGAACAGAACGAGAGACTACGCAAGAAGTTCGCTGAGCGCTGACGCCAAGCACTTCGGATCGTGCAATCCCGAAGTCGGGCCCGATAGGTCGAGTCCGATCGGCATTACGCCATGCTCAAATACGTACGACTCGTTGACAGCCAATGGGCCGAGCCTGTCGTAGAGGAATGTGTCGACCCGTATGTCGTGGTCGAGCACCGCGACGAGATGAGCACTCCCATCAAGGCCAGCGGTCTCCTCAGGCTCTGTGACCAGATTGGCTATCTGAATCACCCTTCCACTAGTCAGGGCTATAGCAGCTCGGATCTCGGGTACCACCGCGGCGGCAAGCACGCTTGTATACAACGAACCTGGACCCAACAGAACATGGTCTGCCTCCATAATCGCTTGCAATGCCGCTGGCGCTGCTGACGCGTCTTCCGGCACTAGATGCACGCCGCTAATTGCTGCGCCCAGTGCGGTAGCCGATTGGATGGCGACCTGGCCCTCGACGGACTCGCCGCCGACGTCGGCCTTGAGTACAACCGGACCAATGGTTGCGGGGAGGACTTGACCAGCGGCACCCATGATTCGAGTCGCTTCAGCTAGGGCTGCTGACCAGTTCCCTAGCGCCTCGGCGAGACCAAGCAAGAAAATATTGCCAAGCGCGTGACCATCCAACTCGCCTGACGTAAAGCGATGTTCAAGAACGGTCGGCCAAATCGAATTCTCGTCGGCGAGTGCGGCGAGCGCCTTGCGGAGATCGCCCGGCGCCAATAAGTCGTCGTCGCTCGCTCGACGAAGTCGTCCGGTGCTGCGGCCATCGTCTGCGACACTCACTATTGCCGTGATGCTCCCGCCGTAAAGACGCGCTGCGCGCAAAGCCATCGCTAGGCCTTTGCCGCCGCCAATCGCGACTACGCGAGGTCCCTCTGGCATTGGTCCCAACTCGAAGTGTGCTGCGAACGCACTGAGATCGGTCTCCGAACGATTCATGCGCGCCCGACGTCGCGATGGCGAATCGCGACTTGCCTGTGGCGTCTGCTCATTAGGCGTCCCAATTCTTCGGCGATGACCACGCTGCGATGGCGGCCACCGGTGCAACCGATGCCAATCGTGAGATAGCTTTTGCCCTCGCGTTCGTACGCTGGCATCAGCAACGCGAAGAGCCGGTCGAGTTCCTTCAGAAAAGCTTTCGTTTCCCGTTGGCCTAGTACATACTGCTGCACCGCTAGGTCTTCGCCAGTCAGCGGGCGCAGTTCATCGACCCAATGAGGATTCGGGAGGAATCGGCAGTCGAACATCAGATCGACGTCAGTCGGTAACCCGTGTTTATAGCCGAAGCTAACGATGCTCGTCTGGAGTTGGTAGTGCTCACCTGCGTTCTCCGCGAACAGCTCGCGCAACCGGTCGCGAAGTTGATGCACATTCAAGGTTGTCGTGTCGACTATGACATCGACTTCGCCTTTCAACACACCTAGCAGTGCTCGTTCGCGTGCGATGCCCTCCGCGACACCTCCACCATCGCTCAGGGGATGCCGTCGTCTCGTTGTCTCGTATCTACGAATCAGCACCTCGTCGGACGCGTCGAGAAAAATGCTTCGTGCTACACCACCCTCGGAACGAACATCGCGTAGCGCAGCGCCAAGGTCCGCCAGAAAATCGCCGCTGCGGACATCGACGACGATGGCGTAACGAGTTTGCTCTTGTCCGCGGGCGAGCTCTGCGACCTTGCCGATCAATTGCGGAGGAAGATTGTCGATTACGAAAAACCCGAGATCCTCAAGAACGTTTGCTGCTTCTGAACGTCCTGCGCCAGACATTCCTGTGATGATTGTGACATCGAGAGCGTCGGAGTTCATGGCTGATTCCCAAGGCGTTCAATTACGGCTATCGCTACTGCTTCAGGCAGCCACGGAATCTGCATGAGTTCGTCGGATGAGGCTGCTCGCATCTTCTTTACGCTTCCGTAGTGTTTCAACAGCTTCGCTTTTCGGCTAGGCCCGAGTCCTGCGATGTCGTCAAGTACCGAAGTAATCATTCGCTTGCTACGAAGTTTGCCATGAAATGTATTCGCAAAACGGTGGGCTTCATCGCGTACTGATTGTAAAAGGTAAAGCGCGTCCGAATCTCTCGGAATCCGTATGGGATCCTGCATCCCAGGTCGGTATACCTCTTCGAATTTCTTCGCGAGGCTCGCAACTGAAACGGTCTCGTCGAGACCCAGGTCTTCGAGAACGCGCACAGCTGCTCCCAATTGACCCTTGCCACCGTCGATCAAAAGCAAGTTCGGCGGATAGCTGAACCGTTTCGACGGCACAGCGCCTTCGTCGCGCTCGGCCAGATACTTCCGGAAGCGCCTGGTTAACGCTTCCTCCATGCTCGCAAAGTCGTCCTGTCCAGTTACCCAACGCATTTTGAACTTGCGATACTCGCTACGTTTCGCAATTCCGTCCTCCATCACTACCATCGATGCAACGATGTCGGTATCGCCCAAGTTGGCGATGTCGAAACATTCGATTCGTAGAGGCGCTTCGGGAAGGTCAAGCGCTTTCTGGAGAGCCACCAACGCTCTCGCTCGCGCGTTGTGGTCAGAGGAACGCTTCAGCTTGTGCCGAGCGAATGCTTCGCGAGCATTGAGGTTTGCCGTTGCCAGAAGCTCGCTTTTGCCGCCACGAACAGGAACTCGAATCTTGACCCTTGTGCCTCGCACAAAACCGAGAAACTCCTCGTAAAGGTCCGTGTCGTCTGGCAACGCAGGAACGAGAATCTCTTTGGGAACATCTTCGGCCAACGCGTCGGCGTATTGTTGTTCAATAACGTGACTAATCAATGCTCCTGGACCGAGGTCTTCGACCTTGTCGACCACTAGACCTTTGCGCCCAACGACTCTGCCCTTGCGGACATAAAAAATCTGCACGCTCGCTTCGAGTTCGTCTTGCTCGATTCCGATGAGGTCATAGTCCTCTTCCTTCGGGCCGACCATCAGTTGACGTTCGATCACCTTGCGAACACTTACGAGTTGGTCGCGCAGCCGAGCGGCAAGCTCGAACTCCATGGCATCAGCAGCGCGCGCCATTTTCAGGTCGAGCTGACGCAGGACGTCATCAGTATCGCCATCGAGGAAACGACATAAGTCTTCGACTAGTCGGCGATAGTCCGCCTTCGTCACGTCGTCAACGCACGGTGCGGCGCATTTTTCGATGTGCGCATACAAGCAAGGTCTGCCGAGTTTTTGGTGACGATCGAACTTGTGAGCGCTGCATGTTCGAATAGGAAAAGTTCTCAACAGCAGGTCGAGCGTCTCCCGGATTGCGTACGCATGAGCGAAGGGACCGTAGTAGCGAACCCCTTTACGCTTGTCCCCTCTCGTCACCATCGCTCGCGGCCATTCCTCATCTAGCGTTACCGCTAGCCACGGATAGCTCTTGTCGTCCTTCAGCCTGACGTTGAATCGTGGCTGATTGCGTTTGATGAGAGTGTGCTCTAAGAAGAGAGCCTCGACTTCGTTCGCGGTAACAATCCATTCGACATGATCGGCGGCCTCCACCATCTGCCGTGTTCGTTCGAATAGTCGGTCGGCAGCAACGAAATAGCTCGACAGCCTTGACCGGAGGCTCTTGGCCTTACCCACATAGATAATGCGACCCTGCGAATCCATGAACTGATAGGAACCCGGGGAATCGGGGATGACTCCAGGCGCGGGACGAGTGACCACAACTCATTCTCGCGTCAAATTGACCGAGCGAGTACCACCCTGTGACGCATTCAAGAGTGGTTGCTAGTTTCCCGGCCATGAGCATGCATTATCGAGATGGCGAAACGTTCCCTGGAGAGATCCGCGAGACCTTCAGGGATTCGATACAGGCATGGCCGATGTCGCCGCGACCACCAGTCGACTCGCCGAACATCGTTTTCGTGGTCCTAGACGATGTCGGCTTTGCTCAAGTCGGGTGCTTCGGTTCGGATATCGCCACGCCAAACCTCGACCAACTCAGTGAGCGCGGCCTGCGTTACCGCTCCTTCCATACGACGGCGATGTGTTCCCCCACCCGCGCCGCAGCACTCACCGGACGCAATCCTCACACTTGCGGAATGGGCGGAATTACCGATCTAGCCATGGGCTTCCCGGGCTATAACGCTCGCATCCCCAAGTCATGCGCATTCGTGCCCGCGATTCTCAAGTCTGAAGGATGGGCAACTTTTGCTGTCGGCAAGTGGCATCTCGCTCCGTCCGATGAAACCCACGCAGGTGCATCTCGCGAACGCTGGCCACTCGGACAGGGTTTCGAGCGGTACTACGGCTTTATTGGCGCCGAGACCTCACAGTTTCGACCCGAACTCATTGTCGACAACTCTCCCGTCGATTTCGACACCCTCACACATGGAAGGACCGGCGACTACCACCTTTCCGAAGATCTCGTCGACCGCGCAATCGGCATGATCGATGACCTCCGCAACGTCGACCAGACAAAACCGTTCTTCATGTACCTCGCTTTCGGAGCGTGCCACTCACCGCACCAAGCGCCCCCAGAATGGATCGACCGTTACAAGGGCAAATTTGATGGCGGGTGGGATATTTTCCGCGCTCGGGCGTCACGGCGACAAAGGGAAATGGGCATCATTCCGCAAGATGCCGTTGCGGCGGATCGGCCCTCATGGGTTCAGGACTGGGAGACCCTCAGTCCTGACGAAAGGGCCGTATATGCACGCATGATGGAAGTCTTCGCAGGGTTCCTGTCGCATACCGATAACGAACTCGGCCGTCTTCTCAACTATCTCGAGGCCACTGGCGAACTAGCCAACACATGGGTAATCGCAATTTCAGATAATGGCGCATCCGGGGAAGGCGGGCCCCACGGCAGCTTCAACGAGAATTTCACATTCAACGGTATCGATCACGATAAGGACAAGACGTTCGCGATGATCGACGAACTAGGTGGTCCCAACTCCTACGGGCACTACCCATGGGGCTGGACCTACGCCGCGAATACCCCCTTCAAGCGGTGGAAACGCGAAACGCACGAAGGCGGGTTGAGCGACCCATTCATCATCGCTGGTCCTGGAGTACCCGCTAACGAAGCTGGGAAGATCAGGTCTCAATACACCCACGCGATCGACATCGGAGCAACCCTGCTCGACATTTGCGGACTCGAAATGCCCGCATCGTTTCAGGGTGTGGAACAAGACCCAGTAGCTGGCACTTCTATCCTCGCTTCGGTCCGTTCCGGCGATGCGCCAGAGCATCGCACGACTCAGTACTACGAGCAATTTGCATGCAGGGCCATCTACCACGATGGCTACAAGGCAGTCGCGTTCCACTCTATGGGCCTGCAGATATACGAAGAATCCGACGATCCTCGCCGACCATTCCAAGAAGACACCTGGGAGCTCTATCACGTCGCGGTTGACCCATCCGAGATACACGACCTCGCCGAGGAGATGCCAGAAAAACTCGCAGCATTGCAGGACCTCTGGTTCGAAGAGGCCCGCACCTATGGAGCGCTTCCGCTGCGTTCGCTACGGCTGTTCGCTCAAGGAAGACCCCACGCGATTGTGCCGAAGGACGGCAATGAAAACTTGTTCGAATACCGACAAGGTGCCACTGCAGTCCCTGAGGACGTAGCAGCCAACACCAAACTGCGTCCTCATCGGATCACGACGACAATCAACATCCCCGAAAATGGGGCCGATGGCGCGCTGCTGGCTCAGGGCGGAAAGTTCGGAGGGTTCTCGCTCTACATCTACGATGGCAGACCGCATTACACCTACAACTTCACTGGCCTTGAACAGACGACGTTCGCCGGTCCAGCGAGGCTCACGGCAGGGCAACACACCATCGTCTTGGAATCGACTCCAGAAGGAATTGCAGCCGACGTCGATCTGTCCGTCGACGGGAAAAGCGTCGCAGCGGGCCGCATAGACCGCACCACAAGTTTTCGATTCGCACTACACGGCGAAGGACTTTGCTGCGGGTACGACAACGGAACCGCTGTCTCAGACAATTACGTCTCGCCCTTTCGCTTCGGCGGAACGATCGAGAAAATGGTTGTCGAGGTCGATGGCATCCCTACCAGAAACGTCGAAGCCGAGGTCGACCGAGCATTCATGACACAGTAAATCGAGGTAGTTTTGCTCACCTTGAGTGTTACAGTTAATTGTCGTGTCCTCTAGCAACTGGAACTAACTGAATTGTCAACTCCTGCAGTGGCCTCAGCGTTGCGAAACCCCTTAAGCGTCACCTCGGCACCTAGTTCGTTGCGTTTGCAACGGCCTCTCTCCGACCGTTACAGCTCAGCAACCCCCCTAGGACTCGAACAGATGATTCGCGCCGCCAAGAAGTCTCTCGGCAGTCGGCTCCTCATCCTTGGGCACCATTACCAACGCGACGAGGTGATCCGTTGGGCCGACTTCACCGGCGACAGTTTCAAGCTCGCTCGTAAGGCCGCCGACTCCGAGGCGACGGAGATCATTTTTTGCGGGGTTCATTTCATGGCGGAGTCAGCAGACGTGCTCACCAACGATGAACAGGCCGTGTACCTCCCCGACTTAAACGCGGGCTGTTCGATGGCCGACATGGCCAACATCGAGCAGGTCGAAGAATGCTGGGACGACATTGGCGCCAGCGTCGATATCAGCACAGTCATTCCGGTCACGTACATGAACAGTTCAGCGTCGTTGAAAGCATTCGTCGGGCGCAACGGTGGGGCGGTCTGCACGAGTAGCAATGCCGCAGCGATACTCGAGTGGGCATTCACCGAGGGCGAAAAAGTTCTGTTTTTCCCTGATCAACACCTTGGACGCAATACCGGAATAGCGATGGGTTACACCGAGGCCGACATGCAAGTATGGAATCCGCATAAGAACTCTGGCGGCCTCAGCAGCACACAAATCCGCGACGCGAAGTTCCTGCTGTGGAAGGGCCATTGCTCGGTCCATCAACGATTCCGGCCTGAACACATCGATGCCGCCCGTGCTGACTTCCCAAATGTAGAAGTCATCGTGCATCCGGAATGTTCGCACGACGTTGTCGCACTCGCCAACCATGTGGGCAGCACCGAGCGCATAGCCGCATGGGTTGATGAAGCGACCTCCGGAAGCATCATCGCTGTTGGAACCGAGATTCACATGGTTCAGCGCCTAGCTAAGCGTTACCCGGACAAACACATTTTCACGCTCGATCCACTCGTCTGTCCATGTAGCACGATGTTCCGCATAGACGAACCGCACCTTGCTTGGGTACTCGAACAGATCCTCGCAGATGAGCCTGTTAACCGAATCGTCGTCGACTACGACACGCGCGAGTGGGCAACGGTCGCACTGCAACGCATGCTCGACATCACCTGACGCGACCTATCTGCGACGTTCGGCAACCAGTACAAGCAACCGGGGGATGCTCGCGGCATCTGCGTACTCGTCGGCCTTGTTCAAGAAGCCGGCCGGAGGTGGCGGTTCTTCCATTTCGACAATGTCAAGTCCATTGCCAATCAGTGCATTTAGGTAGTGAGACATCGGCCGATGAACGAACGGCAAAGCAACTCCAGGAGCCAATTCCTCCATCGAAACATCAACTGTCAGATACGGGCCGATGCGCCAATATTCCTCTTCGAGTACATGGTCGACGATCCACCCGCTACCCGGACACTGCAGCAGCGGATGATTCAAGAACAGTACAAACCTTCCGCCCAGACGCAGCACGCGCGCAATTTCGCCGATCGCTGGAACGTGATCCGCGATGTGTTCGAAAACCAAGCACGCAATCACAGCGTCGAAACTCGAGGATGCAACAGGCAGGCTCTCCGCTTGCGCCCTGGCGTACTCCGGCCCTCCTGCGCGTTGCCTAGCTGCGATGATCTGATTAGAAGTCGGGTCGACACCAACCACTGTTGATGATCCATTAGCTACGAGCCTGCGCGCAATCTGTCCTTCGCCACAGCCAACGTCGAGAACGCTTTGGTAACCGGCGAGAAGTTCCATTGCTATAGGAATCATCTGCTCTTCGTACTCGGGGTCTACGCCATCGGTGTAACCCTCTTGCCACCACGCCGAGTTCTTCTCCCACCCATCGGGATCGATATCGCTCATGCGAGCAACCGTTGCAAGTAACGACCCGTGTGACTGTCTGAGACCTTGGCGATATCTTCCGGCGTGCCAGTACCGAGAACCGTACCGCCACCCAAACCGCCTTCTGGCCCAAGGTCGATCACCCAATCGGCACACTTCACCACATCGAGATTGTGCTCGATTACGAGCACTGTGTTGCCAGTATCGACAAGTCGTTGCAGCACGCCAAGCAGACGGCGCACGTCCTCGAAGTGCAAGCCCGTCGTTGGTTCGTCGAGGATATAGATCGTGCGACCGGTCGCCTTCTTGCCGAGTTCGCTCGCCAATTTGACGCGTTGCGCTTCGCCACCGGAGAGCGTCGGCGCTGGCTGGCCAAGTCGAACGTATCCAAGTCCAACATCGACGATGGTCTTGAGTTGACGTGCAATTGTCGGCTGTGCGGCGAAGAAATCGAGTGCCTGCTCACATGGAAGGTCGAGAACTTCGGCAATGTTCTTGTTCTTCCATGTGATGTCGAGTGTGTCTCGGTTGTATCGAGCACCTTTACAAATCTCGCACGGCACATAAACGTCGGGAAGGAAATGCATCTCGATCTTTAGAGTGCCGTCGCCCGAACAAGCTTCGCATCGACCGCCCTTGACATTGAAGGAAAAACGACCGGGCTGGTAGCCGCGGATTTTTGCCTCATTGCTAGTGGCGAACAACGTTCTGATCTTGTCGAACACGCCTGTGTAAGTCGCGGCGTTAGATCGTGGTGTGCGTCCTATCGGGCTCTGGTCGATGTCGATGACCTTGTCGAGATATTCGGTTCCTTCGATGCGCTTGTGTCGTCCTGGAACCATTTTGCTTCGGTACACCTTTTGCATGAGCGCCCGATAGAGAATGTCGTTCACGAGAGTGCTTTTCCCGCTCCCGCTAACCCCAGTTACGGCCACGAAGCACCCGAGAGGAATCGCGACGTCGATGTCGCGCAGATTGTGTTCCTTGGCGCCACGAACATGGATCCATGCATCGCCAGGACTACGGCGCGGACTTGGAACGTCGATCTTTCGCTTGCCGCTCAGGTACTGCCCGGTAATCGAATCAGGCACCTTCACGAGTTGCTTCACGGTTCCAGTGTGAACTACACGCCCGCCGTGCTCGCCTGCGCCGGGACCGATATCTACGACGTGATCGGCGACTCGAATTGTCTCTTCGTCGTGCTCGACAACAATCACCGTGTTGCCAAGATCTCTGAGTCTGATCATGGTGTCGATCAGCCTCTGGTTATCGCGCTGGTGCAACCCATGGACGGCTCGTCAAGCACATAGAGGACCCCTACCAAGCCACTACCGATTTGACTTGCCAGACGAATCCGCTGAGCTTCTCCCCCAGCCAGTGTTGCGCTCGTTCTGTTTAACGACAAGTAGTCGAGGCCGACATCGAGGAGAAACTGCAGTCGCTCGTTGACTTCTTTAAGCACACGCTCGGCGATCATCCGATCGCGTTCGGAGAGTTCGAGTGCCCGCAGAACTTTGGCGCACTCCCCGATTGGCATGTCGCCAATTTCGTGCAGATTCTTGCCATTGATTGTCACAGCTAACGAAGCCGGTTTGAGGCGCGCTCCTTCGCATGCAGAACAAGGGACCAGGCGCATGTAGCCCTCGATCTGTTCGCGCACGCGATCGCTGTCGGATTCTGCGTGACGGCGCTGCAACCAAGGAACAACGCCTTCGTAGCGTGTTTCGTACTGACGTTGACGCCCATAGCGGTTCTTGTAACGGACTGTGACCTTCTTGCCAGCGGCACCATGCAAAACAATCTTCTTGTGTGCAGGCTTCAATTTCTTCCATGGGTCTTCTGTAGAAAAGCCGAACTCGTCGCCGACGGCTCCGAGAACCCGTCCGAAAAATTCGCCGCGAAAACCGGACCACGGCGCAATCGCTCCCTGAGCAATCGATAAGTCATCATCCGGCACTGCGAGTTCCGGGTCTACTTGGAAGCGAGTACCAAGCCCGTCGCAAATCGCACACGCACCGTACGGCGAATTGAATGAGAAATTGCGAGGCGCGAGTTCGTCGAAACTCGTTCCGCAATGCGTGCACGCGAGGTGTTCTGAAAAGGTGAGAACTTCGGAATTGCCTTCTAGTAGCTCGCCCTCTACGGCAGGCATGATTTCTACTTCGGCAACACCTTCAGCAAGGCGGAGCGCAGTCTCGAGCGAATCTGTGAGTCGGCGTTCGATACCGTCGCGTCGAACGAGGCGGTCGATCACGACTTCAATCGTGTGATTCTCGTACCTTGCAAGTCGATCCGCGGTGGCGTCGGCGATATCGAGAATCGCTCCATCGATACGCACACGTTGATAGCCACTCGTCGCGAGTTCCTTAAGCAGTCCTTCGTACTCACCCTTTCGGCCGCGAACGACGGGAGCTAGGACCTGAAACCTTGTGCCTTCTGGAAGAAGCAGAACTCGGTCAACGATCTGCTGTGGAGTCTGCCTTGTTATTGCACGCTTGCAAGTCGGGCAGTGGGGCTTGCCGATGCGCGCGTACAGGAGACGCAGGTAGTCGTAGACCTCCGTGATGGTCCCGACAGTCGATCGCGGGTTGCGACTCGCTGATTTTTGGTCGATCGAGATCGCAGGCGACAGGCCTTCGATGAAGTCGACATCTGGTTTGTCGAGTTGGCCAAGAAATTGACGGGCGTATGCGCTCAGACTCTCTACATAACGGCGTTGACCCTCGGCATAAATCGTGTCAAACGCCAGGCTGCTCTTACCACTACCCGAAAGTCCAGTGAAGACAACGAGCTTGCCGCGCGGTAGATCGAGGTCTACGTCACACAGGTTGTGCTCCCGCGCACCTCTGATCACTATCTGATCGCCAACCAACCGAACTACCTGCCTTCTTGGATTCTGCGAAACGACGCTGAACGTTACCTGTACACCAACCGACACGAACACATGTTCTGCGATAATTGATGCGTGACGTTTTGCGCATAACTTCCGACACCAATTCCTATGAGCCATGCGATCACAGCCACGGCCGTCACCCAAGATTTCGGCAACGTGCACGCACTAAGAGGCGTTGACCTTGAGATTGCGGCCGGAACCGTCTATGCGCTACTCGGGCACAACGGAGCTGGCAAGACCAGCCTTGTAAACATCCTCACGACTCTCGCTCCGCCTGCGAGTGGCCATGCCGCCGTGGCGGGTTTCGATGTGGTCAGAAACCCGAAACAGGTGCGGTCCAAGATTGGGCTGACTGGGCAATTCGCTGCAGTAGATGCGGACCTCACAGGGCGAGAAAACATCCACATGATTGGCCGCCTGTTGGGTTTGTCGGCCAGACAGTCGCGCGATGGAGCGGCCGAGCTACTCGCCCGTTTCTCGCTCACCGAAGCAGGCGATCGCCGCGCAGGTACCTACAGCGGAGGCATGCGCAGACGACTCGATCTAGCTGCATCTTTGGTCGGCAAGCCAGAGGTGTTATTCCTCGATGAACCGACTACAGGCCTCGACCCGAGTGCGCGCCTCGAACTTTGGGAAGTGATCGAACATCTTGTCGACGGCGGAGCAACTGTGTTGCTCACCACCCAATATCTCGAGGAAGCCGACAGACTCGCGCATCGAATCGGAGTAATGAACGAAGGGCTGATGGTCGCGGAAGGCACAGCTGCCGAGCTCAAGTCGAAGGTCGGTGGGCACGTAGTACAAGTTGGCTTTGCGACAGATTCCGAGTTCTCTGACGCTTTGCGAGCTCTCGAACGCGAGGGGCTTGCCGCCGACTTCCCAAACCGGACCATCAATGTTCCGGCCCACGGGGCTTCTGATGTTGCGCCAATCGTGCGGTTGCTCGATGATGCCGGAATCGGGATAAGCGGACTCGAATTGCGTGAGCCAACACTCGACGATGTTTATTTCGCATTGACCAGCGCGCCCTCACACTTAGATCAGGCGAGATGATCGACTATGTCTTCTAGCGTTAACCCCACCAGCAACAAGCCCACGACTAACTTCTTCGTCGAGGTCATGATCCTTGTCGGACGCAACCTCCGAAAAATTCTCCGAGTACCGCAGCTCGCCTTCTTTTCGCTGGTACAGCCTGTCCTTTTTCTAACGCTATTCAGCCAGGTGTTCCGTGGCCTTGCGTCGTCACCTGGATTCCCGCGTGGAATCAACTACATCGACTACCTGCTGCCATCAATCGTCATTTCAACCGTCGCCCAGAATGCAGTGCAGAGCGCAGTCGGTATCGCGACAGACCTAAATACAGGCATGATCGATAGGTTCCGAAGCCTTCCGATCACACGCGGTTCCGTGCTTTTCGCGCGGTCGATCTCTGACTTCTTGCGCTCCGGTTTTCAAGTTCTAGTAATGCTCGCTCTCGGCTATGCGGTCTTCGGGTTCCGTTTCCACGGCGGGTTTCTGGGCGCAATCGGCATGGTCGGACTGTCGATGGCCTTCGCATGGGCTCTGACTTGGATATTTCTTGCGTTCGGTGTTCAGACCAAGAATCCAGAGACCGCTCAGGTCGCTGGATTCATGGTGATTTTCCCTCTCATGTTTGCATCGAGTTCCTACGTGCCAGTAGAGACGCTTCCAGGCTGGTTGCAAGCGATCGCGCAGGTGAACCCGCTGAGTTATCTCGTTGACGCCACTCGGGCGCTCGTGCTCGGCTGGGATCTCTCGCCCGACCTGGCTCAAGCTGCCATAGCCATTGCCGCCGTAGCTGCCGCTGGAATGTTCCTTACGTTTCGAGCTTGGCGGTACATCGGCCGACCGAAGTCAGCCGGCCGCGCTAAACGACCTCGCGGAGTTCCTGCTTCAGCTGATTGATCTCGTCACGAAGCCTCGCTGCTTCTTCAAACCGCAAGTCGCGTGACGCATCAAGCATTTCGTCAGTCAGGGACGCGATCAGGCGGGCTAGCTCATCGTGGGGTAATCCAAGCTCCGTCAGTCTCGACGGCAAGCGCTTAGAACGGCTCGTGCTTCCGGTCAACGGCGCCGACTCGTCATCGTCCGCGCGACTTCTGACCATATCGAGGATGTCGATCACCTTCTTGCGGATGGTCTGCGGGTCAATTCCGTGTTCGGCGTTGTATTCGAGCTGTTTCTTCCTTCGTCGGGTCGTCTCTGAGATCGCTTTGCGCATCGAGTCGGTTACGCGGTCTGCGTACATGATCACCTGGCCGTCGACGTTGCGAGCAGCACGCCCAATCGTCTGCACGAGCGCAGTTTCAGAACGCAGAAAACCCTCTTTGTCGGCATCAAGAATCGCTACAAGTGAAACTTCCGGCAAGTCGAGACCCTCGCGTAGCAAGTTGATACCGATGAGAACATCAAACTCCCCGAGTCGGAGCGAACGGAGGATCTCTACTCGTTCCATTGTCTTCACTTCGCTGTGCAAGTAGCGAACGCGTATTCCGAGTTCGAGTAGGTAGTCCGTGAGGTCTTCTGACATTTTCTTGGTGAGCGTCGTGACTAGGACTCGGGCTTCTTGTTCGACTCGCGCTCGAATCTCGAAAATGAGATCGTCGATCTGACCCTTAGTTGGGCGAATCAACACCTCGGGATCAATCAAACCGGTCGGCCTAACAACCTGCTCCACAATTTGGCTGCTGGTCTCGCGTTCGAATGGTCCCGGAGTAGCCGAGAGGAACACGCAATTCTTCACCTTCGAGAGGAACTCATCGAACTGCAATGGCCTGTTGTCTCGCGCACTTGGTAAGCGAAAACCGTGCTCGACAAGGGTGTCCTTGCGCGACCGGTCGCCCGCGAACTGCCCGCGTATCTGCGGAACTCCTACGTGACTCTCGTCGAGCACGATCAGGTAATCGTCTGGAAAATAGTCGAGGAGCGTGTACGGCGGTTCGCCGTAGACACGTCCGTCGAGATGCATCGAATAATTCTCGACGCCATTACATGAACCCACCTCACGCAACATTTCGAGGTCGTAGTTGGTCCGCATACGCAGCCGTTGAGCTTCGAGCAACTTACTCTGCGACTCGAGTTCGGATAGCCGAACTACCAATTCGGCTTCGATACCCTCTATCGACTTAGCCAAGCGTTCTGGATTGGTTACATAGTGACTCGCAGGGAACAAAGCCATTCGGTCGAGTTCCTCGACGACCTCGCCCGTTAGTGGCTCTACCATCGTGATGCGCTCGACCTCGTCGCCAAACATCGAGATTCGAATGGCGCGTTCCTCGTATGCAGGGAAAATTTCGATCGTGTCGCCGCGAACTCGAAACTTGTTACGCCCGAATGCAAAGTCGTTGCGCTCATATTGCAGGCCTACGAGCTTGCGGAGGATCGAGCGTTGGTCCTTCTGTTCGCCCACCTCGACCCAAAGCAACTGCTCGCCGTATGTCTCTGGCGACCCGAGCCCATAGATAGCCGATACCGAAGCAACGATGATCACGTCGCGACGAGTCAAGAGCGCGGCAGTCGCCGAGTGTCGTAGGCGGTCGATCTCGTCATTGATCGCGCTGTCTTTTTCGATGAACGTGTCGCTCGACGGAAGGTACGCCTCCGGCTGGTCATAGTCGTAGTAAGAGACGAAGTACTCGACCCGATTCTTCGGGAAGAACTCTCTGAACTCCGCCGTCAGCTGAGCCGCTAGTGACTTGTTCGGGGCCAACACAATCGTTGGGCGTTGGACCTGAGCTATGACATTCGCGATCGTAAAACTCTTACCGGACCCTGTAATTCCGAGCAGCGTCTGAAACTGCTCGCCATTCTGCACGCCAGCAACTAGCGCCCGTATCGCTTCCGGCTGGTCGCCCGCCGGAGAAAGCTCCGAGACGAGTTCTAGGTCTGTCATCGCATCCGATCCTACGGACCGCTACTGACTGTCAATCTCTAGCAGCGCATGCCAAATTTCATCGACCTGAGTTTCGAGTTCAGCGAGTCCACCAGAGTTGTCTACAACTCGCGTCGCGTGCTCACGACGTTCGGCATCGGTCGCTTGTTGAGCGATCCTTCGACGTGAATCGTCGGCTGAGAGGCCACGCTCCTCTAAACGAGATAGTCGGGTCTCGAGTGGAGCTTCGACCACGATGACATACGCATAATCGGGCAAGGAATTGCTAGCTGTCTCCTGCGCCTTCTTACGGCTTTCGGCAAGCAGCGGCACATCGTGGATCACGATTGCGTCCGGTGCACACTCCCCCAATTGACGCAAGAACTCATGGCCTATCGCTGGGTGAGTGATGGCTTCGAGGTCCGCTCGGGCCTCTGATGAACCAAAAGCCATTTCGGCTAGACGTGGTCGAACTAGCGATCCAGAGTCGTCAAGGATCTCGCTGCCGAACCGTTTTACAAGCTGCGCGAGAGCATCGCTGCCTGGCTCTACGACCTTGCGCGCTATGAGATCTGCATCGATAACAACGGCACCGCGAGTTGCGAGCAGTGCCGCAACTGTTGACTTGCCTGAGCCAATTCCACCCGTCAATCCAACCATCAACACGAAAAAAGAGTCTACGGCTTCGCGTTGAAGTGCCGATGAAGCACATAGGCCCAATGACCTACCACCCAAATGAGGCGATGAATACACACCGTGACGCGACGGAGGCTCCGAGCCCTCTACTCGCCAAAACTGATTCAGTGAACCCCCCGACACTTCCCCGTCTGCAGTTCCTCGCGACTGGAGCGCGGTGGACCACGACTCTGCTCGGAATTGGCATCGCTACATGGCGCGATCCGGGAAACCCGATTGCTTGGGCATGCGCAGCAAGTCTTGTCGCGTTCACTGTCTGGCAGACCGTCGAACGGATGGACCTCGAGAGCACCCCTCGGCATCTGCCGTTAGTAGTTGTCATTGAACTCCTCATCGCAATAATCGCCGCATCCGTGACAGGCGGACTCGAGAGCCCGTATGTGCTCGCCCCGATGGTGCCACTAATGCTGGCGGGCTACTCCTGGGGCAAGACACGAGCGCGCGGCCTGGCTTATGCAGAAGGTGCGGTCATCGTTGCCCTCGGTTTCGCGTCTATCGCGTCACCGACTTCTTCACGGTCGACGCTCTTGTTAGGAATCGTGTACTCGCTGTGCACGATTCTTGGAGCGGTAATACGTCGGCTGAATGACGACGCCAGTATTCAGCAGACAGCGGCGGCAAGCCAGGTGTCGAGCATGATTAGAGCTAACGACATGCTCGTGACGCTGCATGCACTTGCTCAGACGCTGCCATCTTCTTTAGATCTGACAGAAGTCACAGATTCACTGAGGTTGAGACTTAGAGATCAATACTCGTACACATCGCTGCTCGTCCTGGTTCGCGAGGAGTCAAGCGAACTATGGCGCACCGCCTTGGCCGACGGCGTGCGAGCTGACAAGACCATGCGGTCCTGTGACCTACCCATCGCTCTGCAGATGGCACAGACGACGAACCAGCCATTGGCAGTCGGCGACCTGCTCGCCTCTACTACGACCGGATACCTACCAGACGCACGCTCAGGTATCTACGCAGCCCTTCATGCTCGCGGCAAGGTCGTGGCCTTGATCGCAATCGAGAATGCCGAACCAAATACCTACGGCCAAATCGAAGCAATTGAATTCGGATCCATAACTGGATCGTTGGCCCTAGCGATGGACAACGCTATTTGGTTCTCCCACTTACGTCGGTTTGGCGCAGAGGCCGAACGCTCGCGCATCGCACGGGATTTACACGACCGTGTCGCACAGTCACTCGCGTATGTCGCGTTTGAACTCGAACGACTCTCAGATGAAAATGCCGTACGAAGCACTGCCGAGATTGGCGAAGTACGCGACGTGATTCGCAGCGTCGTAACAGAACTTCGCGACACGCTCTATGAACTCAGAGCAAGCGTGAGTTCCGAATCAGATTTTGCGGGGGTCGCCGAACGGTACCTCGACCGCTACGAACGACGCACGGGGTTAGCGGTCCACTTCGACCACAACGTCCTAATAAGGCCAGCTGTGGCGGTCGAACAGGAACTATGGCGGATCACTCAAGAAGCGCTCGAAAACGCGGCACGACACGCGCGGGCCGAAACCGTGAAGGTCGCCTATTCGGCGGCTAGCGGACAGATCGTATTGATAGTTGATGATGATGGCATCGGATTCATGCCCAATATGCATGATCGCGATCGATTCGGCCTTGTGGGCATGCGAGAACGTGCCGATGCAATCGGAGCCGAGCTGCAAGTTGACAGTTGGCCGGGCCGAGGAACTCGGATCCGCGTGAAAATGGAGGTCGGTTCTTGACACGTGTATTGCTAGCTGATGATCACCAGTTGTTGCGCCAGGCATTGCGGCGCGCACTAGAAGATGCCGGAGTAATGGTGGTTGGCGAAGCCGCCGACGGCGACGAAGCAACCCGTCTTGTCGATGAGCTACGACCAGACCTTGTGGTCATGGATGTAACGATGCCCGTGCTCGACGGAATCGAAGCAACGCGTCGCATCCACCGGTCGAATCCGGCGCTGCCGATCGTCATGCTCACAATGCACGGCGAATTCGAATTACGCGAGCAAGCAGCGCGCGCTGGCGCCGCAGCATTCCTAACGAAAGATTCCGCAATGCATGAGGTCGTCTCGACGGTCCTCGAGACAGCTGCTGGTTCGACCTTGTCGCCGAACCTTGCAAGCACGATTCTTGCGGACTTCTCCAACTTGGGCACAACCTTGCCCCCGCGCCCGAACGAGTCGCCACTCACGAAGCGAGAAGAGGAAGTACTTCAAGAGATTGCCGACGGTTACTCGACGACCGAAGTTGCTGCGAGACTTTTCATCAGTGTGAAGACTGTGAAGAACCATCTCGCTTCGGTTTACGAAAAACTCGATGCACGCGACCGCACTCAAGCCGTACTATCAGCCGTGCGCATCGGGATCATCCGCATCGCATAACTCCAACAATTGCGGCCGTTCATGCGACGGGCAGACGCTGTGTAGGTGATTTGGTGCGGCTGACCTATTCCGAAATCGGTTCGAGAGCGTCATGCTGGTGTCTTGAAACTCCACCGACGTTGGCGCTCTCTTTCGATATCCCTGCGCCAACGTGGCGCGACGCGCATTGAGGTCGTCCTGTTACTGGCATTCATCGCGCTTGCCCTGACCGTCGCACTCGTGGTGCTCGGGCCAGGAACAAGTCCGAGTCAGAGCTAGTTAGCCCTCGACCGTTTCGGCGCCTTCACTCTCCGCCGCTACTTCACTGGCAGGCTCCGACACTTCGGCCGCTGCGACAGCTTCGCCGTCTGCTGTTGCCTCGGCTACAAAATCCGTGCCGATGTAGTTGCCGTGCTCGTCGAAAGCATGATCGCCGTAGATGTCTTGGTATTCAGCCGAAACGTTCCCACCTTCGGCAGCCTGCTTGATCGAGAGTGATATGCGACGACGTTCAAGATCGACGTCGATGATCTTCACCCACAGTTCCTCGCCTGGCTGCACTACCTGCTCGGCTGCTTCAACGTGATGTACGGCCATTTCAGAAATGTGGACAAGGCCTTCGATACCTTCGCCGACCTGCACGAAACCACCGAATGGCACGAGTTTCGTTACCTTGCCATACACGAGTTCGCCTACCTGGTGGCTGTCCGCGAATTCTTGCCACGGGTCGAGTTGCGTTGCTTTGAGCGAGAGGCTGATGCGCTCGCGGCTCAGGTCGACTTCGAGCACTTGAACCGTGACCTCATCGCCGACTTGGACTACCGAGCTTGGGTGATCGACGTGCTTCCACGAAAGCTCGGAAACGTGTACGAGTCCGTCCATTCCACCGAGATCGACGAATGCACCAAAGTTGACGACGCTACTCACGACACCTGGACGGATCTCTCCTGGTTGCAGATTCGTAAGGAACTCATCACGCTGATCACGTTGGTTCTCTTCTAGGAACGCACGGCGGCTCAGGACAACGTTGTTGCGATTCTTGTCCAACTCGATGATCTTGCACTCGAGGTGGCGTCCAACAAACGGCATGAGATCGCGGACCCGACGAAGGTCGACGAGCGACGCTGGCAGGAAGCCGCGAAGTCCGATGTCGACGATGAGTCCGCCCTTGACAACTTCGATGACCAGACCTGAGACGATACCGTCGGTCTCCTTGAGCTTCTCGATCGCTCCCCACGCACGTTCGTACAAAGCGCGCTTCTTCGAAAGAATCAGGCGACCTTCCTTGTCTTCTTTCTGAAGGACTAGCGCTTCGACTTCCTCGCCGAGAGAAACAATCTCCGCCGGGTTGACATCGTTGCGAATCGAGAGTTCCTTGGCGGGAATCACACCTTCGGTCTTGTATCCGATGTCGAGGAGCACTTCGTCTGTGTCGATCTTTACGACCGTGCCCTTGACGACGTCTCCATCTTCGAAGTTGACAATCGTCTTGTCGATGGCCTCTTCGAGCGACATGTCGCCGAGGTCGTTCTCAACTATGACTACAAGTTGTTCCATTGACTCAGAGCCTGCATCGACGATCCCGTCGGTGGCTTCAGATGAATCAACGACAATTTCCGTTTCAATGTCTGACATAACAAACCAACTAAAGCTCGCGGCACATCTTGTGCCTAGATCCTTCGAGACAACACGGGATCGGTTGATCGCGTTGCCAAGAACCAGTCCGACGGACCGGTCAGGCAAGATTAGTTGTGTCGCTCAGCAGCCAAGAATTCGGGTACCGAGCAGTAGCAATTCTGGACGGTCCAAGGTAACTGCGTGAGGACCGTAGTCGCCGGGTGTCACGCCATGGATTGCGTCGACTTCAAGATCCGAACCGCGAGCGAGCAGACGAAGCTCCCTTGCTGTGAAACACGTAGTCCAAAGATCGAACTCTTCCTCGGCGCCATCGGCATTACGGAGCGTTGCGCGTTCATGATTGACGCCCGAGACGAGATTGAAATTGTCGTTCGTCTCCAACCAGCGGACCGCGAAGTACGACGAAAAGGCGCTCAGAGCGACGCGACCGCCGGTCTTCAGGGCCTTCACGAGACGACTGACGAGCACCGCGTCTTCGGCTCCACCGAGAAGACCGAACCCACCTTGACAGAGGCAGATAAGGGCATCGAATTCACCATCGATATCGAGTTCGTTGATATCGCCAACTTCGAACGTTGCATCAAGTGCCTCTGACCGTGCGCTCTTGCGCGCTAAGTCGATGAATGTCTCCGAAAGGTCGATGCCGTGGGCGCTGATGCCGCGACGAGCGAGTTCGAGGCTGTGGCGACCGGGTCCACAACCGACATCAAGTACACGCATGCCAGGTTTGAGACCGAACGAATCCACGATGAAGTCAACCTCTTGTTTCGTCCCGTATGTGAACGCATTGCGCAAGTAGGCAGTACCGAGGAAATCCGCGAGAGGATTGAACCAACCGATGCCTCTGAACTCCCCCACGACTGCGTTACTTCGCCTCGGCCCAGTTCGGACCAAACCCCGTGTCAACCACTAACGGCACGCGCAGTTCGCAGACGTTTTCCATCGCACCGCGCACGAGTGCTGTGATCGCTTCAAGTTCTGCATTGGGGACTTCAAACACAAGTTCATCATGCACTGTCATGATCATGCGCGTGCGGTATCCACCAGCCGCAAGAGCACGGTCACAGTCGATCATGGCCAACTTGAAAATGTCGGCTGCAGCGCCCTGTGCCGGCGCGTTCTGCGCCATGCGTTCGCCCATCTGGCGGATTCGGAAATTGTCGCTTGCAATTTCGGGGATTTGACGACGTCTGCCGAACATCGTGGTGGTGTAGCCGTTAGCCGTCGCTCCGATGACCGTATTAGAAGTGAACTCGCGAATGAGTGGAAAGCTTGCGAAGTACGCGTCAAGAAGCTCTTGAGCCAAGCCCGTCGCTATGTCGAGACGTTGCCCTAGTCCGTAAGCCTCCATGCCGTAGGCCAACCCGTAGTTGACCATCTTGGCAACGTTTCTTTGGTTGCTGTCGACCTCGCCTTCGGGAACGTTGAATACCTTGGCAGCTGTAGCCGCGTGAATGTCGGCGCCTCGCTCGAATGCGTCGATAAGCCCAGGGTCCCCGGAGAGGTGAGCGATGACGCGAAGCTCGATCTGGCTGTAATCCGCAGACAGCAAAGTGCAACCATCGTCAACAATGAACGCGCGGCGTAACGACTTGCCTATTTCTGTCCGCGTAGGAATGTTCTGAAGGTTCGGATTTTCGCTAGACACGCGACCGGTGGCAGTACCTAGTTGATTGAATCTCGCGTGTATGCGCCCGTCAGCCTGTACGAGCGGTGGGAGCGCATCGGCATAAGTGTTGCGGAGTTTCTCGACCTCGCGGTATGCAAGGATCTCGGCGACGATGGGGTGATGTCCACTCAATTTCTGTAGTGAGTCTGCATCGGTCGACGGCCCCGTTTTGGTCTTCTTTACTGGAGTTAGTCCGAGCTTTTCGAATAGAACTGTCCGTAACTGCGGCACAGAATTGATTACAAAAGATTCACCTGCGAACTCATGAATTCTTGCTTCGTGTTCTCTGGCCTTCTCTGCCAGATCTTTGCTGAGCGAGCGCAAGAAGTCGACATCGATTCTGACTCCGCCAGCTTCCATTCGCCCTAAGACCGGAACGAGTGGCCTTTCGAATTTGTCGTAGAGCTGGGTCAGATCTCTAGCATCGAGCGCTTCCCGCAGTTTGTCGGCCAGCACCAGGACAGCTGCTGCATTCCTGCCAGCCTGGTTGATTGCACTTTCACCGCCGAAGTCGAGAGTTCCGTCGGTTGCGTCAGGCGAGCTGAGTTCAACTCCGAGATAACGCTGCGCTAGACGGTCGAGCGAGTATTTGCCGTCCGCTGGATCGATTAGGTACGCCATCACCGCTGTGTCGGCATCTAGTGAAGAAAACTCAGGGTTTCCGAGCCCATGAACAAGCTCTTTCGCTCGGTGCGAGATGACTCTGGCGCCGCCTTCGAAAATTCGCGCGATCTCGGTGCGCACTGCCGTGACGGCGAGCACATTTGCCGGGATATAGGTGGCAGAGTCCGCCGATACGGCGATCGCGACTCCATCGAGGTCGTATCGATTTTGATCGGCCCATCGCGGTTCTATCGCGACGGAACCCTTGATCGAGGCAAGGAGTTCAATCACGCGGCCTGTGTCATTAGCAATTTCTACGTCTACGTCGAAACCAGCAACCTCGACAGAGTTCGAGTTCGGTCCTGCAGCGCCGCCAACCGCTTCGATGATCCGCGCGTATAGCTGGCGAAACTCGAGTTGGTTGCACAACGCGAGTAGCTCGTCGGTGTCGAAATGGCCTTGCACCAAGTCGGCTACTTCGACTCCTACATCGACATCGCGACGAAGGATGGACATCTGCCTGTTCCTGAACACGCGGGCTTTGAACTCTGCGAGATTATGTTGTTGCTTCGGTGGCAGGTCTTTGAGGTTTTCGAAAATCGTCTCGAGATCGCCGTAGGCAGCGATCAGTTTTGCAGCCGTCTTCTCCCCGATACCAGGAACTCCTGGAAGGTTGTCGGAAGCGTCGCCTCGCATGGCCGCATAGTTCGGATACTGCGCAGGCGTGACGCCCGTCCGCTCGAATATTCCTGCCTCGTCGTAGAAGGCGTAGTCGCTCACGCCACGCTTGTTGTATAGGACCCTTATGTGCGGGTCTTGAACGAGTTGATAACTGTCGCGATCGCCAGTGACGATAATTACATCGATGCTTAGTTCCGCAGCGCGAGTGGCGAGCGTCGCGATCACATCATCGGCTTCGACCCCCACGACCTCAAGTTGCGGAATCTGTAGCGTTTTTAGGACCTCGCGAATGAGCGGCCACTGGGAGCGAAAAATATCTGGAGTCGGAGGTCGCCCAGCCTTGTAATCGGGATACATCTCGAATCGTTCGGTCGAACCGCCAGGCGCATCAAAAATTACGGCGACCAGATCGGGCCTGTGATCCGAAATCACCTTTGAGAGCATCGCTGTGAATCCGTACACAGCATTTGTGTATGTACCTGTACTCGTAGCCATGTCTGCTGGCATCGCGAAGAAGGCTCGATAGGCAAGTGAGTTACCGTCGAGCAACAACAACGTTTTGCGATCACTGTCGTCCGTGGCCATGCGGTCAGACTAGGGCGAAGCTGAGACGAGCCTTCTCGACAGCTTCATTCGCAACTACGGAGTGAGCGAACCGTCGATCACCGATTGCGCGACTTCAGCGACACCCTTTCGAGTATCCATCGCAGTTTTTTGCAGGAAGCGCCATGCTGCGGCCTCGCCGAGTCCGAACCCATCCATCAAGCGTCCCTTAGCCCTATCGGTGAGCTTGCGCGCTTCAAGCCGTGCGACAAGATCGGCGTTCTCGTGTTCTAACGCGACCATTTGCTCGTGTCGGCCGAGAGCCATCTCAATCGCGGGAATTAGATCACTTTTTTGGAACGGTTTGACTAGGTAAGCAAGAGCACCGGCCTCACGCGCTTGCTCGACTAAGTCGTGTTGGCTGAACGCCGTGAGAATTAAGACTGCCGCGAGCTTTTCGTTCGTGATGTGTCGAGCTGCTGTCAGCCCATCCATTCCCGGCATCTTGATATCGAGGATCGCTAGGTCGGCTTTGTGCTCCTTGACCAACTCGACGGCATGGTCACCTCGGCTGGTCTCGCCAACTATCAGGTAGCCCTCTTCTTCGAGGATTTCCTTTAGGTCGAGCCTGATAATCGCCTCATCTTCGGCAACCACTATTCGAACGGGATCTGCCACCGCCATACCTTCCTACAGTTCATATCTACACGATTTCAAGACTCGATAGCGTCCGATAACGCAATTGCCAGACGCTCCAACAAGACATCCTGCTCGCTCTCGAGTTCCGATATCGAACGCGCCAGCGAAGCTCGGTAGTTCGCGTGTGCATCCGCGTGTCGTTGTGCTTCTCGCGCTACTGAATCCGATAGCGGAGTCTCAGCGACTAGAGACCGTAGGCGTGCCTCGTCGGCTTCGTCGCTCAGAAACGCGAGTTGTTCGTCTGCGACTTCGAGTTCGGCGCGGAGGCGCTTTGCGCGCCCCGACACGTCGATTAGGCGACGTTCAAGAATCGACTTGGACATGGTCGTCTGAGTCTACGGCTCACTTCGCTTCCGCTCAGGCGATTCAACGCTGAGGCCGTAGACTCGCCCGGCTTTGCCCGGATGGCGCAATTGGCTGACGCGGTGGACTCAAAATCCACTGTCCGTAAGGATGTGCGGGTTCGAATCCCGCTCCGGGCACTCTGTGTTTGAATTCTTTGCAGGCACCATCTCAGGTGCAGCGCTTCTAGGGGTTGTCCTAATAATTATCGGACCGTCGCGAAGGATACGTAGCGAACCCGCAATCGACGACGAAGTTGAGGTTCGGATCCTCCTTGGGCTCGACCCGGAACCAAGTGATCAGGAAGACGAAACAGATTCATCACAAGACAGTGTCCGCTACAGCGCCAACCAAATCAAAGAACTCGAAGATTTGTCTCGTTCGCCGAAGAAACGCAAGCGCACTTAGCTGAGCGCAAATAGCAAACGTGCGCGGACCGCGACTTCACCATCGACGGTTGCAACGGCACTAGCCCATCCACCTCGAGCCGACAATCTTTCCATTGTTATTTCCATGCGTAGTTCTTCATCTGGTCGGACGACCCTCTTCCATCGCACAGCTTCGACACCTCCGAACAGCGGAAGCTTGCCTGCGTAGCGTTGATCAGAAAGCAGGGCAATGCCGCCAGCCTGTGCTAACGCCTCAAGCTGGATTACGCCCGGCAGTATTGGATTACCAGGGAAGTGCCCAGCGAAGAATTCCTCATCACCCGTCGGTCGCCAGCGAGCGACGACGCGTACCCCTGGTTCGAGTTCGTCTACAGCGTCAACAAAACGAAATGGTGGGCGGTGCGCAAGCAGGCTGATCGGATCGTCGGTCATTGCATGAACTTAGGGTTTGCGCGTGCTTGCATGGAGACCAATGCGCGTTGCAATCACCTTCCCAGGACAAGGAACACAAGCGCCCGGCATGGGAGCACCATGGCTTGACAGCAATTCATGGAAGATTCTCGAGCATGCCGCGGAAGCCTTGAACGAGGACCTCGCCGAACTTGTTCTTCATGCAGACGCCGACGCCTTGGCTCGAACTCGTTCTGCGCAACTCGCGGTTCTGCTGACATCCCTGATGGCATGGGACGCGGCCGAGGCAACGATCAGGCGCAATCACCAAATCGTCGCCTTCGCCGGTCACTCGCTCGGTCAAGTCACGGCATTAATTGCATCCGGTGCGGTTTCGCTTATAGATGGGGTGCGTTTCGCGGCAAGACGCGCCGAACTAACTCAGGCCGAGGCCGACCGCAATGAGGGCAGAATGGCTGCGTTGCTCGGTGTCACGCCTGAGCAAGCGACCCTTGCGTGCGATGCCGCCCCAAACTCTGCGTGGGTCGCTAACGACAACGCCCCCGGGCAAGTAGTCATCGCAGGAACAGCAACTGGGATTGAGACTGCGATCGCTCGTGCGAAGGAACTAGGAGCCAAACGCGCAATGCACCTGCCTGTAGACGGCGCATTTCACACACCGCTGATGGGTGGCGCTGTCGCCGGACTGGCCGAGGCTCTAACGTTGATTTCTTTCGCTGAACCATCTGCTCCAGTGGTGTCTAACGCTGATGCCCGCGCCTACTCAGACGGCATTGGCTGGCAGAAACGACTCGCCACGCATCCCGTATCCGCAGTGCGCTGGCGCGAATGCATGCTGAGTCTTTGCAGCCGTCCACTAAATGCCGAAATCTTTTTTGAAATCGGTCACGGCGCGATGATCGCTGGTGTCGCAAAACGAACGGTAGACACTGTCCGCGTAGTCAGCGTCGCAGGTCAGAGCGATATCGAGGCAATTGAGTAACCACTTGGGTTTCCTATGAGTCTCTGCCCCGATGCTTACCTCCACACTGTCACGCCTCGGTTCCATCCACCACGGTGAGTTCGTTTCTATTCCTGAGCGAATGATCGTCACGCCTGCCAACGGTGTATTCCGGCAGACCGCACTTGCATACACAGGGGTGTATGTCGGTGCTGGCGACGAAATCGGAGTGCTTGAGAGTCCCGGAAAGCGCGTTCGCGTGCTCTCGCCTTTCTCGGGAACCTTGATGGGCGTTCTCGCTGACGAAGGCGAACGCCTCCGCGAGGGAGAGCCCGTCGCTTGGCTTCGCGTCGCGTAGCTTGACCTTCTCGTGATTTCGACACCTAACAATCCCATTAGTCGTGCGCGCATAAGAGGTTGGGGAATCGCCCTACCTGATGACGTCATAACGAACGCAGACTTGCAAGCCCGGCTCGACACAACAGATGAATGGATTGTCGAGCGGACCGGAATTCGTGAACGCCGTAAAGCAAGTGCATCTGAGTCGACAGCTTCGCTGGCTACCGAAGCTGCGACAAAAGCCATCAAGTCTGCTGGCTTGTCGCCTGCAGATATAGATCTCCTAATAGTGGCGACGGCTACACCGGAGCAACTCATACCGCACACCGGCGCACACGTCGGCGAGAGTCTTGGGCTTGCTTGCGGCAGCTTCGACCTAAACGCCGCTTGCGCCGGATTCGTATACGCGAGCGTTGTCGGATCTGCATTGCTCAACACGGGTATGAGCAATGTCCTAGTGGTCGGTGCCGAAACTCTTAGCCGAATAGTCGATCAGCACGACCGCGGCACTGCCGTTCTTTTCGGAGATGGGGCGGGCGCCGCTGTCTGGTCTCTCGGTGACCCGGACTATGGGTTGCTCAGCTTCGATCTCGGCTGCGATGGCAGTGCCGCCGACATTCTTCAGATTCCTGCTGGCGGTTCTCGGTTGCCGACTTCGGCCGAAACTGTCGCGAACAATGATCACGTCGTGAAGATGCAGGGCCAAGAAGTTTTCAAACGTGCGGTTCGCGCTATCGGCGAGTCAGCAATAGCAACCTTGGCTAATGCCAACACCACGATCGATGCCGTCGACTGGTTCGTTCCACATCAGGCCAACATCAGGATCATTGAGACTGCAGCTAACCGAATTGGCATCCCGATGGAACGTGTGATTGTCAACATAGACAAGTACGGGAACACCAGCACGGCCTCAATTCCGCTCGCTCTGTTCGAAGCGGTCGAGAGTGGCCAGATCAAACACGGAGACAGCCTTCTCGTCGCTGGCTTCGGAGCAGGAATGACCTGGGCGAGTGCTCTTATTCGATGGGGAAATTGATGGTGACCGATAACGAACGAAGAATTGCCTTCGTCACCGGTGGATCGAAGGGAATTGGAGCGGCCACTAGCTGTGCACTCGCTCGCTCGGGCTTGTACGTAGCCGTTGGGTACGCGTCCGATGAAGTCGGCGCACGACAAGTCGTTGAGGACATCAAATCGAGTGGAGGCATCGCTATTGCCGTCCACTGCGACGTCACCCGCGTCGATTCTGTCGAGAACGCTTTCGCCGAAATTGAGCGGACGCTCGGAAAAGTCGCAGTTCTAGTCAACAACGGCGGCATCACGGCAGATGGACTCATCATGCGAATGACAGACGAACAGTGGTCATCGGTGATCGAGACGAACCTGTCCGGCGCATTCCGCACTATTCGCAGGGCGACGCCAGGGATGCTCAAACATCGGTACGGTCGCATCATCAACGTCTCGAGCGCGAGCGGGCAAATGGGTATCGCCGGTCAGGCCAACTACTCAGCGGCCAAGGCGGGACTCGTTGGACTGACCAGAAGTTTCGCCAGGGAGCTTGGTTCACGTGGCATCACAGCAAATATCGTTGCACCGGGGCCAATCGATACCGCGATGACCGATGGCCTCACCGATGAGTGGCGTTCGCAGGCCGAGGCGCAAGTCGCTTTACGCCGATTCGGAACACCTATTGAAGTAGCTGACGTCATCGCATTTCTGTGTTCGCCGGAAGCCTCGTACATCACAGGAGCAATCATCCCTGTAGATGGCGGCCTGGCGATGGGCCACTAGAGAGCAGCCCATCTTTTCGACACGAATTTCGACCCACATAACGAAGTAAGTTCAAAGACCGAAGACCTAACCATCAAGTAGCCGGGATCCGGCAGATAAGCAGGAACGAAATGGAACGCACCGAGGCACTTGCAGTAGTACGTGAAGTCGCAGTCGAAGTCCTATCTCTCGATGCATCGAGCATCACCGAGGATGCACGCTTTAAGGAAGACCTTGAAGCCGACAGCCTCGATCTAGTTGAGCTAGTCATGGGTCTAGAAGAACGATTCTCGATTGAAGTTCCAGAAGAAGACCTCGAAGGCGTAACCACCATTGGCCACGCCGTAGATCTAGTACTCGCAAAAATCAGCTAGGCAGCGCGAGCGTGAGCAGTCTCGACTTTCGTGGTCGTCATCGTGTCGCAGTGACGGGTCTCGGCGTGAAATCGCCTGCTGGCAACGACCTCGATACCTTTTGGGCACGCCTTTGCTCCGGAGATTCTGCTGGCGCTCGTATCTCTCGATACGACCCAGCCGAGCTGACTGTGCAAATCGGTTGCGAGGTACCGGAATTTGATGTCGAGAAGTACATAACCATGAAAGAGGCACGCAGACTCGATCGGTCGGCGGTACTCGGCATCTCCTCGTCGGTGGACGCGCTCGCAGACGCTAGTGATCCTCGGATAGACCCGGCACGATGCGCTGTAGTTGGCGGCGCAGGCATCGGTGGGCTAATCACCCTCGAAGAACAAGTCGAGATTCGATTCACTAAGGGTGCGCGTAGCGTCAGTCCCCTACTCGTCCCGATGATGATGCCTAACGCGACGGCCGCGGGCGTCTCGCTTCGGTTCGGCTGGACTGGTCCAAACTTCACTGTCGCAACGGCGTGCGCCGCTAGTACGAACGCAATCGGCGACGCCGCGGAACTTATTCGTCATGGCACAGCCGATGTCGTAATGGTTGTTGGCGCGGAGTCTTGTCAGACAAAGACCGCTATCTCTGCTTTCGCCCGCATGACTGCGTTGTCCGGACGCAACGACGATCCGGCTCGTGCCTCTCGGCCCTTCGACGCTGGCCGCGATGGCTTCGTGATGGGAGAAGGCGCCGGCGCGCTCTTACTCGAACGCATGGATCTCGCCGTCGAGCGTGGCGCACGAATCTACGCAGAATTCGGGGGGTACGGACGCAACTCTGATGCCCATCACATAACAGCACCGTCGCCTGGTGGAGAGGGTGCCGTCGCGTGCATGAAACTCGCTCTGGCAGATGCAGGGCTCGACCCGTCTGCCGTCGGCCATATCAACGCGCATGGCACAAGTACACCTCTCAACGACTCGGCGGAGTCAGCCGCAATTTTCAAAGTCTTCGGCGACGATGGGCCAGTCGTCACTTCGACGAAAGGCGTTACCGGGCACATGATCGGTGCGGCTGGCGCCGTCGAAGCGATAGCCGCGATTCTTGCGATGCGCTCCGAGAGCGTGCCGCCGACAGCAAACCTCGAACGCCTCGGCGATGACATCACGATCGATGTTGTTGCCGGAACGCCACGCTTTGTGCCATCGAAACCGTCTATGTCAAACAGCTTCGGTTTCGGCGGTCACAACGCGTCCGTAATTTTTCTGCCAGCGCCCAGCGGAGTCGAATGATCGCAGGCGTCGGGATGGGGTCGCGAACCGACGTCGCGACAAACGTCGTGTTACGGGACCTAGATGGCAGCAACGTCGTCTGGGTCGAACTAAGCGGCGGGCAGCACCACGGCTCTATCACATCGGCTGGAGGAAGCACGATCAGCGAGGCCATCGACCTCGCGGCCGATCTTGGAATCCCCGTTGCACTCGTTATCGACAGTTCCGGTTCAGATGTCTTCGAGGGTCTCGCTGCGCTGCATGCGTGGGGACTCATAGCGCGGTCGCTCACACGTGCTTCTGGCGTCGTACCAACAATAATCGGAGTAACAGGTGCATGTGTTTCAGGTCCGGCGTTGCTGCTCGGCCTTGCCGACCTCGTCGTGATGACCGAAACGGCCTTTGCATTCGTCACAGGACCTCAAGCAGTTACAGAATTCACCGGTATACAGACCGATCGCCATGGACTCGGTGGAGCGAGCATCCACGACACGTCTTCGGGCCTCGCTGCGATCGTCGTCTCCGGTCCGGTTGCCGTGGCGGGCGCAATCGAAACGCTCCTCTCCTACCTTCCTAGCAATTCGCTTTCAGATCCGCCTGTGAGCGATACCCACGATCCGAAGGACCGCCTTTGTGATCGGGCGGCCACATCGATCCCAAGTGCTCCTACTGGTGGCTTCGACGTTCGCCATGTAATTGAGGACGTTGTCGATGAACACTCATTCGTCGAAATTCGTGCAAGCTACGCCCCGAACGTTGTTACCGGGTTCGGACGATTGGACAGTCGATCGGTTGGCATAGTCGCGAACCAACCACAAAACCGGGCTGGAACTCTAGACATAGAGGCTTCCCGGAAAGCGGCCCGGTTCGTATCACTTTGCGACGCTTTCAACCTTCCTATCGTCACCCTCGTAGATACTCCAGGATTTGAGCCAGGCAAGGATCTCGAGTGGCGTGGAATGATTCGCCATGGCGCAGAACTCGCCCACGCGTACTGCGAAGCGACAGTGCCAAGAATCTGCGTAATCATGCGCAAATCATTCGGCGGCGCCTACATCGTTATGGACTCACGGGGAGTTGGTAACGACCTCTGTTTCGCTTGGCCATGTGCAGAGATTGCTGTGATGGGCGCCGCGGGAGCGATGCAAATACTCCGGTCTGACTCCACCACAAAGGTTGATTACGAAGAGGATTTCCTCAACCCATACCGCGCCGCCGAGCGCGGGTACGTCGACGCTGTAATCCACCCAAGCGAAACACGCATAGCGTTGTGTTCTGGGCTCTCGCAACTGCAGATGAAGCGAAGTCTCGGCAGGCCACGCAAGCACTCCAACTCACCGATGTGATCCTCATCTAACAAGGATGTACCAAATGTTGCTTCAAGGTAAACGAATCTTGATCACGGGCGTGCTCAACGATGCATCGATCGCGTTTTCGGTAGCCCGCGCTGCACAGGAACAAAGTGCGACGGTCGTGCTTTCAAGCTTTGGTCGCGTGATGTCTCTGACACAGCGCACAGCCAAGCGGCTACCTAACCCTGATGTCGAAATCGTCGAATTCGATGCGACCAACCCTCAAGATGTGGACGCCCTCGCTAGCCGCGTAGGTGGCGAACTGCACGGAGCACTGCATGCGATCGCGTTCGCCCCTGAGAGTTGCCTCGGAGGCGGTTTTCTAAGTGCGCCCTGGGACGATGTCGCTACGGCTCTACACGTGTCGACCTATTCGCTCAAGGCGCTCGCCGTAGCCGTGCGACCCCTCATGCCTGCAGGCGGCGCTGTCGTCGGTCTCGATTTCGATAATGGCTCTCAAGCGTGGCCTGTCTACGACTGGATGGGAGTCGCAAAGGCAGCTTTGCAGTCAACAGCACGGTACCTCGCGAGAGATCTTGGCTCTTCAAATATTCGAGTGAACCTTGTGGCTGCTGGCCCTATCCGCACCATCGCAGCGAAGTCGATTCCAGGATTCGAACAATTTGAGGAAGCGTGGGCCGCTCGAGCGCCCCTCGGTTGGGATGTCCGCGACCCAGAACCAGCAGCCCGTGCCTGTGTCGCTTTACTCAGTGATTTCTTCACCGCGACAACCGGTGAAATTGTGCATGTAGATGGCGGGTATCACGCCATCGGGGCCTAATTACGCTTTGAACCTTTAACCCTTCAGTACCTGGGTTGCTTTAGGAACTGTGTCTTTCGGGCTGACCTTGTAGAACACTCCTGCAAGCTTGCCTCTGGGGTCGATTACGAATGCACTGCGCACTACCCCCATGTACTTGCGTCCGTAGTTCACCTTCTCCGCCCACACGCCGTAGGCCTCAGCTACTGCATGGTCACCGTCGGAGAGCAAAGGGAAACCAAGTTCATACTTGTCGTCAAACCGCTTCTGCTTCTCGACAGCATCAGGCGAGACTCCAAGCACGACAGCGTTCAACACTGCCAAGTCAGCAAGCGCAGAACTCAATTCGCAAGATTGTGTCGTGCACCCAGGCGTGTCTGCCTTCGGGTAGAAGTACAAGACCACCGACTGTCCCTTGAATTGTGAGAGCTTCACCAACTTGCCGTCCTGGTCCATCAGGCTGAATATTGGAGCGCGATTACCGACTTCGAGTTTGGTCATGTCATTCCTGTCGAGTGCGAGGGTCGTTGTACATAGCCTGCCTAGCATGTCGCAGATGCAAGCTACGCGAACGATTGATCTTGCCACATCGGCCGAGCGTGCAAGCGCAGTGATTGCAGCAGAGTTCGGAGCACACGAAGCTTCGCACTGCGCTGACCGGTCGCCGTGTCTAATCGCGCACCTTCCAGCGATCGCGGCAGAAACCTGGCTCATCACCACCGTGACATCTACGGGTGAAGACTCGTGCACGGTTGACATCGTCGCGATGACCGACATGAAGGTCCCGTATTTCCAATGGGCGATCACTGGCATGGCACTCGGGCAGCTCGAGCGGCATGCCGACCGTTGCATCAACGTGATCGAATGCGCAATTCGTGCTGAGTCCCCACCCGACGCACTTAAGGCCCCAATGCTGCTTGCGAATGTGCCTTTCACGCAACGCCAAGCAAGTCTGCTCGCAACAGCTGCGATGGCCACAGCGGTAGCCACTTTTGGTGGCTCGCTATTCGGTCAGAACGCGCAGAACATTCAAGACAGCTTCGACCTTTCCGATCAGGCGCTTACAGTTGCCCTAGCTGCGTCGCGCGCAGGCGCTCTTGTCGCATTGTTCGTGATGGGCCTCGCGGACAGGGTTGGCCGACGCCGCATGATCCTCATTGGCCTCATCGGAATGGCGATTGCCAACGCACTCACTGCCCTATCGCCCGATGTCTACACGCTCACAGCTCTCCAAGGAGTGGCGCGAGGCTTCGTCGGTGCTGCAGCGATAGTTGCGGGCATTGCCGCTATCGAAGAATCGCCGAAGGGCGCACGAGCTTTCGCAGCAGCGATGCTCGCGATGTCCGGTGGATTTGGATTCACTGCCGTCGTTTTTCTACTCCCGATCGCAGACAGGCACCCCGACGCTTGGCGACTCTCGTACCTAGTTTCGGGCCTAAGCGTCCTGATCGTCCCGAGCGTCGCTCGCAACCTCACAGAGAGTCGGCGCTACACGAAGCTTGTCGCAGCCGACATAGAACGCGGGCGCGCTAGCGAGGTCGTTGATCGCCTATACGGGAAACGATTCGCGGTGCTAGCTGCCGTCGGTTTCATGACGAACATGTTGTCTGCGCCATCTGCTCAGCTGATGAACAAGTACCTCGATGACCGCGGTTTCTCGAACAGTGGTATTACCGGGTTTCGTGCGGCGACCACAGGGTTCCCCGGATTCATCGGCATCATATTGGCAGGGAAACTCACCGAAGTTCGCGGTCGACGTCCTGTTGCAGCGCTGTTCCTTTGTCTCGCCGGTCTGTGCCAAATCGGATTTTTTCTTTCGTCCGGCATCTTCCTTTATGTGTTTTCGATGCTCAGCGTCCTCGCTGCGAGTTGCGGTGGTCTCGCGATAAGCACGATGGGCGCCGAACTGTTCCCCACGGAGGTCCGCGGCACGAGCAACGGCATGTTGCTAGTAGTCAGCGTTGTCGGCTCTGCTTCAGGTTTGATTCTCGCCGGGCTACTTGCAGACCCACTCGGCGGCATTGGTCGAGCGATCGCACTCTGCGCGATTCCGACTGTCTTGGCCGCGGTCTTATTCGTACCGAGGCTTCCAGAACCTGCGGGCCAAGACCTCGACGAAATTTCCCCGAATGAAAGCCTGCCGGAGCACGCAATAGTCGTTGATTGAAAAATTCCTTTCGCGAAGACTTCAGTTTTTGACATGGTTTGGCCGATGACTCCCGTGCGGGCGGGGCAGAGGGGAACTAATGCCGACAGCCGACGCAATCAGCCACCTCTTCAAGCGGGCTGGATTCGGCCTCGACCTGGAGACCATTCAGCAGAAGTCCTTGCAACCACTAGAGACGACAGTTGAAGAACTACTAGACGATTTCGTCGAAGTCGAGAAACCGACATTTCTCGACGACGCGAGCCTCGAAGACTGGGAACGCGAGTACCTGCTACGCCACTGGTGGCTAGACCGCATGGCAGGTTCGACTAAACCCCTCCAAGAAAAACTCACGCTCTTTTGGCACGGACATTTCGCTACAGAGAACTCGAAGGTAAACGACGTCCGCCTGATGTGGGATCAGAACAACCTGTTCCGGACATCCGGCATGGGCAATTTTCGTGAACTTGTTCAGAACATGTCGTTGCAAGCAGCGATGGTCTTATACCTAGACAATGCCTATAACCACAAGAGTTCCCCGAATGAAAACTTTGCGCGCGAATTGCTTGAACTCTTCACTTTGGGAGTGAACCAGTACAGCCAGGCCGACGTCATCACGGCCGCTCGAGCTTGGACAGGTCACAACATCAACGACTCCATGAGCCCGATGACATATGAGTTTCACAGCACCGCCCACGACTTCGGGACCAAGGAATTCATGGGTGAGTCAAGGGCTTGGGACGGACCACAGATAATCGACTACCTACTTGAAGAAAACCTGGCCACGAAAATGATCGCTGCACGGCACATCACACGAAAGTTATGGGTGTACTTCGCGGGCTCGACTCCACCGGAAGCAGTGATTGACGAACTGTCGCACGTGTTCTTCGATTCGGACCTAAACATCAAAGACTTGCTGCGAGCAGTCTTCCTAAGGCCCGAGTTTTATGGACGCCGGTCCCGGAATGGACTCGTCCGCAACCCGACAGAGTGGGTGGTCGCGATAATGAAAGCGACCCACATCCCGATGACCGATCCAGGAGATGGCAGCGACCATTTTCACGCCTGGGGAATGGACGAGATGGGGATGGAACTCTTTCAACCACCGAACGTCGCTGGCTGGAAGAACAACGCTTACTGGCTTGGTACTACACAACACTGGGCTCGCGCTTCATGGATATGGAACTACCGCTGGACTCTGCATGAGGCGAACTTCTTGTTTAGTGACGTACAGGAAGTACTCGATGGACCTGGTGGCGATGCGCGCTACGAATTAGCGGTCGACAATGCCTTGGCCAAGTTCGGCATCTACACGCCGACTGCCAACACCAAATCTGTGCTCACGACTTGGATCAAGAAGCAGTACGAGGCTCCCGGCGAATGGCGCCAACGCGCTTGGTACCACGTCACGCAACTAATCACGATGTCCCCAGATTTCATGATGGCCTAAAGGCGAACCCGATGACCACGACCTTCAACCAAGACACCAACACAGATCGCCTCAGGATGAACTTGGACCTAGGGCGACGGCGCTTCCTCCAACTCGGTGCAGCCGGTGTCGGTGGACTCGCTCTGAATCCGCTGCTAAGCAATCTCAACGCATTCGCAGCACCACAACTAGGACCGCACGATCCGATTCTCGTGCTAATCGAGATGGATGGTGGCAACGATGCTCTCAACATGCTCTGCCCGACGACCCAATCCGCGTACTACGAAAAGCGCCCGACGATCGCGATTCCAGAAGCTTCGCAGTTAGCTATAAATACCGAAGTAGGCCTGCACCCAAATCTCGCGAACATCAAGAAGCGCTACGACAATGGCAAAGTCGCATTCATCCGCGGAGTCGGATCCAATCCAACCGATTTCAGCCACTTCACGTCGATGGCTAACTGGATGCAAGGTTGGGGTGGCGGACAGCTTGCTTACCCAACTGGCTGGATCGGACGCTGGGCAGACAGCCTCTACAACGCCCAAAATGAAGCGCTGTACCAGGTAGTCATCGATCAGTCGGTGCCGCTACATCATGTTGGCGACAAGAATCAGGCCGCAGGACTTCCACTATGGATTGGCAGCGCTTTCGGCGTCGAGAGGGACACGCCCGATGAGATCCGAATGCTTAGGACTCTGTCAAAATATGCAGCCTCGGGTGAGAGTGGACGAGGTGACTGGGGC
This sequence comes from Actinomycetota bacterium, assembly GCA_005779395.1. Lineage (GTDB taxonomy): Bacteria > Actinomycetota > Acidimicrobiia > IMCC26256 > PALSA-610 > SXJQ01. Next base: position 46,860 of record SXJP01000039.1, read on the forward strand.
AATGAAATTGCTGAGAGCAACAAAGCACTTGTTCGTGTCAGTGGCAAGGTCCAACCAGCGTACGCAGGCGAATTTCCCGACGATTACTTCGCTCATCAAATGGCGCTCGCGGCGAATCTGATCAACGCCAATCTAGGGATACGTGTACTCACAGTCCGACTCGGCGGCTTCGATACCCATACCAACCAAGGTGGGATAGTGGGCGATCACGCGAACTTGATGAAAAGTCTCGATGACGGGATCAAAGCATTCTTCACCAAACTGTCTCTCAACTACAGACGTCAAACCCTCCTGATGTCGTTCTCGGAGTTTGGTCGACGACCAGAGGAGAACAGCGATCGTGGGACCGACCACGGGACAGCAGGCGTTGTGATGCTCATTGGCGATCTGGTCCGTGGAGGCGTCTACGGAAGCCAACCATCGCTGGCTTCAGCGGATCTCGTTGACTATGGCAATCTCAAACGATATGTTGATTTCCGTCGCGTTTATGCAAGCGTGTTGAAGAAATGGTTGCGAGCCGACCCCACCTCGCTGCTCGGAAGGAGCTACGACACGCTCGACTTCATCAAGGCCGCGCCGTAGCCAAATCTGTCGTGCATCGGATTTCGTATTAGCGAGCGCTTAGCGACTCCCATCCTTGCGGAGGCTGTTCTAGGCGCCAATAGGCCTCATCTGGTCGTGAAGCGAGTTTCAGTGACAAGTTCCAGTCGTGCTCGAGGGCAAGTAGCTGGCTCGGATAGTGCTCGATTGCCGCAAGCTTGCGATCCCACGACTGGTCGGTCGATGGGCTCGCTTTCGTCGGCCAGAGGTTCGAACGAAACAACTCTGAGACTCGCCATGCGAGCATGCCGGGAATGAAGTTGTATCCCATGTCTTCGTAAGCGAACCACGAGAGTTCCGAGCCAAGTCCCTCGCGAGCGATGGTCGCTGCGTCGTGAGTCACTCCATGGTCTGGGTTGGCCAAACCGAACGGGATAATGACGCTTGTTGGACTATGACTCGCGATGGCGTCGGCCAGCGTCGGGGCGATCAACGTGGGCGAAACCGGGTTGCCGGCTTCGTTGTACGAGTGCTCGACAAAGTCAAGGTGATGAGCAATAGCACCAAGGCTCGACAGTGCCGAGATGTCTTCGGCTCTGCGCGCTGCCATCACATCATCGTCGGGAACGAATCCAGAGATGACATCCCAGGGCCGTTGCGGAACCGGGTATGCATCCGGATTACCAGCGAAAACTGTTATGACTACCGCTCCTGGATGAGCGCTCAGTAACTGCCCACATCCGAGCACGGCATCATCTAGGTGTGGAGACACGACAACTATCCGTTCGAGTTCGCACTCCGCTACGAGTCCCCAGCCGAGCATCGACTGCTCGGACTCGTTTCTACTCATACAGCTTGTCTACATAGTCCGCTATACCAGCTTCGACTAGGCCCTGCATTTCGGTCATCTGCGCCATGCCGTAGACCGGCGCCAGGTCGCTTCCCGCGTCCGGGTTCTCTCGCAGATATTGAACACACGCGGCGAGGTCTGCCACGAGGCGCTCGACTACTCCCGTTTGGCAGTGTCGCAAAGTGACACACAGGTGCATTGCTGCCGGTTCTTGCAAGCCATTTAGCGACCATCCGCGTTTCGCCATCTCGTCGAGGACACCCCAGATGTTGACTTCATCTGACTTCCAAGCAACGTCAAAGAGTGGGTCACCGATTACCTCGATTCCATCGATCTCCCTCACCGCCGCCTTCACTTGCGATGCGGTTTCGAGAATCTGCCTGACAGCTGCGAGATAACCATCTTCACCCATAGAAACCATCGCTGCCCAACACTGAGCGATGAGCGCCCCAGGACGCGACCCAGCAAACGTCGGCGAGTAATAGAGCCCGCCCGACCACGAGGCCGTCGTGTAGTACTGAAAATGTCGCAAGGCTTTGCCGCGATACAAGACGACCGAGGTTCCCTTTGCCGCGTAGCCGTACTTATGTGTGTCGGCTGACATCGATGTGACCCCAGGTATCCGAAAATCAAATGGCGGTACTTCGTAGCCCAGTCTTTCTGCCCACGGCAAGACGAACCCACCGAGACATGCGTCGACATGCATTCCAACCCCGCGCTCGGAAGCTGCCTCGGCCAACGCCTCGATCGGGTCTACTAGACCATTCGGGTAGTTAGGCGCCGAGCCAACGACGACGACAGTGTTCGCGTTGATCGCAGCCGTCATGGCTACGACATCTGCGCGCCCATCGGGCCCAGGTTGAATCGACACCTTCTTGATGCCGAAGTATTGGCTCGCCTTGTCGAATGCAGCATGAGCGGTTGCTGGAATAACCATTTCTGGTTCGGTGATGCCGTTAGCGAATCCTCGATCGCGGTACGTCTTCATGGCGAGCAGAATGCTCTCGGTGCCTCCGCTACTCACTGTGCCAACAACGTCGTCGTCACCGTTGAGCATCGTCGCTGTCATCCGACAGATCTCGCCATCGAACTTTGAAATGCTCGGCCACAGGTCTGCATGTAGCGGATTCGTCTGGCTGTGCAACGCGTAGACCTCGGACAAGAACGCTATGTGTTCTGGGTCACCGTGGTAGACGCTGCCGCTAGCGAACCCGTCTACCCATCGACTCTCTTCGCGGTCGCGCAAGTCGGTCATCATCGCGAGGACATCTTTGTGGTCTCTGCCATGCAGAGGAATTTCGCGCACAGGCGGGAACTCATCTTTGTAGGGATTGCTCAATTTCTTCCTCTCGTCAAGACGCCGCGTTCGCGTGGCGCTCGCGGTACCAGCCCTTAGTTTGTTTATGAAAAGCCCGGTACGCACCGTAAGCATCGTCGTACAACGAACGGTTCGCCGGCTTCGGCACGTAGGTGGCACTTATCTCGACGACATCGGCGATTCCGTCGATGTCAACGCGGCCGAGCGCGAGCGAGGCGAGCATCGCGGCGCCGCGCCCATTCGCTCGGATCGGATCTTTTACGCTTCGGATTTCACGGTCGAGAACGTCAGCAAAGATCTGCGCCCAAAATTCGGAGTTAGCTCCGCCGCCTACGAAGTTCAACCACGGGAATGGTCCACCGCGGAACTTCTCGACCCCAGCCAACAACCACCGAGTATTGAGAGCCACGCCTTCGAGAACGGACCGCACCAAGTCTGCTCGCGTGGTCGAAATCGAAACGTTGGCCCAAGCTGACCGCAGGTGGTGATCGTCGACGGGCGTGCGCTCCCCCACCAACCACGGGAAGAATAAAACTCCGTTAGAACCTGGGGGCGCGCTCGCCGCGAGCTCATCAATTAGCGCGTACGCATTGGGCGGTGGCTCAGGAGTCCCGAGACAATCGGTCGGCCAAAGCACGTTGTCGCGCAAAAAGTTGAGGCACTCTCCTGCCGTCTCTTGTTCATCGGCAATGAAGTAGCGACCCGGCAGCGGCGACGGCAAAGACGCGATGCCGCGCGATAAATCGGTCTTCTTCTCCAGAACATGGCCACTAACCCACGATGACGTACCGACGTAGAGATGTCCCTCGCCGTCTCGAACAGCGCCACTCCCGATAGCAGCAGACTGCACGTCGGGCGTACCACCGATAACCGGAATACCGGTAGGCACACCGAGACTCGTCGCGACCTCAGGTAACACATCGCCGACAATGTCTGTGGCTGCGATCAGATCAGGAAATTTCCTGCGTTCGAACCCAACCGCTGCCAACAGGCTCGGGGAATAGTCGATCTTCGAAGGATCGCGATTATCTGTCAACCAATGAACTGCTATTGAGTCATGCGTTGCGACCATGCGGCCAGTTAGTTGGTGGTTCAGCCAATCCTTAGGTTCGAGGTAACAGTGTGTTGCGGCGGCTATTTCAGGTCGATCTCTCTCGATCCATAAGACGTGGCTGATCGGATCTTTGCCTGAGTGTGCTGGCGCGCCACCAGTGAGAGATATCCAGCGCCGCAACCTCTGCGGTGAGTAACCGCTGACGTTGACACGGCCTCGCACGATGTCGCGAGTAACGCCCGCGCCGCGTGCGTCCATCCAGATGACGGCATTCATTAATGGCTTACCCGAAGCGTCTACGGCGACGGTCCCTGACCACTGCGACGTCACCGAGATTCCGACAACACTCACAGGATCGACTACTTGCCTTGCCGCCAAACGTTGCGCCGATGCCAATATGCCTTCCCACCAGTCGGATGGTCGTTGCTCAACTCCGTCTGGCGGCACTAGGACAAGTTCGACCGGTTCGAATTCCCCAGCGACGAAGTGACCTTTGGTCGTGAAGTACGCAACCTTCGGACCAGATGTTCCGAGATCGATCGTGAGAATGTGTTCGGTCACCGTGACGTCGCTATTCACTCTTGCGGCGCCGACCATGGCCGAAGAACCCGCCTACCGGACGAGCATGTGCGTGGTAATGGTCGGGGATATTGCGCATGTTGTCGTCTACGTAGTGCTCGAAATCGAAATGCTCTGTCACGACGAGTTTGAGTTTCGTCATCATGTGCACCATGTCGACCTCGGGAGGCTCGACACCGTGGGGCTTCCAAACGACCATCGGCGTATAACAGATCTCACATTCGGCGATCCAGCAGATGTCGTCTTCGTGGAACCATTCGGTGATACGTGCGGCTTCGCAGAGGTCGCAGTGATGATCCATAACCTCCACCGTATGTGAAGTAACGGGCACGGAGCGACAAGGATCGGAACACAAATGGCCGAACTGGCCGTTCGACCCATTCCGAAGCCGTCCTGAAACATGGCAGAATATGCAGGCTTATGAAGGGTCTGATACTGGCCGGCGGTTCCGGCACCCGGCTTCGACCCATCACGCATACAGGCGCGAAGCAACTCGTCCCGATTGCGAACAAGCCGATCATCTTCTACGGCATCGAAGCGATGGCTTCGGCTGGAATTACCGAAATTGGCGTTGTTGTAGGCGATAACAAGGACGAGTTCATTACTGCGATGGGCGACGGTTCCCAGTTCGGAATCGAGATCACCTATATCCCGCAGGACGCACCACGGGGACTAGCTCACTGCGTTCTTATAGCAACGGATTTCCTGGGTTCAGATGACTTCGTGATGTACCTCGGCGACAACATGTTGCAACAGGACCTTGCAGGGTTCGTCGATAAGTTCGAGCGTGAACGCAGCGCGCCACCAGAACTTCATGTTGAGCCGAAGCCAGCACCAGCAGCACAGATATTGCTCGCAGTCGTAGAAGATCCACGCCAATTTGGTGTTGCAGAGATTGGCCCATCAGGAGAAGTCATTCGACTAATCGAGAAACCTGCAGACCCACCTAGCGATCTAGCGCTTGTCGGCGTGTACCTGTTTGATGAAAAAATTCATGAAGCCGTGCGCTCAATTAGCCCGAGCGAACGTGGCGAGCTGGAGATTACGGACGCCATCCAATGGCTTGCCGATCAGGGTCACCGAGTAGTACACGAAGTTCTCAACGGTTGGTGGATCGACACAGGCAAAAAGGATCCACTTATCGAGTGCAACCGCTTGGTGCTCGAAACTCTCACACCTCGCAACGACGGCAAGATCGACGCGCAGAGCAAGATCGACGGACGGGTAGTTATCGAACAGGGTGCTGAACTCATAAACAGTTCTGTTCGAGGCCCAGCGATTATCGGACGCAATACCAAGCTCATAGATACTTACGTCGGACCATTCACTTCCATCGCTTCTGATTGCACCGTTATCGACGCCGAGATAGAGCATTCTGTCGTGCTCGAACGGTGTCATATCGAAGGCGTCCATCGTCTTCAGGATTCCCTCATCGGCCGCGATGCAGAGGTAGTGCGCTCGTCTCTGCGACCGAAAGCGAGCAGATTGATGCTCGGCGACCATTCACGCATCGAGTTGGAGTAGAAAAAGCCGTGGCCAAGCTGACCGAGTCGAATCTCATCAAAGGCGTGTTGCACGTTGAGCCAGTGGTACACGGCGACGAACGTGGTTTCTTCGTCGAGACATACCGCAGAGAATGGTTCCCGTTCGGTCGCGAGATGCTCCAGGGCAACCGTGGCGATCGCGCCGCTGGTTGTCTTGTCGGCCTGCACTATCACCTCCACCAGGCGGACTATTGGTATGTGCCGTACGGCACTGCGCGCGTCGTACTGCATGACCTTCGGCAGGGATCGCCGACAAACGGCGTGACCGAATGCTTCGACCTCGGTGTCAACGCCGATGGCAAGAACGAACACCACGGTGTCTTCATCCCACCTGGTGTCGCCCACGGTTTTGCGAGCCTCACCGACATGACCATCACGTACCTCGTTGACAGCTACTACAACGCAGCCGACGAACTCGGAGTCGCGTGGAATGACCCAGAAATCAACGCTGACTGGGGCGTTACAGATCCGATACTTTCCAAGCGAGACCAGTCGAACCCGGAGAGGTCTGAACTAGGGCAACAGTGGCAGCCACACTTCGCGCTGCGCACCTAGGGGAGACACTGCCGTGAAGATGCTCGTTACCGGTGGGGCCGGATTCATTGGCTCGAACTTCGTCCGCTGGGTGTTCGCAAACACAGATGACGAAGTTGTTGTCTACGACGCGCTCACCTACGCAGGGAATCTCTCAACGCTGCGAGACGTCGACGACAACCCGCGCTTTTCGTTTGTACACGGCAACATCTGCGACCCAGGACCGCTCGCTGCCTCTCTCAAGGGCTGTGACGCTGTTGTGCACTTCGCCGCAGAAAGTCACGTAGACCGCTCCATCGATGGCTCCGACGATTTCGTACACACGAATTGTTTCGGCACCAACGTCGTTATGGACACAGCGCGTCGCGTCGGGGTGCCTCGCGCACTCCATGTCGGAACGGACGAGGTGTACGGCTCTGTCGAGGTCGGGTCATCGAAAGAATCAGACCCCCTCGAACCGCGTTCTCCTTACTCGGCGAGCAAAGCCGGTAGCGACCTCATCGCGCTCTCCTATCACCACACGCATGGCCTCGATGTCGTCGTCACGCGTTGCACCAACAACTTCGGCGCATTCCAATATCCAGAAAAAGCGATCCCTCTATTTACAACGAACCTTCTCGACGATAAGAAGATTCCGCTATACGGCGATGGCCTGAACGAGCGTGACTGGATCCACGTGGACGACCATTGCTCTGGCGTTTACACAGTGTTGCAACATGGAATCTCGGGCGAGATCTACAACATCGGTGCTGGCAATGAAACAACTAACAGGGTGCTCGTAGACAAACTGCTGGCACTAAATGGCTGTGGCGAAGAGATGGTCTCGTATGTCGCGGATCGCCTCGGGCATGACCGTCGTTATTCGGTTGATGTCGCAAAAGTTTCGGCCCTTGGATGGAAACGACAGCGCACCCTTGATGAGGCGTTAGAGCGCACTGTTGCGTGGTATGCCGATAATCGCTGGTGGTGGGAACCACTTCGGGCGAGGGGCTAACGCGATGCGCCTCGTAGTTACTGGCGCGGGCGGGATGCTCGGCCAAGAAGTCGTCGGTATCTCGACCGGCGTCCATGAAATCCTCGCCTTTGACCATGCATCGCTCGATATCGGTGACGCCGCCGCAGTCAGTGCGACCCTCGATGCAAGCGGCGCTGAATGCATCATCAATTGCGCCGCATACACGGCTGTCGACAACTGTGAAAGCAACACTGAAACGGCGTACCGCATCAACAGCGACGGCCCAGCAAATCTCGCTGCAGTTGCGCACCGACTAGGCGCACGACTAGTTCATGTCTCAACTGATTACGTTTTCGATGGCACGAAGCCAACTCCGTACGTCGAAACTGACAAGACCAACCCGCAATCGGTGTACGGAGCGTCGAAACTCAGCGGGGAACACGCCGTGCTCGAACTTGGTCACGCCGGCATTGTCGCTCGGACTGCATGGGTGTTCGGTCAACACGGAGCGAACATGGTCAAGACTGTTCTACGTATCAAAGACACCGTTCCGACCTTAAGCTTCGTAGACGACCAACGTGGCTCTCCTACGAGTGCAGCTGACCTTGCAACGATGCTCATAGCACTCGCCGATTCAAAGCACTCTGGACTATTTCATGTGACAAACGCTGGCAACGTCAGCTGGTTCGAGTTTGTCCAACAGATCTTGGCGCTCACAGGTGATGACCCTGCTCGTGTGCTTCCGATAAAGACGTCGGATCTCAGTCCCCCACGCCCGGCGCCACGCCCAGCAAACAGCGTCTTAGATAATGCCGCGTTGCGAGCCTGCGGGCTCGCTCCCTTGCGGAGCTACGAAGCCGCACTCGCGGACGTAATCACCCAGCTAACGATCTGATGCCGGTGCTTCTGCACGTATGCGTCGTTGCATTAATGCGCGCACGGCACCATCGAAAATCACTAGAGGGATAAGTATTCGCGTAGCTGCTGAGACCTCGTCAAGAAGCCACGACAGGTAGGCAGCCGCCGAAAACAATGCGACGAGAGCGACAGCGAGGCCAGCTTGTTGGCGTAGAGCGCTGCCTCTCTTGGGCACCGGAAACCGCTCTGGATCCCGATACAACATCAGTATCAAAAAGACTACGAGCCAGATTACAATTTGGCTTTCAACCAAGTACATCACTTAGTCCACCTACATGTGTTCAGTATCCAACCAACTTTCGATTGCGCCTAGCCGACAAGAATATGTCGAGAGCAATCAGCGGAACTCCTGACACATACTCAAATCCCCAACGGATATTCACCAAATCGATGTGCAGAATCGCGACGACGCCGTAGACACCCGTCAGCACAAATGCCCCAGCAAAATATGCAACAAACAACGGGAATACGACCGGCAATTTCTCGGGTTTCGAACCGCACTTACAAAAAGGATTGGGAAACATTCGGTCGCTAGTGCGCATCACAAGTACGAAATAGCCAAGTAGCAAGATCACAGCGCGCTGCACCTGCCGTTGCTATCGAGTACTCGTTGGCGGGTCACTCCAACTTGCAGTCCTGTGCGAGGCATCATGACGCGGGCGTTCGGCGCCGACGGCGCCAGCCCGAAGCGTCCTGGAGAGCGAACAACCCAACTAGCGGAAGAGTCGAGAGTTCAACGAGATACCACTCTGCGCCCTCGAAAATATAGAAGTACCCCACAAACCACACTGCCGCCGCGACGACAATACGAATACGAGATGCAAGCGGCGGTTTCGGCCGTTTCGCATTCCAACCTTCGCCACGCCTCACGTTACTGATGATGTCGAAAACCGAACATATGAGTAGAAAAATCATCGCCTGCCTCCAATCACCTTCTGCCTCGAGGGCCTTCGTGCAGTACTAGTTCTTCTTCGCAACATCTTTGAAGTCGATACCGCCATCTTTGGTTGCTCCTACACCGACTTTCATAGTGAGGCAGCCGTCTGGTTTGCGCTCGACCGCTTCTTCAAGATCGTTCGAAGTGTCGTTCATCCACGACACAGACAATTCCTCGCCATCGATGGGATGTCGGTTCAATTAGGAGGCCGAGAAGCGGACCGAACAGAGTTTGCATACCGTCGTTGCCATACGTGTACGGCAAAAAAGACAACCAGACCCGGCGACATCGCAAGTTCACGCATGTACCAATCCTGGTTTGGTGGGGCGAGCTCTACCGCCAAGAGAACGGGCGCTATCCACGCTAAAGAAAGCACTCTCAGAGGTAGAGGAAGGAACGAAAAATCGAATCCAGGAAATGAACCACGTGCGAGGCGACTGATAACTGCAAAAACGATTACAACCAATATCGTGATCATTGCTTGCTTCTCCTAGTCCTCCTGCGCGATGGCTTTGGCGCAATAAGTGTTTTTGCGGCCGACATCATTGAAATCAATTCCCCCATCAATCGCGGCACCAGGGCCAGCCTTCATCGTCAAGCAGCCGTCCGGTTTGCGACCGATTGCCTCCATCACGTTCTTCGTTATGTCCTTCTTCCACCAGTCCCATTACGTGAAACACAATGCAGCAATCGCCGCTGCGATAGCGATTGCGAGCCCCGCCGAGGCGGCCGCCGTAGCGACTCCGAGCACGATGGATATCAGCACACAAGCTCTCGAAATCACGTCCCCAATAGTCGTGGCACCCTCGAGGTGGCGATGGAAATATGCAGTGAACCTAGGGCTGAAGTAGACGGTGCCTGTTGTCCAACCGGCGTTGAAATACCAGCCGTAACCCCAGATCGTGTCACCGACTTGCAGGCCCATTGGCTTTCCGACTGTCGGCATCACTCCGTGGCCCTTGTTCGCAATTCCTCTACCAACTCGCGTTCTGCGAGGTGCCTAATTGCCAGAAATCGTAAAAACGCGAGCGGTACCCACATGGCGGTCCTTACTAGCTCGCAGCCGCCACTGCGCGAGCGGCGGCACTCAACGATCTCAAATATCGACGACGCCAGGTGTCGATCGCTACAAAGAACAGCGCCGCGGGCACTAGCGACAGGTTCTGTGGCAACGAATCAGAATTGTCCGCGAGCCACGGCGGAATTCCGATCATCAACAAGAAGGCGACAACGTTCGGCAATTCACTCAGGCGCCAAGAAGCGAGCGAATAGTCGACGATTGGCTTGTCACGCTCCAACCACCGTCGCAGTGCGAGAAAACCTAAAAATGCATAGACGACGTACATATCTTTCCTCCTCAGCCTTCCTGATTCTTCGCTTCGGTGCAGTACTTGTTTTTTCTTGCTACGTCGTTGAAGTCAATGCCGCCGTTGTCGGCTGTGCCATAACCGACCTTCATCGTGAGACATCCGTCTGGTTTCCGGGCAATAGCTTGCTCAATATTGTTTGAAATGTCATCAGTCCACCAGTCCCATACGAAACCGCACACTGCGCCTAAAACGCCCGCGACGATCGCGGCGGCCCCTCCCTTGCTAGCTACGAGCCCGGACAGCCATAGGCAAACATTCATAACCTTGTTCGCGATTTCGAGTTCGTCGTCAAGACTGCGCTCTAAGTAGGCAGTGAATCGTGGGCTGAAGTAAACGGTTGCACTGATCCAACCGGCGTTGAAATACCAGCCGTAGCTCCAGATTGCGTTCCCGACTTGTAGGCCCATTGGCTGCGGTCGTGCGGGATACTCACCTTGTCCCTTATTGCGAGCGGCGCCGCCCGCAGTTGCATCAACCGAGATCTCCTCACTCGCTACGCCCGCTACCGCTGATTCACGTGAGAGAGAGAAAGTCTGCTCGACTTTCATCTGGTGCAACTAACAAACACCCGGTTGCTGCAACTGTTGCAGCAAGAGTTCGTGCAACATATTTCTTTAGACAATTCATTTAGACATCTCCAACCTGTTCGGTCCCCGCGGATCTGACAAGCGGAAGTTTATCAGGCAATAGACAGATTGTCTAGGACAAAATGGTTAGGAGCTGGGCTTCAGAAGGCGCGTAGCGAGGCAGCGCCACGCTCACTAGTTACAGGCGGGCGACTATCGCTTCAGCGAACTCAGAGCACTTGACCTCTGTTGCGCCGTCCATCTGACGGGCAAAGTCATAGGTAACAATCTTGTCGGCGATGGTCGCCTCGAGAGCTCTGATGATGTCGTCTGCAGCGCCTTGCCAACCGAGATGCTCAAACATCATCACGCCAGACAGAATCACTGATCCTGGATTCACTTTGTCTTGACCGGCGTACTTGGGTGCTGTGCCGTGCGTCGCCTCGAAAATCGCGTGGCCGGTCACATAGTTGATGTTGCCACCAGGGGCGATGCCGATACCACCAACTTGGGCTGCGAGCGCATCTGACAGGTAGTCGCCATTCAGGTTCGTTGTGGCGATCACTTCGAACTCGGTTGGGCGCGTAAGAACTTGCTGCAATGTGATGTCGGCGATGCTGTCCTTCACCAAGATCTTGTCGCCTCGTTCACCGTTGCAGTCGTCCCAACCAACAGCAACATCGGAGAACTCTTCGCGGACGAGCTCATAGCCCCACTTGGCGAATGCGCCTTCTGTGAACTTCTGGATGTTGCCCTTGTGCACGATCGTGACGCTCTTGCGGTTATTCGCAACGGCATACTCGATCGCTGCGCGGATAAGGCGCTTCGAGCCAGTAACCGATACTGGTTTGATGCCGATACCGCTATCGGTACGAATATCCCAGCCGAAATCGCTCTTCAATAGAGCGATGAGCTTGGCTGCCTCTGGAGTGCCCTGCTCTACCTCGAGGCCAGCGTAAATGTCTTCTGTGTTCTCACGAAAGATCACCATGTCGACAAGGTCCGGGCGCTTTACCGGCGAAGGCACACCTGTAAACCAGCGCACTGGTCGCAGGCAAACGTACAGGTCTAAAATCTGACGCAAAGCAACATTGAGGCTGCGGATACCGCCACCTATCGGAGTTGTAAGCGGGCCTTTGATGCCGATCAGGTACTCGCGAAACGCCGCGACAGTTTTATCGGGAAGCCACGAACCTGTGGCGTCAAATGCCTTCTGACCGGCTAGAACTTCTTTCCAAGCGATCGATTTGCCGTGCTTCTTAGCTGCCGCATCGAGCACAAGTTTCGCTGCTGGCCAGATGTCGACACCTGTACCGTCGCCTTCGACGAATGGAATAATGGGCTCGTCCGGAACCCACAACTTGCCGTCGGCTCCCATCGTGATCTTTTCAGCGGTCATGGCCCGAGACTATCTAGGAACACGTCACGGTCCGGCTTCGGCCGAGAGGCTTCCGACGATGTCTACGAAATTGCCATCGACTCCAGTCGCGAGATCGCCGGTGGTGAGCCCACCTGTAGTTGGTTTGCCGTCAAGGCCGGTTGCGTCAAGCAGTGCATCGACAACCTGGCTCTGGATCAAGATCTCTACACGCCGGTTCTTCGAGCGTCCTGCCTCTGTTGCGTTGGATGCAATTGGTCGCGTGTCGGCATGTCCTGAGGAATGAAGATCAGACTCGGCGAGTCCGACGGTCATTAGGTAGCGCAATACGGCGCTAGAACGCGCTCCAGACAGTTCCCAGTTCGATGGGAACTGCGCTGTTCGAATTGGATTCGTGTCTGTGTGGCCACCGATGAGTATTGGGTTATCTACGCCTTCAAGAGCGATCGCGATGAGGTCCAAGATCGTCGTCCCGTACGGCTGAATTTCGGCTTCACCCGAATTGAAAAGAACCTGGTCCGTGATGATCGTGAGATGCAGTCCGTCGTCGAGCAACTCAAAATGGAGTTTGTCCGCAAACCCTTCGCGCGTAGCAGCCGCTTCAAGCGCCCGTTTGATACCTTCAAGAGTCGCTTTCTCACTCGCGATTGCCGCCTGAAGTGCTTGCTCGCGTTGGAGTATTTGGTCGAGATATGTCTCGCCGATGTCATTCTGGGTTGGGCCAGGATCACCACCTTGCTGACTCGAGCTACCCGAGCCACCTTCGGAGTTGGGCGCAGGAATGATCTCGTGGCCTTGCTTTGCAGCAAACACGCCCGTCGTAAGTTCGCCACCGCCGAGTGCATCGTTGAAGCCGATGGAGAGTTCCTTGAACTTGTCCTTGTCGACAGACGACATCGCGAACAGCGCAATGAACATCGCCATCAGCAGAGTCAGGAGGTCGGCGTAGGGAATTACCCATGCTTCATGGTTGACATGTTCTTCGTGTTCCTCATGCGGTTCGTCATCGTGGCCGTGACCACCGCTAGCTGCGCCGGACATCGTTCAGCCCCTATGCGGCCTCAGCTTCGCGTTCCGCTGGTGGAACACGAGCCATCAAGAACTCTTCAACAATGCGAGGACTAGTACCTGCCTGCATCGCCATTACGCCCTCGATCACTAGTTCCATGTGATCAACCTCTTCGGTGGTGCAACGCTTCAGCTTGTTCGCCATCGGCAAGAAAATCCCGTTCGCCAAAAAGACGCCCCAGAAGGTCGCGACGAACGCAGCAGATATACCGTGACCGATTGCCGCAGGATCGTCGAGGTGGGCCATCGTCGCCATCAGACCGAATACTGCTCCGATGATCCCAAAAGTCGGGGCAAAAACTCCTGCGTTTGTGAGGAAATTCTGGCCCGCCTTGTGACGCTCTTTCAACGCAGCTACCTCTGCCCTCAGGGTCTTCTTTAGAGCGTCGGGGTCGGTGCCATCGACCGCGAGTTGGATTCCTTTTTTGAGGAATGGGTCTTCGAGTTGCTTCGCATCTTCTTCGAGTGCGAGAAGCCCTTCGGTCCGGGCGCGGTTCGTGAGGCGCACGATCACTTCAATCGTTTCTTTCGTGTTCTTTTCGGGGTTGCCCTTCACGGCCTTACCGATGTACTTGCCGACAGCAGCACCCTCAGCGAAAGGTGCACCAATGAAAGTCGCACCCATAGCGCCAACCACAACAATCAACAGAGCGGGGACGTTGGTGAACAGGGCAACGATGTCAGCGCCTTTCAGGATGGCGCCGACGAAGACTCCGACAAAGGCCATCACGAGGCCGATCATCGTGCCTTTTTCCATCTCAGCCTCCTGCGCTAGGTACCAAGACCGCTCGACTCAAGCGGCCCTGCATTCGTGGCATAGCTATCGGCGCATATGCGTGAGGACTCAATACCGAGTTTTGGCCATTCCGCGAGCAATTTCGGCCTCACGCCGGTCGATTCAACGCTTCGTGACGAGATTTCAGGCGTCTAGGGCAGCGCGGAGACTCGCTACAAACTTGTGGGCCTCGATCGGGCCTCCGCTTTGGAGAAGGCGACGTACCAACGCTGAGCCAACAACTACGCCATCGCAATGCGACGAAGCCTCAGCGGCCTGCTCGGGCGTGCTGATTCCGACACCGAGCAACACGGGGATATCGGTAGCGGCTTTGAGGCGCGCACCCATTGAGGCTGCCGTATTAGCAAGGCCTTTGCGCTCCCCCGTAACCCCAAGGAGCGACACCGCATAAAGGAACCCCGAAGCCGCGGCGCATATCTCGACAAGTCGCGCATCGGTTGTTGTGGGCGAAGCGAGCAGTACGCATTCGACTCCGTGGCTACGCGCAGTCGCGTCCCAACCGCCTCGCTTCATCTCGTCGACGGGGAGGTCAGGCAAAATCGCCGCATCTATCCCAGCGTTAGCCAACAGCGACGCAAACCTGGCATGGCCCATGTGCGCAACGATGTTGTAGTACGTCATCACAGCAATCGGCGCTGCAATGTCGAGTTCGCTTGCCTGAGCGATTACCGACTCAGGCGTAGCCCCAATATCGAGAGAACGCTGACTCGCCTCTTGGATCGTTACGCCGTCCATGACGGGATCAGAAAACGGAATTCCTATCTCGATCGCGTCGGCTCCGGCGTCGGAACATGCTCTGACAACGTCTAGCCAGTCCTTACCAAGTCCTCCAGTGACATAGGGAACGAGCAATTTCCGACCCGTATCGCGAGAAGCGCGCAATGTTGATTCGAGATGCATCAAAGACTGCCGAGACGCTCTGCGATTTGCGCGGCATCCTTATCGCCACGCCCCGAGAGTGTTACGAGCACGGTCGAGCCAGATGGGATTGTGTCGCCTACCGCACGTTCGAGCCAGCCAATCGCGTGGGCTGGCTCTAGTGCTGGCACGATGCCCTCTGTCGACGAAAGCAGCACGAACCCAGACACTGCTTCGTCGTCGGTAGCGCTCTCATAGCGTGCTCGTCCGCTCGCAGCGAGTGCTGCATGTTCAGGGCCGATACCCGGGTAGTCGAGTCCTGCACTTATCGAGTGAGCTTCGAGGACTTGGCCGTGTTCATCTTGCAAGAACAGGGAGCGCATCCCGTGCACATAGCCCGGCACGCCACGATTTACAGCCGCTCCGTGTTTGCCGGTTTCTAGGCCGAGTCCTGCGGCTTCGACACCGACGAGCGCCGTGTCCTTTAGGTCGACGAAGCCAGCGAAGGTTCCCATTGCGTTAGACCCGCCGCCGATACATGCGACTACGTAGTCGGGGTCTCCACCATCGAGTATCGACCGGCATTGCTCGCGTGCCTCGTCGCCAACAACGCGCTGGAACTCACGGACCATCCATGGAAATGGATGTGGACCCATGACAGAACCGAGGCAGTAGTGAGTCGTTTCGACCGAAGCAACCCACTCACGCATTGCGTCGTTGACAGCGTCTTTCAAGGTGGCCGAACCGCTCGTGACAGGAATTACCTCAGCGCCGAGTAACCGCATCCGCCACACGTTCAGCGCCTGACGCTCGACATCGACAGCACCCATGAACACCGTGCACTCAAGACCAAACAGCGCAGCGGCAGTTGCTGTCGCTACACCGTGCTGACCAGCACCGGTTTCGGCGATCACACGCCCCTTGCCCATGCGACGAGTGAGTAGCGCCTGACCGAGAACGTTATTGATCTTGTGACTACCGGTATGGGTCAGGTCTTCACGCTTGAGTAGTACTCGAACACCGAGTTTGTCCGAGAGCCTGTGACATTCGGTGACCGGCGTCGGCCGACCAGCATAGGACCCGAGCAGGTCCGAGAACTCTGAGCGAAACGCATCGTCATGCCAAGCCGCGCGAAACTCGTTTTCGAGTTCTTCTAGAGCTGCGATCAGGGTCTCTGGAACGAAACGCCCGCCGAATTCACCGAAACGACCAGCTTCCGAAGGCTCTGGCCCTTGAGGTCCGAGAATTACTCCCCCACCGCGGACGGGTGGATTCATTTTCGCAACCCGAGATCGTCAAGGCTCCAGTCGAAGGGGCGCGACTTGCCTGGGACCACATCTGGAATTTGCTCTATAGGGATCTCATCAAGCGCGATTCCGAAGTCGATAGCGCGTTCGGCCTTATGGCCTCGACTCGCGCTAAGTACATCGCCTGCGTCTTTTGCAGCTTGGACGAACAACCTGACCTTGGTTGGGTCCTTGTGGCCTGTCGTTCGTTCGACGCCACTGCTGACATCGACTCCCCACGGCCGGATCGTAGAAATCGCGTCGGCAACATTCTGATGATTCAGACCGCCAGCTAGCAACAGTCGCACACCCGGCGGGATTCTGTCGGCGAGCGCCCAATCGAAAACCTTGCCGCTGCCCGGGTTGGGTCCGTCGACGAGAACAATGTCGGCCGGGCTGTTCGCAGCGAGAGAAATCGCAGGGTCGCCAACCTTGTAGCCCTGGATCACGAAACGCACGCGCTCACGTATGTAACGCACATCCGTAACGGTTTCGCGCCCGTGCAGTTGCGCTCCGCGTAGTCCTGCGCGGTTACAGATTTCTACGACTCGCTCGGGACGTTCGTCTACGAAGACGCCGACGGCAATTGTCTCTGCTGGCAACCGCCGGACTATGTCGCGAACCTCCTCGACATTGACCTGCCTTCGGCTAGGAGCAAACACAAATCCGAGCGCGTCGGCGCCCATAGCGACAGCCAACAGCGCGTCGTCCTCGTTAGTAATGCCGCAGATCTTTACGAACATGGTGCGAGCAGATTACGACTTGGCTACGAACGCCGCGGCCATTTGTGCACATAGCGCTGCAGGATCGGGACAACGGGAGAACGCTTCGCCGACAAGTACGGCGTCAAGGCCCGCGTCGGCCATTCTCTGTGCATCAGCCACGGTTCTGACTGCCGACTCCCCAATGCGTATCACTTCTGTTGGGAGAAGCGATCCAAGGCGTTCAGCGATTCCGAGGTCTTCCGAGAAGCTTTGCAGACTCCTGTTGTTGATACCAACGATGCGCGCTCCTGCGCTAAGTGCGCGTTCAATCTCTGCTTCATCGTGCGTCTCCACAAGCGCAGCTAGGCCTAGGTCCGTCGCCGCCTCTCTGAGATCTCTAAGGGTGGCGTCGTCTAGTGCTGCAACGATCAGCAACACAGCGTCAGCCCCGAGAGCGCGCGCCTCGAACAACTGGATTTCCGCGATGACGAAGTCTTTCCGGAGAATTGGTAGCGCGACCGCTTCGCGCGTGAGCGTCAAATCTTGGGCTCTGCCACCGAAGTATGGGCCGTCCGTTAGGACGCTTAGCGCCGACGCACCGCCGGATTCAAAATCTGAGGCGCGTTTCGAAGGGTCGAGATCGGGATCTAGATCTCCCTTGCTCGGCGACCGTCGCTTGATTTCAGCGACTACAGCTAGGTGCCCATCAGGTCGTCGCAGGCTGCCCGCGAAGTCACGCGTCGGCAATGCCTCTACGGCAGCGCGGCGTATGGCGTTGCGAGTCTGTGGTTGGTGTAGCAGCGTGACCTCGTCGCGTTTGGTCGCGAGGATGTCGTCAAGGATTCCCATTCGACCGCGAGGCTAGCGAGGACTCGCAAACTGAGTTAACGCGGGAAGGTCACCGCGCTCGTGAAGTAATCGCCCTTGCGAGCCGAGCCCACGACGCCGGGGCTGTTCTCTGTCCAATGCACGCTTCCGCTGTTGCTCGGCGCGTTCATCGCGTCACCAAATCTGGTCAATGCTCCCGCACTCAGATATTTTCCTACGTCTTCGCCCGGCGACCCAACCAATAGTTCGGCGAGGCCATCGGCGTCTGTATCGACTGCGCCAAGTGTTGCCCCAAACCAGCCACTACGCGTCGGCGCCCCAAGGACGCCATCGGTATTCAGGGTGAACACCACAGAATCAGTTGCCGTTGCCCCTGCGACCGAAGGGAAGAGGACGTGTGCCTGACCACCGTCAATAGCGCCGCTGAGATCCTCGAATGGCACGCCGATCACAAGAACGTCATCTGCGCCACCGCCATCGACATCTGCTAACCGAGCGATCAAGACCGAGTGACCGAATTCTTGTCCACGTCGAGATCCACCAGGGATACCAGTCGTCTCCTGGTTCAACATCTGGCTCATAGTCAAACCGAGAAGATCGGCGTCGCCAGTCGCAACGAATACCGCGCCAGCAAAAGCAACTGCCCCGGAAGCCTCACCTGGTGCGCCAACAGCGAGATCATCGATCCCGTCGAGGTTGAGGTCACCTGCAGCGATGCTCCACCCGAAAAAATCAGAGACCTGTCTGCCCGCGGAACCGACGTTGCGAAAGTTGCGTTCCGTCAACGTCTGACTCGTCGAAGGATCTAATGCAGTGCCGGAAGCCCCGCGCAAAATGTGTACAGCGCCAGCACCCGCGTGCGTCGTCGCGAAGTCGCCAGGAACACCAATAGCGAGATCATCAATCTCGTCGCCGCCGAAGCGGCCAACTGCGAGCGAGTAACCGAAATTGTCGCTCAACTCAGGGATACCTGCGATTCCATTCGTGGCTTGCGTGAATCTTCGCGAGCCAATATCGGTAAGGCCACATACGCAACCATTCAGCACCGCCACTGCGCCAGCGCGACGGCGGCCGTTGATTCTCTCTCCAGGTATTCCAATGGCGAGATCGTCGAGCAGGTCGTCGTTGAAATCGCCCGCAGCGAGCGCAGTACTGAACAGCTCCGCAGGTGCAGTGGTACTAGCTATTTGCCCAACGTCTTGATGCCACAGCTCGGATCCGGCTGCGGTGAGGCCGTTCGCCGATCCGTAAAGCACTAGGACACTGCCAGCAGCCCTCTTGGTAGCTATGACGTCGCCAGGTATCCCTGCGGCTAGATCGTCGTATCCATCGCCATTGAAGTCACCGGAGGCAAGACTCGCGCCTAGAGACTCTGCGTCATGGGTGATGCCGGGGATCCCAGCCGTCGCCTGATCGAAAAATAGCAAGCGGTTCGCAGCGGCCGGCTCCGCTCCATAAAAGACATAAACGGCACCAGCGCCACGGTTCTCGCCAGCAGCACCTACGGCGTAGTCGCCGAATCCGTCTCCGTCGAAATCCGGATGGGTTCCCGGCATTGTGGCAGCGGGGACCACCTCAATCGCGACGAACGTGGACGACATCGATATGAGGAGCACGAGTGTGCGCAGAACGCGCAAGTAAGACTTCACTCATGATTCGATCGGCCGTCACAGGAGTAGTTCCACGCATACGACTGACGGGATGCGAAAGCGACATTTAGTCCAGCGTGATGGTTGTTGTTTGTGACACTCGCAGCGCAGCGCCTTGCTCGACTTCACGCCGCAACGTTGCTAACGCGACAGGCCCACAACGTGGCGACACCGCCGAACTCGAAACTACGCCGACAACCTTGCCGTCAAGGTTGACTACCTCGTCTCCAACCGACACTTCGACACTGGGGCGTAGACGGCGCATGGTCTTGTTGACATGCCCACGACTGTCGATTCTGCACACGAGTTCCTGGCCTAAGAAGCAACCCTTCGTGAAACTGACTGCCGTGACTTCAAGCGCCGCTTCCTGCGCAATTGTGTCCGCGTCGATATCTGCGGGTTGACGAGCGACGCCGAGTTCGATCCGCAATGTCTCTAACGCCACTAAGTCGGCTTCCGTCACATCTGGAATGCTCATTGAGGAGATCAGAGATGTCGGGCCCAACAGCTCATGCCCCGGACTGGTCGGCCAATCGATGGTTGCTACGTGCACGCCATCGGGAACATTCGGAGCTACGCCGACAGAGTTCGGGCCCCTCACGACCAAGGCCTGATATCTCGCGGAGCAGTCTTCGATTCTGACGTCGACTCTTATCTTGAACCTCGCTAGACCGACCGCTAGCAGCGGCCCGACTTCCGGCTCGCACCGCAACCAGAACATGTCCTCAGCTACTCGTACGACGTGAAAGTCTGCTGTGAGTTTGCCTTGAGGTTCGAGGAGTAACGAGTGACGCGTCTCACCTACTCCGATTCCGTCGAGGTCTTGACTCACAAGCGCTTGCAAAAACTTGAGAGCATCCGGTCCAGCGACTTCGACGAGTCCCACAGCGTCGATGCGGACGTAAGCCACGTCGTTGCAGAGTTGTTCGAAACCCTTCAACTTGGCCTCACTGCAGAACCGGATCCGAAGATGCGATTAGCTGTGGCCGCAGCGCTCAGCAGTGCACGCGCCTTGTTAGAACATTCGAGATCTTCATCGGCCGGATCGCTATCGGCGACAACTCCAGCACCAGCTTGAACCGAAGCCTTACCGTCGCTGAAAAACATTGTGCGAATCGCGATAGCGATGTCGAGATTGCCTGAGAAATCGAAATAGCCGACAACACCTGCATATGGACCACGCTTGGCCGGCTCTAGTTCATCGATTATTTCCATAGCCCGAACCTTTGGCGCTCCGCTCACCGTACCGGCAGGGAAGGTCGCGCGTACCACATCGATGACTGACTTATCGGGTCGGAGTTCCCCAGAAACCTGACTCGTCATGTGCATGACATGGCTGTAACGCTCGAGGGTCATGAGCTCATCAATTTGTTCGGACCCGAATTTGACGATGCGCCCGAGGTCATTACGGGCGAGGTCTACGAGCATTACGTGCTCAGCGCGCTCCTTCGGATGCTCGATCAACTCGGCGGCGAGTCTCTGGTCGTGTTCCTCCGTCCGCCCACGCTTGCGTGTCCCAGCGATCGGTCTACCGATAACCCTTCCGTCCTGCAACGACACAAGTGCCTCGGGAGAACTCCCGACTGTCGTCACGCCTCCAGCACGCAGGAAATACATGTACGGCGACGGATTGACAAGACGGAGTACGCGGTAGAGCGCTAGCGGATCTGGGGGATCACACAAATCGAAGCGTTGGGCTAACACCACCTGAAAGATGTCGCCAGCAAGAATGTGTTCCTTTGCTGCAGCTACTGCCTCTGCATATTCGTCCGCTGGAGTGCGTCGCACAACCTCGGCTACATCGCCCGTATCGCCAGGCTCGGGGATCGCAGCGTCGTAAGTGGTCGTAGGGTTCGGCGCGCTCAGCGACGCGAGTGTGCGCTCGATCCTCTCCGACGCGCGTTCATACTGCGAGCGCAAGACTTCTTCTGTGGAACCGGGATCTATATAGCAGTTTTCGATCAACGACATGCGTTGAGCGAAGTGGTCGAACGCTGCTACGGAAGCACAAAGCGCAAGGACAGCGTCTGGCATCCCCTGATCATCAGGTGGAGTGTTCTCGAGTATTTCGATCTCGCGCACCGTGTCGTAGCCGAGTAGTCCGACTATGCCACCGTGGAACGGCGCCAGGCCGTCGATTCGAGGAGCGCGGTATTTGACCAGCATCGCCTCGAGCGCAGCGAGGATGCCGTTGTCGGTCGGTACGTCCTCTAACTGTTCGCCAGAGAACTCAACGTTTGTTCCGCGTACGACAATTGTCGTCACTTGATCCCATCCGAGAAAAGACCAGCGCCCCCAACGCTCGGCATGTTCTACGGATTCGAGCAGGAAGCCATCGCGGTCTCCAACAAGTTTCATGAAAGCGGACAAGGGCGTTTCGAGATCGGCAAGAACTTCGCACCAAACAGGAATAACAGTGTGATCGACAGCCAGCGCCACAAACTCGTCGGCGCTTAGACGCAGCGGAATTGCCATTTGTTCAGACCTTGCCTGGAGCGATGCCGCTTCCAAATTCTCTGAAGAAACAACTGCGCTCTCCTGTATGGCAAGCGCCTGAGCCTTCTTGATCGACGAGGAACAACAACGTGTCCATGTCGCAGTCATAAGAAGCGCGCCTCACGAATTGACGATCTCCGCTAGTTTCGCCTTTGCACCAAAACTCGTTCCGGCTACGACTCCAAAACCAGGTTCTGCCCGTCTCCAGCGTCCGGACGAGCGATTCTGAGTTCATCCAAGCGACCATGAGGACTTCGAGGCTGGTCGCGTCCTGCACGATCGCTGGAACTAGACCATCGGAGTTGAAAGCAACAGCCGCGATTTCACTTGCGGAATACGAAATCGGTGTCGCAACGAGCATCGCCGCAAAACTAATGCGCGAAACTGATTTATGACTGCAGGTTTAATTCCACCATCAGCGCCTCGCCATCCGAAATCGCTAGTCGCCCATGGACATACACGCGATGACGATTGGTTTTGGCTGCGGGAACGCACGAATCCCGCAACGATCGCATACATCGAGGCTGAGAACACGTTTACCGACGCAACACTCGCCAGTCTCGACTGCTTGCGTGCGACTCTATTCGAAGAAATTCGAAGCCATATCCAAGAAGATGATGAATCGGCGCCAGCGCCTTACGGACCCTGGGAATACTTCACACGTACCATCGAAGGCAGCCAATACGAACTTCACCTGCGCAGACCACTAACTGGTGGCCCAGCGACTGTCGTGCTCGACGAGAACGCCCAAGCGACAGGACATGATTTCTTCGCCGTTGGCGACATAGAGATTTCGCAAGACCATCAGATCGTGGCATGGACACGCGATACAAACGGCGGAGAGCGCTACTCGCTCCACTTCTGCGACATCGCGACAGGGCTAGCCCTCCCCGACGTCATCGAAAACTGTTACTACGGGATTGCGTGGGCCCAGGATTGTCGTACGGTCTTCTACTGCCGCCCGGACGATGCAATGCGTCCGTACCAAGTGTGGAGACATGAACTCGGTACCAGAGCAGACGCCGACGTGCTCGTCTACGAGGACCTAGACGAGCGGTTCGACATGTCTCTTGAAACAAGTTTGAGTCGAGCGTGGATCCTGATCACCTCTGTATCAAGAATTACTACTGAGGTGTGGGTCATCGACGCATCCGACCCGACCGAACTTCCTAGGTGTATAGAACCTCGACGCGATGGCATCGAGTACTACATAATCCACCATGACCACGACGTCACCGGCGACCGGTTCCTGATTCTCAATAACGCGAACGGTGCAACAAACTTCGCTCTGCACTCAGCACCGGTCAGCAACCCGGGTATCGAATCTTGGTCGGAGGTCGTTGGCCATTCTGACGACGCGCGAATCGTGAGCGTCGACGCGTTCAAGGATCACATTCTCTTGTACGAACGTGTGAACGGACTGCAAAGGCTCCGAGTACTCACAATTCTTGACAACGAAATTCATGAGATCCAGATGACCGACGAGATTTTCTCGGTATGGCCCGGAGCGAACCTCAACTACAACACAACAGTCATTCGGTACGGCTACTCGTCGATGATTGTGCCGAAGACAGTCTTTGATTACGACATCGCGACCCGCACGGCATCGCTCGTCAAGCAGCAACCAGTCCCGGCCTACACCGCGTCGAACTACGTCACAAAGCGCGAGTGGGCGATCGCGCACGATGGCGTAAGAGTCCCAATTTCAATCGTCTTTCGCTCCGACACGCACATCGACGGCAGAGCGCCGCTGTACCACTATGCGTACGGTTCCTATGAGGCGACAGTCGAGCCGACATTCCGAGTGCTCGCGCTGCCACTACTAGATCGTGGCTTCGTCGTGGCGATATCGCATCCCCGCGGGGGCGGCGAAATGGGCCGCGACTGGTGGGAACACGGGCGCGGCCTAGAGAAAATCAATACGTTTCTTGATTTCAATGCCTGCACCCGACACTTACATGCGAACGGCTACGGGAATCCCCAAACCACCGTAGCTAGAGGCGCCTCAGCTGGGGGTCTACTCATGGGCGCAGTTATGCATCTCGCTCCCGACCTTTACGCAGGCATCGTCGCAGAGGTCCCTTTCGTTGATGTCATTTCGACTCTGCAAGACCCTTCGATCCCGTTGACTGTCAACGAGTGGGACGAATGGGGCGATCCAGCCGACGCGAAGATTTACAACGCAATGCTCGACTACTCCCCCTATGACAACATCGATGCAGAAGCCAAATACCCACGCTGCCTAGTCACCGCTGGGTTGAACGACCCTCGTGTTCAATATTGGGAACCAACAAAATTCGTCGCCAAGATGCGCTATGTATCGCCAGCCACCGACATCTTGTTGCGCACAGAAATGGGTGCTGGTCATGGAGGGCCGAGTGGGCGTTACGACGCGTGGAAGGATGAAGCGTTCGTGCAAAGCTGGATAATTGAAACGGCCGGTGTAGTTGTTTGACTAGACCGAGACGAGTTCGGCCATCATTAGGCCTCGGCGTTCGAGATAGCTAGTGCGCTTCGAAACCGCGTCCTGCCAAGCCGCAAAGTCAAGCTCGAAATGTGCGCGGTCGCCATCTTCGTAAGCGTGCTCTAGCTCATCGAATGCAGCGTCTTCGGCGTCGAGAAGTTCTCGGTATTTCATCAAGAAGTTTTCGTCGACGCCGTGCAACCCGTTCGCTTCAACCATCTCGGTTCCCTTCCAGAGCCGTGCTCCGTGGGTCGTGACTCCGGCTACACACCGGTGCCGTCTGAGCACCATAAGCCCGTCGGCGATGCATCGCTCGCGAATCCGACATTTTGCCCGGGACCAGGACCTACAGCCCCGCGTGTCAGGGACCGTTTTGGTCAAACTGGACGTACTTCGACCCCGGCAAGCGCCAAATGGGCTTTGGCTTCTGCAATCGTGTGCGCTCCAAAGTGAAAGATGCTCGCAGCGAGCAGAGCCTGTGCTCCGCCTTCGACCGCACCAGCGACCAAATGGTCGAGTGTTCCGACGCCACCGCTCGCAATAACTGGGACGTTTGTAATCGCGCCAACTTCTTGAAGCAGTTCGATGTCGTACCCAACCTTCGTACCGTCGCGATCCATGCTGGTGACTAGAAGTTCTCCTGCCCCTAGGCGACACACCTCGACAGCCCATTCGAGGGCATCAAGCCCGGCCGGAGTACGGCCACCATGCGTCACGACTTCCCACCCTGCACTCGGGTCCGAGCTATTACGTCGGCGAGCGTCGATAGCTACCACCACACACTGCTCTCCAAATTCGTCGGCGGATCGTGCGAGCAAGTCTGGATCGTTGACCGCTGCCGTATTGAAACTCACCTTGTCGGCGCCCGCTCGCAACAGTCGGCGAGCGTCGTCGACCGTGCGGATACCACCGCCGACAGTGAACGGAATAAACAAGTTCTCCGCCACCTTTTCGACAACTGCGAGCATTGTGTCGCGTCCATCCGATGAAGCAGTGATGTCCAAGAAAACGAGTTCGTCTGCGCCAGCGTCGCCGTAGCGCAGTGCGAGTTCGACAGGATCTCCCGCGTCTCGAATCTCGACGAACTTTATGCCTTTCACTACGCGACCCGCATCGACGTCTAGGCACGGGATAAGCCTCACGGCAGACAAGCTGCGACCCCTTCAGCAACCGAGAAGCGCGCTTCGTAGAGAGCCTTGCCTGCGATCGCGCCGGCAAGGCTGTTCCCGTCAGGGCCACGCAGCGCGCTGAGTTCACGCAAATCTGCGAGCGTTCCGACCCCACCACTCGCGATGATTGGCAACGAAGTTGCCGCCAACAATTCGGTGTAAAGCTCGATGTCTGGCCCCGTGAGCATTCCATCGACAGCAATCTGCGTGACAATCAATGCGCTCGCTCCTGAAGCACTGAAATGCGCGACCATCTCGAGGAGGTCAATTCCGGAACTTCTCGTCCAACCGTGCACAGCAATATCTCGACCTCGCACGTCGAGTCCTATGGCCACCATTCCTGGGTGAGCTAGAGCGAGATCGCAAACTAAAGAGGGGTCAGAGACCGCAGCACTACCGATGATCACGCGCGAAGCTCCCCGTTTGAGGCGCGCTCTCGCGGCTTCGAGGCTACGCACCCCTCCACCCGTCTGAATCCGACATTGTGGAACTGCCGCAGCGATCGCCTCGACTACACCGAGATTGGCGGCACCACCAGATTTCGCCGAATCAAGATCGACAACGTGCATCCAGCGGGCTCCTTGTGCTGCGAACTCACGCGCGACAGTTACCGGATCGTCGCCATAGATGGTTTCGAGGTCGTAGTCGCCCTGTTGGAGACGAACACATCGGCCTGCCCTCAGGTCTATCGCTGGATACAACTCCACTAACTGGCTGCTTTCACGAAGTTTTCGAGCAGGCTAAGTCCAACACTTCCGCTCTTTTCCGGATGGAATTGCGTAGCCCAGACATTGCCAGACTCGACTGCACACACAAAACGATGGCCATAAGAAGTCCAATGTGTCGTCACGGATTCTTCGGTCACAACAGCCGCGTATGAGTGAACAAAATACAGCCAAGGGTTCTTACCTAGCCCAGAGAACATTCGAGAGTCTGGGCTGACAGCGACCGTGTTCCACGCGATATGAGGGAGGCGCTCTGAATCTGAGAGCCGTTTGACGTTGCCCTTCAACACTCCGAGACCGGGAACCCTTGGAGCCTCGTCGCTGCCATCGAAAAGCATTTGCATGCCAACACAAATCCCAAGAAATGGCTTTCGCGACGTCGCGCAATCTCGCACTACTTCGGCGAGACCGCCCGCCTGCAACGCGGACATGCATGCGCCAAAATTCCCGACCCCTGGCACGACAACCGCCTCCGCCGCGGCGATGCGCGCCGAGTCGGATGTAAGAAATGCATCAGCGCCGACGAACTGCAATGCCTTTTCGGCACTTCTTAGGTTGCCAATGCCATAGTCGACAATCGCGATTGTTGTCACGATCTAGAGCACGCCCTTGGTTGACGGAATTGCGACTCCTTCAACTCGCACAGCGTCGCGAAGCGCGCGGGCGAACCCTTTACAACTCGCTTCGATGATGTGGTGGCCATTCTTGCCAGCGACACTCCTGATGTGAAGTGTGAGGCGCGCTCCGTCGGCTAAGCCCTTCCAAAACTCTTCCATAAGTTGTGGATCGAATGTTCCAATCCACTCTGAAACCGCATCAACCTCGTAGGCAAGAAATGGTCTGCCTGACAGATCGAGTGCAACCTGAACGAGTGCCTCATCTAGGGGAACAAGTGAATTCGCGAATCTCCGAACGCCGGCCTTGTCTCCGAGCGCCTCGCGGATTGCAGTACCCAATGCGATGCCGACATCTTCGACAGTGTGATGCAAATCGACAGCTAAATCACCCGTCGCCTCGACCGACAACGCAAGGCCGCCGTGCTTACCGATCTGGTCGAGCATGTGATCGAAGAACGGTATGCCGGTGGCTGCAAAAACTTGCGTGCCGTCGCTGTCTAGGTTCAGTGACAGCTCAATTTTTGTTTCCTTGGTTTCGCGGAAGAGTGTGTGCGTACGTCCGGATATTGACTCGTTCATGCGATTCCAATCTCTTCTAGTGCTGTCCGCAAAGCGCTGAGCATCGCGTCATTTTCTGCTCGAGTGCCAACCGTCACCCGCAGGCATTCTTCAACCCTGTCCCAACGCGAAAAATCTCTGATGAGTACGCCCTGGCGCACCATCGCTTGCCATACGGCACCTGCGTTTCCTGCAACCCTAAACAAAATAAAGTTCGCGCCTGACGGAAATACTGTGATCGCTCCGAGCTTTCGTAAATCTTTAGTCAGTCGCTCGCGTTCTTCGATTAGGGCGTGCACTCTTGCTTCCATCTCTGCCGCATACGACAGAGCCAAAACGCCCGCTAGCTGTTTCTCGATTGAGAGGTGGTAGGGCAACACGACCTTGTCGAGCTCTGAAATTATCCATTCCGGAGCGATGCAGTATCCGAGCCGGAGACCAGCCAAAGACCAAACCTTTGAATACGTGCGCACAACAACAAGTGGAGTCGCTTCTGCAAGCAACGAGATTGCAGAAGAGTCGTTGAAGTCGCCGTACGCCTCGTCGACAACGAGCAAGCCTCCGACCTCGGCGACAGCGGCGAGCAACGCATAGATGGTGCTCAGTGGCTCAATTGTTCCCGTTGGATTGTTAGGACTGCAAACAAAAGTGACGGCAGGTCTCGAATCCGATATCTGTTGTACGGCCGACTCGATGTCGATCAGGAAATCTTCGGTTCGGGCACCGTCAGTGACCGTTGTACCCGCGATCCGAGCTATGTGGCTGTGCAGCGCGTACGTCGGCTCGAAGACGAGACACGACCTACCTGTGCCGCCGTAGGTGAGCAGAATTGTCTGCAAGACTTCGTTGCTGCCATTGGCTGCAAAAACGCGCTCGCGGTCCTGGGAAAACACTTTGCCGATTGCTGTGCGTAACTCTGTTGCCGCACGATCTGGATAGCGGTTGTACGACTCTTCGGCAATCGAGCGCGTCCACTCCTCGACGAAATCCTTCGGCGGGGCGAACGGGCTTTCGTTGGTATTCAGACGCACAACAACATCGAGTTGGGGCGAGTGGTAGCCCTCGAGAGCGCGCAAATCGTCGCGAGGCGAAATTCTCTCTGTCATGACGATGCCAGCCGGACACGGATGGATTGCGCGTGGGCGTCAAGGCCTTCGGCCTCGGCGATTGCGATAGCTGCCGGGCCGACAGAAGCGAGCCCGTCGTTGTCAACTCTGACAAGGTGTACATGCTTCTGGAACGTCGAGACTCTCAGCGCGCTCTGGTATCGGGCCGCGCCACCAGTTGGCAATACGTGGTTGGTGCCAGCCACGTAGTCACCGACAACTGCTGATGCCAACTCACCCACAAAAACCGCTCCGGCATTGCGCACTAGTGGTATGAGATCGTCTGCACCGGCACACATCAGTTGCAAATGCTCAGGAGCGATCTTGTTTGAGACTTCGACAGCCTGTTCAGTCGACCTCACTAGTACTACTAGGCCACCGCTTCTCAAGGTTGCCTCTGCATCGGCGCGACGAGGAGCGACGGCAAGCAGTTGATCTAGCGCCATTTCGACTTCGTCGGCAACGGACTCATCGCTAGTGACCAGAACGGCTTTGCCGCCGGGCCCATGCTCTGCCTGAGCGAGCATGTCGGCCGCAACTAAACGTGGATCGTTAAAACTGTCTGCGATCACGACCAATTCAGATGGCCCTGCGAGCGCGTCGATACCGACTTCACCGATCACTTGCCGCTTCGCTTCGGTGACGTATGCATTACCTGGTCCAACAATCACATCGACAGGAACGATCGACTCAGTGCCGTATGCGAGGGCGGCTATGGCCTGGACCCCGCCAACCCGGTAGACCTCGTCGGCTCCAGCGATGAGGGCTGCAGCGAGAGTCACATCGGCAGGACTCCCGCTCAGACCTGGCGGCGTACATAGTGCGATCGACCGCACCCCAGCAACCTTGGCCGGGATCACGGTCATGAGAACAGAGGATGGGTAGGTCGCTCTGCCGCCAGGCACATAACACCCAGCGCGGTCGACAGGAATAGCGATGTCTTCGACCCGCACTCCCATCCGCTGGTGGACTGACGGGAATAATGCTTGCGTTTCGTGGTAGGCGCAAATCTGGTCGCGCGCTAGCTCAAGCGCGGCGATGAGCTCTGGATCACATGCTTCGAACGCGCACTCGAGTTCCTGCGGGGTGACCTGGACCGACCCAATCTTGACCCCGTCGAACTCTTCAGTTAACGAATGGAGGGCGTTGTCGCCACCGTCGCGGACGTGCCTGATAATGCGCGCAACGGCGTCAGTCGGGGCATCCGATTCTGCGTCGGCGGAAGCAAGCATCGCTGCTAGATCGGAGTTCGAGTCGCGCAAATCTAAGCGTCTGAGCATGATGAACATGATCCTACCGATGCGAGCATCGGCCTTTCGGGTGGAAAACTGCTGGGATGACGACTTCGGACCTTGCTGCACTGGCCTCGATTGGCACTCAACTTGAGGAAATCGTGAGACGCGTGACCCTCATGGCCGAACAATTCGGGGCAACGCCAGACAGCGCAGTAGCCGTTGACCTCTTCGCGTTGGAGCGCAGCTTGCTGGGCGCCAAACGCGCGGTGCAGCGTGCTACGCAGACTCTCGAGCGAATGGCCTAAAAGTCGTCGTTCATGGCGGGACGAGGTCCTAGGAACGCCGCATCGAGTGCGGAGACTTGTTCCGCTGTCGCATTCGCAAGTAGTCCAGCAGTTGACAGCGTCTGGGCCGAGACACACCCGGAGTACAACGCCGCTAAGCCGTTAATCGAAATCGATGGCCCTCCACCCTCGGCATGATTCAGTACGCCGTGCCCGTTTGAGACTTCTAGAGCCCAGTCGCCAGCATTCCATGGGCAGCGGGGATCGACCAAGGAAAGCGGCACACGTAATTCGAGCCCGAACGGATACCCGCGCGCTGCTACTGCTCCTGGAGCGTCGACGATGCGGAGCATCCAACGATGATCCCAAACGACTCGGATGCGCTGGTCTCGCAGGTGCAATCCCAGAGCCTCTAGAGGAAGGCCTTGAACCCGCACCTCTCGTGCCTGCGCCTGATGTGCACCCAAGTGGCGCCAAAGCACGCTCTCGGCATCCCAAGAGCCCGCTGCCAAGTCTTCCAAAACAAGCGAGTAGCCGCTCGGCCCGCGATCTTTGATTTGCCGATAGATCATGTATCCAGTGAGACGACCCTGGTCTTCGACTACGTACGTGTAGCGATGAGGTTGATCACTCAAGTGCTCGTCCCACATCCACGCGGGCCGAGCGAGCATTCCCGGCCGCGCGGATGCAGCGCCGATATAGATCTTACGGATCGCGTCGAAGTCGCGTTGAGTCGCTAGACGCTCCTGCCCTGGGCCACAACCCAACGTCTCGAGATCGACTGTAGGCACGAGCCTCACGGATTGGTCTCCAGCTATTTCCCAACCGCACTTGCGATAAACACCCATCGTGGCTGGTCCGAGCGGACTGACCAACTCACCTCGATCGCGCATTCGCCTTAGTGCGACTTCTAGTAGCTCTGTGCCGATGCCGCGAGAACGGTACTCAGGGGCAACGACGACAGCGCCAATTCCTCCTGCGGAGACTGCACGGCCACCAAAGAACTGACCAAAATTCAGAACCGAGAGTCTGCCGATGAGTCGACCCTTGTCATATGCGCCAATCATTCGCTCGATGAGGTCACCATTCTTGCTCTGCTCAATCCATGCGCGAGTCGAGCGCGCATCGAATGCGTAACCCTGTTCTCGAAGATTGGCGTGGTCCAAAAGATCGGCCTCGGTCGCATCGCGAATTTCGATAGGCATGTCTCCTACGCCTTTTTCTGTGGCGCTCGCTGCGGTACGCCGAAGGTGCCGGCCGACGGACACACTTCAGCTAGGTCGCATTCGGAGCACCGCGGTTTTCGCGCATCGCATACTGCGCGACCATGCTCGATTAGTCGAAGCGAAAAGTCGCCTCGTTCATCTTCGGGAATCATGGCGTTCAGTTGCAACTCGATCTTTACCGCGTCTGTTTCATTCGTGAGCCTCAACCGCGACGCGAGCCGTGTGACGTGAGTATCAACCGGCAGCCCTGGCAATCCGAACCAAACGTGGCGAACAACGTTGCCTGTCTTACGTCCGACCCCAGGAACGGTCACGAGATCTGCGAGATCGCTCGGCACCTCGCCCGCGTACCTATCGTCGATAGCGGTCGCCATTCCGATCAGCGACTTGGCTTTAGACCGGAAGAATCCTGTGCTTTGGATGATCGTTTCGAGTTCGTCTGGATTAGCGCCGGCAAGGTCGGTAGGCGTCGGGTATCGAGCGAATAGTGATGGCGTCACAATGTTGACGCGCTTGTCTGTGCACTGAGCCGACAGAATCGTCGCAGCGAGCAACTCGAACGCATTGCGATGGTCGAGAGCGCACTCGACTCTTGGGTAAGTCTTCGTAAGAATCGTCCGCGCGGCGTCTGCTCGTGTCTGCGCGCCTCGTGGTCGGGCCATGTCGGCACGATACCCTCGGCCTATGGCCTCTTCGACCGCCCCACCTGAGTCTTCGCTCATATCGCTCGGCGATGCCTTGCGCCGCGATGTCAATTCCCCAAGTTCACGCTCGGCATCCTTCACGTCGCGCGATGCCTACGCTCGCGTGGCTCCGGCCGACAACCACCACGGCCCGACGCGTCGGTGGAACGTCGGATACTCGCCTTCAATAGGCACGATTGGTCTCGGCACCGCAATAGAGCTCATCATGCAGTGTCTCGCTCATATCGCAGATCAGGGCGGTGGCTATGTCACGCTCTGGCGCGAAGGTGCGCTCCCCGACGACGACAGGGCAGCTAGCCGCGTCGGCCTTGAGGTCGCCCGCGAGGTCAATCAGATGACAGCAGCTTTGCCGATACACGAGTCGGAACCAACCCAAGTTCTAGATGACATCATGTTTCGCAACTTTCGTCCGGGCCTTGACGACACCGCATTTCTCGAACTCAACAACGCTGCATTTCTCGGTCACGAGGAACAGGGCGCATGGACCAAAAGCGTCCTACAAGACCGGTACGCCGAAAGTTGGTTTGACGCGACGTGGTTCATGGTCGCAGAACGCGATGGTGAACTAATTGGGTTCAACTGGTTGAAGCGCCACCCCGCGAGCGACGACTCCGGCGAGTACGGCGAGATTTATGTGATTGCCGTCAGCAATACGGCACAAGGCAATGGCGTAGGTAAGGCGTTGGCTCTGGCTGGCCTCGAACGAGTCGCTGAAGATGGCCTAAAAACGGCGAAGCTCTTCGTTGCTTCTACGAATAGTGCAGCGATCGCGATGTATCACAGCCTCGGCTTTACAACGACACGAATAGATCGCGCGTACACCGCCTTGATCGCACCGGTCGACTAATGACAGATCCAAAATCATCTAGGTATGCGGCCACCCTGCCTGAACTCGAAGCGGTAGTCAAACAACTCGGCGAACCGGCGTTTCGGGCAAAACAGATTCATCAGGGCCTCTGGCAGCAGCGCAAACCACTAGAGACCCTTAGCACGATTAACGTACAACTCCGTGACGAACTCGCAGCGCTTCTTCCCCTAGACCTCGTAGAGATTCTCGAGCGCACGACGCTCGGTGGCATGACAGCGAAGTGGCTCTGGCAAGTGGCGGGCGGTGACCAGGTCGAGACAGTGCTGATGCAGTCGGCGGACAGAGCGACGGTTTGCGTCTCTTCGCAAGCTGGTTGCGCGATGGGCTGCACTTTTTGCGCGACTGGTCAAGCCGGGTTCGAGCGCCACCTTCGTGCATCGGAGATCGTTGAGCAGGTTCTCCGAGCTCAGCACACATGCCAGCAACGAGTAAGCAACGTTGTATTCATGGGTATGGGCGAACCCCTCGCGAATCT
The DNA here is from genome assembly GCA_005779395.1 of Actinomycetota bacterium. GTDB lineage: Bacteria > Actinomycetota > Acidimicrobiia > IMCC26256 > PALSA-610 > SXJQ01. The sequence continues at coordinate 80,519 of SXJP01000039.1, forward strand.
CGACGAAGTCGAGCCTGCGCTCACAAGTTTGCAGGATGGTCTCGGCATATCGGCTCGCAAGATCGTTGTGAGCACAGTCGGCGTAGTGCCTGGTATGGACCGGCTACGGGCATTTCCGCTTCCCGTCACGCTCGCGGTGTCGTTGCATGCACCCGACGATGCTTTGCGCGAGCAACTTGTTCCCCTGAATCGTCGTTACCCAATCGCAGATATTCTCGACGCAGCACGCGGATATGTCCTCGCGAAAGGAAGGCGGGTGACATTTGAATATGCGTGCATCTCCGGCATCAACGACCATGTCCACTTGGCCGACGCGCTAGCCAACAAGCTCCTCGGCTTTCCTGGCGGAGCACACGTAAATCTGATTCCGTTGAATGCGACTACAGGTTTCACGGGTCGGCCACCTAGCCCAGAGCGCATCGCAACATTTGCCGAGCGACTCACAGATAGAGGGATCAACGCAACTGTACGGCGTAACCGCGGCACAGATATCGACGCAGCCTGCGGACAGCTACGAATGCGCACATCCGCGCCCGTAGAGATGAGAGAATCCAAGGCATGAACCAGTGGCTGAATCGGTCGCATCCGCAGATGCTCCTAATCGCGGTATTCCTCTGCTATTTCCAAGCCGCCCAAGGATTGCTACAAGCACTCGGGATACAGGGCCTTGGTGGGATAGTTGCTGCCAACGATCCGATTATCTTCTTCGCGATAGTTCTCGGACTCGGTCTAGGCGGCATCGGGATAGCGAACGACAAGAAGTGGGGATACTGGGCGGCTCTCAGCGCTTCGATCCTCCACGTTGTCATGTATGTAATCGTGTTCAAGTTTGCATTTCTCGGAACAACGTTGATCGTGAGTTTCAGTTTTGATGTAGCTCTCATCGGACTGCTGACGCACAAACAAGTTCGCGAATATCAACGAGCCTGGTTTCGATAACTAGTGTGCGACACCTTCGCCTTCGTCGGTACCGGCGGGACTTTCTTCGCGAAGAACTCTGATCGGCCACCGGACGAAGTCCAAGTCGTTGACCAATTGCCACATCGGGTTGCTGGCGGTCCACTGCATGTCCAATATTTAGACCTAGGCAGAGACCCCGGAGCCTTCGCGTTACCAATCGCGTCGCAACCATCTTGGTTATGGGGGCTAGAGCATGGCGTGAACGAACATCGCGTCGCAATTGGCAATGAAGCGATCTACACAACAGATGACCGGTGGTCGTCACAGCCAGCACTACTTGGCATGGACCTCGTACGCCTCGCGTTGGAACGCGCGCGGACAGCGCATGAAGCAATAAGTGTGCTTACCAAGTTGATCGAAGTACATGGCCAAGGTGGCTCTGGATGGCATGGCACCAACGAGCCCTACTTCTCGTCATTCCTGGTTGCCGACCCGCGCTCTGCATGGATACTCGAAACGAGTCAACGTTCGTGGGCTGCGAAGAGGATTGGGACAGGCGGCGTAGCTATCTCAAACCGTATTTCACTTTCGACAGATTTCGACTGTTCATCGCACGACATTGTTCAGGGTGGCGATTTTCAGGTGAAGCGTGATCCAAAGGCGCCAACGCAAATAGCCGACCACCGACTCGCCATCACATCGCGCGCAGTTTCTGGAGCCGCAATAGTCAATCTCGATTCTATCGTTGCGACGTTGCGCGATCACGGCCCAGCACGACCGGCGTTACCCGCTGACATTCAGGACGATTGGTCAGGCGTTTCCGTATGCATGCATGTACGCGGGTATCAAGCCACTACTAGTTCTCTCGTTTCGTGGCTACCAATCGACCCCGACGAACACGCGAGGTATTGGGTCGCGTTAGGAAGTCCTTGCACTTCTGTGTTCGTACCGTGTTTCGACGGCTCTATGCCAGCCGCACTCTCACAAGCGGACACATGGCATCGATTTGTGGCCCTTCGAAACCGCGTCGAGACAGACCTGACTGGAATCGACGAACTTGTAGCAATTCGCGAAGTGTTAGATCCGTTGGAACACGAGCTCTGGACAAAAGCCGATAGCCGAGACCCGAACTGGTCATCGTTCGCGTCGGAAGCTCTTGATCGATCCCTTCGACTATTGCAGGTCTGAGTTTCCGGCCCTGTACGGTCCGGCGCTTCCTATGGAGTTCAATCTTGCTGACCTTTGGGAAAAGGTCGCCGACACAATCCCCGAAAAGCAAGCGCTAGCAGACGGGAGTCGCCGCTTCACGTACGCCGCCCTTGACGCTCGCGCGAACGCGTTGGCTCATGTCCTTGAGCGTCGGGGCGTAAAAGCTGGCGACCACATCGGCGTGTATCTCTACAACTGTTCGGAGTACATAGAGACGATGCTGGCTGCATTCAAGTTGCGTGCCGTTCCGATCAATGTCAATTATCGATACGTCGAAGACGAACTTAGGTACCTGTTCACCGATGCAGATGCGGTTGCTCTAGTCGCCGATGTTGCATTCGCACCCAAGATCTCCGCAATCCGATACGAACTACCGCTGCTGCACACCGTGATTACCGTTGGGGCCGATGGAGATTATGAGTCTCTTATCGCCAGCGAGTCGAGTAGCCGCGACTTCGGACCTCGGTCAGCCGACGACCACTACATGCTCTACACGGGTGGCACTACCGGCATGCCGAAAGGTGTCATTTGGCGCCACCAAGATGTGTTCTTTGGCGCTATGGGCGGCGCAGGCGGCGGGAGCACGCCAATAGCCACACCGGAGGAAATCAGCCAACGTTGCGTCGAAGGTAGGACCCGCGTTGTTCCTGCGTGCCCTTTCATGCATGGCACCGCGCACTGGATGGCGCTCTCCACCCTTTTCGTCGGTGGCGCGGTGATTATCGATCAGAACCGCAACTTCAATCCTGCGGCGCTTTGGAGACTCATCGCAGACGAAGCCGCTACCTTCCTTGTCATCGTTGGCGATGCCTTCGCGCGGCCGCTAGTAGAAGCGATAGACGCAGACGTCGATCTGTCCTCATTGCAGGTACTGCTTTCTGGCGGAGCGATCCTCAGTCCGGCCATCAAGGAGGCACTTGTCGATGTCCTGCCGGGAGTGATAATCGTCGATGGTTACGGCGCCTCAGAGACCGGTGGTCAAGGTCAGTCAGTCACCGTCGGAGGAAGCGCTGTCCCTGCCTCGACGCGCTTTACCGTGAACGGCCAGACCATGGTCCTTGATGATGATCTGAACCCAGCAAAAGTTGGTGTCGTGGGTCGACTTGCTCGCCGCGGACACATACCGCTCGGTTACTACAAAGACCCAGAAAAGACAGCTGCGACTTTCCCGACCGACGCGAATGGCGATCGCTGGTCTGTGCCCGGCGACCACGCACGCCTCGAGGAAGACGGCAACATCACCCTGCTCGGTCGCGGCTCGATGTCGATCAACACAGGTGGCGAAAAGGTCTACCCTGAAGAAATTGAGTCGGCACTCAAGTCACATCCGACAGTTTTTGACGCAGTCGTCGTCGGCGTGCCAGACGAACGTTTCGGCGAACGCGTAGTAGCAGTCGTGCAAGCACGCGAATCGTTGGACCTAGAACCATCTGCTCTCATGAATCATGTTCGCCTCAATGCCGCCGCGTACAAAGCGCCACGTTCGATCATTCCCGTTGAGAACATTCAGCGTTTGCCATCTGGCAAGCCGGACTATCGCTGGGCGCGCACGACAGCGATGAACGCCCTCGGCCTCGCTTAGAGAGGTTCGCTCGACCTCCGCTCGGTACTCTCACCGCTATGACGAGCACCAATCGGCTTGCCCAAGAGACAAGCCCGTACCTACGACAGCACGCCGACAACCCTGTCGACTGGTACCCGTGGGGTCCCGAAGCATTCGAAGCCGCACGCATTTCCGGGCTACCAATTTTCTTGTCAATCGGATACTCAGCTTGTCACTGGTGCCATGTGATGGCACACGAAAGCTTCGAGGACGAAGCAACCGCCGCTGTCATGAATCGCCTCTTCATCAACGTCAAGGTCGACCGCGAAGAACGACCTGATGTCGATTCGATTTACATGGACGCAACGCAAGCGATAGCCGGTCGTGGCGGGTGGCCCATGAGCGTCTGGTTACGGCCAGACGGCCGCCCCTTTTACGCAGGCACCTATTTTCCACCTACCGATCGCCCCGGCATGCCTTCGTTTGTCAGGCTTTGTGAATCGATCAACGAGGCGTGGACCGAGCGAAGAGCCGACGTCGACAAGCAGGCCACCCAACTAACGGCTTCCATAGGTAGACGCCTCCCTGTCGTTGAGTCGAACGTCGACAACGATGTCTTGACTGCAGCGCACGACGGATTGTTGACGAGTTTCGACCGTCATTGGGGTGGATTCGGGACAGCACCAAAGTTTCCGCCAGCTCAGACGCTCATGTTCTTGTGCCGCAGGTACGTCGTCGAGAACTCTCCTGAGACGCTCAACATGATCACCACAACCCTCGACGCAATGGCGGCAGGCGGAATGTACGACCAAATCGGTGGCGGGTTCTCCCGTTACAGCGTGGACAACGAGTGGCTCATCCCGCATTTCGAAAAGATGTTGTACGACAACGCTCTCTTAGCCAGGGCTTACACGCACGGCTGGCTGGTCACCAAGAATCATCGTTATGCGAAGATCGTCGAAGAAACCTTTGCTTATGCCCTCCGCGACCTGTCGGACCCGCAAGGCGGTTTCTATTCGGCAGAGGACGCCGATAGCGAAGGCGTTGAAGGCAAGTTCTACGCCTGGTCGCTCGCAGAAGTGAACGAAGCGTGTGGCGCCGACGCCGACGCCATGATCGCACATTTCGCGCTGACCGAAGGTGGCAACTTCGTTGATCCGCACACCGGTTTCTCGGGCAATGTTCTAAGCCTTGCGCAACGAGGTAGTGAGCCAGACGCTCAAGTGAGTCGCGGCAGAGCGAGCCTGTTCGCTCGCCGTGCCGAACGGGCGCGTCCGGGTCTTGACGACAAGGTTCTTACTTCTTGGAATGCGTTGATGTGTAGGGCACTCGCTGAGGCTGGTTGGGTGTTCGGCCGACCAGAGTGGACCGAGCGCGCTCGCCACAATGCAGAGTTCCTCTGGCAGCACCTTCGTCGTGGCGACGGACGCGTCATGCGCTCATGGCAGTCAGACTCCCCCGAGGCACGGTTCCTCGGATACTGCGAGGATTACGCCGCATTGCTCGAGGCACTGTTGACACTCGCAGAGACAGACGACATCAGGTGGCTCGAGCGTGCGCACCAGATCGCCGATGAAATGATCGAATTGTTCGCCGATCCAGAGGGCGGGTTCTTTAGCACCGGAACCGATGCAGAATCGCTCATTGTGCGACCGCAAGACTTCATGGATAACGCGACACCGAGCGCGAACTCGATGGCAGCCGTTGGCCTACTTCGACTCAGTGCACTTCTCGGCGTCGACTCGTACGAGGAATTTGCCAGGGCCACCGTCGCTCGGTTCGCCCCACTTGTCGGCCGCGCCCCAAGCGCGTTCGGATATGCCACCGAGGCAATCGAAAGACTTCTCGTCCCGCCGGTCGAAGTCGCGATTATTGGTGACTCAACTGACAACGAGCGCATCGCACTAGAACGAGTCCTAGCATCGAGACTCATTCCGGGTGCAGTAATGCTCCACAGCGCGACAGCATCGGATGAGTCGCCACTGTTAGCAAACCGTAATGGCGTCGACGGACACGCGGCCGCATACGTGTGCGAGAGATATGCGTGCGAGACGCCTACAGCAGACCCAATTACGCTCGGCGACCTACTCGACCGAGTAGTAAAGAATCGCGGCTTGGCTTAGCGAGCAGCGTTGAAAGCTCCGGCCGAAAGATCTTCGGCGATTGCCCAACCAAATGCAACCATTGCTTCGCCCTTGGAAGCGTCGAGCGGGCCGACTAGCTGCACGATTTTTGCCCCACCAGTCGACTTGATGCCGACTGTGTCGAGAACTGGGACCACCGGGACCTTGCGCCCGCTGTGCTTGATACGAAAAGTGCGATCGTCGAATGCGCCTTCGTGGCCGAAGCGCTTGGCCAAACGTCGTCCCCATGCGCGCTCTTCGCCGTTAGCTTCGTACCCAGGCCGTGGCACGACGTTGGAATAGTTCGACAACATCGCGTAACACGACGCCTGGTGAAGCCGCACAGCTACCAGCACATCTTCGTCGGGGAACGAGATGCTTGCCCGTCGAGCAAGTTCGCCTGTCATCGCTTTGATGATCTCCAGCGACTGCTTGCCCTTGCGTGCGGCACCAGGACCCCAAAGGATTGATGGAGTTCCTCCGACACGTTCGAGCGAGCCGAACATGAACCCGCAGAACTCGGTGCCGTCGTGACATATGACGACTAGCGGGAACGCTTCGACCTGTCGGTCGAGTTCTTCGTCAGAGAACCGGAGTCCCACTGAATTCAGAAGTTGTCCGAACTCATCAAGTTCGGCTGGCTTCAACGAAACGGAATCACGAGAGTCGACGCGCATGGGTACATATTTTGCCCGATAGAACGCTCTAGGTCCAACTCGATAGGGTGAATGTTGATGAGACGGCCAAGAATATCGATTTCATTCAGTTCTCTTGCCCCCCTCTTGATGTTGGGTTTTCTGCTCCTCGGGTGTAGTGCAAGGGAACGATCGAGCGCCGACGATCCCCAACGAAGGACTCCTGCCGAAGCCGCCCTTCATAAGTACTCTCAAGCCGTAGAAATCGCTGATTTATATGGTTTTTCAGGCGCTGTACTTGGCGGCGGAACGGCTCGCGGATTCGATTATGACGGCGGCCCGTTAGCAGTATGGTTCTGGACCCCCTGGTGCCCGACATGCAATTCCGAGGCCACGGAAGTTGTCGCATCAGCAAGAAAATTCCCAAGTACAAATTTTCTCGGAATCGCCGGCAAAGACGACCAAAGCGCCATGCAGAAATTCGTCGACCAATACGGAATTGATTTCCCGACACTTGTCGATGCAGATGGGTCTCTATGGCATCATTTTGGAGTTACTGGCCAACCAGCGTGGGTATTCGTCACGGCTAGCGGTGCGGTGCATCGGACCGTCGGTGCGCCTAATCAGAGCGAACTAGAAGCTGTCTTGGACGCATTGTCTAAGACTTAGCTCCCGGCTCCACGAGTCTCAACGCGCTTTGGTCATATCCCAGTAAGCCTTGCCTATCTTGATCTTGGCCTCGTCATCAAACACGAAGATGTCGACAGCGTCCATGACCATCGTTACACCAGCCATGGTCGCATGAATCTCGAAAATCATGCATGCTTCTTCGCCACAGATAGTCAGGTCCTTGGGTTCTAGAACGATTGAGTCGGCCATCGTGCGAACCCCATCCCAAAAGGCTGCAACACCATCGCGACCGTAATGGGTTGGCGTGCCAACCGGGTCGGTCCACTCGCAATCCGCCGCAAAGTTCGTGAGTAGTGCGGCTTTGTCATTCTCTCTGTAAGCGGCGACGTACGCATCGCAGGTTGCCTTGATTGCTTCTGGTGCCGGTGCCATAAGTATCTCCATGTCGATCGTTGAATGCAGCTTCGCCGTTTGTAGCACGTTGTCACATCGCGACGTGATAACTCGTAAATTGCATCGCGTGTTCGATCGTAGACAACGAGTCATCGTCCGTTTGCCTGACTCGCAACCAATTGTTGGCGCGGTCAAAGGCGCGGCTACGCCCATCGGCGGTCTCATCATAGAAACCGCGATTTTGGCAAATTCAATCCGTTGGGCCGTGCGTAACGAATCGACTGTCGACATCGCTATGGACGCCGTCGGGATATGCACCGAATTCGGTCGTGCAGGAGCATGGCCGAAAATGTTTTGCAACGGTTATCAGTCGTGGTCTGAAACGAGCACGAAAATCATTGGCGTAGACCAGGATGCTTCTAGACACCCCCGCAGCCTTCGGTTCGTGAGAACTTTGCATCACGCAGACCCGAACCGTGCCGCGCCGCGCGAGTTGCGTAGCGAGATGCTGACGGTCATCGCGCCCGACAACGGCAATGACCCGTTTCTCGTCGGTTTCATCGGAGGGTCCAGCCACGAAGGGACGATTCGGGTTCAGATCGAAGACGGTCAATTACAGGTCTGCTGCGAAGCGTGGCTAGGTGGCACCGTAATTCGTGCCGGGGAACGTCGCGAGTTGCACGGCATTGTCGCAGCAGCCGGAAAGTCACTCACCGCCTTGCTCGATGCTTGGAGCTCTCAAGTTCGGGATGCCGAACGCGCCAGAGTCCATGCGCCATATCAAGTCGGATGGTGCTCCTGGTATCACTACTTTCACGACATAACGGAGACCGCACTCCGCGACAACTTGGCGCGCGCCAACGACTGGCCTTTCGACGTTTTCCAACTCGATGACGGGTTCCAGTCGGAAATCGGCGACTGGCTCACTACGAACGACCGCTTCAAGTCCGACCTTGCGGCAATAGCTAGTTCGATTACCGATGCTGGCTACACACCTGGTCTTTGGCTCGCGCCTTTCATCGCGGCACCGAACTCGAGATTCTCCAACGAACATCGAGGTTTTCTTGCCCTCGACGCGCGCCGCGACGACCCTCTCGTAACGATGATGCACGACAAGTGGGGCGGGGCCATGTATGGCCTCGACACGACTAGCGACGAGACGCTCGACCATTTGGAAGAGACGGCACGCACTTTGCGCGAGATGGGTTACTCGTACCTCAAGCTTGACTTCACATTTTCTCCGTCATTTCCAGGCCGCTACACCGACCCCGCGAAAACTCCGGCTGAGCGTGTCCGCGCTGGCTACGAAGCAATTCGGCGCGGCGCTGGCGACGACGCTTTCATCTTGGCGTGTGGCGCCCCACTCGGATCGGTCGTCGGTGAAGTCGACGCTATGCGCATCGGTCCCGACGTCGCTCCGAGTTGGGAATGGTCTCCGCAAGACACGCTGTGGCCAGGTTACGAACAGACCGCACCGTCTACACGCGGCGCTTGGAACAGCACCTTGCTCCGTTCGTTCATGCATCGCAGGCTCTGGCTAAACGATCCTGACTGTGTGATGCTGCGCCAGACAGAAACGGCAATGTCTCAAGACGAAATCCGCACATGGGCATTAGCAGTTGGACAGTCTGGCGGCTTGGCTCTAGTCAGCGATGACCTCGGTTTACTTGACTCTGATGCCCACTCATCGCTGACAGAAGTGATTGAACTCGGACGCGCATCGGATGCAGAAGCATTGGCCTCTCATCCTGCGCGGTGTGACGATCTGCTAGCGCCTGGCGGGCCAACGACCTTGCGAACCGACGGCCGAACCCTAAACGCCGATCCGGCACATCCGAAGCCAGTGCTTAGAGAGGCAGATCGAAGGCATCGAGTGCAGTGAGTGCCGCAATACAGCGGCGCAACAATGCACGACAAAGCTCAATGTGGCGCGGGTCAGAGATAGTTAGCGAACCACCAGCGACTACCGGATACACGAAACCGAGTAGCGCCCCGTAGCGGTACTGCAGAAGTGCTACGTCGGAGTCGATCGTCACGCCATTAGACCGCAGAGCCGTTATGTACAACTCGAGCGCGGCCGTGTAGTCCGATGGGTCATCGATTTCGAGGCTCTGCGTAACTAGATATGCGAGGTCTCTCGGCCCGACGCTTCGATCGATGAGTTGCCAGTCGAGAACCACGGGCATTCCGTCGGGAGCGAAGAACAAATTGTCGAGGCGGTAGTCGGCGTGCGCTAGTACCAGTGGGCCTTCCGAGAGTTTCGCGAACAGAGCCGGAATCAGGCTCGAATAGCGGTCCCCGAGTGCCTTCACTGCTCCGACGCAGAGATCTGGGTACATCTCCTGGACTTTCGGCCAGCCGGCGTCATAAGCCATTTGCACGGCGAAAGGGTAAGGGTCATCAACGAGACGTTTGAGCCATTCATGGCGTTCGAGTTCTTCGCTGTCCCACCAGCCAGCATGAAACTCGGCGAGTGCCTCAATCGCCGGACGAACATCGCTGAGGCGCGCTCCGGCTATTTGGTCGCGCATTTCGCCGCGCGTTGAAACATCCTCCAATAGCAGCACGCTGTCTTGTGTTGTTGGGTCGTGGTAGCTGAAATAACAACGCGGGTGGGCGAGATTGGTCATAGCGGAGAGTTCGGTATAGAAACCGTGTTCACGTCCGTACATGTTTAGGACTGTCGCGACGAAGCGCGACTCATCGCCGGCGGCTGCAAGCTTCGCGATTACGACACGAGGACCCACGACACCCGAGTATTCGAGAGTGAGTCGGAATAGCTGTCCGACGAGTCCAACCCCTACACCTAGGGGATCTGATTTGACACTCGTAACCTCGCCGCGGATATCTAGCGCCGTCGTGAGCCACTCGGCAGTTAGGTCATCGACTGTCTTTGGCATCATTTTCTCAGTCTTTCTGATGGTCGACGCCGAAAAGCAACCACTCGGTAATTCTTCTCGGCACCTCGGTAATTATTGGGAATATCGCCGAACGCAGTGGCAAACGTACATGCCGTCTTTGTTTTTCGATCGCGTTAGCGACCCGTTCGGCTACCAAGTCGATTGGCAAGTCATAGGTGAGGCCAAGCTTACGAAGACGATGCAACGCCCGTCGCGTCGGGCCGTGTCGGCGAAGGTTGTTGATCATCTCGCTCTCGACCGGCCCGATCTGAACGAGCGTCGTTGTCACTCCCGTACCACGCAACTCTGCGCGCAGGGCAGCACCGAAATGCGATAGCCCAGCTTTCGAGGCGGAGTATGGGCCGACTCCCGGAAGCGCGTTCGTACCTGAGAGAGACGAGACATTCACAATGTGACCACTGCCTCGCTTGATCATCGCGGGCAAGACAGAGCGCGCCATCAGGATCGGCGCAGTCAAGTTGATGCCGATGAGCATCGCAATGTGTGCTGGGTCTGTTCTGACAAGGCGGCCTGTCAAGTCAACTCCTGCGTTGTTTACGACCACGTCGATCGGCCCTGCAGTTTCGATCGACTCGACCAGCCGGGCGATATCGGCAGAGTCGGCGAGGTCAGCCACGAAAATTTCCGCGCCACCAATTTCTGCCGCGATCTTCTGCAAGTCTTCGGCACTCCGTGCGACTAACACGAGTTCGGCTCCGCGCGCAGCAAGCTTCTTAGCTATAACTGCACCGATTCCCCGCGACGCCCCAGTTACAACGACGCGTGACCCTGCGATGCTCACGCGTCGACGGAGTCGGGCCAGCGAGTCTGCTCGTTTGAAATGACTGCCGAGCGATCGAAATCTTCATCAAATTTCGCGCCTCGCAAATCGGCACCCGACAGATCGGCACCCGTGAGCCGACTGGTCGTCAAATCGGCAGCGACGAGGTGAGCGAATCGAAAGTCTGTGCCTTCTAAGCGGGCACGCCGCAAATCGACGCCTGTCAGGTCGGCCGAAACAAAGTTCGCGCTGCGCAGGTCGCAACGCCAGAGCCGGGCCCCACGCAGGTCGGCGCACTCGAAGTTGGCTGCGAAGAGGTGGGAGCTCGACAGATCGGTATCGCGGAGTCCGATTCCTGCCATATTGCCGCGCGTAATCCTGATACCCGAGAGGTCGCGGCCTGTCATGTCCCAGTATTCGAGTTCTTCGTAGTCGAAAGTGAGCGACACGGCACGGCGATGCCAGTAGCGGCGCGCTGCTCTATCAGAACGAGTAGCAAACGCTACGACAGACCACCAAAATGTCGTGGGCTCGAATGCTTTGTCCAAGGCTGGACTGCCGAGGATGAAGGTAGGTGACCTTCTCGACAGCGTCTCATGTACACGCTGGCTTAAGGGCCGATTAGCGTGCATGCCGCTGGAATGGGTCGAGGACGTACCTCACGAGCGATGGCCCGAACATACCTACGACGAACGCGCTCAGGAACCCCAGTTCGTTGATACCTGCGAGTGTCGCTGCAAGCAGGCCGCCCGCAATTATTCGTAATGCCTCCGCGAAATAGAACGACATGCCACGCCACTCGTCAGGCCAAGCTCCGCGGCGGTGCCGCAATATGTCGCCAAGCTCGAAGGCTTCGCGCAAGATGGCGCCAGCTATCCCGAGCGCCGCCGCCAAGATCACGTCCATGCGCAGGGACGATACATGCATTACCGGGTTAGTTTCACGAAGATGAATCGTTTTACCCATCTCTTGGCGCCCGGATCGATAGGTGCTTTGCGTCTACGCAACCGCATTCTGATGTGTCCAATGGGCGATTCGCTCGCGGACCGAGACGGCACCGTGAGCGACACCCAAGTTGGCTACTACGAGGCTCGCGCCGCTGGAGGTGCAGCTCTACTGCTCGTCGGGTCCGCTTCAGTTAGCTACCCGGTTGGTTCGTACTCAGCAACTCAGACGAGCGCGTCTCGGACGACTGACATCGCGGGTCTCGCCCGGCTGGCGTCTGCCGTCCACGCGCACGGCGCACTCATTGGAGCGCAGCTAGTGCACGACGGCGCCAATTCGCTGTACGACATCGCCCAAGGACACCCACTTCTCGTCCCATCGGTCCCACAACGTCCAAGACCAGATCGAATTTCGCGCATCGTGACGGAGCACGAGATTTCACAGATGATGTCGCCGTTCACAGGCCCTGACTCAAAGCTGGAGTACAAAATTGCGACCGATAGCGACCTCGAAGAGGCAATCAACATGTATGCGGATGCCGCAGACCGATGCATGGCTGCTGGTTTCGACGCGATCGAACTTCATGGAGGCCATGGTTACCTACTCGATGCCTTCCGCAGCGGTTACTCAAACACGAGGGACGACAGGTGGGGCGGGGCGCTCGAAAACCGGGCGCGGTTGATGATCGAAACGATCCGCGCTGTCCGAAACCGCATTGGCCCTTCAGTTCCGCTATGGATGCGAATCAATGCATTCGAACTCGGACGCGATGGTGGCGAGACTCTCGAAGAATCTCTCGTCCTTGCCCCAATGCTCGTCGAGGCTGGCATCGACGCGCTACACGTCAGTGCTTACGCATCAACTGACCTCGCGACAGGCGTCACCGATTCGCATACGCCACATGCCCCGGGGAATCTCGTGCGGTACGCGTCGGAGATCAAGGAGGCGATCAATGTGCCGGTCATAACGTTTGGACGGCTCGATCCTGAGGCCGCAGAATCAGTCGTCGCCAACGGCCAAGCTGACTTCATTGCTATGGGCCGCAAATTGCTCGCAGACCCAGAACTACCAAACAAACTCAGAGAGAATCGGCTCGACACGGTGAGGCCGTGCATCTATCAGTACCGGTGTATCGGCAATATTTTCATTGGCGAAAGCGTCGCGTGTGTGGCCAACCCAGAGGTCGGTCACGAGGCTGAGTTAGCTGTCACGGCTACCGCTAACCAGCGACGCGTCCTTGTCGCTGGTGGTGGTCCCGCTGGCCTCGAGTGTGCTCGGCGACTCGCGGACGCTGGCCACACAGTCGAGCTTTGGGAGCGTTCGACTCGGCTTGGAGGGTTGCTGAGCATCGGTGCTCGCGCCGACGAAGTTTTGGATCAATTCTTGGGTTGGCTCGTTGGTACTGCGGAAAGGAGTGGCGCCGCGCTACGAGTCGGAAAGGAAGTAACAGTCGAGGCTGCACACGATTTTGATTGCGTGATACTCGCAACCGGCGCGCTCCGCCCGACACCACGCGTGGACCACCACAGCGCGCACACACCGGCCGGCCTTGCAGGTTGGCTATCCGGCACTGAGGCTCTTGGCGAACACATCGTTTTCGTAGGTGGTGGCAAGATCTCGCTGACACTCGCGAAACATGCGCTCGATAAGGGCCATCGCGTAACGATCATCGAACCGAGCGGGGTATTTGGACCAGAACTAGGGCTACCTGGTCGATTCCGCTTAGTCCATGATCTCGAAGTCGCTGGCGCCGTGTTCACTACTTCGGTCGATGCCATCGACACAGCAGACGAAATCGTTGTCACGAATAACGCAGTCTCTGAGGCGCCACTTACAACATCGCTTAGATCAGCCGGAATCGAAGTCCATCTGGTCGGCGATTGCCGTGACCTTGGTGCAATCGAGGGCGCCATGTCTGACGCTGCCTCACTCGCTGCCTCAGAATTCTTTACCTAGGCCAGGATTCTCGAATTTGTCGGGTCGAATAGCGGTCGCATGGACGCCGTAGCCGGATAGAGCGTGCCAGCGATATCGATTTCCCATGTCGCACCGTCGATATACCCAGCGTTGATGGGAACGCCAGCTTCGATCATCGCTAGCCCGACTGCACCGCCGAGCGTATGGCCATACGAGCCAGCCCTTATATAACCGACTGCTTCGCCATTGCGGTACACGATTTCGGCATGAAACAGCTGTGGCTCTGGATCGTTTACGAAGACCTGAAGTATCCGCCGAGTCGTCGGACCATCAGACTTCTTGGCGAGCACAGCGTCGCGCCCGATGAAGCCACCCGGCTTGTCTAGATCCACGGCGAATCCGAGGCCAGCCTCTAAGACAGAGTCAGTGTTGTCGATGTCGTGGCCGTAGTCGCGGTAGCCCTTCTCCATGCGGAGACTCGCCAACGCCTTTAGACCAGCGTGGACTAGACCGATTGCCGGGCCAGCAGCGACGATGCGTTCATAGACATGGAGGGCTTGTTCCGTAGGGATGTATAGCTCGTATCCGAGTTCTCCGAGATAAGTGATGCGGACACATAGAACCGTTGCAAAGCCGATCGCGATCTCGCGTACACCTCGAAACTCGAATCCTGCGTTCGACATATCGGCGTTGGTAAGTGATTGCAACAAGGCGCGCGAGTTGGGACCTTGAATGTTGATCTGAGCGAAGGCAGAGGTTTGGTCTACGACAAACGCTTGGTACCTGCCACTTGCGATGTTGCGCCGTATGTGCGTAAGAACGTGTTGATACGCGTTATCAGAAGCAACGACCCAGAATCGATCGTCGTCGAGTTTCGACACGGTCAGGTCGGCTTCGATCTTGCCAGCCTCATTCAGCCACTGCGTATAGACAATTTTCTCCGGATCGCCATCGACATTGTTTGCCGAAATCTTGTTGAGCATCGCCCCTGCGTCGGGTCCTTCGATGACGAACTTCGACATGAATGACATGTCCATCAGGATCGCAGTGTTGCGTGCGGCATGATGTTCGGCTTCCCAATACGGGAACCAATTCTCGCGGCCCCAGCTGAGCTCTTCGACCTTCGGTTCGACACCGGGTGGTGCGTACCAATCGGCGCCTTCCCATCCACTCACATCTTTGAAGTAGGCCCCTCTACTTTGCAACTCGTGGTGTAACGCGGAGCGCTTCACACCGCGAGCCGTCTGCATCGAGCGTCCCGGATAATGGCATTGATACACCATCCCGAGCGACTCGACAGTCCGTGTGGCTCGGTATTCAGGATTGCGTTGGTAAGTCTGCAACCGATCGATATTGAAGCCAGTGATGTCGACATCTGGCTGGCCCGTCGTAATCCAGTTGGCCATTACTCGTCCGAGTCCCCCGCCGGTGAGAATTCCGATCGAGTTGAGGCCAGCAGCCACGAAGTAGTTACGGACCTCGGGCGATTCGCCAACCACCGGAGCTAGGTCTGGAGTGAAACTCTCTGGGCCACAAAAGAACTTCTTGACACCAACTTCGAGAGATATCGGAACTCTCGACATTGCTCGTTCGAGATATGGCGCCATTCGGTCCCAGTCGGGCGGGAGATCAAGAAATGACGAGTTCTCAGGGATGCCGTCGACATGCCAGGGGGCGCAGACAGGTTCGAACAGGCCGACCATCAGCCCTCCGACTTCCTCGCGGAAATATCCGTAAGAACTCGGGTCCTCGAGCACAGGCCAATCACGACGGATGCCTTCGATCTGCTCTGTGATCAGGTAGTAGTGCTCTGCTGCCTGAAGCGGGATGTTTACCCCGTGGAGTTCGCCGAGTTGACGTGCCCACATGCCAGCACAGTTGACGACATAGTCGCATTCAATCTCGCCTTGCGATGTGCGAACACCAGACACCGCTCGATCGTTCTTGAGTAGTTGCTGGGCGCTCACTCCTTCGATGATCTTGACTCCGAGTTGTCTCGCTCCTTTTGCCATTGACATCGTGACGTCAACTGGATTTACTCGGCCGTCTTGCGCAACATAGAAACCAGCGAGCAGATCGTCTGTACGCGCAAGTGGGAACATCTCGCCGATTTCTTGCGGAGAGATTTCTCGCACGTCGATGCCGCAGTAACGGTTGAACGCAGCGACGCGTCGGTATTCCTCGAGTCTTCCAGTATCTGCTGCTACCTCGATGAAACCGACCGGAGCAAAACCTGTAGCGAGTCCGGTTTCGGCTTCTAACCGAGAGTAGAGGTCACGTGTGTACTTGCGCATCTCCGTAGATGTCTCTGACGTCGATCCGAAGGTGACCATGAGTCCAGCGGCATGCCATGTAGTGCCCGAAGTGAGTTGGTCACGCTCCAGCAACACCGTGTCAGTCCATCCGAGGTGAGCTAGGTGGTAGGCGATTGAGGTGCCGATGATCCCGCCACCGATGATGACGACTCTGGCGCGATTTGGCATTTCGGTCGTGACCATCGAGCGAGGTTACGCAGTCAGTGGGAGAGCTTCACCGATACGGCGCAAGATGACCGCCACGATCTCGCGTCCATGTGTGTCTTGCAAGAAGTGTGCGGCATCTTCAAGTGCATCGAACGTGGCGCCCATGTCCGCAGCCCACTTGCGGCCGCCAGCCTCAGGAAATATCTCATCTGCGCATCCCCAAATGAAGTGGACGGGTTTATCTTGCCCAAGAAGGGTCTTGTAATGGTGGGTTTGCGCCGCCGCGTTGCCTCGTGCGTAACTCTCGATTGGAATCGAGCGCGGGAAACGTCTGACACCGTTGTATGCCTCGTCGGGCAGGCCATGAAATGGTGCCGCGTAACCCGCGTAAACATCGGCAGCGCGGCCTGATAGCTCCGGTTTTGGCCCACCGACTAAAGCGGGAATCACAACATCTGTTTCTGCAAGCCCGGTAGCCAAAACCATGAGCATCGCAATGTCTGGTTCTTCGCGATCGAACAGGCCACCTGCGTTCCAGTTGCGATTCCAACTCCTGACAGCGTCAAAATAGCGATGTTCGTCGTGGTGTAGCCACGTGTTCATGATCACGAGTCTCTCGAACCGCTCTGGCATCGTCGCTGCCTGAGCGAGGCCGATCGGTCCACCCCAGTCCTGGCAAACAAGCGTGGTGTTGCGCAATTCAAGTTCACAGATAAGCGAAGTAAGGATCTCTGTGTGACGCGCGATCGTGTACCAGTGCGTATCTGTCGGCTTGTCCGATCGACCAAAGCCCATGTGATCTGGAGCAACGCAGCGATACCCGGATGCAAGAAGACTGGGGATCATGTCGCGGTAAAGAAAAGACCAGGTCGGCATACCGTGTAGCAGCAACATGACCGGCGCGTCACGAGGGCCTTCTTCGATGTAGTGCATTCGCAAGTCATTCCACTGGTGGTACCGCGGTTCGAATGGAAAGTCTGAAAGAGCAGAGAAGTTGTTTTCTGGTGTACGAACAAATTGAGTCATCGAGGCAACGGTCTAGTTGAACAGCTTTTCGCAGCCAGTACCGTCGAGCAGCCCATCGACAACCTTGCGGCTTGGATTATCGAGCGCAGCGTATGAGTCGCGAATCCAGCTGATAGTCGTGCCCTGGTACTTGAATGCCCCTTGTCGATACTCAGCGCCACGAATCTCACAAACGACCTCTTCGGAACCGGCTTCGAGGGCGCGTTTGTTCGCGAGCATGAACGGAACGTAGGTATCGCCAATCTCGGCCAGTAGCGGTGCGAGCGTGTCCATCGGCAATTCGTTCGCCGCATACCAGCCAGCGTCGCCTTCGACGGGCCACCACGAAAGATCATCGACGCGGTTCACCCATGAGTAGACGCGCGGCCCATGATCAAAACAAAGGCGCGTAGAAGGTGGCTCTATGCAAACGAGTTGGCTGAGTTGACCGAACAAGCCGAAGTCCGCGCTCCCTGGCCGGGTGCCTAGGAGGAAGTCGTTGCCTTCGATGTGTTTATCGAGAATCTCAAGCAGTCGTATGTAACTCGATTCGAGTATCGGCGCATTCGTCTCTGTGCTACCGACAAGCGCGCGTCGGCCGATCTGACGCGCCGCAAAATCGTCACCAACCCGCTTTAGCTGAGCATCATTAAGATGCAACCCGGGCCAAAAAGGCAACATGCGCTTAGCGCGCTCTACGGACTCCTCGGGATACCACCGGTAGTGATACATCGGCTTCGTGAGCCACTCGTCTGCGTAATCCTCAATTAGTAGTTGCAAGAACGCGATCACGGGATCGGATGACACCAAGCTACGTGGAGCGTAGAGCGTTTCGAGTCGCGCAATTAGTGGAGTCGAATCAACGATGAGTTCTGTTATCTCGCCGTCATCGTTCGGAAAACCAACTGCTGGGATTAGAGCGACATTCGGCCGTGGCAACGCACGTTCCTCTTTCGTCCCCTGGATTACCCACTTGAAAGGGATCTGCCGATAGCGCAACACCGCGCGCATCTTGAGCGAATACGGCGAGCCGTATGTACCAACGAGCGTCAAAGGTTGTTGCATTCGCAGATTTAACTCCATCTGCGTACCGAAACAGCATCGACACTCGAAGGTTTCATCCTTGTATCTAGAGGGCAGACGGTCACATCGCCTTAGTGTTGACCTACTTAGCGTCAGTCTCTGATGGCTATGGTCGCAGTATCGCCAGCTGCCACCGCCACGAAATGGCCTGCATCTACCAACGTCGGCAAGTTGTTGTCTGCAGTATCAGCAACGAGCAGTTGGCCGTCCATATTCCATCCCCAGGTGAACAGATGGCCTTCGGAATCGATCGCAACTGAGTGGTACGCCCCAGCGGAAGCTGATAGCCAAAATGCCGCAATGTAGTCTCGGCCCGCTCCGTAAATTCGGGTTGGTGTGCCACGCGATATCCGGTCCCCTGTGCCTAACTGCCCGTTCTCATTGCTACCAAATGCGTACAAGTGCCCGCTGTTATTGATCGCGAACGAATGCTCGTGGCCTGCGGCGATCGAGGCCCAGCTATTGCCCATACCGACGCGCTCAGGGCGAAGCGTAGTTACGGTGCCCGTCCCGAGTTGACCCATTGAGTTCAGACCGAACGCCCACAGCGATCCGTCAGACTTCAACGCCAAGGAATGATCAAACCCGCCAGCAACTGCGATCCAGCGTACAGGAGTCGAGATGCCTGTCGCCTTGGCGCTCAGAGGGACGGGTGGCTCCACTACGACGACCGTCGGCAAGACGCGTGTCGGAGTCGTAGCCATAATTCGTGTGCCGAGTCCTAGCTGGCCATGGGTATTTCGCCCCCAAGTCCATAGCGTGCCATTGCGCCGAATTGCTAACGAATGATCTTCGCCAGCCGCAAC
>SXJP01000010.1 GCA_005779395.1 Actinomycetota bacterium
CCTCGTCGACGACGTCGTGAGATTTAGCGCGACGGTACACAACTCGGGCGAGCGCGACGGAGCCGACGTTGTGCAGGTTTACGTCGAGCTTCCAGACGCCGATGCGCCAGACAGGCTCGTTGGATTCGCCCGGGTTGAAGTAGCCGCAAATTCTTCGGCGACTGTCGAAGTAGTAATGCCGGTTGAACGACTCGCAACCCGCGACGCTGACCTGCACGTGTGGCGGCCTGCCGCGGGCATCCATAAGTTTGGCGTAGCGCGGTTTGCTGGCGATTCCGGTGCAAAGATCGTGACCGTGTCAATCTGAAGGCACGACGCCTAGTAACCGCGGTGCGCTGACTCGCGATGGGGTCCGGAGTCAGCGCACCACGGCGATCAGTCATGGGGCGGCTGTTACCAGTGAGCTAGTGCTGGTCGTCGTGCTGCTGGTGCTTACGGGTGGGTCGGATGCGGGCCCGCCACCGAAGTCGGCAATGAATCCAGTAGCTAAAACGGCGAAGATGACCGCCAAGATTCCGCCGGTAACCATTGCCGCAGTCCTCTTCTTTGAGAACCAGAGGACGATAGTTGCGACTATCAGAATAAGGACGAGCGGGTTACTTTCCATGTCTTGATCCTCTCGGGTAGTTCGATCGAAACTGAGTGGCGGAGGAATTGCGTCTAGTTGTAGCGGTCATGCCCAGCTTTCGTGCCGTCGTAGTGACCGCGGATTGCAACATCGACGAATACCCGCATGCTGCAAGTCCCTGCTAGGCACTGCTTGAACTGAGGGAAAGCGCGCACGACGTACCCACCGTTTCCGTGTTCGCTCCATGTGTAATAGTCGCGGAAGAGATCTTGATAGGTGCCGTCATAAGACCATCCAAGAGCCGACCCGTAAGTAGTGACATCGGGCTGAACGCTGTGGCTCTTGTGGTAGACGCGAGTGCCGTCATAGCACCACTTCAAAGTCACTTTGTAGCTCCACACTGTCGCCCACAAGACAGTCGCCTTCGCTTTCCATGTTTTGGTTTTGCACTTCGGCTCGGCGGTGCCGCGTGACTTGTTTGCTGGCGGGGCGTTGACGGTTTCGGTTGTGACGGTGAAGTCTGTGATTGTTCCTGATGCTGTCACGACGCCTGTGTCGCTAATCAATGGTGTGACTTCGGGGCTCGTAATTTGGCCAGTGGCCGACGCGGGGTCATTTTCGGCGCCGTGTGTCAGGGGGGGTGGCGGCTTCTGCGATGCCGAATCCTGCGAGCGGGATCGTGAGGCATGTGAGGATTGCGAGGGTTTTTCGGTATTTGATGGAACGATGTGAACTAGTTGATCGCATGTGACTCCTCCGTTGATTTGGTATGAGCAATGTTCGATTACCGCATCGTGGGGGAGCATCGGGCTGTGCCCGTTGCCATGCAGGTTGGTGCCGTGACAACGTAGGTGATGGTGAGCTAGACGGGCTCGAAACTGTCGCTGACAAGCCCTAGATGAAACAACATCACTTGCAGTCCGGCAAGATACTTCATTTAGTGAGGAAACGCAACAGGGAACGCGGCTCAGGGACCGATAGCACAATAGGACGGAACCAAGACGGCGTGCCTTAACGATCAGAATTCGTCGCGAATTTTCGCTTCGCACAAACAAAAAAAACTAAGTGGAGCTGACCGTGTTGTGTTTCAGGACATAGGCAACGATGTCGCGAGACATAGGAAACTTTCGATCCTCACGAATCATTTTGAATGATCGCGAACAGGCATGTTGGATGCGCGCCCGGCCTTAACGAGGCCGCGTGGCGTCGACTAGGGGCGCTGTCGCCACGACCTATGAAGTCGAGGTCGTCGTCGTCGGGGTTTCTTCACTGTTCACGCGTATTTCTGTCTCCTGATGCTGGTTAACCGACATCGCGAATAAATACGCTGGGTGAAGCGCCATGAGCCCGAATACAGTCGCAACGATTTTTTTGTCTAAACGCCAGCAACCTGCGGCGACCAATCCGAGTATCAGTGCGGGAATACCAAAAGCCATTGCTGTTTCCTCTCGCTTCGAAGTCGCTCATCTATGAACGGAGATCCGATGTCTCTAAGTGATTTTCCCGTGCCCCGTGTACGTGCCGTCGTAATGTCCGCGTGCCGCGAAATCGCCGAAGACTTGCGCACCCTCTATCCCATATTGCGATTGTTCGAACAGCGGGAATGTCATAACTGCATAGCCACCATGTGACCAACGATTCCAGCTGTAGTAGTGGTGGTCGGCTGACTTCCAGTGGCCCTTGTACTTCCACCCGAGATAGCCACCGGCCTCAGTGATATCAGGCAGGAAGGACCACTGTGCGTCGTACACGACGTGGCCGTAATAGCACCATTCCAGAGAGAGCGTGTAGCTGAAGACCTCGATTTTTGGCAAGCCAGTCTTGTACCTCTGACGCACCGCGAGCCGTTTGCAGCCACTTCGGGTTGTTTTTCGGGATTTGTTTGATGGTGTAGATCTGAGGATGTCGGTTTCGACTGTGATGTCGGTCCCCGTTGTGACTGATGTCATGAACTCTGGGTTGTTTGTGAGTGCACCGATTTGGGTGTTGGTGATACGCGGGTATGCGTCGCGCAAGTAGGACGCGAGGTCGGTGTCTATTGCCGTGTTCGGGGGGGGTGTTGCCCCAGAGGCATTTGGTGTTAGGAATGCTGGGAAAAGTGATGCAACAAGGATTGGCATGATTTGCCATCTTGGTTTCATTCGATTCCTCCACTCGGTTCGACAGGGTGTTGTTTTCGCCCACGGTGGAGTTACATCGGAGCCAATTGTTGGGGCCGACGTCGTGCTAGGGGTCGTGCATTTAGCTGCACACGCGACAAGATAATTCATCTAGGCCCGCGGTGTCAAGAGAACCGAAAAGAAGTTGGCTAGGAGAGCAGTTTCGATCGCCGGGAAACGCAAGCGCATCGCGCTTCGAAAAAGAGAACGAGTTGGTGGAGCTGACCGGATTCGAACCGGCGACCCCTTGCATGCCATGCAAGTGCGCTACCAGCTGCGCCACAGCCCCTAACTACGCGACACCCTACAGGCACTCACGGCGGAGCTTTCGATCCTCGGGAATCTTCGCGGTTGATTCCGCCGGTCGGCGAGGAAGTGAAACCAATGGAGTCATAGAAGTCGGATTCTGTAGCCTCGCACCCATGACCGTGCCTGAAACCGTTTCTGCTTTGCCGCGCTACAGGTACGGCGCTGTCATCGCGAACGAGATTGAGCGCAAGTGGCAGGATCGATGGGAGGCAGATAAGACGTTCTGGGCTCCGAACCCAGCAGGGTCGCTACTAGATGATGTCAACGCCGAGCGCGCCAACCTGCCCGGAATGTTCGTACTCGACATGTTCCCATACCCGAGTGGAGCGGGCCTTCATGTCGGTCATCCTCTCGGCTTTATTGGCACCGATGTGTACTCTCGTTTTCAGCGGATGAACGGCCACAACGTTCTGCACGCCATGGGTTTCGACTCTTTTGGATTGCCTGCCGAACAGTACGCCGTACAGACCGGTCAGCACCCAAGGATCACGACAGAAGCCAACGTTGCGACCTATCGGGCGCAGCTGCGATCGCTGGGGTTCGGCTACGACCCTCGGCGCGGGATCAACACCACAGACACCGACTATTACCGCTGGACCCAATGGATTTTCCTGCAGATTTTCAACAGTTTCTATGACCGTGCAGTCGACAAAGCACGACCAATCCAGGAACTAATCCACGAACTCGACACAGGTACCGCAACGCCAGACGACAGTGGCGTGGCATGGGCGCAACGAAACGAGACCGATCGTCGTCGCTACATCGACTCGAAGCGTCTCGCATACATCGGCGAGGCACCCGTCAACTGGTGTCCTGGTCTTGGCACCGTTCTGGCCAACGAAGAGGTGACAGCCGACGGGCGTAGTGACCGCGGCAATTTTCCTGTATACAAGCGTCCGCTTTCGCAGTGGATGATGCGAATCACGGAGTATGCGGACCGACTCTTAGACGATCTCGATGGCCTCGACTGGACTGAGTCCATAAAGCTCATGCAACGCAACTGGATCGGCAGGAGTGAAGGCGCCGAAGTCGACTTCGGTGTCGTCGGCCACGACGCAACGATCCGCGTTTTTACGACGAGGCCTGACACGCTGTTTGGTGCCACCTACATGGTGTTAGCTCCAGAACATGCTCTCGTCGATGTCATCGTTCCAGAGCAATGGCCGCACGATTTGAACGCCGGTGTGCTCGATTCATGGCGTGGAAGGTTCGGTGCGAATCGCTCGCCGAAAGAGGCCGTTGATGAGTACCGAATGTTCGCAGCCTCTAAGAGCGAAGTCGAACGCGCTAGCGAAGGTCGCGAAAAGACCGGTGTATTCACGGGTGCTTTCGCTACGAATCCGACGACAGGCGAAGCGATCCCTGTGTTCACCGCCGACTATGTGCTGATGGGCTATGGCACCGGCGCAATCATGTCGGTTCCTGCACAAGACGACCGTGACTGGGAGTTTGCAAATGCCTTCGACCTGCCGATCGTGCGCACAGTTCGGCCACCAGCCGACTGGCCCGACGAACCATTCTTGGGTGATGGTCCTGCGATCAATAGCGCGAACGACTCGGTCGATCTCAACGGCCTCGGTGTAAGTGAGGCGAAACACAAGATCATCGACTGGCTTGAACGAAACGGCACAGGAGAGCGCAAGGTCACATTCAAACTTCGAGACTGGCTGTTTAGTCGTCAGCGTTACTGGGGCGAGCCATTCCCGATTATCCACGATGAACACGGGCCGATCGCCGTGCCGGCAGATCTATTGCCGGTCGAACTCCCAGCGATGTCGAACTTTGAGCCGACCACGAGTGATGATCCAGACACTCTCCCAGCGCCGCCTTTGGCTCGCGCTGCGGAGTGGGCAATCGTTGAACTCGACCTAGGTGATGGACCGAAGCAATATCGCCGTGAACTGAACACGATGCCGCAGTGGGCTGGGAGTTGCTGGTACTACTTGCGCTACTTAGACCCGACGAACCACGATGCGATGCTCGATCGCGGTACTGAGAACTACTGGACCAGCGGCGAAGACAAACTCGGAACCGTAGACCTGTATGTCGGCGGTGTTGAACACGCCGTGTTGCACTTGCTCTATTCGCGTTTTTGGCACAAGGTGCTTTTCGATCTCGGCCATGTGAACACGAAGGAGCCGTTTGGCCGGCTATTCAACCAGGGCTACATACAGGCCTACGCGTTCACAGACGAGCGAGGCATGTATGTCGAAGCATCACAGGTAGCCGAGCGTGATGGCAAGTTCTTCTACAACGATGAACCAGTCAACCGAGAGTACGGAAAGATCGGCAAGAGCCTGAAGAACGTTGTAACACCAGATGAGATGTGCGCTGAGTTCGGAGCAGACACCTTCCGCATGTACGAGATGTTCATGGGCCCTCTCGATGCGTCGCGACCTTGGCAGACTCGCGACGTCGTAGGTGTACATCGTTTCTTGCAGCGGCTTTGGCGGAACTGTGTCGACGAAGAAACGGGAGTCGGTCGCGTGGCTGACGTAGAGCCGAGCATCGAACTCGTCGGCCTTTTGCATCGCACGATCGAAGCAGTGCGAGAGGACTACGCATCGCTCAGCTTCAACACCGCGATTGCTCGGCTGTTCGAACTGAACAACGCACTAAGCCGCGAGATTGACGCCACACACGAGAGCCCGCGGTCAGTAGTTGAGACAACGTTGCTGATGCTCGCTCCGCTCGCGCCTCACTTCTGCGAAGAACTATGGCATCGCCTAGGTCACGAAGAGTCGCTGGCGTACGAGCCCTTTCCTGTAGCTGACCCTGCGCTCTCGGTGCAGACAACTATCGAGATACCTGTGCAGATCAATGGCAAGGTCAGGGGCGCTATTCAAATCGCAGCCGACGCCTCAAACGAAGCCATCGAGCAGGCCGCGCGCGCACAGCAAAAGGTCGCTGCCGCTCTCGCCGATGCACAGGTGCGCAAGGTGATCGTCGTCCCAGGTCGCACGATCAACTTCGTGGTCTCCTAGCGCTTCGCGAACTACGTCGACTAGTTTCTGATCACTCCCCGTTTTCTTCCTCGGAAATTTGTCGCGCTTAACCGCGCTTTTTCGAAGGAAACAAAATGGATTCATCGAGACCTGACGACCGCTACCAAACCACGAGTCGCACGACTGGGGATTACGCCCGCAAAGTGTTCGACGCACTGCGTGACGATGCCCGGATCGGCTTCGGACTACTCGCCGCAATCTCGATAGCTGCTGGCGTTTTCTGGTATCGAGGCGCTACAGCTTTGCCAGCGTCGCCAAGCGGACTCGCTGAGGTCTCAGTTGCGAACAGCCCTGAAAATGTGGTTGCGGCGCCAAGTTCAAGCACTTCGACGTTGCCGTTAGTGATCACTGTCCACGTCGGCGGTGCTGTTCGTTCGCCCGGTGTTGTCGAAGTTCCCCCTGGCTCGCGGGTCGTCGACGCGCTAGATGCCGCCGGAGGCCCGCTCGCGAGAGCAGACCTCGACAGACTCAATCTCGCGGCATTGATTGTCGACGGCGATCGGATCTTGGTTGCACGAATCGGAGACCCTCAAGGCGTTGCCTCCATCACAAGTTCTAGCGGTGGATCAATAGATTCAAAGACCCCCGCCATCATCAACCTGAATTCGGCAACAGCCCTTGAGCTAGAAGCTCTCCCCGGCATCGGACCGACACTTGCGGCTGCGATCATCGCAGAGCGGGACGCCAGTGGCGGCTTCACGACGGTCGAAGACCTCCGATCAGTTCATGGAATCGGGGACAGTCGCTTCGCCGACATTTCCGAACTTGTGATGGTTTGAAAGCACCGGCGTCGCTCACCGCCGTCGCCGTCACCGCTGCGCTCGTCGTAGGGCTAGCGGCAGGTGAGCACATCGGGTCATCCGCATCGCACGGCTCGACAATCAAGTTCATTGGGGTTGCGGTGTTCATCTCGGCGATTTTCTTCCGGCGAGAATGGCGTGCGCTCGCTGCGATCACCGGCGCCGTCGTGCTCGGCCTCTCTCTTGGCGGCGATGTCGTCGAGTCGATGTCATTATCGGAATCATTCCCAACTGGGGCGAGACAGGTGCAGATTGAAGGCGTGCTAGTCGACGATCCGGGCGGTCACCCGTTCGCGACGTCTGCGACAATCGAGACGACCCGTGTTGATGGAAAGGCGGTGCATAAAAGAGTCGTGCTGCGGTCTGCTGGTCGCGATTCTCTACGCCTAGGTGCTCTACGAATGGGCGATCGAGTCGGCGCACTCGCGACTCTTAGCCCACTCGACTCCGACGATATTTACGATCGACGTTCGGGCGTTGTCGCACAAGCCAAAGACGCAATCGTTCATACGATGCGCCCACCAACTCAATTGCACTATGTGGCAGGTGCGGTAGTACGTGAGCGCATCGAAGCTGGCGCGAGCCACCTCTTGCCGCGCGACGAGCAGTTGCTTCTCGGCTTCCTGCTTGGCGAGACGCGGTTGATCGATCAGCCAACTGCCGCATCGTTCCGAGCCGCGGGGCTTACCCACTTACTCGCTGTGTCTGGCGCGAATGTTGCATTCGTTCTTGCATTGGTCGGACCGTTAATGCGGCGCCTACCAACGTTTGGGCGCTTCGCTGTTGGGGTCGGAACCGTCATCGTGTTTGCTTCAGCTACTCGGTTCGAGCCATCGGTATTGCGTGCCGCGACTATGGCGTTGGTTGTGATGCTTGCTAGATACTCCGGGCGTGGGGTATCGCCGGGCCGCGCGCTCGCGATTGCTGTGTTCGCGCTGCTGGTGCATGACCCACTGATCATTCACTCGTTGGGATTTCGTCTGAGCGTTGTAGCCACGGTCGGGATTGTTATTTTAGCGAAACCGATAGCAGCGGCAGTGAGGTGGCGGAACCCAGTCGCCGATGCATTAGCGATAACAGTCGCGGCAGAGATTGCTGTATCGCCGATGCTCCTTATCGAGTTCGGCTCGATCCCATTGCTCGCACCCGTAGCAAACCTGCTCGCGGTCCCCGTGGCCGAGCCGCTCACGATTTATGGCATGGCTATGTCATCCATCGTTCCGAGCCTGCCTCGGCGTCTCGGCGAAGTCCTAATGGCCCCGTGCGGATGGATGCTGTCGTGGGTCCGCACTGTCGCCCGCACTATCGGCGATATCGGTCTGACCCTTGATTGGCGTGGGTTTTTATGCTTGCTCGCAGTATGCGCGGCGACCATTTGCTGGCGCCGCAAATGGCCAGTTCATAGCCAATAATCACTCACAACTGACTCATGAGGATTTAGCCTTCTGGGTCCAGTACACGGCGGCGCACTAACTGCGCACACCTATGAGTCTGGGTCAGGCCCGTGGCATCGCTCGGGTCTGACTCGTCGGGTACGTTCGCAATTAATGAGTTCCCGCCCAACGCGCGTTGCGATCTATTCCGAAGATGACGTCGAAGTGCCTTCGGAATGTTTCGATGCTCATTTTGGTGGTCCTTGTGCGCGTCCTGAAACGATTGCCGCACTCACATTTGCTGTTTGGAATGGCGCCCGTGTCGTAAGAACCAACGATGTCGAAACCGCAAGACGAATTTGCAATACGGTTGCCGCCGTGCTCGACGGGACGGTAGCGGCAGATGGGTGAACCTTCGCTAGTTCATCTCGTCCATGGCTCGGACCCGGTCCTGCGCGCAGATGTGACATCTCGACTCATCGAACAATTACTTGCGGGCGACGATCGTTCGTTCGCTCTCGATGACTTAGAGATACCCGCGAGCAAATCCGACGATGGAGATGATTTCGGTGCGCGATCGGAATCGAGTTCAGCTGAAGACGACTCGGCTGGCGCAGGCGTCGACTTCGGAGTCGTCGAACGCGTCATGGTTGCACTTGGTTCTCCGCCATTTCTGACGAATCGGCGGGTTGTAGTAATCCGAAACTACGGGTCACTCTCAAAATCGCAATGCGAGCTCATCGTCGAGCGCCTATCTGATCCGACTCCCGGCGTGTTTGTAGTCTTCGAGCGTCATAAAGCGAGCAAAGCAAAGTCGCCGATTGACAAGTTCTGCGAGTCCGTTGGAGCCAAGGCAATCAAACCTGAGGCCGAGACCGTCAGCGAAGGCTCCAAGAGCACCTCTGTGGTCGAAGTCGAACTCCAGCGTTGTCTAATCGCGACAGGTGTCAAACTTCACTCCGACACACGCAGCCGGATATGCGCGCATCTAGGCGACGATGCTGGCCGCGTATCAGAACTCGTTGATGTTTTAGCTAGCCGGTTCCCGATCGGTACAACGGTTAGGGCAGATGAGATCGATCCGTATCTTGGCGCGCTTGGAGCGATCGACAAGCCATTCGAGCTAACGACTGCCATAGAAAATGGCGACACGCCCAAAGCTCTAGAAGTGTTACATCGGTTAATGCATGCAACGAGCGCCAAGAGCAAAAACAACAAGGGCGTTCACCCGATGCAACTAATGGGCACGCTCACGGGTTACTACAGGGTTCTGTTGAAACTCGATGACCCGAACATCAATAACAAAGACGATGCGGTTCGGGCGCTCGGTGGGAATCCCTGGGCAGCCAAGTACAGACTCGATGCGTTGGGCCGGATCGGCCAAGCGGGTTTAAAAGATGCGTTCGGTTATCTAGCCGAAGCTGATCTAGATCTGCGTGGCCGCAGAGCGATCGATGAAGAGACGGTGATGCAAGTGCTCATAGCGCGACTATGCGCGCTGAGCAATAGAGGTGCAAGATCTCGATCTGCCGCTCAGCGGCGCTGAGGCCCGGAGCACAAGAGCTAGGAAGCGGCTTTGTTAGCGGCCTTCATCAGGCGCGAAGTGCGACGTGCAGCCTGGTTCTGGTGGATGACGCCCTTCGTGACGGCCTTGTCGAGACGCTTTTGCGCTGTGGCAACGGTGTCAGATGCCGCATCGGTGCCGAGGGCTACTCGAGCGGACTTGAGGCGGGTCTTGAGTTCGGACCGCACGCCCTTATTGCGGATACGCGCCTTCTCGTTGGTGAGGTTGCGCTTCTTCTGAGATTTGATATTTGCCATGGACTTAAAAGGACCTCATGTAAGAGCGTTATTTAGAACTCGGGCAGGCTACCAGTCGCCGTACAGAAATCGCCCAACGCTCGGTTTCGGCTCGAAATAGACGACAATGGTGGCTCGCTTGCTACAAGGACCTATGTGACCCCGCTCGAACGTATCCGCAACCTAAGCATCATTGCCCACATCGATCACGGTAAAAGCACGCTCGCCGACCGCCTGCTCGAGATTACGGGTGCAGTCGACCCGCGCGACATGCGCGCTCAGTATCTCGACTCGATGGAACTCGAGCGCGAGCGCGGAATCACTATCAAGGCG
>SXJP01000040.1 GCA_005779395.1 Actinomycetota bacterium
CGTCGCAGTCACATTCGGATTCCGATCAGCCAACACCCGCGTAATAGCCGCGGTAAGAGTCGTCTTCCCATGATCCACATGACCAATCGTCCCAATATTCAAATGCGGTTTCGTCCGCTCAAACTTCGACTTAGCCATCTTCTTCTCCGTGCTCTCGGTTTCTTCGTATTTCTTCTAGATCTAATTCTGGTAGCGAGGGCGGGAGTCGAACCCGCGACACCACGATTATGAGCCGTGTGCTCTAACCACCTGAGCTACCCCGCCATTGGGAGCCCCCTGCCAGACTCGAACTGGCGACCCCTTCCTTACCATGGAAGTGCTCTACCGTCTGAGCTAAGGAGGCGGGCCGGGAGAGGTTACCTGAAAGACGCGATACCTTCTCAACCCGCATGAATAGTTCTGAGCCGACCGAGGCCGCCATAACCATTCGCCTTGTTGCGCCAGGCGACGCCGAAGGAATTCGTGAGATCTATAACCGCGAGGTGATCGGCTCAACGATCACCTTTGACATGGTTGAGCGCACGTTGCCTGAGCAACTCGAGTGGATAGCCGACCACAGCGGTTCGTATCCGGCCCTCGTCGCTGTAGATGCAGCGGGCACTGTGCTCGGATTTGCTTCGCTGTCTGCCTATCGACCACGGCCGGCCTACGCGACGACTGTCGAGAACTCTGTATATGTCCACCAGGATGCGCGCCGAACCGGCCTTGGGTCACGACTCATGGCTGAGCTAATAGCGCTTGCGATAGCCCACGGGTTTCACTCAATGATTGCGCGCATCGTTGGCGACCACGATGCCTCAATAGCGATGCACGCTGCCCTCGGTTTCAAGCCAATCGGGCGCGAACACGAGGTTGGGCGCAAGTTCGGAACCTGGCTAGATGTGGTTTTGATGCAGCGGATGCTCTAAGACAATTGTCTCAGCGCATCCGCCACACCAATTTCTGGTGGGCCGGGTTGGATTCGAACCAACGTAGCGATACGCAACGGGTTTACAGCCCATCCCCTTTGGCCACTCGGGTACCGACCCCAGAAGAGTGCGTACGATAGCAAGCTAACCCGTCTTTACTCTCTAGGAGCATCTGAGTATGCCTACGTTCGATGTCGTATCCGAAGTCGATATGCAAGAGGTCACTAACGCAGTCGATCAAGCCACCCGTGAACTCACCACTCGCTTCGACTTCAAAGGGACAGACAGCACCGTTGAGATAAACCCAAAGACCGGCGCTATTGATCTTGCTTCGGCAAGTGAAGAACGCCTAAAGGCTGTCGCTCAGGTGCTGGAAGAAAAGTTGGTACGCCGGAAGGTCTCGCTCAAGATCCTTGAGTACGGCAAGGTCGAAGAAGCAGCCAAGAACAGCGTGCGCCAGAGCTTGAAACTCACAGTAGGGATCTCTCAGGACAAGGCCAAAGAGATCGGCAAGTTCCTAAAAGCAGATGGCCCTAAAGGCGTTTCATACCAGATTCAAGGCGACACGCTGCGCATCCAGGGCAAGAAGCGCGACGACCTTCAGGCCGCGATGGCATTGCTTCGCGAACACGATTTCGAGATCCCGCTCGAGTTCAAGAACTTCCGGGATTAAGGGATGTGGCCCCCGCAAGCGAGGGCCACACATCTAGCTGAATTCACTTTTAAGCGCAGTCGCCGATCGCCGTGAACTGAGGCACGTGAGCCGTATAGGTCCATGTGTGATACTCAGATGTTTCATTGAGGAAAGTAGGCACAAGAGCGGCTGAGTTCGGGTCGTCTGTACCTGAATGGCCATCGAGTGCCCTGTAAGCCTCAATAGCAGCCTGGATCGTCTGTTTGTCTGCCTTGCACGCTGAGGTGGTCCCTCGGTCACTGATACCGCTCACCGAGAAGATGACTACTGCGGCCAGGATGCCGAGGATCACGATCACTACTAATAGTTCTACGAGCGTGAAACCCTTTTCGAGAACGTTCTTGTCGTCCCAGCCCTTTGTTGCTTTTAGATGCTTAAGCATGATGAATCCTTTCATCTGTTTTGGCCAGCCCGGCTGGCGATCTAGGTGTCCGGGCTAGGCCCGATCCGGCGTCCGGTCATTGGACTATATGTCTATTCGGCGACAGACACTACGTCCTGAGTAGGTCTTTTGGCCCTTTGTCCAAAAGGTCACATTTACATGGACTTGGCGCCGAGCACTCCGTACATGGCCGAGATCAGTGCAACGGCAACGAAACCAACGACTACACCCATAGCGATAATGACCGCTGGCTCGAACAGGGTCGTCAATTTCTTGAGTTTGAACTCAACCTCCCGGCCGTAATAGTCCGAGCAATTAGCTAGTTGCCGGTCGAGGCTCCCTGTGCCTTCGCCGATCCGGATCATCTGCACAGCAGCATTCGGGAACAAACCACTATCGGCAATTGGGGCGGCGATGCCGTCGCCTTCGATCATTCTTTCTTTCACAACACCGAGGCCTGAAGCGAACACCGAGTTGTTGGTCGCGATGATCGCCGTAGCCATCGCATCTGGAAGCGGAACCCCCGCGCCAGCCATCGCCCCCAAGATGCGGGTTAGCCGTTCGACGACAGCGAGACGCACAATCTCGCCGATGAGGGGGACTCGTAGCAGCCACCTGTCCTTGAATGCCTTGCCTTGCTCTGTGGTCCGCATGAGATAGACGCACACACCAAGACCAAGAAACAGCAACACAACGAGATACCAAAAGTTCTCCATGAAGCTTGAAAGTCCGAGCAGCATCCGCGTTGGCAGTGGAAGTTCGCGGTCAAGTTCCTTGAAGAAATCTGCAAACTTCGGCAAGACAAATATCGCCATTGCAGCCATTGTGCAGATCGACATCACCAAGATCACCGCTGGGTAGGTGAGCGCTGACTTCACCTTCTGGCGCGACTCGTGATCACGATCTACATAGCCAGCAAGTTGATCGAGTGCTGTGTCCAATTGACCAGTGAGTTCTGCTGCCCGCAAGATTCCGACGTAGTACGGCGGGAACACATTTGAATGATCTGCGACAGCATCGGAGAAGGGCACTCCGTTTTCGATCTCTTCGCGAATGGCACCGACGATTTTTTGGAACCGTTTGTTGTCTGTGCCTTGCTCCACTACTTCGAGCGCGTCGCGAATGGAAAGACCAGACCTAGCGAACGCCGCGATCTGGCGCGAGAAATGCATGATCTCTGTTGGAGCGACGCGCTGCGGTGTGATCTCTATTCGCGAAAACTGTTTCGGTTCGCTGACGGACTCGACCTCGTAGTTCTCCGCCAAAAGTTGCCATCGCAAGGCTTCTTCTGTGAGCGCATCCCTCTTGCCCTTGTGCTTCTTGCCTTCTGAATCGCGAACTACATACTTAAACGTGGCCATCGGTAATGCTTCCTTTCATAGGAGACTCACGGTGCGTAAGACTTCTGCGAGCGTTGTCTGATCCTGAGTAATGAGTTCGATGCCTTGGGCGCGGAGCGTGTCCATGCCTTGGGTTAGTGCGAGTTTGCGGATCTCGTCTTTCGGTGCCTGCGACACGATCAGTTGCTTCATGCCATCGGTGATGTACAAGACCTCGTAGATTCCGATGCGCTCGTAGTAGCCGGTGCCCCCACAGAAGTTGCACCCTGCACCGGCTACAAACTTGGTTTTTGTTGGACTGCCACCACTGCTCAGAAAGAACGAAAGTTCCTCTGCCGTAGGCATATATGGACCGACACAGTGAGGACAAACTCTGCGTAAGAGACGTTGGCCAACTACGCCTAACAAAGAGGACGCGATGAGGAAGGGCTCGATCCCCATATCCATAAATCGGTGCAGCGCACTCACAGAGTCGGTTGCGTGTAACGACGTAAGAACGAAGTGACCAGTGAGAGCGGCTTGGGTTGCAATCCTCGCCGTTTCGATATCGCGAATCTCGCCGACGAGAATCACATCAGGGTCCTGGCGCAATACCGAGCGCAGTCCCGTAGCGAAAGTGATGCCAGCAGCAGCGTTGGTTTGGATCTGCGTGATGCCTGGGTAGACGTACTCCACAGGGTCTTCGATAGTTGTGATGTTTGTTGAGTCGGAGATGATCTCGGCCACCGTGGCATACAGCGTGGTGGTCTTTCCTGATCCTGTAGGACCAGCGCACACGACCATGCCGTGCGGGCTGCGGATCATGTCTCTGTACAACTTCGCTGCTTCTGGACGCATGCCGAGTTCACCGAGGAAATACAGCGCCCTCGCTTTGTCGAGCAACCGGAGCACACACTTTTCACCGAACACTGTTCCAGCGGTACTCACGCGCACATCGAGTTCTCTGCCTTGGACTATGACCTGGAACTGACCATCCTGCGGTCGGCGACGTTCGACGATGTTCATGTCGGCCATGACCTTCACCCGTGAAAGTAACGACTGGGTCATGGACGACGGCAAGTTGAGGACCTCGTGCAACGCACCATCGGTACGTACACGTACCCGAAGTCGATCTTGTTGTGGCTCGATGTGCACGTCGGAGGCGCGATCACGCACCGCCTGTTCAAGAATCAGGTTCACTACCTGAACGACTGGAGCGCTCTCATCGACGACATCGACCCCTGCGGGATGAATTTCGACATCTCTCTTACGGGCTTCGGC
Organism: Actinomycetota bacterium; assembly: GCA_005779395.1. Taxonomy (GTDB): domain Bacteria; phylum Actinomycetota; class Acidimicrobiia; order IMCC26256; family PALSA-610; genus SXJQ01. The sequence goes on from SXJP01000040.1 coordinate 4,585, forward strand.
GCGCGCTTGAAAGACCCGAATCGCATCGCCGACTTTGGCCGTTGAGTTGTACGCCTTGTTGATCGAGAGTTCGATGTCCGTGACATCTGCCACAACGAGTCGTACAGGAAACTGTAGAACCTCAATGAGCTTGTGCTGAATGTTCATCGCGAGTGGGTCAGCGACCGCTACCTCTATGCGCGCTCCATTGCGTCGTATCGGGATGGCATGGAGTTCGCGCGCAATCTTTTCGGGGAGGGTTGCCACAACTTCTGGGTTGAGCTCGATGTGGCGTAGGTCGACGACCTCTAAGTTGAGTTGCTCTGCTAGCACCGTGGCAAGTGCGCGCTCATTTAGATACCCGAGCGCAACTAGTTGATGGCCGAGACGCTGACCAGTCTCCTTTTGGAGCGCCACAGCCGTCGCGACCTGTTCTGCGGTTACCAAACCGTGACGCTCTAAAAGATCGCCGAGCCGAATCCCTTTGTGCTGAGGGCCTTCTTCTCCGGTGTGTGCCGAGTGCATTTGGGTCGCCGAAAGGCTGCCTTTACGGACCGCGTTGGGAGCAACGATCGACGCTTTCGGTTCGTCTTCGTCGCGCCGTAGTCGGCGAATCGCCATGCCTTGTCCTCCAGAGCTCTACGAGGCTCATCGGCAGGATATTTCGTCTGCGTAACCATTATTTCATCTAGTGACGCGGAACTGCCAGACGCGGCGGCATTTTTGCGATGCTCTTACTCGTAGTAACCGGAATGGATGTAGAGAGTCGGGATCCGCTCATGGCGGAACATCGCGACGTTCTTAGGGTCATCCTCTATTGCCATCTCAAGATCAAAGCCATAGCGACGGAGATCGTGCACTGATCCCTGCTTGAAATCGCTAGCAATCTCATAGCCGCCGAACTCGCGCATCACGAGGAGATCCCAACGGATCTTGTAGTGACGAATCCAGGCTTCTGTGAGGTGATGAACCCGGTGCGGGCGCGCTGTCAGCAAGATCACAGTCAATTCTGGGTCAAGCAGATCGAGCAGACGCTTGACCTCATCGATGACAAGGTCTTCACCGCAGGCGTCGAAGAACGAACGCCAGTCGGGTCGCGGCGATTCGAGGTAGTGCTGGCGGGTTGACGCGTCAGAGAGCACACCATCGATATCGACTATCACCGACCTGCCGGGCGCGACGGGTGCATCCTTCCAAGTCCAGTTATCTGGGCAAAATTGCAGAGTCACCCGTGGATCAGTCCTCTGCCGGGGCAGTGTCGAGATATCGCTGTTTGATGCTTGCGACTATTCCAGGATCGGCGAGCGTCGTTGTGTCACCGAGAGCCTTGTCTTCTGCGACATCTCTCAACAACCTGCGCATGATCTTGCCAGAGCGAGTCTTGGGGAGTTCATCTGTGAACAGCACCGACTTCGGTTTTGCGATGGGGCCTATGAGCTTGACTACATGGCTCCGCAGGTCTTCGACCAAGGCCGCGGATGCCTCGATTCCGTTACGTAAAGTAACGAACGCAGCTATCGCCTCTCCGGTCGTGTCGTCCTTCTTGCCAACGACTGCCGCTTCTGCGACTGCATGGTGATCGACGAGAGCGCTCTCAACCTCTGTTGTAGAAATGTTGTGGCCGGATACCAGCATGATGTCGTCGACACGGCCGAGAAGCCAGTAGTAGCCATCCTCGTCGCGCTTGGCACCATCGCCAGCGAAATACTTGCCCTCGTAGGTACCCCAATAAGTTTTTTCGTATCGCTCAGGGTCTCGCCATATGCCTCGCAGCATCGAAGGCCACGGTTGCGTTAGCACCAAGAAACCGCCTCCTGGAGTCCCGACAGGTTGGCCCGCTTCATCGACTATGTCGACACCGATTCCCGGCAAGGGGAAGGTCGCGCTCCCCGGCTTTAGGGTTGTTGCGCCAGGAAGCGCACTAATCATGATGGCGCCAGTCTCTGTCTGCCACCACGTGTCGACGACGGGACACTTGCTGCCGCCAATGTGTTCTTGATACCAGATCCATGCCTCGGGATTGATTGGCTCGCCGACCGTGCCAATAAGCAACAAGCTGCTCAGGTCGTGCTTGGCCGGCAGATCGTCGCCCCACTTCATGAACGTGCGGATTGCAGTAGGAGCCGTATAGAACTTGGTTACCCCGTACTTCGCGATAGTCGACCAGAATCGATCACGCTCAGGGAAGTCGGGGGTGCCCTCGTAGATCACGCTCGTGGCAGCGTTAGCTAACGGGCCGTAAACGATGTAGCTATGGCCAGTTACCCATCCACAGTCAGCCGTACACCAGTACACATCGGTCTCGGGATGCAGATCGAAGACATACTTGTGCGTGAACGCAACCTGCGTGAGGTAACCGCCTGTCGTGTGCATGATGCCTTTGGGCTTGCCTGTCGTGCCGCTCGTATAGAGAATGAACAACAGGTCTTCTGCATCCATGACTGCTGGCTCGCACTGCGTGCTCTGACTCGCAACCTTCTCGTGCCACCAGTGGTCACGCCCATCTTTCATCGCGATGTCGTGGGCTGTGCGACGCACGACGAGCGTATTAGCGATACTCGGACAGTTGGCGAGTGCTTCATCTGCAATTGCCTTGAGATCGACGATGCTGCCGCGCCGCCACGCCCCATCACAGGTGATGAGCGCCACGGCCTCGGCATCATTGACGCGGTCGCGGAGCGATGCGCTCGTGAAACCGCCGAACACGACGGAGTGCGCAGCGCCTATGCGCGCGCACGCCAGCATTGCGACAGCTAGCTCGGGAACCATACCCATGTAGATCGCTACGCGGTCTCCCTTCTTGACGCCGAGCTCATGTAGTGCATTCGCGCAACGGCAAACCTCGTCGAGAAGATCTTTGTATGTAATCGAACGAGAATCGCCCGGCTCGCCTTCCCAAAGGTAGGCAACTCGATCGCCGAGACCACTAGCTACGTGACGGTCGAGGCAGTTGTAGCTGACGTTGAGCTTTCCGCCGACAAACCACTTCGCGTATGGGAGTTCCCACTCGCAGATGTCGGTCCATTCCTCGAACCAGTCGAGCTCGAGTGCCTGATCAGACCAGAACTGCTGCGAGTCGTAATCGGCTTCGTCATAAAGGAAAGGGCTAATGCATAGCGACTGTTTCTTGAATGCTGCCGATGGCACAAAACTGCGGGATTCAACCAGGAGACCTTCGAGCGCTTCAGCCATAGGACAGCAATCTACCGAAGGGCGATGGTTCTAGCCCATGCTCAAGATCTTCTCGTTGTACTAGTCGTAAACACCGTGAAGTTTCCGAGACTCGCGACACTGCTCTGGTCAAGCAATATGGCAGCCTGGCTTGCTCGGCTCTTTGCTTCCAACGCTCCGATGTCAGGGTTGCTCGCCTTTGACTCCCAAATACGGGTGCCTTCCTCGACAAGGTCGTGAATACCAAGATCGCTCAACCAAGATGCTTGCGACGTGCGCTCTATGCGACCAAAACCGCACGCCGTTGCCGCTGCTTCGACGTGCTCAACGACAACATCCGCGGTGATGTCCACCTCACCGGGAAACAGAAACGGATCGTTGCCGCGTACCTGCTCGCGATAAGTACGTAGCCATCCATTACCTCGGTTCAAAAGCTCGTTCGCCTCGACGCAGTAGTCGATCAGGATCATCGAGCCACGGCGCAAAAGCCGTGATGCTTCTTCGAAGAACGAGTTAATGCCATTCGGCATAGGGACGGTGCTGCCAGCGTCGATGTGCACATCGCCGAGAGCCATGAAAGCCTCGACGGCGCCAGGGTTAGCGAGGGGCACGCGCATTTGTTCGAGGTTCGGGCCGACGCGCACCTCTAAGAATTTTTCTCCGTCGAACTCAGCCAACCCGAACACCAAGTTGTCTAGAAGTTCGTTGGCTAGCACTATGCCTTCGATCGATGTTGCCGGGAGTTCAGAAAGGCTCGTGACGATCGGGCCGGTTAGCGCTACAAGTTCTGGCGCGCCGTCGGCATCAACAATCTCGCACGGACCGAGTGCCTCTTCTGGTGGTTCTATAGACAAGTGGTCGTGCTGTTCGGCGCGCAACGCATCAGAGATCTCTACGAGCACATATCGCAGTGCCTTAGCGCACTCAGGCGACGCTCGCAAAACTTCCTTAGCTAAGCGGCCATTGCCAGCGCCAACTTCGACAACCACGAACGGATCGGGTTCGCCAAGTAATCGCCATTCCCGATCGATCGCTCGAGCGACGATCGCTCCAAACAGCGGACCTACATGTGGACTAGTCCGAAAGTCGTGCCCAACACCTCGACCGCGATTGAAGAATCCCTGCGGGCTATACAGCGCTAACTCCAAATAGCGGTCGAATGAGATCGACCCGAGGCGCGTTGCCTCCGCGCGAATTAGATCAGCCGGCAGTTGTGACAAGTTCGGCGATCTTGCCGAAAATCTGCGGGTAAACGCCGACAGCTACAACGCCTACCGTACAGATAGCGATAGCGGCAGAAAGCGGCGCTGGAGTCTTGGCCGCAACAGCATCTGCGCCCGCAGGCTTGAACCACATCGACCGAACAACGTTCAGGTAATAGAACGCCGCAATCACGCTGTTGACGCCCGCGATTAGCGCAAGGCTCACGCCCCAACCGCCGCCGGCTTCGATCGCCGCACGGAACATCGTGAACTTCGCGAACCATCCGGCTACCGGCGGTATCCCTGCAAGTGAAGCAAGGAACAGACTCATGATTACGGCAAGGCCAGGCGAGTACGAGAACAGACCGTCATAGCTAGAGATCTCTCCGGAACGAGTGCGCCGCGCGATTGCGATGACCACCGCGAATGCCCCCAGGTTCATCACGCCATAGACCAGCAAATAGATAACCACCGACTGAAATGCGCTCACCGCAACATCGGCAGCGTTGGTTCCGGCACCACGCGTAGCAATTCCGTAGGCAGCAAACGGAACGAGCATGAAGCCACCCTGTGCAATCGACGAGTACGCCAACATGCGCACAATGTTCGTCTGCTTGAGAGCGCCGAGGTTTCCCCAGGTCATCGATGCAGCAGCGAGGAACCAAACGACCACCCACCAGTAGGTATTCGGCTGGGCGTGGAATCCGAAGAAAATAATGTTGAGTAGCGCTACGAATCCGCCAGCCTTCGACGCTACAGAAAGAAACGCTGTGACAGGAGACGGCGAGCCTTCGTAGGTGTCTGGTGCCCACCAGTGAAACGGAAAGGCGCTGACCTTGAACGCGAAGCCAACAATCGACAAGAACACCCCAACGGCTACGAGTGCTGTGCCATCCGGGTTGCCCGACAATGCCTCGGCGATAGAGCTGAGCAACGTTGACCCAGTCACTCCGTAAATGAACGACATGCCGTACAGCATGAGAGCCGAACTAACAGCTCCGATCACGTAGTACTTGATGCCAGCTTCGTTGGACTTGCGATCGTGCTTGCGAAAACCTGCGAGCACGTATGTCGGAATCGAGATTGTTTCGAGAGCAACGAAGATCGAGATGAGATCACGGGCAGATGCCATGACGGTCATTCCGAGCACGCTGGTGAGCAACAGGAAATAGAACTCGCTTTGGTAGTAGTCGCCCTCGCCGATGTAGTTCACGGAAATCAGGATCGTCACGTACGTTGCGATTAGGAAAAATGCTTTTAGCGCCAACGCATAGTTATCGACCATGTAGGCGCCGCCGAACGAAGATCGGTTCACTCCGTCTTGAGCCAATGTCAGCACCGGGATCAGGCTGATCAGTACACCGATGGACGCAATCCGCGAAGTTTGGAATGCGCTTCGACCGGGCCAGATGAGGTCAGCCAGTAGCACCGCAAGGATCGTGCCGACTAGCGCGATTTCGGGCGCGAACGCGTGCCAATCGAACGATGGGTTCTTGGTCAGGTCGACGGCAAGAGCAAGCACGAGTTCCTCAGCCTCCGAACAACTGCGTGACAGGAGAATCGGTCAGCTTGAACAAGAAGTTTGGGTAGACGCCGAGGACAACAATCAGTCCAAGTATCGGCAACCATGCGATCCATTCGGCCTTGCTCACGTCGTGAATTTCGGTGTCGGCCCACTCGTCTTTCGGCGTACCGAAAACAACCTTCTGCAGCATCCACAGCAAGTAGCCAGCGGCCAACACCGTACCGACAGCCGCGATCACCATGTATCCACGGAACAGTTCTGTCTTATCGATTGACTCAGCCGGATTGAACGCAGACAAGATTGCAGGGAACTCGCCCCAGAAGCCAGCGAGGCCAGGGAGGCCAAGCGACGCCATCGCACAGAACCCGAGAATCCAGCCCATTTTCGGAGCCTGTGTGAGCAAGCCTCCAAGCCGCGAGAGTTCCCGCGTGTGGAACGTGTGTTGTACGGACCCGGCAATAAAGAACAACATGCCCGTGATCAGACCGTGGGCAACCATGCCGAACACTGCCGCGTTGATTCCGAATGTTGTTCCGCTCGCGATACCGAGCATCACGAAACCCATGTGGGCAACAGACGAGAATGCAATAAGGCGCTTCAGGTCCGTCTGTGCAAGGCAACCAAGTGCACCATAAATAATTCCGATGACGGCGAGACCACCAATCCATGGCGCGTAGGTGTCCGCAGCTTCGGGCAGGATCGGTAGAGCAATCTTCACGAAACCGTAGGTACCTAACTTCAACAAGATTGCGGCTAGTAGCACAGACCCGACCGTCGGCGCTTCTGTGTGAGCGTCTGGAAGCCATGTGTGGAAGGGGAACATCGGCACCTTGATCGCGAAACCGAGAGCGAGTCCACCGAAGATAAGAAGTTGCGTGCTGCGTGCCATCTCTGCAATTTCAGGAGATGCCATTAGCTCGGCGATGTCGAATGTGCGACCGCCCTTGAAGTAGAGGGCAAGAAACCCCAGCAACATGAACGCTGAACCAAACAAAGTGAACAAGAAGAACTTGATTGAGGCGTACTCGCGGTTCGGGCCTCCCCAAACTCCGATCATGAAGTACATCGGGAGCAACACGATCTCAAAGAAGATGAAGAACAGGATTAGATCTTGCGCGACGAACGTTCCGTTCATGCCAACTTCGAGCAACAGAACTAGAGCAAGGAACGCTTTCGGGTTATGCGGCTCAGGGAAGTGGTTCCACGAATACACGACACACAGCAGCGTGATGAACGTAGACAAAACCATGAGGGGCAGACCTAGACCATCTGCGTCGATATGGAAGTTCGAGTTGATTACGTCGATCCAGGGCTTGTTAACCTCGAACGGGTGCTTGCCACCGTGTTCGGAAACGAACGCCGTTAGTTTGTCGGTCTCGTAGAACTTGTTCCCTACCCAATGAACGAGCACATACAAAGAGACACCGAAGCTCGCGATAGTTGCGAGCAACGTGACACCCTTGATGGACTTCTCGTCTTCTTTGGGTACGAGTAATACGAAACCGAGACCGACGAGCGGTATGAAAACCACAAGAGTCAGTGCCCAGGCATTGAAATTCATCGCTTCGTTCAACCTTTCTTTAGCTCGCCCAGACGAGTGCGGCGACCATTCCTCCGAGTACAACAGTGCCCGAGAGGATCAATAATGCATATTCCTGAAGTCGACCTGTCTGTACGTTGCGAGTAGACCCACCGGCAGCACCAGTAATTGCCGCCAAGCCGTTGGGCACTCCGTCAACTGCTTTTTGATCGAGTACGTCGTATGTGAACTGACCGACCTTGCGGACCCCACCACCGGTGAGGCGCAACACTGCGTCGATGATGTTTTGGTTCACCCAATACGCGCCACGCGCGATCGGTCCTTTCACCGAACCAACGATGATGTCGGTGTAGAGATGATCTAGGTAGTACTTGTTCTCCAAGAAGGTCTTACCTTGACGTAGCGCCTTGTTCTTCTGAGTTGCGTCCTGCATGAACGCCTTCTTCCAAAAGAACAGGTAGCTAAGGCCGAAGCCGACCGCCGCAAACAACGTGGCGAGTAGCGGGTCCTTCCAGCTGAACTCAGGATGGATGAAGGATACGAAAAGGCTTCCGTCGCCACCTGGCTCAACCCACTCAGGGAATTTCGAGAAGATGGAACTGCCGATCGTGTCTTTGAGCATCGGAGCAAACAAGATTCCGGCAAACACCGACATGAACGAAAGCACGTAAAGCGGCATGAGGATCGGGAACGTTGATTCGTGTGGTTCGGTGTGACCGTTGTCGTCGTGTGAGTGCTCATCATGGCCGTGCGCTGCATGCTTGCGGCCCCGGTACTCACCGAAGAACGTGAGCCATACACAGCGGGTCATGTATGCCGCCGTCATACCGCCACCGATAAAGCCGAGATACATGAAAAACTCGAAACCGTTGTGGCCTGCCGTAGCAAGGATCTCGTCTTTCGAGAAGAAACCGGCGAGCAATGGGAAACCGGACAGCGCAGCGGTCCCGATCATGAACGTAGCGAATGTCTTCGGCATGTACTTGCGAAGCCCGCCCATGTCGTCGACCATGTCGAAACTGTGGTGCGCACCTGAGTGGCTGACGGATCCCGCACCAAGGAACAGGTTTGCCTTGAAGAACGCGTGGGTGAAAAGGTGGAAGATGGCGGCGCTCCATGCTCCGACTCCGAGCGCCATGACCATGTAGCCGAGCTGGCTAATCGTGGAGTAGGCAAGCACCTTCTTGATGTCGCGTTGCACGAACGCCAGACCGGCACCAATGATGACGGTGATTCCTCCGACTGCCGCCATGAGATTTACGCCACCGCCAGCGATGTCGAAACCCTGGAAGAAAACCGGGAACATTCGGGCACCTAGATAAACGCCAGCTACGACCATGGTGGCGGCGTGGATTAGAGCTGAGACAGGAGTTGGGCCTGCCATGGCGTCTGGAAGCCATGTGTGAAGCGGGAACTGTCCCGACTTGCCGATAATGCCGAGCAGCAAACCAGCGGCACACCAGAACAACAGCGATTTAGCAAGACCTTCGTGGCCAAGACTCATTGCTGCTTCGTTGACAGCGCCGATGTTGAAACTTCCTGTACCAGTTGCTCTTTCGACAACGAAGTACGTCATCGCTACACCGCAAAGCAGGCCGATGTCGCCGGTTCGAGTTGTTAGAAATGCCTTGAGTGCTGCACTTGAGTTGGGCTTGTCTTCCCACCAGTGACCAATCAGCAAGAACGAACAAAGACCAACGAGTTCCCAGCCGACTAGCAACTGCACCGTGTTGTCCGCCACAACGAGCACCAACATTGATGCAGTGAAAAGTGATAGCGCCGCGTAGTAGTGCGTGAAGCGCCGATCGTCCTTCATGTATTCGGTGCTGTAGTAGTGCACGAGCAAAGAGATTGTTGTGACGACGAACAGCATCATCACGGCAAGGCCATCGATGCGGATTCCAACGTCGAGGCTCATCCCGCCGTTACTCCACCAAGACATCGAGCGCGTTATCGGCTCGACGAACGCGACTTCGTGGTGACTCGCTTCAGAGAACGGTCGCATGACCGAACGACCGAATGCGGATACAGCCTCGAGGTGACCTTCTGGAGCGCCGTGCTCACTTTCGGTTGCGCGGAATCCGTTGACACGTTGAATCCATTGGAACACATTGCCGAGAGCGAGCAACCAGACTGCTCCGACCGAACCTATGCCGATCCATGCAGCCTTCGCGCCTAGACGTTTACCGAACGCCAATATCGCAACGAAAGAAACGGCCGGAATAAGAGGTATCAGCCATGCGTTCTCTAAGAACCAAGGGTGCAGATCTACAGAGCCAAGCGTCATTCAATCAACCCTTCAGAGTATCTAGATCGTCGGGGTTGGAGCTCTTGAGATTGCGGTAGATCAGGAGCACGATGGCTAGCCCAACACCGACTTCGGCGGCGGCAATCGTGAGCACGAACAACGCAAAAACCTGTCCGACGACATCGGCCCGAAACGCGCCGAAGGCAACGAAGTTGAGGTTGACTGCTGCGAGCATGAGTTCAATCGACATGAGAACCAGCACGCTGTGTTTGCGTGTAAGTACACCGTAAAACCCCGCGCAGAAAAGGAATGCCGAGAGAAGCAAGAACTGATTTAGATACACGGCACTCCTTCCTTAGTCTCGCCGAGCTAACACGACAGCGCCGATCAGCGCACCAAGCAACAACACGCCGACAACTTCGAATGGCACTAGGTAGCCGCGGAATATCGCGCTCGTGACTGCCTTGGTACGGATCGGTGACACGAGGTCGACCGTCTTGTCGCTAAACGCGTCAAGGCACAGGGTTGCGAGAATCGCTGCGAGCAAACCTGTAGGGATCAGGGCAGCGCCACGGAGATCGTTTGTGAGTTTTTCTTCTGCTTTCATCGGAGCTCTAGTGAGCATGATGCCGAACAAGAACAACACAATGACTGCACCGATATAAACGATGACTTGCACCCATGCGACAAATTCTTGACCAAGCAGTAGGTACTGGGCTGCGCCGCCCGCGAGCACTACGACGAGGTAGAGCGCTGCGTGCACGATGTTGTTGGTTGTGACAACACGAATCGCGCCGTACGCCATCACTGCTGCGATGACATAGAAGAAGGCGTTTTCGGCCACGAGAAGTTGCGCTCCGAGCATCGGCTACTTCTTACCCTTTACTTCGGCGCCAATTTCTAGTGGCTCAGCAACAGGTACTGTGGCTTCCCACTCGCCAAGCTTGTCCTTGTCATGAAGCAGGTGGGCAATCGACGATTCGCTGTACTCGAACTCAGGGGACCAGTGCAGCGCATCGAACGGGCAAACCTCGACACAGATGCCGCAGTACATGCAAAGCGCGTAGTCGATATCGAAACGGTCGAGCACACTCACGGTGCGGTCTTTGCCACCCTCGCGTCGCGCTGGACGCTTCTCTTTGTGGCCTTCGATATAGATGCACCAGTCCGGGCACTGCCGCGCACACAACATGCAAACGGTGCAGTTCTCTTCGAGCAGCGCTATGACTCCACGCGCTCTCGTTGGCGGAGCCTCCTGCTCGTGCGGATATTGCACTGTGACCGCAGGCTTAAGCATCGTTCGGAGAGTGACCCGGAGGCCACCGAGCATGCCCTTTAGGTGCTTGGCGAATGCATCCTTCTTAGACACGTTGTTACCCATTTAGAACGCAACCTTGAGTGCACCAGTAACCAAGATATTGGCTAGCGCAATTGGGATCAGCCACTTCCATGCGAGCGACTGGAGTTGATCTTCGCGGAACCGCGGGTACGTGAACCGTGCCCAGAACATTAGGAACGCCACCAACATGATCTTCGCGAAAAGTACAAGTGGACCGACGACGTTCATGATGTCTGCATCGACGTCGATGAACGGAACCGACCAACCGCCCAAGAACAAAGTCGCCGCGAGGCCGGCGTACACGAACGCAGTACCGAACTCGCCGATGAAAAAGAACAAGAAACGAAAACCCGTGTACTCGACCATGTAGCCGGCAACGAGTTCGGACTCTGCGACAGGCATATCGAATGGCGGTTGGCTGAGTTCGGCCTGCGCCGCAATCATGAACAACCCGAAGCCAACTATCTGAGTGAGAATCAAAGGCAGGCCAAGGCCGTCCCAACCGAAAATTTCGCCACTCGCCTGGAAGCGCACGATGTCTTGCAGATTCATTGTGCCAGCCTGGATCACCACACCGATTACGGCTAGTACGAGCGGGAGTTCGTAGGCGATCAACTGCGCAGCAGCGCGTAATGAACCAAGCAACGCGTACTTGTTGCTTGATGCCCAACCGGCCATGAGCACGCCAATAACCGAAAGGCTGCTAACCGCGAGTGCGTAAAACACACCAACGTCGAGGTCTTTGGCCACTACAAAATCGGGACCGCCAGGCAACACGACAAACATCAGGAATGTCGAGAGCACCACGATTGCTGGCGCCATCTTGAAGACACGCTTGTCGGCGCCTTCTGGAATGATGTCCTCTTTTTGGATGAACTTGATTCCGTCGCCGATGAGTTGGTACCAACCGTGGAAACCGCCAGGGTCCATCGGACCGAGGCGGCTCTGCATGTGGCTCATCATCTTGAGGAGGAACGTGTAACCAAGTACAAGGGCGCCGACGGGAATGAGGCCCATGACAATAAGCGTCTTGATTCCGAGGGTCGTGGCCCAGCCACCCCAAATGTCAACTGCGAGCGATCGCATTACTTATCGATGTCCCCGAGAATGAAATACAGCGATGCGAGCACGGTGATGATGTCCGGCAGGTACACGCCACGAAGCAACCATGGAGCGATTGAAACATTCGAGAGACTCGCTGTACGGATCTTAACTCGGAACGGTCCGGTGGCACCCTTGCTAATTACGTAGTAACCCATCTCACCGAGAGGGTTTTCTGTGTTGACCCAAACTTCGCCCTCTGGCACCTTGATGATCTTCGGGACCTTGGTCATTACTGGTCCGCTCGGCATCACGTCGAGGAGCTGCAAGACCATCCGCGCTGATTCGCGAGTCTCTTGGAGACGAACCCAGTAGCGGGCGAAGCTGTCGCCATCTGAGTGGGTCCAGACTTTCCAGTCGAGGTCGTTATAGACGAGGTACGGCTTGCCGTCGCGACGTAGGTCCCAGTCGACTCCGCTAGCGCGCAGGTTCGAGCCGGACACGCCATAGCTCGCGCCGAGTTCGGCCGGAATGATTCCGATTCCGCGCGTGCGCTTCTGAAAGATTGGGTTAGAGACAACGAGATCTTCGAACTCGTCGCAGCTCTTGAGAACCTTTCGCATTGATTCGCGGGTCTCGGCGATCCAGCCCCAAGGCAAGTCATCTTTGAGGCCGCCGATGCGATTGAAGTTCGGGTGGAAACGACCACCGGTAGCGGACTCGATTGCATTGAGCACGTACTCACGATCGCGGAAACCGTAGAAAGCAGGAGTGATCGCTCCGACCTGAAGGCCCATCTCGCCGAGGAACAACAAGAAGGTCGCAATACGTGAAAGTTCGGTAAGAGCGGTGCGAATGTACTCAGCTCGCGGAGGAGCCTCAATACCCATGAGTTGTTCGGCGGCGTGGACGAACGGGACTTCGTTCGCGAAGCTGCTTAGCCAGTCGATGCGATTGATGAGAGTTGTGATCTGCGGATAAGTGCGGTATTCCGTGAGTTTTTCGTATCCGCGGTGCATGTAGCCGATGACCACATCGCTAGCTACGACACGCTCGCCATCGAGACGCACAACAAGTCGCAGGGTTCCGTGGGTAGCAGGGTGTTGCGGCCCAAGGTTCAAGATCATGTCGCCGTTGTCGATTTCGACGTTGAGACGCGCATCGGCGAGACCGCGGTGAACTGCGGGATCGACCTCGAATTTCGGCATCTGGGGCGATGTAGTTGTCACTCGGCCTCTTCTTCGACGTCTTCGCCAGGCATCGGCTCAACATTCACAAGACCTGGCCATGGCTTCACTTCGCGCGCAAGCAACGGAAAATCTTTGCGCAAAGGATTGCCTTCGAATTCCGCTGGCAGATATAGGTGGCGCAGGCTTGGGTGGCCATTGAACCCAATGCCCAACATCTCCCATGTTTCGCGTTCATGCCAATCGGCACCGGGGTAAATCGAAACCCAGGAATCGACAGCAGGCGATTCCTCATCGAGATCGACCTTGAGGGTAAGGCCCGATCGGGGAACGCTCGTGGACGCAACACGGGCGAAGACTTGGAAGCGCCCAGCACTGCCAGCAGCGCCGTAGGTCTGCTCTGCTGGTTGCACTGGCGAACTCGTGTCGCCTGCCTCGCCACCAACGACCGGAGCTGGCATCCAGTCGATACCGCCGATGAAAGATAGGTAGTTGAATCCAAGTGCACCACGACAGGCTTTGGCGGCTTCGCGCCAGCTTGCGTTAGCAACACGCACAACTAGATCGCCTACGGCCTGTGCACTTTCGATTATTGCTTCGGCACCCAACGCAGCTGAAACTCGACCCAATAGCTCAAGGTTTTCGGGGCTCATCGTTGCGCCCACTTCTACTTCTGTGTTTTCACTCACGCCGGAACTTCTCCGCCACCAACAACGATTGGTTCCCAGTGCTTGCCTTGCCAGCGTTCGGCCGGGTCTTCTCGCTGAATGCGTTCCTGCAACATCACGATGCCCTGCACGAATGCCTCGGGCCGCGGTGGACACCCGGGGATATACACATCGACAGGGATTATCTGATCGACGCCCTTCGTAACCGAATAGCTATCCCAGTAAGGTCCGCCACAGTTCGCGCAACTACCCATCGAGATTACGTACTTCGGGTCTGGCATCTGTTCGTACAAACGACGAATTGCTGGTGCCATCTTGTCTGTGACAGTGCCGCTGATGACTATGAGGTCGGCTTGGCGTGGGCTAGCAGGGAATGGAATTACACCCAGGCGCATGACGTCGTAGCGCGGACCAGCGAGCGCAGCGCCCATCTCGATTGCGCAACACGCAAGGCCCCACTGGAACATCCAGAGTGAATACTTACGCGAGTACTTAAGGAGTTCGCCTACGGGCTTTAGAGGCCCGCTACGCAAAGCACCACCAGACATCAGGCCCACTTGAGTAAGCCCTTCCTCCAGAGATAGCCAAGGCCGGCAACAAGCACTGCAGTGAAAATCGAAATCTCGACGAACCCGAACCAACCGAGACCGCTACCTGCGTCGGCGTCAACTGCCCAAGGAAACAAGAAGACGGTCTCGACGTCGAATATCACGAACAGCAATGCGTATAGGTAATACCGAACATTCTGCTGGCCAAACTGTCCGAAAGGATCGGAACCAGATTCGTAAGTTATGTACTTCTGATCCTGCGGTCGTGTCGGCCGCAACAGGACGCCAACACCGAGCATCGCTCCGACCATCACCATCGCGGCAACTGCGAACACCGCAACTGTGAGGTATTGCCTGTAGAACTCGGTCATTGTCTCCATCGCTCCCAATCCGCGCGGGAAAGGGAACCTTTCGAATTTCGGATCTCTCGTCTCAATCTGACGACTGCCCGCGGAGTATAAAGCCACAGATTTTGAATGGAGCGGATCGGACACACAGGAAATGTCTATTACTTCGCGGACCTATTCGGCCGATGCACGCGGAGTACATCAACATGGGGCCAACACTGGGACAAGCAGCACATGATGCGACGGGCCAGACCATCTGAAGAACTCGCCGAGGCACCGCTAGACCGCGGATCCAAAGTTGCTTTCGTGCTGTCCGGCGGAGGCAACCAGGGCGTCGGCCAGGTCGGCATGTTACGCGCACTTATCGAAGCTGGCATCACTCCAGATGTGATCGTCGGTTGCTCTGCAGGCGCTCTCAACGGCGCGGCACTCGCATACGCACCCAACCTGACAGGCGTGGCTCGTCTTGCGAGCGTCTGGGGCGATCTCAAAGGCTCTGAAGTTTTCCCCGGTTCGAAATTCACTCGCGCATGGAGTGTCGTGCGACACGGGACACACCTATTTGACAACGGCGGCCTACAAAAGGTGATTCGTACAGGATCAGCAGCGCGCTCTTTCGCTGACCTATCCGTGCCGTTGCGGGTTGTTGCAGCCGACCTCGACACCGGCGACGAGGTTGTCTTCGTCCGCGGTCCACTTGAACCAGCGCTACTTGCTTCTGCTGCTCTGCCAGGCGTGTTCCCGATCATCGAACACGACAATCGCCGCCTTGTCGACGGTGGCATCGTCAACGCCGTACCGCTATGGCATGCACTTTGTGGTCCATGCGACAAGATCTATGTACTGAACGTGTCGCACAGCTCGGGAATTCAGGCGTTCCGTTCACCGTTAGACGTCGTCATGGCATCTTTCTCTCATTCAAGAAACTTGCGTTACAAGCTCGAACGTCGCCACGTACCGGACGGCCCGGAAATCTTCGAAATGCCTCACCCGACGGACAACCGCGAACTGTTTGACTTCACGGGGGCAGAGGGAATCATCGAAGAAGGCTACGAACTAGGTCGCGAGTTCTTAGCGGCCCAAGTCGAGCGCGCCGCGAACAGCCACGCCGTCCAACAAGAGGCCTGGACAAACAAGAAACGCCGCTCCAAGTTTCGCTTCGGGAGTGGCCACGCGGCCACAGGCCACGAGCGCGCAGCCTCTTGAATCAGCCAGCCAAGATGCTCGTCGCGTGTTCTGCGACATCAAGCAACCAGCCAGGCACAACCCCGAACAACAACACCAGCGCTGCGGTTAGCGAGATCGTGATCCGAACAGGTAGGTCGACGGTCAGACGGTTGCCTTCGACAGGAGTGGCCGACCCGTGCTCGTCGCCCGAATACATGCTCAGCACGATCCGTAAGTAAACGAAGGCAGCCACAGTTGCGCTCAACATACCGATAAGCGCAATCTGGAATTGCCCGGCATCTACGGCGGCCTTGAAGACTGTGAGTTTCGCGACAAAGCCAGCCGTTAGCGGCACGCCTGCTTGAGCCAACAAGAACAGTGTGAGGAGGCCAGCCAACACAGGCTCCTTGCGGGCAAGCCCCTTGTAGTCATCGAGTGACGAATCGGTCTCTCTCGCTCGACCAACAACTTGAATGACAGCAAACGCCCCAACTGCCATCAGCATATAGATACCTAAGTAGAACAGCGCAGCGCTAGTACCGCCGAGGCCACCGTTTGACTCTGTAGCGACCTGAACCCCGATTAGCACGTAACCCGCGTGCGCGATTGACGAGTACGCGAGCATTCGCTTGACGTCGGTCTGAACGATTGCAGCGACCGAGCCGACGATCATGGAGACGATAGCGAGTCCGTAAACGGCCGGCCGCCAGTCGGTCTGGAGAAGATCGAACGACCCAACGAATATTCGCAGCAGTGCTCCAAACGCCGCGACTTTGGTAGCGCCCGCCATGAATGCAGTGACAGGCGTCGGGGCACCCTGATACACATCTGGTGTCCACATGTGAAATGGTGCAGCCGCGACTTTGAATCCAAGCCCAACGAGCATCAGTGCGAAACCAACCATCAACAGGCCATTGTCTCCCCCAACAAGACCTGTGAGGGATTCGCGAATCGTGACGAGGTTGGTAGAGCCCGTAGCTCCGTAGGTGAGGGCGACGCCGTAAAGAAAAATCGCGGAACTGAACGCGCCAAGCAAGAAATACTTGAGACCAGCCTCTTGACTCTCGATCCTGTGTCGGTCGAAGGCAGTCATGACATACAGAGCTATCGAGAACACTTCGAGAGCGACAAAGACAACTATGAGGTCGTTCGCTGACGCCATGACGAGCATTCCCGTAGCGCAGAGCAACAAAAGAGCCAGGAACTCTGGTCCTTCGAGTTGTTCGCGCCTGATCCAACTCGTCCCTAGCAACAGGCCAAAGACCGTTGCAACAAGTACAACACCCATTACGAATACAGCCATGCCGTCGACCGCCACGGCTCCTGCCATCGATGTGAATGAACCGCTGGTGCGCACGACGTTCCACTGCGCGACCGTTATTGCAACCGCGCTGATGACACCAGCAAGTGCAATCACGAGAGACGCTGCAAACGTATGTTTGCGCACAATGCTCACACCCATAGCGAAGGCCACCGAGCCGATACCGGCGAGCATCACGATGATGGAGAACACGTCGTGGTTGTAACGAATCGCAGAAAATCGTCCGAGCCAGAACTCGATCGGACCAGCGAAGGCACACAGCACTACCCAATCGTCTAAGTCATGTTGCAATGACCGGCCGCGCAACAACGATGCGAGCAGCACGATTGCTAATGCCGCCGTAAACAGGACAACAGGCGGACCTATTGCTAACCAGTCAATTTTCGGCACGGCGATCATGCGAGCGGCGTCTATTGGTTGTGTAAATAGCGCCAACATCAGTGACTCGCCGCCTCTTCGTTGGGTGAGTCGTTGTGTACATCGACCGGTTCAGGATTTGGCGATTCGGGCTCTATGTAGCCAGTCGAATTTTCGAGATGCCCCATGAAATCTTCGACTGTCACTTTCATTCGGTCGAGCACCGGTTGCGGGTAAAAGCCTAAGAACAACGACAATCCGAGAAGCGGACCAACGCAAACCAACTCGCGCAGGGAGATGTCGCGTAGGCCAACGTTCTCGCCTGTCGGTTCTCCAGTGAAACTGCGCTGGAAGGCCCACAGCAAATACACCGCTGCGAGGATCACGCCACTAGTGGCAACGACTGCCCACCAGGGTCGAGTCACATAGGTCCCGAGCAAACTCATGAACTCGCCGACGAAACCAGAGAAACCAGGAAGTCCGATCGATGCAAACGTCGCAACTAGGAACAACGCTGATAACACCGGAATCGATTTCCATAACCCACCGAAATCTGCGATCAGACGAGTGTGTCGCCTGTCGTAAAGCATGCCGACGAGCAGGAACAGCGCACCAGTCGTGAGGCCGTGGCTGAGCATCGTGAATAATCCACCGAGAATCGCTGGTGTCGTTAGGGCAAACGTCCCCATCACGACAAACCCGAGGTGAGCGACAGATGAATATGCAATGAGGCGCTTCAAGTCTGGTTGCATCGTCGCCACGATTGCTCCGTACACAATGCCAACTACTGAGAGCGTGAGAAGTACGGGCGCGAAGTAGTGAGCAGCTGCAGGGAACATTGGGATCGCGAACCTCAAGAAGCCGTAAGTACCCATTTTTAGAAGTACTCCGGCTAGCACGACTGAGCCTGCGGTCGGTGCCTCTGTATGAGCGTCGGGCAACCATGTGTGTAACGGGAACAACGGCACCTTGACCGCGAATGACACTGCAAATGCCAGGAACAACAAGCGCGCGGTGCGCGTCGAGATTGCACCATCGGTCGAGATCCACTCTGTGATGTTGCCTACGTCAAAAGTTAGAGCGTGGCCGGACTTCGTATACAGATAGGCCACGGTGAGAATTCCGACGAACAGAAACGCAGAACCAGCCATCGTGTAAAGGAAAAACTTCGTGGCGGCATATGCACGGTTGCCGTGACCCCACCCTGCGATCAAGAAGTACATCGGCACGAGGACAAGTTCGAAGAATATGAAAAATACGACAAGGTCCAACGCTGCGAATACTCCGACAACGCTCGCCTGCAGCATCAACATCCAAGTCGCGAACTCTTTGAATTTTGGTTCGTTGACACTCGCCAACAACCCAATCGGGAACAACACTGCCGTGAGCACGACCATGAACAACGAAATCCCGTCGATTCCTAACGAGAAACGAACTCCGAGATTGCCAATCCAATTGTGGCTGACGTCGAACTGATAGCCGTGCGTCGCTTTATCGAACGCCGCAAGCATCCACAGAGACATCCCAAGAGTTGTTGCAGAGACCAGAAACGCAACTGCCTTCGCCCACTCTGGTCGATGTTTCGGCGTGAGCATCGTTGCAATCGCGCCAACAAAGGGCAGGACGATCAGGAATGTCAACAGCGGAAAATCGCGTGCGCGTTCGACAACGACAGTAGAGGCCAGCATCTAGAAATCCACCCGCGTCGCGAACCAGCCGAGCAATGCCACGGCACCCAACATGATCCCGAGCGCGTAGCTACGCACCCGCCCTGTCTGCACTCGGCGCAATCCGCCACCAAGTTCTTTGAACGCTCGACCTGTGCCATTTACAGCACCATCGATAAGCCTGCGGTCGACCGTGTCTGTAAGGAAGTTTGCAGCACCAGTGAGCGGCCCACTAACGGCTTTCGCGATGCCGGCATCGATGTAGTACGCGTTTTCCAACACCTTGCCGAAACCAGCCAAGCGGGTCTCTACTGGATCTGTTCCATCTTCAGCAAGGCCGCCTGAGTACACCCTGCGGCCGATCGCGATACCCGTTATGCCGATCACGATTGCACCGACCGAAAGCGCGAAACCAAGTCCGAAAGACGAAGCCTCAATATGGCTCGCACCCTCTAGTGATGGTTCGAGCCATCGCACGAGAAACTCGAGGTTTGGGCTAGTGAACGGCAGCGACAGAAAACCACCGACGATCGAGAGGCCTGACAACACGACGAGCGGCAACACCATCGTCATCGGTGATTCGTGCGGATTTACGGCATGGTCGCCCTCTGAGTCGTACCGCGCATTACCGAAAAACACGAGCCAAACTTGGCGTGACATGTAGAACGCTGTGAGCAACGCTGCTACCAAACCGATCGCCCATAGCGCTTTGCCGCCAGCGACATCGGAAAACCATGCCTTCGCGAGAATTTCGTCCTTGCTCCAGAAACCGGCGAACGGCGGCACACCGGCAATTGCTAGCCAACCGATAATGAAAGTGCCAGCCGTGATCGGCATCGCTCGCTTCAAACCTCCCATGCGCCGCATGTCCTGTTCGTGGTGCATGCCATGAATGACTGAGCCAGCGCCCAAGAACAAAAGAGCCTTAAAGAACGCGTGCGTGACCATATGGAACAGGGCTGCTGAGTAACTACCTACCCCAACAGCAAGGAACATGTAGCCGAGTTGACTCAAGGTTGAGTACGCAAGCACACGCTTGATGTCGTTCTGGCGAATCGCGATAGTGGCGGCACCGAGCGCTGTGATCGCACCAATCCACGCAACAACGTCGTTCGCTGAACCGCCAAGATCGAAAAACACATGTGCGCGGCTCACGAGAAAGACGCCAGCTGTGACCATGGTTGCAGCATGGATGAGCGCAGATACCGGAGTCGGGCCTTCCATCGCATCGGGAAGCCAGATGTGCAATGGGAACTGAGCGCTCTTACCCATCGCGCCAACGAACAACAGCAAGGCGATCGCAGTAATCGTGCCTTGCGACAAGCCCGGCGCCGCTGGCAGTGCAGTCGCATAATCGAGTGAGCCGAGCTTCGAAAAAATCAGGAACATCGCGATCATGAACCCGAAATCGCCGACACGGTTAGTGACGAAGGCCTTCTTGCCTGCGACTGCTGCTGAGTTGCGCTCGAACCAGAAAGAAATGAGCAGATACGAACAGAGCCCAACGCCTTCCCAGCCCATGAACGTCATTAGGAACGATGAGCCCAGTACGAGAACGAGCATCGACGCTGCGAACAAATTGAGGTAAGCGAAGAATCGGCTGAACCGCGGGTCTCTTGCCATATATCCGATGGCATAAAGGTGGATGAGAGTTGAGATACCCGTGACGAACAAAATCATCGTGATCGAGAGCGGATCTGCGAGGAACCCGAAACTCACGGTGAAATCGGAGTTCTTACCAATCGATGAAATCCATGTGAACCAGTTGTACACGTGGTGGCGTTCTTCGGAACCAAGACTTCCGAGCGCAAAGAAGGCAGCTACGGAACCAAGAAAAGACAGTGCCATTAGCGACGTCGCTAGATAGCCGGACTTCGGTTCGCCAATGCGTTTCCCGAATAGCAAGAGGACTACCGCTCCAATAGCTGGCAAGGTCGGGACTAGCCAAATGAGATCGAGTACGTCGAGCGCGTCCATGTCAGCCCTTCAACAAATCGACATCATCGGCTGTGACGCCTTGGCGGCGGCGAAAGATCGCCACGATGATCGCGAGACCAACGGCAACTTCAGCCGCCGCAACAACGAGAGTGAAGAACACGATCGCCTGGCCATGAGCATCGTTGAGTCGCTTAGCAAATGCAACGAACGTGAGGTTGACTGCGTTCAGCATTAGTTCTACGCACATGAACATGATGAGCGTGTTGCGCCTAATCAAGAGTCCGACAGCACCAATCGTGAACATGAGCGCGCCGACGGCGAGGTAGTACTCGGTCGTGATCTTGACTGCGCCTAGCAAAGGGGTCATGCGAGCGCCTCTCCGCTTGAGCGTGCGACACCAGATCGACTCCGCCTCGCAAGTACTACAGAACCGACAACAGCTATTACGAGCATCACCGAAACCGCTTCTACAGCCCATATGTAATCGGTGAACAACACCTTGGCGAGAGCCTCAACGTTGCCTTCATCTGCCGGTGCGACACCATCGGTTGCTGGCGCCGTCAAAGGATGGGTCTGCGGCGCAGTTCCTGCAGATAATTCTCGACCAGCGATAGTTCCAAGACCGACGAGCATCAAGATGCCGAGCAACACCGCGACGATACGTGCTGACTTGAAACTCGTGTCGCGTTCTTCTCGCTTGTCCACACCGAGCAGCATGATTACGAATAGAAACAGAACCGTTATCGCGCTCGCGTAAACAACGATCTGCACGATCGCAACCAGATCAGCGTCTTGTTGCAAAAACAGCACAGCAACCGAAATCATCGCTGCGACGAGCGACAAAGCCGAGTAGACCGGGTGTCTGAACAGCACGACGCCGAGTGCACCACTGAGTACGAGTCCTGAGAAAATAAAGAACACAATGGCTTCCATCAGTGATCAGCCTTCGCGTTGTGGCCGTTGTGTGATTCTGTGGCATGGGTAGGCGCCAACGCAATGTTGCTATCGACGGTCTGGCCGTCCTCGGGCGCACGCACGCCGAAGCCAAGTTCTCCCGACCAGTTCACCCGGCCTTCGTAGTCAGAGCGACCCGAAGACGAGGTCGCGCGCATCCACGCACTCGTGTGGTCGTCTTCGTCACCGCGCCAGTATTCCCACGGCATCCGTTTAGCCCGCCCGTCATCACCTACGAGTAGCTCGTTCTTGGTGTAGATCGCGTCTTGGCGGTTCGCGAAACTGAACTCGAACAACTTGGTCTCGGTAATGGCTTGTGTCGGGCACGCCTCTACACAAAGGTCGCAGTGAATACACCGCAGGTAATTGATCTCGTATGTGAAACCGAACCGCTCGCCGGGGCTGACAGGGTTGTCCGGAGGGTTGTCGCCGCCTCGCACATAGATGCACTTGGCAGGGCAGACTCCAGCACATAGTTCACAGCCGATGCACTTTTCCATGCCGTCTTCATAACGATTGAGAACGTGTCGGCCGTGAAGACGTTGAGGCTTTGCACGCTTCTCTTCTGGGTACGGAACCGTGACGCGCTTCTTCTTGCCCATCTGGCGAAGCGTCACTCCGAAACCTTTTGCAAGGCCCATTAGCGGAACTCCTCCACCGTCTCGCCCGACTTGGGCATACACAAATACAACAAGCCATACGCGGCACCGGCAATTCCAAACGACAGCACGCCAGCGGCCGCCGGATTCCAGCCACGATCGCCGAGCACGAGGATTCCAGCAGTCACGAGCACCCAAAGAACGGCCAACTCGATGAGCCATTTCCATCCGAACGCCATGAGTTGGTCGTAGCGAAGTCGCGGGACAGATGCACGAAGCCACACCGTTCCGAACGTAAGCAAAAGCACCTTGCCTACGAACCAAAGAATAGGGACGACCGTGCCGTTAACCCATCCTGATTGACCAAACCGCGCTGGCATGAACATCGGACCGTTAGGGCCCCCAAGAAACAAAGTGACCGCGACAGCCGACATCGTTATGATGTTCATGAACTCAGCCAAGAAGAAGATCGCGAATCGGATACCCGAATACTCGGTTACGAATCCTCCGACGAGTTCTTGTTCGGCTTCAACAAAGTCGAATGGAGGGTGGTTCGTTTCTGCGATTGCAGCGATAATGAAAATTACGAACCCGAGAGCCGCTGGCACGACATAGAAGTTGCTCAAGTTTTGCAGGATGCCATCGGTATTCGTCCACGATTGCTGGTTCACAATCTCACGCGTGCTCATCGTTCCGGCACGCATAAGCACAGACAGGATGCCAAGGCCGAACGCCGCTTCGTACGACAACATTTGTGCGCTGGCTCGTACCGAACCAAGCAGCGGATACTTAGATCCAGACGACCAGCCTGCGAGCATCACCCCATAAACGGCGATACCCGAGCAACCGAGAATAAACATGGCCCCAATTGGTAGGTCGACAACCTGAAGGTACGTCTCGTGGCCGAGAACATTGATCTTGCCGCCAACCGGGATCACGCAAAACATCAGGAACGCTGGCAGGATCGAAAGATATGGCGCAAGTCTGAAAATTGGCTTGTCGGCCGAACTCGGTATCGACTGTTCCTTGAAGAAGAGTTTGATGCCGTCGGCGAGTGTCTGCAAGATCCCGAACGGACCCGCATTTGCTGGGCCTGTGCGGTTCTGCATGTCTGCGATCCACTTGCGCATACCCCAGATGTAAAGCATCACCGAAACGAGCAACACGACGAACGCGATGACAACCTTTAGTAATACGACTACGAAGATCGAGCCCCAAAGACCATCACCGTTAAACAGTGGGTCCGCTGCAAACAACGCGTTCATCGGAGAGTCTCGACTCGAATATCGGTCACTGAAACTGAAGCGTCGATGAGTTCGGATGCGCCAGTGCCATCAGCAGAAAAACCGAGCGAAGCGGTACCTGGGGCAATGCCGCGCGCTGCCTTCAGTTCTACCGTGATGCTCCCGCGCGAGCTAGTTGCTTTCACGGATTCGCCGCTCAGCACTCCGAGGCGTGCAGCGTCGGCTGAGGAAACAAGCATCGTTGGTGCCTTCTTAAGCCCGACGAGCGACGGTGACTCCGCAACGATACGACCTCCGTCGTAAAGCTTGCGGCCAACATTGACTCGCAGAGCGTATGCGTCACGCTGCGGAATCGACCTCGGTGCCACAACACGGTCCCAAACGAAAAGTGTCAACGCATCTTCAGTCGCAATTGTTCGGTCGATCTCTGCTGTTTCATCGACATCGCTGGCCTCAACGGCAACGTCGTCTCCATCTGCGCGAATCGGCTCCCAACTCAAGGAGTACTCGATGTCGAGAGATGAGCCGCCACGTCGGAAGACAACCTCGCCGAGGTGGTCTGCGAAAGGCAACACAACTCCGTCGCGGGCGTTTCGAATAGTGGCCGTCGACGCTCCAGCCCATGCCGGCGCCACACGACTGAATTCTTCGGTGATTTCATCGACCGTCTCAAGATCGAAATCTGAACCCATGCGCTGCGCTAGTTCAGATGCGATACGCCAATCGTCGAGCGCAAGTCCGCTTGCTGAGACCTTACGGCTGACTCTCTGCACGCGCCCTTCTAGATTCGTGACAGTGCCACCCTGTTCGGCCCAGAGAGTGCAAGGCATGAATACCTTGGCGCGACGGTTTGAAGGAGTTTCGAATGCATCGATTGCAATAACTACGCCGACAGTATCGAGTGCTTGCTTAGCTAGCGATCGATCCGGGAAATCCGCGAGCGGGTCGGCGCCAACAAGCACGAGGACATGAATCTTGCCCTCAGCGCATGCCCGAAGTATTCCTTCGGTGCCGAGCCCGCGCTCGGCTGGCACGCTTCCCCAGTTCGAAGTGAAATGAACTCGTCCCGAATCGAGGCTCACCCGGCCCGGCAAGAATCCCGGTGCGAGTCCCGCTTCGAGTGCACCATGCACGTTCGACCGACGCAGCGCAGACAGGAACCGGACACGTGGCAACGCTCCGAGCGCCGCCGCTGCGCTCACGACTGTGTCATCGCGCTCTGCCAAAGACGTACGGCCGAGTATTACAACGATGTTTCCCTCGCGGCTGCCGATCGATCTTGTGGCCGCAGCGATCGTTTCATTCGCTGGCGTCGCCCCGCCGATTGCCGAGGCGAGTTGTTCGGCAACCAAGCCTTGCTCGCCAGGCGCCGCACCTAACGCATGCGTGACGTACTTGCTCAAGCCGTGTGGTGCCGCAGAAAGGTCTACTAGCGGAACGCCGAGTTCAAGCGCAGCACGCTTCACGCGAAGGAACAACACGGGGAGCTCTTCTTTGAGATCACCAGCACAAAGGACAATCGCGGCCGCGTTATCGAGGTCGCTGATTTGAGCACGATCCGAACCAAGAACAACCTCGGCAGCTATGCCGTCGCCGAGTTGAGCGTCGACGTTGTCTGTGCCGATGACGCCCTTTGTGAGTCGCGCCCACGCATATGCGCTCTCGTTTGTACCGCTCGCCCCGCCGATCATGGCAATTGCGCCACCGCCGTGCAAGTTCTTAGCGCTCTTCAGTTCCGCCACCGCAGCATCAAGCGCCTGCGGCCACGACGCTTCCCGGCCACCAACCCGCGGAGTAAGAACCCTTGCTGCACTGTGTACATGTTCGTAGCCGAAGCGGCCCTTGTCGCACAACCAACCCTGGTTCACCGGTTCAGAATCGACACCGAGCAACCGCACGATTTGATTACTTGAACTTTGCACAGCTCCACGACAATGCACGGCACATGTCGTGCAACTCGTCTCAACTGTCGCAAGGTCCCACGGGCGCGCCTTAAATCGGTACGGCTTGGCCGTGAGTGCACCGACGGGACAGATCTGCACAACATTTCCAGAGAAGTACGACGAAAATGGGTCGTCAGGAAAATTCAGGACCTGCGTGTGATCGCCACGATCAACGAAACTAATGAGCGGATCGCCTGCAATCTCGTCTGCGAACCGGGTACAGCGCGCACACTGAATACAACGTTCGCGGTCGAGCAAGACAAGATCGCTGATTGCAATCGGCTTTTCGAAGTGACGCTTTTCTTCTACGAAACGAGACTCGACTGGCCCAAATGCAAGTGTCGTGTCTTGCAGCGGGCACTCGCCTCCGCGATCGCAAACCGGGCAATCGAGCGGATGATTGATGAGCAACAATTCGAGTACGCCGTCTTGCGCCGCTTTCACGCTGTCGGTGTCTGTGTGACAAACCATTGCTTCACTAACCGGCATCGTGCATGCTGGCGGGAAACCACGGATACCGTCGACTTCGACGAGACACATGCGACACATGCCGACGGGCTTCATGCGCTCGTGCCAACAAAAACGCGGGATGTAGATGCCGTTGTCTTGCGCGACTTTGATGAGAAGTTCACCTGGGCGCGCTTCGATGCTTTTGCCATCGATTGTTACGGTCACTGTCGTCTTGGCTTCGTTCACAGCTGTCATGAATTAACCCTGACGTTCACGGCGATGCCCGGTCGACCACCACTGCACGCAGCGTCGACCTCGGCTCGGAAGTATTTCTCGAGGCTCGCTACAGCGCTTACTGGCGACGGTCCGAGCGGACAGATAGTGGTCTGCGTGAACGGTGCTCGCAAGACATCGGGCGAGACGTTCGCGCTCATCGACAACAGTAACTCCATGTCGGTCGGGCGGCCTTGCCCATGGCTCATGCGATACAAGATCTTCTCGATCCATCCGGTGCCTTCGCGGCACGGCGTGCACTTGCCACAGCTTTCGTGCGCATAAAACTTAGCTAGACGCCAAGCGACCAACACCGGGTCCGTGCTCTGGTCGTAGACCATGATTGCGCCAGAGCCAAGAGTTGTACCAAGTTTGGCTGTGATGTCATCGATGTCGTAGACCTGGTCGAGGTGCTCGTCGCAGTTCACGAGCCATTGGAACGATGCCCCACCGGGAAGGAAGAATTTCAGTTCTTTGTCGTCGCGAAGTCCCCCACAAAGTTCGAAAATGATTTCGCGGAAAGTCATGCCGAATTCGATCTCATAAATTCCGGGGTTCTTGATGTGACCCGAAATTGCAGCAACCCGAGTACCGGTACTGCGCCCAACGCCTAGTTTGGCGTACTCGGCCCCGCCCATCTTGATGATGTGTGTAAGAGTCGAGGCTGTTTCAACGTTGTTGACCACCGTCGGTTTCGCGTACACACCTGAGTGGATCGGAAGAGGTGGCTTAATTCGCGGCATACCGCGCTTGCCTTCGAGACTCTCGATCAGTGCGCTTTCTTCGCCACAGATATATGCACCGGCTCCGCGGTGTACAACGATGTCGAGGCTGAAGCCCGAACCTTGAATATTTTCGCCGACCCAGCCGTTTGCGGAAGCTTCTTTCACCGCATTGACTACGCGGTCATACCCGAGTGCGAACTCGCCGCGCAGATAGATGAAGGCCTTGTTGATGCCACATGCAAACGCCTCGATGCAGACGCCTTCTACGAGGGCATGCGGATCCTTTTCGATGATCTCGCGGTCCTTGAAAGTGGAAGGCTCGCCCTCGTCGCCGTTGATCACAAGGTAACGCGGGAAGACGTCCGCTGGGAGCGATTCCCACTTGATCGCCGTCGGGAAGTTCGCCCCGCCTCGCCCGCGTAGACCAGACGCCTTGACTTGCGCCAAGAGGTCGGCTGCATCGCCCTTGCGTAGGACATCTGCCCAAATTTGGTACGCACCGTCGGCGCGGGCGTTTTCGTACTTCCATGCATCTACAACGTCGTGGAGTCTGCGCGTGACTATGCGCGTCTCGCGTACCTCAATCTTTTTTGTGTCAGTCATTTCAGACCGCCTGACACTCCACGTGGTTGCAGCACGCCAGACTTGTAATCGTCGACTATGGCTGCTGCCATCTCAGGTACCAAGTGTTCGTGGTACTCGTAGTTCACCTGCATCGCCGGGGCATTCCCACACGCAGCAAGGCACTCAACCTCTTCCACGAACACGTCATCGTCCGCTGCGTAGCGGTCGTTGAGGTGTTCAAGGATTTCGGGACCACCAACTACAAGACAGGTCACGTTCGTGCACACGCTTACCACTAGCTTCCCGCATGGCCGACGCTTGTACATCGTGTAGAAACTGCAAACACCTTGGACGTCGGCGGGCGTTGTTCCTACGAGGTCTGCAATCTCTGCCATGGCCTCTGTTGTTAGCCAACCATCTTGATCCTGTGCGATGTGGGCTAGCGGAAGTATGGCTGAATGAGCATCTGGATACTGCGCGATAACGGACTGCGCTCGTGCGAGATTCTCGGGTGTGAAACTCATCGATCGACCTCACCCAAGATCGGGTCGATGCTCGAAACGATTGCGACGGCATCGGCGACTAGAGCGTTACGCACCATTGGGCCCATTGATTGAAGGTTGTAAAATGATGGACCGCGAACATGCATGCGTAGCGGCTTCGCTGAACCGTCGCTCACGATGTAGCAACCGATCTCTCCACGTGGACTCTCAACTGCAACATACGTTTCCCCTGCAGGAACTTTGAATCCTTCTGTAAACAATTTGAAATGGTGAATGAGCGCTTCCATCGACTCGTCGATGCGCGCACGCGGTGGTGGCGTTACTTTTGCGTCATCTACTCGATAGTCGCCCGCAGGCATTTTCGCCACGCACTGACGCACGATCTTGATTGACTCGTAGATCTCTTCAAGCCGAACGCGCCACCGGTCGTAGACATCGCCAGCGGTTGCGTAGACAACGTCAAAGTCGACCTCGTTGTATTTGAGATACGGCTGTGACTTGCGAAGGTCCCATGCGAATCCAGTGCTGCGCAAGATCGGACCCGTAATTGAAAGATCGAGGCATTCTTGAGTCGTGATCGTGCCAACGCCAACGAGTCGGCTTTTCCAGATCGGGTTCTCCGTGAGAAGGTCGGCATAGTCGCGCACACCTGCTTCGACTTTTTCGAGGGTTGCTAAGACGTCGGTAGCCCAACCGTCTGGGAGGTCTGCTGCGACTCCTCCGACGCGAATGAAATTGTGGTTCATCCGTAGTCCGGTAATGCTCTCGAGGAGGCGAAGGGTTTCTTCGCGCTCGCGCCAGCCGTAAATCATCATCGAGACCGCACCGATGTCCATGCCGTTCGTGGCTTGGAACAAAAGGTGAGAGCTAATCCGGTTGAGTTCGACAAGCATCATTCGGATCCACTGCGCACGATCGGGGACTTCGATTTCGAGAAGTTTCTCGACTGCCATGCAGTACACGAGTTCATTCGAAAGCGGTGATGCGTAATCCATGCGGGTCACGTTCGTGCAGCCCTGCACGTAGCTCAGTTCTTCGCCGGTTTTTTCCATGCCTGTATGCAGGTAACCGATGACGGCTTTGGCGTTAACGACTTCCTCGGAGTCGAGCTCCATCATGACGCGCAATACGCCGTGAGTTGACGGGTGCTGAGGACCCATGTTGATGAGCATCGTGTCGCCGAGTTCGTCGTCTGGCCACGGCGCGCCAGTCACGACCAATTCCTTTTGCGTCAACTTGAGCTTCTGTTTGCCCTCGTCTGTTTGACGACGAAGTCGGCTGAACATTTTCGATCTCTCGGTCATCGCGGACTCGGATCAGTCTTGAATGTCACAGGGACACGCGCTGCTGCAAAGTCCTTGCGCAACGGGTGCCCTTCCCACTCGTCCGGCATCATGATGCGGGTGAGGTCGGGGTGACCTTCAAAGTTGATGCCAAATAGATCGAACACTTCCCGTTCGGCGAAGTTCGCGCCCGAAAAGATTGGGGTAACAGACGGCACCGTTGGATCTGTCGAAGGAACCTCGCAGATGACTCGGATTCGACGGTTGCGAGCATGGCTAAGGAAGTTCGCGATTACCTCGAACCGTTCTGGCTCGACACCCGATGGCAGATTTCGTGCCGGGTTCGTGAGGTGGTCAACGGCTGTCACATCGACGCACATCGTGAACTGCTGCTCGTCTCGGAGCAGCTTTGCCGCTTCTGCGAGCTTCGAACGTTCGAGATACACAACCGGCTGGGCAAGTGAGTCTCTGTAGATCGCGCCGAACTGAGCACAAAGGACCGTCGCCACGTCATCGACATCCACCGGCGCGTTATTCGTCTCTGTGGCTTCGTCTGACATGTCGCTCAAGTTCTTGTCGTTTACTAGTGAGGATCAGGCTGGTGCTGTGGCTTCAGCGTTTAGTTGGATAGCAGCACCGCCGGTATGGCTGTTGGCCCGCCGACGCATTAGCTCGCCGCTACGGATTTGTTCGTGCAGGGTCAGGATGCCGTGCATAAGTGTCTCTGGGCCAGGAGGGCAGCCAGGCACATAGACATCTACCGGCACGATCTGGTCAACGCCTTGCACGATCGCGTAATTGTTGAACATCCCGCCGCTGCTTGCACATACGCCCATTGAGATGACCCACTTGGGTTCGACCATCTGGTCATATACCTGACGAAGTACAGGCGCCATCTTTTGTGAGACGCGTCCAGCGACAATCATCAGGTCGGCTTGACGCGGGCTAGCTCGAAATACTTCCATGCCGTAACGAGCGATGTCGTAGTGCGCGGCACCCGATGCCATCATTTCGATTGCGCAGCAGGCGAGCCCAAATGTTGCTGGAAAAACAGAGTTGCGACGTGCCCACTTGACTAAATCTTCGAGCATTCCTGTAGCGAACCCATGTGGGACTGCTTCGAGACCAATGTGTGGAAGTTCGGTCATGCGGCTTGTCCTGTTGTGCCTTCGGTGAGTGCAGGATCGAGTACCGCAACGGATGTACGACGTACTGGAACTATCTCTCGGATGACCTGTGCCACAGGACCCCATGCGAGTGCGCCAACAGACAGTAGGTATGCAAACGGAATTAGGAGGACGAGCACAAAAATCGTTATCGCTACGAGTCCGAATACGCCAAGACCTCTCATCACCATGGCGAACGGATAGAGAAACACGATCTCAACATCAAGAACGATGAAACTCATGGCTACCAAGAAGAACTTCACTGGGAAACGCTCTGCAGGTTCTGATTCTGGAACGATGCCACACTCGTACGCGGCTTGTTTTGCGCTGTTCGGATTGCGTGGACCAAGCAAGATCGACGCGACAAATGACGCAAGCACAAACACAATTACAAGTGCAATCATGCCAACAAGCGGCAGGTAATCGTTCACGTTGACGAAACTAACCGGCGCGCCCGCTGTGGCTGCTCATCGGGCGACTCAAATTTGCACGTGAATCGGCTAAGGCTCTGGACCGATCTTCACGATCTGCGCGACGAGTTTGTATGCAGCTTCGGCCGGACCAAGTTCGTCTGGTCGCATCAGGTTCGCCATTATTCGCAACACCCATTCCATGAGCGACCTGTTGTGCATGCCGACGCGAGCTAATTCGCGCATGATCGCGGGATTGCCTATCGCCTTCACGAAGGCCCGCGCCACTTTGAAATACAAGCCGTAGATTTCTTGCAATCGTTCTTCGTATGTAAGTAGTGCGAGTCCATCGCCACTTGTTAGTGCGAGGCTCACGGCATCTGCTGCGAGTCTGCCCGTCTCAAAAGCAGTCGAGATGCCTTCGCCGTTGAATGGATTAACGGACCCGGCCGCATCACCAACGACGATCCATGTCGGTCCGACATGCGGGGTAACGCAGCCACCGGTTGGCAGGCGTCCCCCAGTTGCCGGACCACATGATGTCTCGGGCTTTATTCCCCAACGCTCAGGGGCTGTCTGCGTAAACGCATCCATCAGCTTGGTCGTATTTATGTCTTTCCAGCCTTTGAAGGTCGATAGCAAGCCACAGCCGACATTTATTGTGCCGTCACCAACCGGAAAAATCCATCCATAACCGGGCAAATGGTTTCCATCGCGGTCTTTGATGTCTAGGTGGCTCTCGATCCAGGGGTCGTCGTGCATCGGGCTTTCGTAATAGCCCCGAATTGCCATGCCGAGCGGGTAGCTCCGATCCCTAGAAGTACCCAAAGCCCTTCCGAATCGCCCGTTCGCACCATCGGCAATAACCACATATTTCGCCTGAACCGTTACTTTTTCGCCACTATCTTTGTGCTTCACTACCACGCCACGCACGATTCCGTGCTCGAGCACGGGTTCTATTGCCTCGGCGCCTGTCCAAAGCTCCGCTCCTGCTTTAACTGCGTTGTCTGCGACCATCTGATCGAGTTCTCGCCTGCGCACGACATACCCGTACGAAGGGAACTCGGGGTGCGACGGCCATGGCATTTCTAGCGTTACCCCATGGGCGATCGCCCGTAGCCCGTCGTATCGCAGGTAGTTGTCCGCAAGGCGGTCACCGAGACCCATGTCGCTGAGTTGGCGGACTGCGCGTGGCGTTAGTCCATCACCACAGGTTTTCTCTCGCGGGAAGTCTTTCTTCTCTATGCAGAGCACCCGATGCCCGTTTTGTCCGAGCCAGAAAGCGCACGCAGCACCAGCAGGTCCAGCGCCGACAATTACCGCGTCAAAAACTGCGTCGTTGCTTGCCGATTTCACCGCCATGTGATCCATCGTCGCGCACCGAGACACGCATGCGTTCATCGACTATGCGAGCATGTGATTTTGTGCATGGATCACGGCGTGAGAATCGCGAATTTTCATGGTTGTCGTCGATGAGTCGCGTCTTCATCTAGCGTGCTAGTAAGCCATGCAAGAAGCGACACGAACGCCGCTTCGCCGCCACTCGACTACCCGCAGGAGTACACAGGAATGAGGCATGTTCTCGGTTTAGCCGTGCCCAATATCCTGCCCGAAACGTTGGGCTTGCGCGCTGCTGGTCGTTTGATTTGGACGACAGTCCTATTCGTAGTTTTGCTTTCACCTGTCGTGGTTGCGTTGAAACGCCAGAAGTCAAAACTCAAAGCAACTTGGGCTCAAGCAATGGCTGGCGCTGTTTATGTTTGGGTGCTAATGGTCCTCGCCTACGGATCGATTCCGCATGAGTGGCTCACGTTCGCAAACGGTTACCTCAAGTGGGATGAGTCTCACTTCTTGCTCACTTCTGGCCAATCGATTGGTCCGTTCAACTGGCTCAACCTAGACGTCGATAAGCGCGCCATAACCGACACAGTCGCCACGCTTATCTATGTTGTGTTGGCCGTCGCCAACTTCAAAATGTTTGCGGCATGGCAACGGCGCCCAGAGGCGCCATCTGTTAGCACCGCAGTCGAGACTGAAAAGGTCATTGGTACATCTGCATTCGGACGCCCAGTAACGGTGAAGTCGTAAAGACATGGCCAAGATCGACGCCAATCCGCCGATGCCAGACTTCAGCACGGACTACGTCCTGCAAGAGGTCGATCCAAATTGGCTCACCAAGGCAGTCAAGCCAAAGCAGTTTTTGCACATTGACCAAGCCGAATGCATCATGTGTGAAGGCTGCGTCGACATTTGCCCTTGGAAGTGCATTCACATGTTGTCGCTCGATGCGATCACAGACGCGACAAATGCCGACCAACCAGGTGACGATCCGACCGACCATGTGTTTTTTGTCGTCGACGAAGACATCTGCACGCGCTGCGCACTTTGCGTCGATCGCTGCCCAACAGGCGTCATCGTGTTAGGCAAGGTCACAGATAAATGGTCCGATGGGGACCCGAACGACCGTACTAATCGTCACGGCTACGCCTACGGCGTCCGTTTCTAAGTAGACCTCAGGAGAAACTCGTGGCCGAAGCCAACGGGAACAATGGATCGGGTTTAGGCGCCAAGGTGGCCGAACGCGCCACGAAGATGTGGGACAACACTCGCAACTCTCAAGCCTGGAACTCAATCTTCCGGCCGGGTTCGATCTATCGCAAGGGCTACACAGACAGCCCTCGTAACCGCAGTTACGTGATCATGAACAGCGTCTTGTTCCACCTCCACCCCGTGAAGGTGAAGCGCCACGCTGTCAAGGTGAGCTACACCTTATGCCTCGGCGGCCTCTCGTTTTTCTTGTTCATTCTGCTTACGGTCACAGGCATCTTCTTGATGTTCTTCTACCGACCGACTGCTACCGAAGCGTGGGCGACGGTTCAAGATCTCGAAACAGCAGTGGCATTTGGATCGCTAGTAAGAAATATGCATCGGTGGGGCGCTCACCTAATGGTGTTGTCGGTCTTCTTGCACATGAGTCGCGTCTTTTATCACGGTGCCTATAAGTCGCCACGGGAGTTCAACTGGGTTATCGGCGTCATCCTCTTGCTGCTCACCTTGTTGCTTTCGTTCACGGGCTATCTACTCCCGTGGGACCAACTCGCACTTTGGGCCGTAACCGTAGGTACCAACATGATGGGCTACACGCCCGTGCTTGGTAACCAGGTTCGTTTCGTATTGCTTGGTTCTAAAGAGATCGGGAACGACACGCTCTTGCGGTGGTACGTGTTGCACGTGCTCATGTTCCCGTTCGTCATCGTGATCTTCATGGCGGTTCACTTCTGGCGCGTCCGCAAGGATGGCGGCATTTCCGGGCCCCTCTAGGCCGATAGGACAGGTATGGCTGAGGTTCCAGAACACTTACTACGTCGTAGCGCCGAACGCCGCGCGGCGTTATCAGGCGAAGAAGCGCCAGCCGAGGCGCCCGTAGCTGCCGACGTCCCCGCACAAGAGGCAAGTGCCGAAGAAGCCGTCGCCGCGCCCGCAGACACAGGCGAAAAGATCACCGAAAGTGTCGGGGGCGTTCCAGCACACCTCTTAGAGCGTGCTCGTTTGAAGAAACTCGCAGCCGCTGGCGGCGACGCTGGCGCAAGTGGCGCAGTCGCTACGGCAACAGCAGCTAAGGCGCCTGCCATGACAGCAGGTACACCGACAGGAACTGGCCCGAGTGGCCACACTCAGCGCCTGCTGACCGTGGTGAAGGCTGGATCGATCCAACAGACCAAAGCTGAAGCCCAAGACAAGGTCCATGTCTGGCCTCACTTGCTTGCCATCGAGTTCGCATCGATCATGATTCTGATGGCACTCACGACCATCTTCTCTGCACTCGTGAAGGCACCACTTCTAGGCCTCGCTGATGTCAACCAGACGCCGAACCCGTCGAAGGCTCCCTGGTACTTCTTGGGCCTTCAGGAACTTCTCACCATGTTCCACCCAATGGTCGCCGGTGTGACGATCCCTGGCGTCGCACTCGTCATCGTTGCGCTCGCCCCATATGTAGATAAGAACCCGTCAAACAAACCAGCCGACCGCAAGTTTGCGATCGCGATGATGACGATGTTCCTTATGTTCTGGGCTGTACTTGTGATTATTGGATCGTTCTTCCGCGGCGAAGGCTTCAACTTCGTGTTCCCGTGGAACAACCATGTGTTCTTCGAGCTCTAGGAGAATAAAGGGCAGTGCTACCAGCAGCAATCTTCGCCATTTTCGGGGCCATCGTGCTCGTCTTGGTCGTCACAACGGCCCGACGTTCGAGCACGAGCGGACGGCTCTCTCGCGAGACCAAGTCGCGCGACAAATCCGGTCCAGCCTCAACGAGCGCCACTACCGAACTTGAAGCGGCAGATTCGGCCGTCGCTCGCGAACGTGCAGCACTTGCCCAGAACGAAGCCGTATCTGGGGTCCCAGCAATGGTTGGCGAGACTGGAATCGCTCGTTGGGAGCCCGTAGACGAAGAAACTCTCGGAGTTTCGCGTCGTCAGTTCCTCAACCGTGCCAACATCTCGATGCTCGGAATTGGGATGCTCCCAATTTTTGGCGTCTCCCTAATTGCGTTCTTGTACCCAAGTGGCGCAGGCGGGTTCGGATCCAAGGTCACCGTCGGGAAATTGTCCGACATCCTTGCCTCGATCACAGCAAAGAAGCAACCGTTCTACGCGGCAAGTGCGCGCACCTACATTCAGATTTTCGACAACGCAAAGACCACGGCCGCAGAAGTAACAAGCGCCTACGAAGGTCGCGAAGTCGAGATGGGTCTCCCCGACGGTTACGTCGCCTTGTGGCAGCGATGCGTGCACCTTGGCTGCCGGGTTCCGTGGTGTCAGAGTTCGCAGTGGTTCGAATGCCCCTGCCACGGATCCAAGTACAGCAAGATCGGCGAAAAGCGCGACGGGCCCGCACCGCGTGGTCTTGACCGATTCGCAACCGAAGTCGTCGACGGCAACCTCGTCGTAAACACAGGCGTCATCATTCAGGGCCCGCCTATCGGCACGACCACAATCGACCAGAAGCAGGAAGGTCCGGCGTGCGTCTGATGCAACTTTTCGCAACTAAAGGCCCGTCACTGAGCACCGAGAGGACAACGCAGGTATGAGGCTCCTCGCTGCCTGGGATTGGCACAGATTCACGAAGTTCGACGTCTGGGGCGTCCTGTTCTGGGTCAATGCGATCGCACTATTAGCACTACTCATCGTTGCTGTCGTCTCAATCTCGCGTGACAAGCAAGACAAGCCAGCAGCGAACACGGTCGCGTTCTTGGCCGACGACGAACTCGAAACTTTCCGGCTAGAGCGAGTGCTCGGCTGGGCGCTCGTATTCTCGGCAATTCTCGCAGTTAGCTACGGCGTCTACTGGCTGCGCGAGCCTTCTCGTCAGCACGACTCCGACATCTACTTCGCAGAAGGAGCGATCGAGCGCGGCGAAGAACTGTTCGCCAACGAATCGTTCGAGGTCTACAACTCTGCGAAGTCTCTCAAGTGCGCAGACTGCCACGGCGGACCTGGCATCGATGCCGACCTCGGCCGCGAAGTAGTTGGTGGCGGTGGGTCCGCGCCATACACGCACATCATCGACCCAGACAATGCGTTCTCCGTTTCGTGGAGCGCGCCTGCTCTCAACACCGTGATGTATCGCTTCTCGCCTGAGGAAGTCCGTGAGATCATCACCTACGGGCGGCCAGGAACGCCGATGCAGGCATGGGGTACAGACGGCGACGGTCCGAAGAATGCTCAGAGCGTCACCGACCTTGTCGCATATATCGCTTCAATACAAATCTCGCCAGATGAAGCCCAAGGAAAAATCGCAGCCAACCTCAAAGCGGCCCAAGAACAGTCCGCCTCGCAGGTAAAGAGCGCAGAAGAAGCAGTAGCCGCTGCGACCGAAGCCCTCGACGAAGCGCAAACAGCTAGCGACGAGATTAAGGACCAAGAGTCGAACGAGGGACAACTTGCCATCCGCAAGGTTGAAGCTGCCGCGAAGAAACTCGAAGTTGCACAAGCGAAGCTAGATTGGGCCAAGGAGTGGGCAGACAAGCGTTCCGGAATCAGTGACGGCCAGTTGCTGTTCGAAATGAACTGTGCTCGTTGCCACACCAAGAACTGGAGTTTGTTCAACCCGAGCAACCCATACCTACGCCCAGAGACATTGCTCGGTCCGGCTGGTGGGGGCGGCAACACAGGCTTCAGTCTCGTGAACGTAGAGAAACTTCGGTTCAACAACGGACTAGACGCAGAAGGCAAGCCAGACCCGACGTCGGGCTGGACTAGCCACAACCTGTTCGTGACAAACGGTTCTAACAAGCAGAAGCCATACGGCAACGGCGGCAGCGGAAGCGGTCGCATGCCAGGCCAATGCAACACCGACTTCTTCGCTTCCTTCGACATCCTCGAGCACAGCGGGTGCATGCTCACCACAGTGCAGATCGAAGCGATCGTTGCGTACGAACGCTGTGGACTCCTAGCAACATTGCCAGACCACAGTGCAGCCAAATATGACACAGACTGCGATAAGCCGTAGTCCTAAAAGATTTCAGAGAAGAGGAGACCCCGTGCAGGTACTGCACATTCTCGCTAGCGAAGGCGGCGGCGCCAAGAACCTTTGGGATCCCACGATCCTTGGTGTTCTCACGGTGCTGTCTGGCGTCGTGCTGTTCTGTGGTTCGACATACATGTTGCTCACAACGAACATCGGAGCCCGCCAGGGTTTCCTAGTTGCATTCTGCAGCCTCACCGGAATAACGATGTTGCTCGGCGCTCTGTGGCTAACGACCAACACGCCACTCAACGTTCCGAAGGGACGCGTGGCCCAGTGGATCCCCGTTTCCGAAGAGCCGACTGATGCCATCGTTGCCAATCTGAGTGACTCAGCGATTCAAGCACTCAGGTCAATCGATTCAGAAGGCACGCCCGTACCCGAGAAGGGTCCGGCCGACTCGGACGTCCTTGAGCGCGGCGAGCTTCGCCCTGCAGTCGAAGCGGCGCTAGTAAAAGAAAAGACTGAAGGCCCCCACGAAGTCGAAGCCGGACCGCTAGTGCTCGTGTGCGATACATGTGCAGGCGATGTCATCACCAACCTCGATGAACTCAACTCGTACACGATTGGTGGCGGCACCAAGAACCTCTTCTGGCACAACACTCAATACGCAGCCGTTGAGTTCTGCACTCGCTTTGCTCTAGACCCGGTTTTTGCTGACCCAAGTGCCGAAATCAAAGACGCCGAGTGCGACCCAGCCATCGCCCACAAATTCCTTCTCCTAAAGCGCGACTTCGGATCACTTCGGTTACCTGCACTGTTCTACACACTCGTTTCCGGGTTGCTGCTCGGACTTGGCCTGTACGCAATGCACATCAAGGAACGGTCCGAACAACGGACCTCGGCAGGCGCACTCACGCCGACCAACGCCTAGGAGAACACGATGATAAGAAACCTGATCGCCATCGCCCCTCAACCGGTCGACACAACCGAACAAGGCCCGCTCGGATTCATTCTGCTAGCGGTGCTGTGTACAGCGATCATGGCGAGCCTGTTCTACATGGACCGAATCCGTCAACGCGCTAGTGATCGTCGCGACTCAGAGCAGTAGTCAGAGGTTCGCTGCAGTAGCCGCGGCTGCTGCGATGGTCTCCTCGATCACCTCATGGGTGTGAGCGAGACCGCAAAAGAGAGTTTCGTAGCCACTAGGAGCAAAGAAGACTCCCCGCTCGAGTAGCCCATGGAAGAATTTCGCGTAACGCGCATGGTCGGCTTGCTTGGCTGACTCATAGTCACTTACCGCTCCGCCAAAGAACACCCCAACAAGGGTCGCCGACCTGGTTACGTTCGCTTGTACCCCAGCGTTCACAAAAACATCTGACAGTCCCTCAGCGAGATGGGTTGCGAGATCGACGAGACGTTCGTAAGCAGAGTCGTCTAACAACTTGAGTGTCGCAATTCCTGCCGCGGTTGCTAGCGGGTTTCCGCTCAGTGTCCCGGCCTGATAGACGGAACCGAGCGGCGCTAAGTGGTCCATGATGTCCGCTCTGCCGCCGAGACCAGCGAGTGGCAACCCACCGCCGACCACCTTGCCGAAAATTGTGAGGTCGGGAACAATTCCGAACAGGCCTTGTGCGCCTGCTCGCGCGACGCGAAATCCTGTGATCACTTCATCGAAGATGAGCAACGCTCCGTGCCTGCTGCAAATGGCTCGTAGCGCTTCGAGGTAGCCATCTTGCGGCGGGACTAACCCCATGTTCGCAGCGATCGGCTCGACAAGCAGCGCAGCGATGTCAGAGCCATGTAGCGCAAAGGCCTCTTCGATAGCAAGTACGTCGTTGTAAGGACACGCGATCGTGTCTGCGACTGTTCCTTCGGTGATTCCAGCAGAACCAGGTAGCCCGAGCGTTGCGAGACCAGAGCCCGCTGCAACCAGCAGCGAATCCAGGTGCCCGTGATAACAGCCTGCCAGCTTGATGACCTTTGAACGGCCCGTCGCACCGCGGGCGAGTCGCACGGCCGTCATCGCAGCTTCGGTGCCGGATGACACGAGACGGACTTTCTCGATGGATCGAACACGCCCGCAGATCAGTTCCGCTAGTTCCACTTCGCCTTCTGTTGGAGTGCCGTAACTAGTGCCAAGAGATGCCGCTTGCTGAATCGCATCTACGGCTGCCGGATGAGCGTGACCGAGAATGACAGCACCCCATGACTGCACATAGTCGGTGTAACGCTTGTTGTCGGTGTCGTACAAATACGCGCCACGAGCGCGAGCCGTGAAGAATGGCTGCCCACCGACACTGCCAAAGGCGCGCACCGGCGAGTTGACACCACCAGGAATGCGCGCCTCTGCGCGCTCGAACAAACTCAATTGAGCAACTCAGCTACCTCGCGCGCGAGGTACGTGAGTATGAAGTCTGCGCCAGCGCGTTTGATGCTGAGCAACTGCTCTAGCGCCACGGCAGTGCCATCTATCCATCCGTTCGCAGCCGCAGCTTTGATCATCGCGTATTCACCGCTCACGTGGTACGCAGCAATTGGAACATCGTGAGCTACTCGCAGACGCGCGATTACATCAAGGTACGACATCGCTGGC
This sequence comes from Actinomycetota bacterium, assembly GCA_005779395.1. Lineage (GTDB taxonomy): Bacteria > Actinomycetota > Acidimicrobiia > IMCC26256 > PALSA-610 > SXJQ01. The sequence goes on from SXJP01000040.1 coordinate 45,005, forward strand.
TTCACCATGATCATGTCGGCGCCCTCAGCGACGTCGAGATCTACTTCTGCTAGCGCTTCTCTGGCATTGGCTGGGTCCATCTGGTAGCTCTTGCGGTCGCCGAATTGCGGTGCGCATTCGGCTGCGTCGCGGAACGGTCCGTAAAGAGCCGATGCATATTTTGCTGCATACGCGAGTATCGGAGTCTGGGCGAAGCCGTTGTCATCGAGCGCTCCACGAATCGCTGCGACTTGGCCATCCATCATGCCAGACGGTGCAATTACATCAGCGCCCGCGCTGGCTTGGGCTACAGCTATCGAGGCGTAGCGATCGAGTGTCGCATCGTTATCAACGGCGCCCGAGGCCGTGAGGATGCCGCAGTGGCCATGATCAGTGAACTCGTCCAAGCATGTGTCGCTCATGATGACCATCGCAGCGCCGACTTCGTCGCGCAATGTTCGTAACGCAATCTGCACAATGCCGTCGTTTGAATCAGCGCTGGAGCCGACCGAGTCCTTGTGGCGCGGAATGCCAAACAGAATGACAGCAGGTACTCCCAAGTCGCATAGGGCGCGTACCTCTTTGCGCAGACTCTCTACCGTATGTTGCGAGACGCCAGGCATCGACGTGACTGGTTCGGGCGAATCGATGCCCTCCTTGACAAAGAGGGGCGCTACTAAGTCATCGGTCGAGAGCCGATACTCTGCTACTAGCCGCCGCATGGCTGGCGTCTGGCGCAATCGTCTCATCCGGAGTGCTGGAAACATCTGTTCAGGCTAACTGTGAGAGGACCGCTGCAACGAGGCCATCAATATCGTGTTCGATCGCCTCGACCGCGACTTCGAGACCGGTGGCGCGCACCGCTTCGGAGGTAACGGGACCGATGCTGATGATCGGAATTCCGAGGCCATCGATGGATCCTGTTGCGCGAAGAAAATTGGTGACCGTCGAACTAGATGTGAAGCAAATTGCGTCAACCAAACCGGTACGAACTCGATCAAGGTCAACTGAGTCAGGCTCGACGGCGAGCGTTCGATACACATTGAGAACACGTACCTCGTATCCGAGTTCGAGAAGCCCTTCGGGGAGCACATCTCTTGCGGTCTCTGCGCGCACGAGCAGAACTCGCTCGCCATGCACTGTTGGCTGTGGGATCTCTGCCAACAAGGACTCCGCAACGAACCGTTGTGGAACGAGATCTGGCCAAATCCCGTACCGCATGAATGCTGCCGCCGTACCGGGGCCGATAGCCGCAATCTTCAGACCACTCAATGAACGCGCATCAGTACCAGCAGGAATGATGCCGCGTTCAAATAGGGCTTTGACACCGTTGGCCGAAGTCGCGAACAACCATCCGAATTCCGTGGTAGCTGGTAGGTCAAAATCGATTGGTTCAATCTTGATCGACGGAAGTTCGAGGACCTCGGCACCAAGTGCCTCGAGCCGCATCCGAAGAACGCTTGCCTGTTCCCTCGCTCGAGTTATAACAACGCGCTTGCCGAATAATGGTTTGTTCTCGAACCACGCGAGATCGAGCGTCGCCACTCGACCGACGACTATGGCTGATGGCGATTCGATCCCGGCCGTCGGCGCTTTCGAGAGGGTGGTTCGAATCGTGCGCTGCTCGGGGCGAGTTCCCCAGCGCACAGCAGCGACCGGGGTCTCTGGATCACGACCTCCAGCGATGAGCCGAGCGCTGATCTCGGCAAGTCGCGCGGCACCCATAAGGATCACGAGCGTGCCGCCAGCGCGCGCTAACGAATCCCAGTCTGTGTCTGTGGTGCCCTTAGCCGGGTCTTCGTGACCAGTGACGATCGTTACGTGCGTCGATAGCCCGCGATGGGTCACGGGGATACCTGCGTACGCAGCCGCGGCAATTGCACTCGTCACGCCAGGAACAATTTCGAATGCGATCCCTGCATCACGCAGGACCTCGGCTTCTTCGCCACCACGCCCAAAGACGTAAGGGTCACCGCCCTTAAGCCGAACGACGTGACGACCAGCGCCACCATGCTCGACGAGTACTGCGTTGATCTCGTCCTGAGTCATAGCAACATTTCCTGGTGCCTTGCCGACATCGATCCGTGTGGCAGATGAGGGTGCCAGATCTAGCAACTGTGCAGCGGCAAGACGATCGTGCACGACGACTTCGGTTTCGGCGAGTAGGTCCGCCGCGCGCATAGTCAACAGTCCGGGGTCACCGGGGCCAGCACCAACTAGGTAGACGGTCACGAGGAGACTCCCAACGCAGAAGCCGCAGTGATTCCGAGTCGTTCGGGGTCGGTGCCGCGGACCTCAGCTGACCGAGCGCCCTCGGCGGTTTCGAGAAAGACTCGAAGTTCAAGTTCATCGTCGGGACCCGTCTGTGCATACGCTCCGACAGGCAGGTCGCAACCACCGCCTAGAACAGCAAGAAATGCACGTTCGGTAGAGACTTCGCGATGCAGTCGTTGGTTGTCAATCGTGGCAAGCAACGCGAGAGTTGCGTGATCGTCTGATCGGCACTCGACTGCCAATGCGCCTTGGCCGACTTGTGGCAACATCACATCGATAGCGAGGGTCTCTGCGATCACGTCTAGTCGCCCAAGACGATGCAGCGCCGCTGCTGCAATAACGACAGCATCGAACTGGGCCGCCTTTTCAATGCGCGTGTCGACATTGCCTCGCAACTCACCGAACGCAAGGTCCGGGCGCAACGCGGCTAGTTGGGCACGCCTGCGCACTGCTCCTGTGCCGATTCGCGCTCCTGCTTTGAGTTCGGCAAATCTGCACCCAACTAACGCGTCCCGAGGATCGGCACGTTCGGGGATAGCTCCGAGTACAAGTTCTGTTGGTGTGACTGCTGGCAAATCCTTGGCGGAGTGAACGGCAATGTCGGCATGATTTTCGATCACAGCCTGTTGAACTTCTTTGACGAAGACTCCCTGGCCGCCAAGAGCGTGGATCGGAACATCGGTGCGGACATCGCCGACTGTCGTGATGATTACAAGTTCGTGGGCAGGATTCCCGAGTAGTGCGACCACGCGCTCGGCCTGCCAGCGCGCGAGTGCGCTCCCGCGCGTAGCGACTCTCAACACGGTTAGCTCGACGAGTCGGTGTCGGTTGGAACTTGTTCTTCGAGTGCAAACAATTCCCGCACTGCATCGACATACAGGTCGCCGCGATCCGTGCCAGCGGATTCCTTAAGGCGTGTGGTCGGTTCGTGCAACAATTTCTTGATTACGCCGTCGACGAGCGATTCGATAACCGCTGTTACTTCGGGACCGAGGGAGGAGAGTTTGCTTGCGAACCGCTGTAGCTCGGCGGTGCGGATGTCTCGACTCTGCTTGTGTAGCGCCCCTATAACCGGAGCGACGATCCGTTGCCTGCGTTCATCGAGATACCGGTCCACAGAGTCAACAATGATTTCGTGTGCCCGAGTGATATCAACTTTTCGGCGTTCGCTGCTCCGTTGCGCGAAGTCTTTGAGATCGTCGAGATCTAAGAGCGTCACACCGTCGATTTCTGACACACCGTGATCGAAGTCACGCGGCAGCGCAATGTCCACGATCAGCAAGGGCCTGTCGGCGCGCGCCTGCATCGCTGCCTCAACAACGGAGCGTTCGATCAAGACTTCGCTCGATCCTGTAGATCCGAGCACGAGATCTGCGTTAGCAATTTCGGCTGGGATTCGAGCGAGCGGAATTACGCTCCCGCCAACTCGTGTAGCTAGTTCTTCGGCTCGTTCAATCGTGCGATTCGCGATCGTGATTTTTTCGACATCTCGCAACGCAACAGCGAGCGCCATGCCCTCGCCCATCTCGCCAGCACCGATAACGAGTACCCGTGCCCCTTCGAGCCCGCCGAGTTGCTCGCTTGCAACAGCAACCGCCGCCGAAGAAACCGAGACCGGATGGCGGTTGATTTCGGTCTCTGTCCGCACGCGTTTGCCGGCCTCAATCGCGTGGCGAAAGACGTAGCCGAGCAATGTCGAAGATGTAGCAGCAGCATTCGCGTCCTGCCATGCTTCGCGCACTTGCCCGAGAATCTCGTTCTCGCCGACGATGAGTGAGTCGAGTCCAGCAGCAACCGTAAACAAATGTGTGACGGCGACGTCGTCGAAGTGCGTGTAGGCGTGCTCCGTTAGATCGACGACGGTCGCTCCGCTGTAGTCGGAGAGAAACTGCAAGATGTCATCGACTGCCGCGTGGAATCGTGTGCAATATGCGTAAATCTCGGTTCGGTTGCAGGTAGAGAGGATCGCTACTTCGATTAGGTGTTCGCGGCTCTCGAGGTCATGCAATGCCTTTGGAAGCGCTACGGTCGGGATCGACAGTCGCTCGAGGAGTTCAACTGGCACTGTTTTGTGGTTCAGTCCGACAACGATCAAAGACATGAGTTCAACAACTCCTTCGCCTCGTCGACTCGACCCGATTTTACAAGGTCAACAATGCCCGAATCGAGTGCCAGACGCCAATTCGCATCCTCGGAGGAACGGCCTAATGACCGCAGCGACTCCCGCGCCTCGGCGAAAATATCGAGCAGTGTCGAATACTCCGGACCTATCTCTTGCTGCAAGATTTCTTTCAGCCATTTTGCGATTGCGGGGCTGCGCCCGCCTGTGCCTAAAGCCACCACTAAGTCACCCTGTCGCACTACTGACATCAGCGTGAACGAGCAGTGTGCAGGATCATCTGCGCTATTGCAAAAGAGGTTGCGAGCTTCCGCCTCGGCGTGAACCGCGGCGTCGACGTCGAGGTCGCCTGTGGCCGTTAGAACAAGCCATGCGCCGTCAAGGTCTTGCGTTTCGAACGATTTCAACGCGACCGTGACCTTGCCTTCGCGCTCGAGCAAAGCAATCGCATCAATAATTTCTAACGCAATAACTCGAACGAGTGCTCCGACGTTTACGAGGTCAGCGATTTTTCGTGCAGCTATGCGTCCACCGCCTACAACAACAATTTTCCGACCAGCTAAAAGCAAGTTGACGGGCAACCCGACAAGCGCAGGACGGCCAGAGGTCGCACTCACGAAGGGCCCGTCCCATTCGCGGAACCGTTGTTCCCATTTCCATTTCGAAGTTGATAGAAACTCAAGATCTGCAGTTCCGTCGCTAGATCAACCTTACGTACAGCGACGCCGTCTGGGACGCTCAACATGCCACTCGCGAAGTTAAGGATCGACTTGACGCCGGCTTCCACGAGCGTGTCTGCAACATTCTGAGATTCTGATTGTGGTGTTGCAATAATCGCGATCGTGACTTTTTCGCGTTCACAGATGGTTGTAAGTTCGGTCACTGGTTCGATCTCAAGGTCGGCGACTTTCTGCCCAACTTTCGAACTGTCCGCGTCTGCGAGCGCAACTACCCGAAATCCGCGCGCACCGAAGCCGCGATAGTTCGCGAGAGCAGCGCCAAGATTTCCGATGCCTACGATCACGCATGGCCAGTCCTGGGTGAGGCCAAGCTCGCGAGCAATTTCATGCAACAAATATTCGATGTCATAGCCGACACCGCGTGTGCCGAAAGAGCCGAGGTAAGACAGATCCTTGCGAACTTTCGCTGCATTTACACCCGCTAGTTCGGCGAGCCTGTCTGAAGAAATGGTGACGAGACCCGTACCCGTGTTCTCGAGCAACACCCTGTAATACTGAGGAAGTCGCGAGACGGTCGCCTCAGGGATGCGTCGGCCTGATTCTGTTGGCACAAGCACTCCTGATGATGCGACACCTGCGCTGCAGGCGAGTCCGGTGGGTTGGGCTCAACGGTAGCCACCTTGTGATCATTTTCTCTAAGTCTGGAGTGGCCTGTAATGTCGGCTTCGATGGTGAGCGTTTGGGCGGCAATTGCAGCGGTTGTCGCAACAATCTTCGCTCAGGCAACATCGGTGCGCTTTCACCAGCGCCGAGCACCCCATGAACTCGCATGGACGATCGCCCTCGCGATGTTTGCTTTAGCTGCCGTCGCACTGTTTCTCGGCGATTCAACCGGTTGGGACAATGGCACCTACCGGGCGTTCTACCTTCTCGGCGCAATCTTGAACGTGCCTTGGCTTGCCATGGGCACGATCCATCTCCTTGCTCCGTCTCGGATTGCGTTACGCATCAGAGCCGGTCTGATTTTCGTGACCGGGATGGCCGTCGGCACGATGCTCGCTAGCCCAATCCGCGGAACCCTGGTAGCTGGCCACATCCCTCAAGGGCGATATCACTTCGATGCATTGCCGCGAATTCTCGCTGGCGCTAGCTCTGGGACCGGCGCGCTGATTCTGTTTAGCGGTGCTGTGATTTCTGGTTGGCGGTGGAAACGCAGACGTGGCGAAGCAGGAGCGACCCGCTTGGCTTACTCGAACTTGCTTATTGCTACCGGGACTTTGGTCTTATCGAGTGGCGGTCTAGTGAAAGGTTGGATCGCTGTCGACGCAGACGAAGCCTTCGCTATGTGCACAGCAATCGGGATCAGCATCGTCTATTCCGGATTCTGGGCTGCATCGGCTCGACCGCCTGCACGTAGCGCGCGCCGCAATACCTTGCCGGCAAAAGTCTGAGGTAATTCGCTCACAAACTTGTAGTCACGCGGGATCTTGTAGCGAGCGATCCTGGATCGCAAGAACTGGTCGAGTTCAATTGGGGAAGGGAGAGAACCAGACTTTGCGACTACATACGCGACAACACGTTCGTTGCCGTTGTCTTCTCGTTCACCGACCACGGCCACGGCTTCTATCGACGCATGGCTAGCAAGTGCTAACTCAACTTCGCCTGGATAGACATTAAAGCCCGAGACGATGATTAGGTCTTTGGCGCGATCGACCAAGGTGAGCCAACCGTCATCGTCTCTCACCGCGATATCACCAGTATGTAGCCAGCCATCTCTCAAGACTTTCTCGGATTGCTCGCGGTCATTCCAGTAGCCGCAGAAAACATTGGGGCCTTTGATGAGAATTTCACCTGGGTCCCCGCTGACGGCGTCTAAGCCGTCTTTATCGACGAGCCTGATTGCAATTCCGGGTAACGGTGGCCCGATCGATCCCGGTCGCGTCGCGGATCCGATGGCCGTCGTCGTGACAATGGGCGAGGCTTCAGTAAGCCCGTACCCCTCCTGTACGACGAGCCCAAAGTTCTCTACGAGTGCGCCCTGCAGAACCCCGCCGAGTTCCGCTGCGCCAGATACGGCTAGCCGGACGGTCGCGAACGCATCGCCGCCGATTTCGGCGCGATGGTCGAGCCATGTTCGATAAATAGCAGGTACAGCAGCAACGACTGTTACGCCATGGGTTCGAATTGACTCGGCCGATCTGACCGGATGAAAGGTTCCGCTGATCACTAGCGCGGCACGCGACGCGAGCGCGAGACCGATTACGACATTCAGACCGAATATGTGAAAGAAGGGCAACACTGCAAGGCCGACATCGTCTGCTCGCATCGCCAAGCCCGCAGTGTCTTGCACTTGGCGAATATTCGCGATGAGGTTGCCGTGGGTCAGTATCGCTGCCTTCGGCATGCCAGCTGTCCCAGATGTGAATAGCAGAACGGCAATGTCTTCGGGATTACGCGGCGTACAAGCTTCGGACGGAGTCGCTTGGCGCGCCGTAGAGATCTCCATTCTCGCGACCTCCGGAAGCGGTGGCACATGACCGTTGCCACAGAGGACTAAACCAGGCTCGATCACGTCAAGTTCGGTCGCAAGTTCGGCGGCTGGGGCGCTCGGATTCAATGGCACAGCAACCCGCCCTGCGAGCAATATCCCTAGGTACGCAGCAATAAAGTCTTCGCCGTTGTCGGCCAGAATCACGATCCGCGCTTCGGGCGCACTATTAGCTTCGACAGCCCCGGCGACTCGAGATGCCTCTTCTGCGAGTTGAGATCTGCTCCAGGTTGCAGTTGGAGTAACGATTGCTGTTGCACCGCTCGGGTCAGCCAACAATAATTCGACGAGATTCACGGTCGGCGAGCCTAACGAATGGAACAAGTGCTGCGTCGAAGGGCGCCCGTCGCAAAAATCTCACTCTAAGTGAGAAAATTTCTCAAGACTCGCGCGGTGCGTGTCGTAAATAATTTTACGCTCGCAGGGTTCCCCACTCCCTGTCGAGGCACAGAACCGGGGTTCCGGAGACGTGGCGTGGGCGTGTGACTCAACGCGGAGATTCCGCAACGGGTCGCACACGTAGCCTCCCAGCCCGCCCCAGAAGCGTCCACGCAGGCGGCCGGAACCCCGATAGTTCTCTTCTAAAGCCAGCCCTCAGGCGATCTTGAAAAACATGATCAAGTTGGCGATCAGTATCGCCGCGATCAGACAGACGATAACGATCGTTGTTCCTTGTCTCACTTCGGGTCCACCTTCGTTGTTGTTGGCCTTAAGGCGATGGGCATCTCGGTAACGCTTAACGCCCCTGCTGCGGTCATCGGCACAATAACCACCGGAATCCCGGCATCGGCACCTAGGTGTGCCGCAGCACTTTCCTTGTCGAGCACTAACGACAGAAGTCCGCTGCTGTCGGTCAGGATGCAAAGTTCTGCCGGTCGCGCCTCGGCATAAGTAGTGACCCACCTCGCTATGCGAATTGCTCCGCCGACCTGCACTTCGATCTGGTCACCGAGAAGCACCCCATGAGCTTCGAGCATTTCCGGATCGATGTTCAGTTGCGCGTTGCCGAAGCGATCAACCCACAACACCTCACCGACAAGTACCCCACCAGGCCCTTCTTGTGGGAGCGCTACCAAGCCCGGAACGAGTCCACTCGGGTCGACTTGTTCACCGAGTTTTTCGATCGCGATACCTGCCATCAGATGCCCCGCTGCTGGCGCCATCACATCTCGGCCCGCAAAGGTCGCTCCGTGAGTCTTGAGTTGGTAATCGGGGTTGGTCAGGGAAAACACGCGCTGTGCTCCTCCGAGCATTGCGACACTCGGAGCGAGCAGACCGTTGTCTGGCCCGATCAAGACGCCGTTTTCGACCTCTACAGCGACCGAGCGACGTTCGGTACCAACTCCAGGGTCAACAATCGCGAGCACGATGCCACTTGGTAAATATTGGATCGCTCTAACGAGACTGAGACCACCACCTCGCACATCAAAAGGCCTAACACCATGGGTTACGTCGATTACGACAACCTCTGGAGCTAGCTCCAAGATCACAGCTTTGCAAACACCGACGAACTCGTCTCTGGCACCGAAATCACTGAGAAACGACACAAATTTCGGTGCCTCGTCGCGTTGTGTAATGCCAGCCACTTAAAGGAACGTATCGGTCGGAGGAGTCCGATAGAGAACTCCGTGATGTCTAGCCAGCGCGGGTGTAGTGCTGTTCTAGGTAGACATCGACGTCAGCATCAGAGACTCGGAATGATCGACCAACGCGAACGGCTGGAAGATCACCGACCTTGATAAGTCGATACACCGTCATCGATGAAACGCGCATTAGGTCGGCAACTTCTTGAACCGTCAAGAAACGCGACTTACTCAACTCTTCTGCCACACGTACTCCCTACTCCAAACCGCTTGGCAGTGACACTAGAACCACTATGCACCCGTTGTCCAGCGCGCTTAATTGCCTAGTTCCTTTGAGCGGCTTGTGGCGGCCGTTACCGCGTCCAAGAATGCGGCCCTAAGGCCTGCCTTTTCGAGTTCACGTAGGCCGGCTGCTGTCGTTCCACCTGGCGATGTAACCGAAGCACGAAGTTGCTCAGGATCGCGATCGGCGCTCAGTAATGCTGCAGATCCGGCGAGTGTTTGGATGACGAGATCGGTGGAGATCTCTCGCGAGAGGCCAACGAGCACTCCCGCCTCGATCAGAGCCTCGGCAACAAGAAAAACGTACGCAGGTCCGGAACCAGAAAGCCCGGTAACAGCATCGAGCATCTTTTCCTCTACCTGGACAACCGTGCCTACAGCGCTCAGCAAACGTACCGCTAGTTCGACGTCGGTGAGACTCGCATTGGTCCCCGCAGCGATGCCTGCTGCTCCCTGGCGCACAGTCGCTGGGGTATTTGGCATTGCTCTAACTACAGGTCGCCCCGGTACGGCAGACTCGATCGTAGCGATGGTGACACCAGCAGCGATCGAGATCACGAGCGTCGATTCGCCGAGCGACAGGAGTGCGCCCGAAAGGACCTGCCCAACGTCGCTCGGTTTTACGGCAACGACCACAGCATCGGCGTCGGGTACGGCCCACGCAGCGCTCGGGACAACCCGAACTCCACCGAATGCCGCCTCCAACTCGCGTCTGCGATCGCCGTCGGCCTCTGCTACTACAAGGTGTTCCGGTTCGTATCCGGCATCTAGCCAGCCAGACAAGAGCGCGAAACCCATCTTGCCGGCACCGAGCAATGCGATAGTCACGCGCATGAGATTACGCGTCGTTACGAATCGAATGGTTCGCAATAGAAGAGTTACGGGCCCGGGGCAATTTTGCTAGCCGATCCGATCCTCCCCGATCCGGTCGACCTGCCTGCCCCGAGCCCTACGGCTACCAGGGGTGCCACGCCGGATGCGCGGGCGCCGATAACCAAGCGCCAGCATAGGAGGTGTTGCTATTTAATGCAACTTATTACTACTTATTGCTATATCCGATTCTTACGGCTGCCTGAAAATACCGTTCCGTCAACACATACAGGACCCCGATGACGCGATCTAACTCGGCAGAATCGATGTGCTCGAGCAATATGCGCCCTGTCAGATAAAGGTCGCCGTCGGGGCCTAGGGAAAACTTGGCGCCGTAAAGGTCGTGGTTCCATCGCAAGGCAGAGCGATACAGCTCGAGATGACCAGATGGTGGATCCGGCAGGAAATACAACTCGTAGTGCAGCGAGCGCTGGTGGAGATCGAAGTAGATCGTCGCTGCGTCACGACCATCGCAACCGAAGCGGACGTACCAACGCGGGATTGTGGAGTCATACTCGACTGTCTGAACCCAATCCTCGATCGCTACTGACTGAGTCAAATGCCGGTCAACGAGGGAGTAGACAGCCGCAATTAGTTCTGGAGATGGTGGGGCGCCTTCTTCGTTGTTCGATGGCATGCAATTCAGCTATTTGCAGAGAACAAGTTCACGAGCGCCAAGATCGGCATACAGGCGACGCAAGCGCGCGCCAGCGACACTCCACGAACGCATCGCCGCAAGTCGGGTCGCTCCACGCGACAACTCGTCGGCCAAGGCCGGGTCGTTCAGAACCTGTCTGACAGGTTCTACGAAATTCGCCGCGTCACAGCACCCGACCAAGAAGCCGCTTTGTCCATCTGCGACGATGTGCGTCAAGCCACCAACCGCAGAAGCCACGACCGGAGTCCCACAGGCCGCTGCTTCTAAAGCAACCAACCCGAACGACTCGGTGCGCGATGGCACCACGCAGACATCGGCCGCGCGGTAGTACTGCGCGAGCGCATTGTGGCTCTGTGGTGGCACAAAACTCACCTGGCCAACAACGTCTAGCTCTTCAACTAGGGCCCTGAGGCGCCGCATCTCGCGTTCGCCGTCGATACCGCTCGGGCCGCCGACTAACAGGAGGTGGGCATCGGGGTCCTTCAACATGGCGACCACCCGGACAGCTACATCGGCGCCTTTCAACGGCTGGATGCGGCCTGCAAACAGAATGATCTTCTTGCCGGGGAACCCAATTGCTGACCGGTCGGCTACGCGCCCGTGTGGGTTGAAGACCTCGTGGTCGACTCCTGGAGATAGAACTTCGATTCGGCTTGGCGTAGCGCCGTACATGCCGACAAGCTGGTCGCGTTCGTCGATCGTGTTAGCAAGCATGACATCGGAGCATCGCATGACGCTCGCCTCGATTAACTCGCGCTCAGGTTCAGAGTCAAAACCAGCTTGTTCCTTGACGAGCGCGAGAGTGTGAAAAGTGGTTACAAGCGGTACGTCGAGGTCATGCTTCAGTGCGTGCGCCACTGCACCCGAAACCCAGTAGTTCGCGTGCAACACGTCATAGGAGCCATTCGCCAAAATGAACGACCGCGCAGCAGCTGTGTACTCGTCAATCAGTCCTGGCCATGCGTAGCTCGCGACCGACCGCAAAGGCCCGGCCTCAATTTTGACCACGCGGTAACCGGGTGTGACTTCTACGACCTGCGGGACGTCAAGTGCGTCGGCTCGAGTGAAAACGTCGCACGTGACACCGGCTGCTGCGAGGGACCGAGCAATCGAATCGACGTAAACATTCATGCCGCCGCCATCGCCACTCCCGGGCTGGGCGAGCGGCGAGGTATGCACGCTGAATAAAGCAACACGCCGAGCCATGGGCTGACAGGCTACCGGGCGTCTAGCGATTCTGTCCCTGCGGCCGATTCTGCCTGAAAAGACCTGTAGATGGCTATGAGAGCATCCTTCTGGCGCTCGTTGATGCTGTGATCAGCCAAGATCTGCGGTACGAGGTCGTCTGACGCACCTCGTTGTTCGAGTAATCCCGCACGCTCATAAAGCGTTTCCGCCGAGATCCGTAAACCCTTGGCGATCGACTGGAGTATCTCTGCCGATGGCTTGCGCAAGCCTCGTTCGATCTGACTGAGGTAAGGGTTTGAGATTCCGGCAACGTCGCTGAGCTTGCGAAGCGACAGGCGAGCGGTGCGACGTTGTTCGCGAATGAAGTCGCCTAGGTCTGCGAGTCGCCCCTCTATCTCGGCCGCAACTCCCGACGCTACATCTCTTGGCACAATGGCTCAGTTCGCTGCGGTAACTCGCGAAGCAATCTCGCCTTCGATGACGTCGATTACGCCGTGCAACGCGCGACGAAAGCCAGACAGTTCAGCCTCGAACTCGCCTAGCTGAGCGATCGTCGAACTCAATTCGGCGTCGCCGAGTGACACAAGGTTGGCGAGCGAATCGTCGGCTACTAGGTGCTGGCGTCCGTCTTCCCATGTCAGCTCGAGAATGTCGTCGTCAAACTCGGCGTGGCGAGTATTCGCAGCGCTCGAACGACCCTGATCGCCAGCAAGAATTTTGGGAAGTTGTTCAATGAGTTCCGCGAGCGTTCCTCCGTTAGCGCGTCGCTCTTGCTCCGCTTTCAGGATCTCGACACGGCCGTGGGCGAGGCGGCGAGCAAAGGACACTGCCGTCTCGAGCGCGCCCGACTCAGTTTTCATAGATCTCAGTTGCTCGATGTCTTTCGTTGCAACATCAGCAACGTAGGAATCGTCGAGCACGCGTTCGATGCGTTTCGTTGGGACCACCTCCAAGGCAAGTCGGCGTTTCGCAGAGTACCGCCCAATCCTCTAATCGGCACGACCAATCCGCGAGATATAGCAACTCGGAGCGAGCGCAAAGCCTTAGCAGTACGCAGCGACCGTCGGGTACGGATTTACCGCTGACCCGCCGCCTGGATGAATCTCGAAGTGCAGATGCGGAGCGCCACCTCTGGCATTTCCTGTGTCGCCTACGTACCCAACGACCTCGCCAGCGCTAACAGACCTACTGCCACCTGAGTACCCGGCTAGGTGAGCGTAGAAGTACACATGGCCATCGTTGCCAGACAGCCACACCTGTAATCCACCGAGACCCGAACTGCTCTCACGAATCGAGCCTCCGACGACTGCTACAAGCGGTGTGCCGTTTGGCGACATGATGTCGACACCTTTGTGGGTACGCCCACCGGAGCGAGGGGCACCCCACGTGTCACGGAACGACATGGAACCTTGCACTGGACATACCCAATCGCCACTCGCAATAATTCTGCCGGGGCTTCCGCCCGAAAACCCGCTACCAGGCTGCGATGCCGCAGCACGCGCTGCTGCCTCACGGCGCTGCGCGTCAGTGCGCGCTTCATCCTCTGCGCGATCGGCGACCTCGAACGCTTCTGCCAATGCAGTCTTCTTAGTTGCGAGTTCTTCGATCAGGCCTTGCTGGATATCTAGAACTGATTCGAGTCGCGTCTCTTGCACTCGAAGGTCTTCTGTTATTGCTCGAAGATCGTCAATGGCATACGCACTCTTCGAATCGATCTCGGCGAGCAATGCTTCTCGTCGGGCAGCGTCGAGAGTTGATTCGGCATCAAACAGCGGTAACGGCAGGACGGAACCGCGGAGATATTCGTCGACAGCGCGTGCGTGGCTAGCCGACCGAACGTCTTTGAGAGCAAGCTTGGTAGTCGATATCTCTGCCACCAGGTCAGTGATCTCTGTCTCTAGTTCATAGCCGCGATTCTCGGCCTCTTCGTATGCCGAGGCAGCGCGGTCAAGGTCGTCGCGCGCACGCTCTGCACGCTCTATCGCAGCGTCGAGGGCTGAATCAGCGTTAGCGCTAGTCGCGACCAATCCCTGGGCAAGCACCACGACGGCGAGGATCAACGGAAGAACGTGGAGGCGGCGCATAAAGGAGAAGATCGCGCACAACCGTAGTAGCTAGTGCCCCTAGCCCCCACTTACGGGCGGAAGCACAGCAACTTCATCGCCGTCGCGCAGTAACGCAGACGTATTCAGACCTGGTTCTTCACCGTTCACCCAAACCCGAGATATTGCCAAGACTCGCGAGAACTCCTCGCCATAACGAGACTGTGCCGCTAGGAGAAGGTCATCAAGTGAACACAACGGAAAAGAGTCGTTAGAACGCCCTGCTGCCTCTCGGGCTGCAGCGAAGAGCACGAGTCGCACTGATTGCGATTCGGTCATAGAGCGATACTCAGAGAAAGTTCGCCTCTAGCGCAGCCAACTCCATCTCGAGCGAGACGAGATCGGCCTCGAGCAATGCCGCTAGATCTGTGTCGGATTGCACCGACACACTCTGCTCGTCCGTCACAACTTCTTCATCCATCCTTGCAGGCTAACTATCGGCTAGCCCAGAACGCAGTATCACTAGTTGATCGTCTAGTAAGTCACAAAGCAAGACAAGCCTTTGTCCAACCGAATCACAAGTCAATAACTTTTGCGCGTCGATTGGTCCTAGTGGAGATAATTGACAGAGTTGGAAACTCGCGATGGCAATGTCGACATCGAGGTTCGGTAGCGCACCGGCGACATCATGCAACCCAGACTCTTTATATAGCGCCAACAAGTCTCGTAATCTCGCCTCGACTTCGCGCAAGTGGAGCGCGTCGTCTTTTCGCAATTCGTTCCGATCATCCTCGGTGACTAGCGCTCTGGGATATGGCTGTTCGGCGAGCCAGTCGAGAATCCTGATGCGCGAAATACCAAGCGTTGTTAGTGCGAATTCCCCGTCGAAGAGTTGATCGCAACTCACCAGCCGGCTCAGTGTCCCGACATCGAATCGAGTATCGCCACCTCCGACATCGCGGCCGCGCTCAATGAGCACAATTCCAAACTCGCAATCGCCCGTTAGCAAGTCCCTAACTAGCGCCTGATAGCGAGGCTCGAAGACATGCAAGTCGAGCATTGCGTGAGGAAACAGCACCGTCTCAAGAGGGAACATCGGAAGCTCTCGCATAGAAGTCCCGACTCGCACTTCCCAACCCTATCGGTCTCGAAAGTGTCTCTCATTCCGTACACTCACAGCGTGCAACGACACGAGTACTACATCGACGTCAATGGCACAATCGCCGAAGTTTGGGACGTCTTTTGGGACAGAACCCGGCCGAGGTCCGATAGCCGAGACAACGATGAAATGATCGCTCTCACAGAAGGTGCCGTCCGCTGGAATCGCGGTGAGGGGTGAGTCCACATTTGCTTCGTCGAGCATTCCGACTCATTGGAGTTGCGAGCCTGCTTACGGGAGCGACGCTCGTACTGGCTTCCTCGTCAGCGAGCGCTCACAACACTGTTGGTTCCCCGGGTGCGAATTTTCGGGCAGAGATCCGGGGCGTCGCCCCAGCGGTCGCTGACCTTACTGTCAAGATCACTGACCTCGGCCAACACGTCGAGGTCACTTCCACATTGCACACCGTGATCGTGCTCGGATACGACGGTGAGCCGTATCTCCGCATCGACGACAGAGGCGTATCTGAGAATGTGTTCTCCCCATCAAGCTTCTTGAACCGCACGTCGACTCCGGCCCACCTTGCTCCCGATGAATTCGATGCAACGGCTGAGCCATCGTGGAACAGACGCACCGAGACACGAGTCGCTTCGTGGCACGACCACCGCATCCATCCGATGGCATCAGGCAGTTCGCTCGACCACCTTGGCCACGCGATGAGTTTCGTTTGGAGACTCGAACTGCTCGTCGATGGACAACCCGTCACCGTCAACGGAACTACGCGCCTCCTCACGGCACCTTCATTGCTGCCGTCGATTCTCGTGACACTCGGTGCTGCTGGTTTAACCCTCGCACTCCTAAGAAGGTTTCCGCGCATTGCAGCCACGACGCTCGGCATCGGGACAATTGGCGTTGCCGTAGCAATCTCGTTTGCCCGCTGGCACGCATCGACCGCCACTACAGAATCACAGGCAGTAGGTGGAATCGGACCGCTGATCGCCACAACACTCCTGGCTATAGCGATCTTCAAGACGGTGCGTCGAGGCCCGCGCGCCGCAGCGCCCTTTCTGCTGTTCGCGTTCGGCGCCACGACGATCACGGTCGGTTTCGCCTTGGCGGAGTGGCTGTTCTACGCGGAATTGCCAGCAACCGGACCTGCGATGCTCTGGCGCCTATTGGTCGCTACGGTCATCGGAGTTGGTAGCGGTGGCGTTCTAATTAGCGCGATGTGGCTTCGGTCGAAACCTACCAACTAGTGAGCATCCGCAGCTTTTTCCGCTGCGATCCGTCGCTCTAGATATGTAGACATGTATCCGCGATAACGATCCTGCAATTCGGGAATCCGCCAATCGCCACCGGTTACGAGCCGTCGACATTGTGGCGCTCCGCACTCACAAACGAATTCGTCGTAGTCGTCGGTATCGGTCATGGCATAGTCAAAACAGATCTCTTCGCCTACCGAAATCTCGGTCATGGCAACCAACAGAATGTTGCCTACAACTCCAGCGTTTGGAGCGCAGCAATGGTTCGCGAAATCTGCAGGGTCAGGATCGACCGAGCCGACCATGAAGAGATTCTCATCGATTTGCAGAGCGTGGGTTCTGCGGTGCTCCGACTCAGCGTTGAAATCCTCGCGCCCCATGATTTCGCCGCCCCATGCAGCAACCGTCTCGCCGGCTGCAATTACTTCGGTCGCGAATAGGCCGATGCCTTTACGCCCAGCGTCTTGTACTACAGCCTTAGGGTTCAGGTACGAGGACCGATTCATTGGTAACACCTCTGTAACTAAATACCAACATTCGGCCGTCTCCGCCACGGCACAGGGTTTCCAACGATAGTGGCCGTAACCTAGAAAAGTTGAAACGATCAATCTTGCAAAACAGAAAAACGTGAGTAACGAATGACCCGTCGCACCCCGAAACGAACCGTCCAGAGCCGCACGGCACGCACGAGTGATGCGATGCCCGCAATGCGAGTACGCCCAGGCAGAATCTCCCCAGAACGCACAGTTCCTGCAGGAATCCAAAGACCTCCATATGCAATGAGCCCTGGCGCGCTTAGGAGCGCTATTCGGCCGGGAGATTTCAAAGATCGTATGAGGGCCGCCAGCCAAGCAGCTCGTGCCGTCCTAGACGAAGTAGGAGCCGCTGTCGCGCCTGGCATCACAACCGACCAACTCGACCAGATAGCCCACGACGGCTATATCGCCCGCGGGGGTTACCCAAGCACTTTGCGCTACCGCGGATATCCGAAATCGCTGTGTACATCGATCAACGAAGTGATCTGCCACGGGATACCAGACGACCGTGCACTCGTGGAAGGCGACATCGTGAACGTTGATGTCACGATCTATCTCGATGGGGTGCACGGCGACTGCAGCGCAACGTTCGCAGTTGGCGAGATTGACGACCACAGCGCCGAACTAGTTCGTGTAACTCACGAATGTTTGTGGCGAGCCATCAAGACGGTTCGTGCAGGTGTCGCAGTAAACGAAATTGGCCGAGCAATCCAAACCCACGCCGAAGCACACGAGTTCAGCGTCGTTCGCACTTTTGTCGGTCATGGGATCGGGCACGAGTTTCATACCTCCCCGTCGGTACCTCACTATTTCGATCCTCGACTCTCCGAAACAATCGTCGCTGGGAGCACGTTCACTATCGAGCCAATGATCAACATGGGAGGATGGCAGGTCGGACCGATCTGGCCTGACGGATGGACGGCCCCAACTCTTGACGGATCGCGTAGCGCGCAGTTCGAACACACTCTGCTAGCTACCGAAACCGGAGTCGAAGTACTCACGGCGCTCCCCGATGAAGTCAATCAATGGATCGACTCACCGTAGAGTGACCGACATCCCGAACGCTCAAGCATCCAACACCATGAACTCAACGACAGGTCCAGCACTCGTTGCCAACTACCTGAGCTTTAGCTTTGACGCGACCCCTGTTCTCGACAACGTCAACTTCACAGTCAATCGTGGCGAGTTCGTAGCCCTCGTAGGACCAAACGGTTCGGGGAAATCAACGCTCATTCGCATTCTCGTTGGTCTGCTTCGCGCTTCATCTGGGACCGTTGAGGTTCTCGGATGCGAGCCGCGAATGTTGCGCGAAAGATGGCGTATCGGATATGTGCCGCAACGCCCCGCCCTGACTGGCGACCTCCCTGCGACTGTTGAAGAAGTCATCCAGGCAGGCAGACTCGCTCGGCGCGGCTGGTGGAAAACATTCCGACAGGCCGACCACGACGCTGTCGATCACGCGCTGGCGGCAGTCGCACTCACAGACCTTCGAAAGCGGCCCGTTACGCAATTGTCTGGTGGCGAACAACAACGCGTCATGATTGCAAAAGCCCTTGCTGGCGAACCTGACTTGCTCGTTTTAGATGAACCAATCGCTGGGGTCGACAAAGAGGCTCAGCGACAGTTCCGCGACTCTGTGGTCCATTTGGTTGCCCACCACCAAGCGACCGTGCTGCTCGTGAGCCACGAATTAGGGGCGGTTGCCGCCGACCTCGATCGCGTCATCGTGCTGAAACGTTCAGTCATTTTCGACGGCACTCCTGCGGAACTCACATCGCGTGGCGTGAGCCTCGGCATTCATCACGACGACCTACCGCTGTGGCTCGAAGACCTAGAAGTGCCGGGTGCCACATGATGCCGTGGCCGTTCGAACTCGATTTCATGCAGCGGGCACTCATTGCTGGTCTCGCGATCGGCATTGCCGCGCCGCTAGTCGGCACGTTTCTTGTGCAACGGCGCATGGCATTGTTTGGCGATGGAATTGGGCACGCTGCCTTTGCTGGCGTTGGTGCCGGGCTACTGCTAGATGTGTGGCCAACCTGGACAGCGCTTGCAGTAGCGGTTGGTGGCGCGCTCATAGTCGAATGGCTTCGCAGCCATGGCCGTGCCACGAGTGACCTCGCGCTAGCTCTCTTGTTCTACAGCGGACTCGCTCTTGGCAGCATTCTCCTAGCCAAGTCGGGCTCGAGCTCGATCGGACGCGACCAGTACTTATTTGGATCTGTTCTTACCGCCAACGCCAACGACGTTCGTACTGTTGTGCTGTTAGCAATAACGATTGTTCTGATAGTCGCCGTCGCCGCTCGTGCCCTGTTTGCTGTCGTCCTCGATGAGGAAACTGCAAGGGTCAATGGGCTTCCGGTTGACCGTCTCAACCTGTTGCTTGCCGCGCTGACCGCGGTCACTGTTGTCGCTGCTATAGATGTTGTCGGCACGTTGCTTGTAGCTGCGCTCATGGTTCTCCCAGTGGCGACTAGTCGTTTGCTCGCAACGTCGTTTCGCCGGACCTTGTTACTTGCCTCAGTTGGCGGCGCTGTCAGCGTCATCGCTGGCCTCAGCGCATCACGCGGTTTCGACCTAGCGCCAGGCGGTTCGATTGTGCTTTTCGCGGTTGCTCTTTTCGTCGTCGTAAGCCTCGTTCGCGGTGTCCGCACCGCCCCGGCAAGCAACGAACACACTCACCAGCACTGAGCACAGCGAGCAGACTCTGCCTCGCACTAACTACTGTGCGCAATTGTGCGAATGGTCGGCGAGCGTGCCCTAGTTACCGGATCAACGTCAGGCATCGGTCGTGCTTTAGCGATTCGTTTCGCTCGAGAGGGTGCCGCTGTCTGCGTTGCTGGTCGGGACCATGAACGTGGCGATGCCGTAGTAGCCGAAATTTTGGCGTCAGGAGGCGCGGCCTGTTTTTTTGGCGCTGACCTAACGGATGAACGCGAATGTTCGAGCCTCGTCGCGTCAGCCAGCGCCGCACTTGGCGGTCTTACCGTATTGGTCAACAATGCAGCTAGTAGTTCCCGTGACGACGCCGCTGTTGCCGATCTAGCTACCGAAGTCTGGGAGGCTGTAATTCGCGCCAATCTGACTGCGCCGTTTTGGTTGTGTCGCAGTGCTATTGGCGAGATGACTAACGCTGGCCACGGATCGATCATCAACATTTCGACGCGCCAAGCTGAGCGCGCGAGCAAGAACTTCACGGCGTACGTCGCGAGCAAAGCGGGCCTCAATGGTCTGACCCGCGCAATCGCGGTTGATTATGCAGATCGGAATATCCGCTGCAACACCATTAGTCCGGGCTTCATCCTTAACGACAGCCGTGACGCCGACATGGACGCAACGAGGTCTGCACGCTACGAAGCGATGCATCTCACGCGGTTAGGTGTTGCCGACGACGTCGCAAGTGCTGCTGTTTACTTCGCGTGCAGCGAGTCTGAGTTTGTTACTGGCACCAACCTGCAACTCGATGGCGGGAGTTCAATCGCCCGCGGTCTTACCCTCGGATAGGGCGGGCCACATCGTGAACGCAATTTCCGTAAGCGCAATCTGCACGTTCGGCCTTTCTCTCGAAGACGACATCGCCTTTTGGCGCCGACATGGCATCACAAATGTTGGTGTTTCTATTGCGAAGATCGAGCGCGAGGGCTGGAGTAAAGGCGTCGACCTTGTGCGTTGCGCTCAGCGCGATGCTGGTCTTCAGGTAGGCAACCTGATCGGTCTCGGACCGTTTCACCTTGCTGATCGAGCGCAGTGGACGACTCAGCGCGAACGGCTCTTGCGGTCTCTCGACGCTGCCGAAGGTTTCGACGCTGGCTGCATAGTTGTCACTACGGGTCCAGCCGGACCACTCTGTTGGGAAGATGCCGCCGACGCGCTCTACGAGGCCATGGAGCCCGTGATAGACGAAGCCCGGCGGCGCGGAATTGTTATTGCGCTAGAACACACGAACTCGTTGCGAGTTGACGTTGGCTTCATACACACGTTGCGCGACGCGATCGACTTGGCGCGGCGACTAGAGCTAGGCGTTTGCATGGAAATCAATGCTTGCTGGGCCGAGCGAGACCTCGCAAGCACAGTCAAGAACGGCATCGATGTAATCGAACTCGTGCAGGTTTCCGACTTCGCTGTCGGCACACTTTCGACGCCGAACAGGTTGGTTCCTGGCGATGGCGACATCCCACTCGATCGAATTCTCACCAACGTGATTGCTGCCGGTTACGCAGGCGCGTTCGACCTCGAGTTAATAGGTCCGCGTATCGACGACGAGGGCTACGAAATTGCGGTGCCACGCGCTATCGCGGCTCTATCTGAGATGCTCGATGAGATCAAGCCCACATGAACGCGCCACCGTCGGCCATGAAAGTATGACCCGTTAGGTACCTGCTCGCGTCGGAACACAAGAACCATGCGAGTGGACCAATATCCCATTCGGGGTCGCCTTGCCTGCGCATCGGACAATTTTCGATGAACTGCCGGTAGCCCTCGCTCTGCTTTGCTGAGTCGCCTTTGTGTGTCGCTGCTGCTGGCGCGATCGCGTTCACGACAATTCCGTCCATTGCCCACTCGCGCGCAGCCGTGCGAGTAAGTGCGCGGATCGCTTCCTTTGATGCTCCATAGGCAGCAAAGCCTGCGCCACCTGTTATGCCCATAGACGATGCAAAGTTGATGATGCGACCCCACTTCTGTTCAGCCATATGCGGATATACGGCTTGCATGGCCCACAGCGTTCCTTTAACTCCTGACTGAATGAATACGTCGATGTCGCTTTCGGTGACGCTCTTAATTTCTGCGAGCGGCCGAAAAGTCTGAGCGTTGTTAATGAGGCCATCGACCCTGCCGAACCGTTCAATGGTTGCTGTGACCATTGCATCGATCTGGTCGCGTTCCATGATGTTCACAGCGACCCCGAGGCAGTCGGCGCCTAGCGCTTCAAGTTGCGCGACTGCAGATGCGAGAAGGTCCTGTTTCCATTCCGCGACCACGACCTTGGCTCCTCCTTTAGCGAGGTGCAACGCCATGCCAAGTCCAATGCCCCGGCCAGACCCAGTAACGATGACGACCTTTCCAGCAACACTGTGCATGGCTCCTGCGTCCGTCGGCATGGCGAGCGGGTAATCGCCGTCGATATAAGTCCATGTTTCGTTCAATGCAGTTCCTCCGAGCACCTCTAAACCTGACGCGCGTGTCACCTTAGCGATGCATGTACATGCCCCTCATCTTCCGTTTTGCTACTCGCTGTGGTTACTTAACTACTTACAGTGTGGACAACTTGTCCGTGGCGCGATTCGGTCGCTAGTTTCTGCGAGTTGCTCGCCCTTTCGGGTCGAGATGATTAGCGACGAAAGAGCCGACTCTGTCACCTAGACCGACCCCGACAAATCAGAGCAGGTGGAGGCGAAAACTCGCTCTCTTCGTTGCTGTCGGCTCAATCATCGGCATTTGGCTTTGTCCCGTCACTGCTAGCGCGAACCCGAGCGATGACATCAGTACAGCGATGGCCGAAGCCGATCGCCTCGCCGAGAGATGGTTCGCCGCGCAAGAAGAAGCCGCAACGCTCGATGCGCGGATCGAAGAACTCGAAGTCGATCTAGAAAATCTACAAACAACAACTGTGGCTTCGCGAGACACGGCTCATCGCCTAGCTGTGAGTCTCTATCAGCGCGATATTCCGGTCCCAGTGGGGGAATTATTCGGCGGCACAGACGCCATGGATACTGCGCGACGGGCCGTAATCCTTGGACAAGTCAACGAAAGCGCAAGAGATGAGTTACAGATCTACACGATTTCTGTTCGTGATGCTCGCGCTCGCCTCAAAGAAATCGAGCGGCAACGCGTAGAGCATGCGGCGGTTCTCGCACAATTGGACCGCGACCAAGTCGCAATGAAAAAGCAGTTGGCGGCGGCGCAACGCGCATATCGGGCTGAGCTCGCAGCACTAGCGGACGCGACCACGACTACCG
The DNA here is from genome assembly GCA_005779395.1 of Actinomycetota bacterium. Lineage (GTDB taxonomy): Bacteria > Actinomycetota > Acidimicrobiia > IMCC26256 > PALSA-610 > SXJQ01. Next base: position 68,082 of record SXJP01000040.1, read on the forward strand.
CGGCGCCTAGCGAATCATCTGACGACGCCCCAGCGACCGTTGATCCGCCACCCCCACCGCAACCGGGTGAATACGAGCATCGCAACGATCCGTTCTTGTCGTGCGTCCGGCAAAGAGAAAGCCACGGGATATACACCGCAGTGAATCCTGCTGGTTACTACGGCGCATATCAGTTCGGGTCAAGTACATGGGACGTCACCGCATCGCACGCAGGCAGACCGGAACTCATCGGAGTTCGGCCAGATACCGCATCTGTTTGGGACCAAGACGAACTCGCGTGGGTCTTGTACCAATGGCAGGGAATGGGTCCGTGGGGCGGTGGCTGCGGCTAACGAATCATGTAAGCCTTGCGCACGGTTGTGTGCACAACGCAAGTGCCTCGCCAGCCTTCCGCGAAAAACGCGACTACGTCTGGGCCAACCTCGATTACTTCACCGGACTCGTGGGTATAGGTAGCTGTGCCCGAAATGAAGTAACAAAACTCGTCGCTCGTTACATGGCAATCCCACGACCCTGGCGTGCAGGTCCAGATACCGCACTCGGATTCGTTGTGGGATCCACGATGAATCATTCGCCCGGCGGTCTTAGACAGCCCCTCGATAGGCGCTGCGACCGGACCCCAATCAACTAGTTCCGTAACCGTTGAAGCGTCTTCTAGACGCGGCACACTCGAACTTGTTGCGGTCATGGCCGCGAACTTTGCACAAGTGCGTCGAGAATCCTCGCGGCCTTCTTAGCGCCATTGTCCGACTGCATGTTCGCGCTCGTTGTTGCTAGGCGTTGATGCATCGCCTTGTCTGTTAACAATGTGTTGATCGCCGCGGCAAACTCATCGTCGGACCAGTTTGAACGATGCATCGTGAGACCATGCCCGGTCTCGGCGACCCGCGTGGCGTTGTCGTGACCATCCCACACGTATGGCAACACAAGAGCAGGCTTGCCGAAATAGAGGCACTCAGTGAAGGAGTTGTTACCTCCATGGTGAATCACCGCGTCTACCTGTGGGATCACAGACGGTTGCGGGTACCACGCGGCCAAGTGAACATTTGCTGGTGGTGTCGAATACCGATCCAGATATTCACCAACATTTATCAAACACCGGTATGGCAGGCGCCCTAGCAACTCGATGATCCGGTCGAACAAGGCTGTGTCACCAGCGCCAAGACTTCCGAAAGATAGATACAAAAGCGGCGCATCGTTGTGCAACGCGAACACAGGGACTTCATACGGTTCGTCGTCGCGCACGCAACCCTGTAGGTACTCGAACTGCGGCGAGGCAAGTGGGATGCGACGATCAAATGCAACTGCTTCTGGATAAAGCAAGAAATTACACCATGGGGATGCCTCGAAGAACTGTCCCAACGGATACGGAGCTTCGCCACACTCAGCCAAAAAGCTATTGAAATCAGCATGTATCGGCGCGATGACCTCATTGAAATGTGTCTCGAATGCGACATGACCTTCGTGGTCATTCGATTTGCAGCCAGATAGGTGTGGCGGAATACTCGCATCGGGGATCTCATTCTCACTACACGAGATAATCCGAACCCATGGTTTGCCGTACCGCTTGATCGCAGGAAACAAGATGACGTTGTCTACACACACGACGTCGGCACCGATTTGGGCCAACGCTGCAGGCAGACTTTTCTCCGCCCACTTAGCTGTGTCGACTACCGCCTCCCAGCACTCCTTCACATAGTTGTCGATTTGCTCATAGGGCGACAACGCGAAGTTCGGGATGTGAGAGTTAATGAAGTCCGTCCAGTAACGCGCCATTTCCTCTGCCGGCATCGGTTCAGAGAGGCCGACCTCAACTTCTTCGAAACCGTACGCAGAAAAAACGCCAGTGAAGCCAGGGTCTCGAATGAAGACGCAACGGTGGCCGAGGTCGCGGCATGCCTGCGCGATGCCAACCGAGTTGAGCGCAGGGCCGTAAGCGCCCTCGGGAAAGAGAGCGATCGTCCCCGGCGTGCTCATCCACCACCTGTCAAGGTCGCTGCTATCTCACTACTCGAGTCCCCGGAGCGTCGCAAGACGAACACGACCGACCCAAGTGCAACGAGTGTCGCAAGCAAGATCAAGGTCGATGCTGCTGCTAAGTCCGGCCGCAACACTGAGCGAACCTTGCCAAATACATACAGCGGGAACGTCGACGAACCGGGCCGACCCGTGAACTGGCTTATGACAACGTTGTCGAGGCTGAACGTGAACGCCAAGAGCCCACCAGCGAGCAATGCAGGAAAAATGAGCGGCAGCGTTATCTGGAAAAATGCCCTTCGTGGCGTGGCATACAGATCTGCTGCTGCTTCTTCGAGAGCATCGTCGAGTCCGGCCATGCGAGCACGCACGATGAGCGTCACGACCGCTGAACTAAAAATCGCATGCCCGACGACTATTGGGAAAAGGCTACGCATGAACGGGACCGACGGCTGAACAAATGGCCCACCCACCTCGACAAACCAGACCTGTAGCCCGATGGCGTCGACAATTTCGGGAGTTACCAAAATCAAGAATATGACTGCGAGAAAACCCTTGGTCCATGACCCTGGACGACGTGCCAACGCAACCCCAGCAAGACCACCGAAAACGACGGAAATCGGCGATGAGTACAGGGCGACTTTGAATGAATTAGTGATCGTGTCTTTGAGTTGCTGATTCTCAAATAGTTTTCCGTACCAGTCGGTAGTGAATCCGCCCCAGCGCGTAAGAGCATTTGAGTCCGAAAAACTGTGGACCACGATAAAAAGAATCGGCAAGTACAAGAAGACAAGCACGATCGCAGCCCACGCGCCAAGCGAAAGACTGATGGTGTCGATGCGACGTCGCCTAACCATTTGTCGCCACCGCAAGGTCATCTCCGCGTGTGCCTGGAATGTCGACTTTCCGCATCCGGTGTAGCACTGCCTTGAAAGCGAACGAGATAATCGCAACGATCGCAATCACGAGGAGGATGCTGCCCATAAGCATGACAGCGATCGCGGACCCGAGCGCCTGGTTTTGAGCCTGCAAGAACTGTGAAGCAACAAGCGCGCCAGACATGTTGCCGTCAGCTCCACCTAGCACTGCCGCGGTGATGTAGTCGCCAGACAACGGAATAAAGACAAGCAACAGTCCCGCGATCACTCCGGGTGCACATAGAGGCAATGTGACTTGTAAGAACGTCTTGAGGCGAGAAGCACCGAGGTCCTTGCTCGCTTCGCGCAATGCTGGCTCGAGTCGATCGAGTGTGACGAACAGCGGGAAAATCATGAGTGGCAAGTAGTTGTACACAACTCCAAGCTGAACCGCGGCCTTAGTGTTTAGGACCTGAATGTTTGAGTCGCGCATGCCGATGTCTTGTAGCCAGTTCGACAAGAACCCAACCGGCGACAAAACGATCCGCCATGCGATCGTCCGAATCAAGAAGTTCGTCCAGAACGGAATTATCAAGACACCTAAGAAAATGCCGCGCCAGCGCGCTGGAATCCGAATCGCCATGAAGTACGCGACTGGAAATCCAATAATGAGGCAAAGCAAAGTCCCAGTTATCGAGATGCGCATCGTCTGCTGCAATACAACAAAGAACGTCGGCTTGATTGCATCGCGATAACGGTCGAGTGTCAGTGGGCTGAATTCAGTCCGACCAGCCGAGCCTGGAATCTTCGTCCCGAAGCTATAAAAAATAATTAGTACGACAGGGACCAAGAAGAAGGCCACGTAGTAGCCCCACGACGGCAGGGCCAACGCAAACTTCGGCAGCCTCAGCGAGCGCCTCGGCGCGCGATGCACCGAGGCTCCGAAGTCCGACGTAGTTGTCATTGACGAATGCTTGGCGTATTACGCGCCAGCAGCTGCCTTCGTGTTGTTGTAAATCTCGACGAGGCGGTCTTGTGCGCTGTTCACTGCCCCTGCGTGCATCGTCGCGACCTGAGCGTCTTCGAAGAAGATCATGTCGGCATATGGGAGGTCGTCAGGCAACAGGCTCGCAATGTCTGCCATGCCTGTGTTGTAACCGTGGAACTCAAGGTCCTTGACGGAGTTGTCCTGGTCAAGGATGAAGTTGATGAAGTCGTGTGCACCGTCTGGGTTTGGTGCGCCCTTCACGATTGCCCAGTTGTCCATCCAGAGTTCGGTGACAGGTCCGCCCAACGCCCACGAGTAATCAGCGGGGTCGCCTCCGGCACCTTCGTGGGCGATATATCCCATCCTGGCGTCACCGTTCCATGCCTGTGAAAGCACGTAGTTGCCTTCAACGAGTGTGACACCAGGGTATGAATCGAATGCCTTGATGTGTTTGGCGAGGGTGTTGACCAGGTAATCCTCAGCAGCATCTAGATGAGCCGGGTCTTCTGTTGTCCAGTCGATTCCGTTAGCCCAGAAGTAGAGACCGCAGAGGTTTCCTGGCGTGTCGAGCACAGAGACTTGGCCGCTTGCCGGGCCTTCGCATGCGGCGAGGAAGTCGGCCCAGGTGACGATCGGGGTCGTAATGACTCGATTGTCGTACATGAACCCGGTAGAACCCCAGTCCTTGCAGACCGAGTACTGGTTGCCCTGATCCCAAGCCTGGTTCGTGTAGGCAACGTCGAGGTTCTTGAAGTTTGGAATCTTTGATAGGTCGAGTTTCTGGAGAAGGTCCTCTGACACCATCTGCGGGATGAACACACCGGTAGGCACAACGACGTCGTAACCAGATGAGCCCTTTGCTGCTGCAAGCTTTTGGATGGCTTCCTCGTTTGAACCATAGATGTCGATCGTTAGACCACCCCATGAGTTGAGTAGTTCTTCGTCGTCGTAGTCGGCCCACGTGAACAGGTTGATGTTCTTGTCGACCTTGCCGCCCATCGTGCTGCCTGTTGTCCCCGGCTTCTTCTCGTCGTCGCCACACGCAGCAAGGAATGCAGCTGCTGCAGTAGCACCAGAGAGCGCCAGGAAGTGCCTGCGGTTGAGTTGAGCTTTGAGGCGTTCTGCTGTCACCTGCGGAATAAGGATCTTGGTCATTGTCGCTCCCTAGTTCAGTCAGTCCCCAGATGGGGCGTTCTCGGTTGTCGGATCAACTAGCACCAGATCGCTCTGGCTTGAATCAAAAACATACGCGTCGGAAGCTGCCCATGTGCACCAAACCGGGTCCCCTGGCAATACTCGCGCAGCTTCGCGCCTTGGTGCGCGAATCAGCAACTCTCTTGAGTCTGTGCGGACCACAAACTGCACGATGTCCCCGAGCGGTGAAACGCCCGCAAGTACGCCAGCAACGCGGTTTGCGCCAGAGCCGGGGTCGGTGCTGGTGACTTCGATGGCTTCTGGTCTCACGCAAGCCAACACCGCGCTGCCAGCACCAATGCCCGACTGCATTTTTGCGCTTTCGATCTCGGTGCCGTCATAGGCTTTCAGGCCTCGGGTCGTAGCCGTGCCCTGCCAGAAGTTGTTCTGACCGATGAAGCCAGCGACGAAGGCCGACTTTGGGTCTTCATAGATCGTGTCTGGGTCTGCGAGTTGTTCGATATGACCTTCGAGCATCACGGCAATTCGGTCAGACATCGACAGGGCTTCTTCTTGGTCGTGAGTCACGAATATAAATGTGATTCCAAGATCACGCTGCAACATCTTGAGTTCGATCTGCATCTCTTGGCGAAGCTTCCGGTCGAGTGCACCAAGCGGTTCATCGAGTAGCAGAACGCTCGGGTTGTTTACGAGAGCACGCGCGAGAGCAACACGCTGTTGCTGTCCACCCGACATCTGACGAGGCTTGCGTTTCGCGAGTTTGGTCATCTTGACCATTTCGAGGGCTTCGCCGACACGGCGCGCAATCTCTTTCTTGTCGACGCGCTTTTGGCGAAGTCCGTACGCGACATTCTCGGCGACAGTCATGTGCGGAAAAAGTGAGTAGTTCTGGAACACGGTATTGACGTCGCGTTTGTAAGGAGGAAGCGCAGACACTTCTCGGCCGGAGATGTACATAGACCCGCCGTCAGGATTTTCGAAGCCCGCGAGCATTCGCAGAGTTGTTGTCTTGCCGCAACCGCTTGGACCTAAGAGCGACAAGAACTCACCTGGCGCTACACGAAGGTCGATCGAATCGACAGCGACTACGTCGCCAAAAAACTTGCTCACGCCGACGATGTCAACTGAACCATTCGCTGTCTGCAATCCAAACTCGTTTGTCTCGATTGAAGCCATAGTCATACTCGCCACACCTGCGCACCTTTTACCCATGTGCCCTTCACCGGCACGTCGGCAATCTCGAGGCCACCGATCGAAGTGATGTCTGCCCCAAGTAGGCAGAAGTCAGCCCGCTGTCCCACGCTTATTGACCCCCGTTTATCGTCGAACGCTTGAAACGCAACGTCCGAAGTGTACGCACGAATCGCTTCAACAATTTTTATTCGTTCCTCTGGCATCCATCCATCACGTGGCGTGCCGTCTGGCATCTGGCGAGTGACCGCAACCGACAGGCCGCGGAGTGGCGATAACGACGACACCGGCCAGTCGCTACCAAAAGAGATGCGGCTACCGAGACGAGCGAGGCTCGCTATCGGGTATTGCATCTCCGAGCGCAATGGTCCAAGTTTCTTTGAGACGATCTCAGAAATCGGTTCGAGTCGCGCCCAGAGTGGCTCAAAGTTCGCTATCACTCCCAGGGAAGCGAAGCGACCACGATCTGCAATGTCCACTAATTGGGTGTGCGCAATTACAGAACGCTGCGGCGCGGTCGTGTTGACGCGACCGGCGTGCTCAATCGCGTCTAACGCCATCCGGACTCCCCCATCACCGATGGCATGGATATGTATCTGGAATCCTGCCGCAGCAAACGTTGCGACCGCCTCAGCGAGCTCCGCTGGCACCCAGTTCGGCAAGCCACAGTCGTGTGGCTCTACCTCGTATGGCTCGAGCACGAAACCCGTGCCCTGTTCAATGACACCGTCGGCGAAGAACTTGACAGTGAACGCAGTCAGTCGACCTGCGGCAGCTGGGTCAGCATCGACTTCGGCGCGCCAGTTGCAAAAATCGGCGACTTGATCGCGCCATTTTTTTGGATCTGCTCGCCACGCCATGTTGATGTCCAGCTTTAGGCGGTCCTGCCGAGCTGCCTCTAGGTAGATCGCAGCATCAGCCGCCGTGACCATCGCGTCTTGAGACCACACAATGCCATTGCTCAAGAAGTGCTCGACGGCGACATCTAGGCCCGCACGGCGTTGGTCGTCTGTCGTTTCGGGCACATGCCTGTCGATCAGGTCAATAGCCCCCCATTCCACGAGCATCCCCGATGGCGAGTTGTCCGACCGACGCAGAATCTGTCCAAGTTGCGGCTCGCTAGTAAGCGCATCTATCCCGGCGATTTCGAGCGCCCGACTATTTACCCAAACGGTGTGATAGTCGGCAGCGCTCAGCTTGACCGGACGGTCGCTGACTACGGCGTCGAGCCATGCGGCATCGCCCCGCCCGTCAGGCAACAATGACGGGTCATAAGGGCCAGCAACTATCCATGGCAGATCAGGATTCGTTGCGGCGTAGCGCCCGATCGTCGCAACGATCTCTTCGGTGCTGCTGCAATGCTCCAAGGGACAGCGATTGAGGTCTATCCCGCCCTCGAGCGGATGCGCATGGCCATCCCTGAAGCCACTAATAAGCAGGCCGCCTTCGAGGTCGACCTCTTTGCCACCTAGTTCTTTGGCGTCATCTCCAAGCCCGATGATGACACCATCGTGCACTGCTACGGCATCCGCTCGCGACCCGTCAGCACCCAGCACCAAGCCATTGACAAAACACTCCACAGATCCCCCCCTTTGTTCCAGCCCAAGATCTGAAGGATCGAGATTCGCAGAAATTTGTGCCAAATGCAACTGATTCCTCCGCAAGAGCCCAATATTTTCGTGGAAAACTTGGCGTCCGCGCTTCATCTCAGGCATTATGGAGCCACAACGACATCATTCGAACGAGGGAGATCACACAGATGGGCACAGACAACTTCATCGGCGGCAAGTTTTCTCCGGCTGGTTCGGGCAAGACCGACGAGGTCATCAACCCAGCCACAGGCGAGGTCATTGCCAAGGTAGCTAGCTCTGACTCGATCGACGTCGACGCAGCAGTAGCCGCCGCGAGCGATGCCTTCGGTGAATGGTCGGCAAAGACTCCTCGTGAGCGATCCGAGGCCATGTTCGCTTTAGCAAAGATCATCGAAGACAACGTCGATGAACTATCCGAAATCGAGATGCGCAACGTCGGCAAACCAAAACAGATCATCGGCATCGAGATGGACCTTTCTGCAGACAACCTGCGCTTTTTCGGTGGCGCCGCCCGCAACATGGAGGGCAAAGCAGCGGGCGAATACCTCGCTGACCACACCAGCTACATCCGGCGCGACCCGCTCGGCGTAGTCGCAGGTATTGCACCATGGAACTATCCCCTCAACATGGCCGTCTGGAAGTTCGGTCCCGCTCTCGCTACTGGCAACACGATCGTCCTGAAACCATCAGAGTTAACGCCACTGTCGCTGTTGCGTTTCGCTGAGCTCGCATCAGAGGTTCTTCCGCCAGGAGTTCTCAACGTGGTCTGCGGACAGGGCGAGACTGCCGGCGACGCAATCGTCCGCCACAAAGACATTCGTCTTGTGTCGCTCACCGGCGACGTCAACACCGGCAAGCTGATCGCCCGCAACGCCGCCGACACCCTGAAGCGCGTTCACCTAGAACTCGGCGGCAAAGCACCGGTGATTGTCTTCGATGATGCCGATATCGAAACGCTCGTGACAGCTCTCGCCGAAGGTGCCTACTACAACTCTGGTCAGGACTGCACGGCGCCGTGTCGGGTGATCGCAGGCGCCAAAGCATTCGAGAAACTCGTGCCAGCGCTCACAGACGCCGTTGGCGCAATCGCAATGGGCGACCCGTTCGACGAGAACACAGCAATGGGACCAGTCATCTCGAAGGACCAACAAGATCGTGTAGCAGGAATGGTTTCACGCGCTGCCGAAAGCGGTGCCGAAGTCACGGTCGGCGGAAACACCGGTGCTGGCGCTGGGTTCTTCTATCAGCCAACCGTTGTCGTGAACCCTGCGCAGAACTCAGAGATCGTGCAACGCGAAGTCTTTGGTCCGGTCGTGTCTGTCCAACGCTTCAACGACGAAGCCCAGGCGCTGCAGTGGGCCAACGGCGTTGACTACGGCCTGTCCGCGTCGGTATGGACGAGCGACGTCGGGCGTGCGATGCGCATGAGCAAGGCACTCGAATTCGGGTGTGTGTGGGTCAACCAGCACATCATGATCACTAGCGAAATGCCGCACGGCGGGTTCAAGCAGAGCGGCTACGGCAAGGACATGTCCTCGTACGCGCTCGAGCACTACACCGAAGCCAAGCACGTAATGATCAAGCACTGAATCAACACCAGTATCACCCTCTGTAACACAACTACAAACAGGAACTAGTCATGACAGACATACAACGCATCAACGCTCGCGCAGCCGAGATCGCAACGACCGAAACCGCTCGTCTCATCGAGCGCACCCCGCAGTCCAAGGTTTGGTATGAGCGCGCGCTCAAGTCCATGCCGATGGGCGTTGGCTCATCCTTCCAAGAGGGTGACCCTTACCCGATCTACTTGAGTCACGGTAAGGGCTCGCGCGTGTTCGATGTCGATGGCTCCGAATACATCGATACGCACGGCGGTTTCGGTTGCATGGTTTACGGACATGCCCACCCGAAGATTGCAGAAGCAATCGCTCGCGCAGCGTCACGCGGCACGCACTTTGCTGCTCCGACTCCCGACGCTGTCTTGTTGGCCGAAGAAATCTGTTCGCGATACGACATGGACCAAGTGCGGTTCTGTAACTCTGGGACCGAAGCAACGATGAACGCGATTCGTATCGCACGCGCCCACACTGGCCGCGACCACATCATCAAAGCCGAGGGCTCCTACCACGGTCACCACGACCCGGTGATGTTCTCGGTCGTCCCGAATGCCGACGTCATGGGTGGCCGCGAAATGCCAGCAAGCACCCCGATGTCGCTCGGTACTCCAAAATGGCTTGCGGATTACACCCACGTTGTGCCCTTCAACGATCTCGTAGTTCTCGATGCATTGCTCGAAGAACGTGGTGGCGAGATCGCCTGCATGATCCTCGAACCCGTGATGATGAACATCGGGATCGCGCAACCACAGCCGGGCTACTTGCAGGGTCTCAAGGATCTGCTGCATAAGCACGGCGTTGTACTCATCTTCGACGAAGTCAAGACCGGTACAGCTATCGCGCGCGGTGGCGCAGGGGACCTGTATGGAGTTCGTCCCGACCTCACTTGTGTCGCGAAAGCGACGTTCGGTGGTACTCCTGGCGCTGCGTTCGGCGGTACCGCAGAGATCATGAGCGCAATCGGACGTGGCGCGGCGCAACAAGGAACGTTCAACGGTAACCCGCTAGTTGCTGCTGCAGGCCTCGCGGCACTGACGGAGGTCCTCACTGCCGATGCCTACGAGTATCTCGCAACGCTCGGTACGCGCCTTGCTTCTGGCTGCCAAACGGCTATCGATTCGAACGGGATTCCTGCGCACACAGTCGACCTTGGCGCTAAAGGCTGCGTGTCGTATCGGCCGACTCCTCTCACCAACTACCGCGATTTCCTCGACACGAACCTTGACTTGTATGCGGCTTCATACCCATGGATGGTGAATCGCGGGATCTTTATGACCCCAGGCGATGAAGAGCAGTGGACAATTTCGGTGCAGCACACAGATACCGACATCGACAACTACATCGCGGCTTTCAGCGAACTCTGCGCAGCGTTGGCTAGCTAAGGACCTGTAATTGTCTATTCGCACCGGTGGTACAAGACGTAGCGAACCACCGGTACAGCTAGATGACGCCGACAAGAAGATCGTTGAACTTCTGCAGCGCGATGGTCGACTGCCGTACACGCGGCTAGCGCAAGATGTTGGGCTATCCGAGGCGGCAATTCGCCAACGCGTTCAACGCTTGATCGATAGCAACGTGATGCAGATCGTCGCTGTGACCGATCCGCTACGACTCGGCTTTCGCCGCCAAGCAATGGTCGGCGTGAAAACAGAAGGTGACATCACGGTCGTCGCAGACGCCCTCGCAGCAATACCTGAGGTCGACTACGTCGTATTCACCTCCGGCAGCTTCGACCTCTTGTTCGAAATCGTGTGCGAAGACGATGAACACCTGCTCGAACTGCTGAACGACAAAGTCAGAACAATTGGCGGGGTAAGGGGTGCAGAAACCTTCGTTTACCTCCGACTTCACAAACAGACCTATACGTGGGGCGCTAGATGAGGAGAACTCAATGAGAGTCGGTATCCCTAAGGAGACCAAGCTTGATGAATACCGGGTAGCGATAACACCCGACGGTGTCCATGAACTCGTCAAGCACGGAGTCACGGTGAACGTCGAGGTCGGTGCAGGAGTCGGAAGCTCCATTTCTAATACCGACTACATGGCTGCTGGGGCCGAGATGGTGGAATCTGCGGCAGAAGCATGGGCTGCTGATCTCGTCTTGAAGGTCAAGGAGCCTCAGGAATCTGAGTTCAAGTACCTGCGCGCTGATCAAACTCTGTTCACCTATCTGCACTTGGCTGCATATCCGAAGGTCGCTAATGCGCTCCTAGCGGCTGGCACAACTTCGATCGCGTATGAGACGGTGCAACTGCCCGATGGCTCTCTTCCGTTGCTCGCTCCGATGAGTGAAGTTGCTGGACGCATGGCAACGCAAGTCGGCGCTCACTTCTTAGAACGCCGACACGGCGGACGCGGCATTCTGTTAGGTGGCGCGCCAGGAGTTCGGCCAGCGCGTGTCGTGGTCATTGGCGCTGGAAATGTCGGTTGGAACTCTGCTTGGATTGCAGCTGGCATGCAAGCCGAGGTAGTACTCATCGACAAGAGCCTCGACCGACTTCGGTGGGTCGACCAGATTCATCAAGGTCGCATCGTCACGCTCGCGTCTAATTCTGCTTCGGTTGCGCGCGCCGTAGCTGACGCTGATCTCGTTGTTGGCGCGGTCCTAGTTGCTGGCGATCGCGCTCCGAAGGTCGTAACAGACGAGATGATCCGGGCGATGAAACCGCGCGCTGTGATCGTTGACGTAGCCATCGACCAAGGTGGTTGTGTAGAGGGAATTCGCGAGACAACGCATCGCGAACCAACATTTGAAAAACACAATGTCCTGCACTACGCGGTCGGCAACATGCCAGGTGCCGTTCCTCATACATCTACCTACGCGCTCACGAACGTGACCTTGCCTTATGTAGTCGATCTCGCTACAGAAGAAATCGGTGCGGTCCTACGTAGGCATCCGGAACTCGTCCACGGCATCAACACAAGTCGCGGGCATATGACAAACAAAGTCGTCGCCGACGCGATTGGAATGCCATCAATACATTTCTCAGACTCTGTTTGAGGCTAATTGTCAGCCTTTTTAGGCACTTCAGGCAGAGTCGCGTTCGCTAGCTCTCGAGATGCCTTAGCTGCTGCAAGGTTGGCTTGTTGCAGGCTCGCGAAGACTTCCTCGCGGTGAACATCTACCGAACGCGGTGCTTTAATTCCGATGCGAACTTGATCTCCGCGCACCTCAAGAACAGTGATGACGATGTCGTGACCGATCATGATGCTCTGGTTCGCACGTCTCGTTAGTACGAGCACGGGTCCTCCCTCCTTGGTGGCCGCCGCGTCGCGCGGATGGCAATCGCGAGCATAGAAGCTACGCGTGGGTTTGATGTAGAAAAAGCAAAGTTAGATTTTGGGTCACTGCTGTTGCGTCAATCGCGCACGCACGTCGTAGCCGGACGATGTCAACACGGCCTGGCATGCTTCATGATTGGTTTTGTTGATCACTATCGGTCCGAGCAAATTGATTGTCGCGTCTTCGGCCTTATCGCTAAGCGTGACGACGCACACGACGATCGCATCAGATACCTCTGCTAGCGAAAGCCGTTCGGAAGTCGCGCGATCTAGATCGAAGTTGTAGTCAGGATAAAAAACCCACGGTTCAACCACGACGAATCCAACATCGAGATCTTCGGTAGACGAGAGCATCATGAACGGCGAGTCTTCGCCACCCCAGGGCGAGAGCAAATAACTCCTCTCGTTCGGGAAGCCCGGCAGACCTGCAGGAAAGAAAATCTCAGCAAGATCAGTCTGGGTTGCTAGGTCTGAATCAATCATTTAGTTCACCGTAGAAAATCGACGAGGGTCGGTTGAATGACCTTGGCTGTTGTTTGCAGCGCTGCCTGATACGCAGTCTCCTGTATTCGCATGTCCATTATGGCCTTAGGCAAATCAATGTCTTCGACCTGAGACAGGCTTTCGCGCAAGTTCAGGGCTCCAACACTTGTGCGGTCCTGCATAGTGAGGATGTGCTTCATTCTCGCGCCAGCCTCGGCGAGACTGGTTTGTACCGTCGTCGTTGCCGCATCAAGGCTCGCAAGGGAAGTATCTATCCCAACATTGGTACTGACTGCCGTTGCTAGCCCGGCTACAACGCTGAAGAGGTCATTGCCAGAAGGACCAAAGACGGTCTCTGCGTTGAGATTTACCTGAACCTGCACGCCTGGTGCCACAGTGCGTTCGATCGACGCGGCCTGTCCCGTGAAGTTGCCGGAAGGGTCGTACGCTTTGCCACTCGCCGTGCCAGCGAAGACTGAGCGGTCCAAGTAGCGGGCATTCGCGAGACCTAGCAAGCCCTCGCGCAGATTATTCATCTCGGTTGCAATCGCATCACGCTCGAGTTGACCTAACGATCCGTTGTTGGCTTGGATCGCGAGATCGCGCACACGATTGACCTGATCGACCACTGCAGTTAGTGCGTCGTCTGCTGTCATCAACCACGCTGTCGCGTCATCGAGGTTGCGCTTGATCTGACTGTTGCGTCCGAGCTCCGCGCGCAACTTCAGCGCCGCGACCGTGCCAATCGGCGAATCCGAGGGCTTGTTAATTTTGCGATTCGAACTGATCTGTTCTTGAAGTTGTTCCAACTTCATCAACGAATTCTGGAGGTTGCCGGTAACCCTTCTCGCCAAAGATGCGTGCGTTACTCGGAAGTCTGCTGAAACCATCTCGTCACCTGTCCTATCTGCCGACCACGCCAGTGCGGTTGATGAGGGTGTCGAGCATCTCATCGACCGAAGTCATGAAGCGAGCGGCAGCGTCGTATGCGTGTTGAAACTGGACCATGTTCACCATCTCCTCGTCGACGTTGACTCCTGCTAGCGCATTGCGCGAGTTGTCGACCTGAGCCTTAGTTGCGATCTGGATGTCGTGGCGGTGCTGAATCGTCTGGCTATCAACGCCAAGCGCGACTATGTACGACCGATACAGCGCGTCTGCACCGGTAGCCGATGAAGACATCTCAGCTAATTGCAGTGCGACACTCGCGTCGTAGATCCCGCCACCCGCGGTGCCTGCGCCAATATGGTCGGCTGAAGTGATATCGCCAGAAATGTTGAGATTTGCAGCGCTTGTGCCTTCGTAGAAGTGTCGACCGCCGACGCCATCAAGCCCGACGGCAGTAGAGCCGAGGATCGTGCTGAAGCCAGCGTTCGCTCCGGAACTCATGGCTAGCAACGTATTGGATCCAGCTGGCACCATGTTGATTACGAGAGGCGAGCCGACACCACCGCTCACCGTGAACGTGGCATTGCCTGCCCCGACTGTTGCGTCGACTGCAGCCTGGCCCGCCGCTTGCAACGCTGCTGCTCCTCCGGCTCCCGACCAGTCAGCGCCAGCGATGGTCACGGTTGTATAGCCGCCACCGTTAAGCGCGACCTGAAAATCGAGACTCCCTGCGGCACTCTGGTCTTGGTTTGTTACAGCGATCATTCCGGCTATCGCAGAATGCGCAGCATTGATGTCGTCGCGAAGCTTGACCGCGATCGTGTCGAGGTCAGTTGAGTACCCCGGCAGTTTCACGTTGATGGTTTCGAGCAAACCGCCAGCATCCCCCGATGTAATCGCGGCTGCGAAGCCATCCTTCACCCAACGCACAACGACAGGAGACCCGCTGGCGTCTACTGCAAGTTCTTCGGAAAGGCCATCGTGCACTAGCGCGGTGCCGTTGATGAACATGTTGACGGCGCCGAATTCGCCCGGCCTGATCGTCGCTCCGACTTTGGCGCTCAGACGCTCGACAAGCAAGTCTCGCTGATCCATTAGATCATTGGAATTCAGGTCACTCACGAGTGCGCTCTTGATGGCCTCATTTAGTTGAGCGACGGTCGCTGCCGTCGTGTTTATCTCGGCGGCGGTCGCGGCTAGCTGCCCAATTGCGCTGTCTCGCAATGCCGTTATTTGGGACGACGAATGATTGAAGATCGTCGCAAGTGTCGATGCCCGTTCCAACAGCTGTTGACGAGATGCGTTGTCGCCAGGACGCATGGCGACATCGTCGAAGCCGGACCAAAGCTCTGTCATGCTGCTTTGGATGCTCAGGTCGCCCGGTTCGTTGAACAAGTTTTCTAGCTGGTCGAGCGCGTACCGAACTTGTGACAGGTGGGCCTCGCTACCGCTTTCTAATGCTGCCCTAATTTCTAAGAATTGGTCTCGGAACCGCACGTACTGCGAAATCTGAACGCCTTGGCCTCCACCTTCCCAGTTCGCGAAGGTCGCGCCAGTTGTTGGTCCTGTAACCGACTGCATGTCGACACGCTGGCGCGAATATCCCTCTGTGTTGGCGTTCGCGACATTGTGCCCCGTCACCTCCATGCCGCGTCGTTGCGCGTAAAGCGACGACAACGCGATTCGAAGTCCAGCGAAATCAGACATCGTCTCAGATGGCCTCGTCTACGAGACGCATACCGAGCGTTCGTTCTGTCGGATTTCCAGTCGGCGTGTACGCATCGATCTCTATTTCGCCAAGTGCGGCGAGCGCTTCGCGTGCTGCCGTCTGACCGCGCGAAAGCAAATCGCGGTTCGATTTCGCAACAGCATCAATATCGTGCGCTGCCTCTAACAGAGCGTTGCGATGTTCGTCGAAAATCCGGTCCCAAGGAGGCGGAACTTGGTCAGAGAGTTGACGCAAACTTGGCGTTTCGGCAAGCCCAAGTGCGCGTGAAAGCGATTCGACATGCACTGCCCTGTCGAGTTCGACGCGCTTGATCTCGCCGAGCACGGTCTCGACTTCTCGCGTCGCATGGCTCAGCCAACGCGTACGCCCGGAAGCAAGAACGAGTTGCTCCTCTTCGAGCTTGAAGGTCAGCAGTTCTAAGAGTTGGCGCTCGCGCCAAAGAATGTTCGAGACCTCGCCGAGTTGGGCTTGTCGATCTTTTTGCTGCTGTGCCATGCTGGCGACCCCTGTTTGGCGAAGGCTGATGTAGCCCTAATCGGCCCAGAATCACCGTTCTTGAACATGTCTGGCCGGAATAAACATCGACAAGACTCGGAGTTTCGGTCGCCTCTATCGGCAGTTCAGGCGAGCAATCCAAGCTCGACCCCGCGCGCAAGTGCTTGATTGCGGTTATTGACCCCGAGTTTGCTGTAGAGGTGTACGAGATGGGTTTTCACGGTTGCTAGCGAAATGGATAAGAGCGCCGCGATCTCACGGTTCGAGCGACCCTGCGCGAGAAAACTCAACATCTCACATTCACGAGCCGACAGCCCTCCTAGGCCGTGTTCTGCGGATCTCACGTGGAGATCACCGATGAGGCCGACGTGCAGTTCTGGTACGACTACCGACTCGCCTTTGAGCACTCTTTCGATCAGTACAGCGAGGTCGGTCAGCCCCCCCGACCTTATGGCGAGCCCGTTGACTCCAATCGCAGTAGCGAGAGCGACATCGGTATCGCCAGCCCTCGACAGCAAACCGATTGTCAAAGGTGGCGGATTTATTGCCCGCACCTGTCTTAGGCCCGACAGAGTCGTGCCGTCGCTGAGCGAACCAAGTATCACGAGGTCTGGGAGCATGTAGCTAGCGAGGTCTGCTGCCTCTCCACCGGACCGGCATTCGCCACAAACCCCGATGCCGAGGGGTCCGAGCACCGCAGCGATTCCCAACCGAACCAACTCGAGTTCGTCTGCAACTACAGCCAAGCGCTCTTCGGTCTCCAAGATGCCTCCAAGACTACCCAAAAACACACAATTTTCGCGCCGGTCGCGCGATTTTGACCACTAAGAGTGATTCAACCTTGCGGTTGATCAAGTTATTTCGCGTTCCTCGCCGAAGGCTACTGCGCCCGCTCAAAAACCATCCGTATGCAGGAGGAAATCAGCATGGCGTCACTCACCAAGATGAGCAACAAAACGTCCGATGACGGCAACGACCAGGCGAGCGTCGCCCGTAGACGCCGCATGATGACCACCGCAGCCGAACGGGCCGAAATTGACCCCGGCCAGGCCAAGATCGAGGCCGACCTAGTCCACGACAACCTCCCGCTAGTTCAGTATGTGGTTACCGAGGTTGCCCAGCGCATCCCCGGCCACGTGTCCCGCAACGACCTCGTGTCTGCTGGCATGCTCGGACTCGCTCAAGCCGCTCGTTCGTTCGACCCAAGCCGGGGAATCGCGTTCGACCGCTTCGCATCGACACGGATTCGTGGCGCGCTGCTCGACGAGCTCCGTAGTCGCGACTGGGCGAGCCGATCTGTTCGCGCAAGAGCGCGCGGCATGTCGCAAGCCACAGAAGACCTCAGCAATCGTCTCGGGCGCCCACCGACACCGGAGGAACTCTCTGTCGCCATGTCGGTACCAGCAGAACAGGTTCACAAACTTGTCGACGACGTGCACCGCGCAACTGTTCTCAACTACGAGTCCCTCGTCCTCGAAGGCGATATCGAATCGTTTCTCGCCACATCTGACGAAACCCCAGAGCAGACAATCGTCTCTCGCGAGCGTCGCTCATACCTGACCGACTCTGTCGCTTCGCTACCCGAACGCCTGCGCCAGGTAGTTATCGGCTACTTCTTCGAAGAACGTTCAATGCAGGACCTCGCCGACGAACTAGGAGTCTCAGAGAGCCGTGTCAGCCAACTACGCGCCGAAGCGCTGCTACTCCTAAAAGACGGCATCAACTCGGCGCTCGACCCTGAGTTAGTTGCCGACGAAGCCCGACCAAATGGCCGCATCGCTCGACGCAAGGCCGCGTATTACGCGTCCATTGCTGACAGCTCGCGGTATGCGGCACGCCTCGCCTCCGAACCAGAATCGGTGCAAGACAAGGCGCGCCGCCTCGGAACAATTTCGGAAATGGCGCTCTAGGCGACGCCTGAATACTTGCGGCAAGCCTGGCCCCTTAGTGCCGGGCACGGAGGCGCTACTTTTGGCGCCTGCGCTCCAATACCTGGGATTACTGGAAGCACGATTCGACTCGGCGTATCTGCACCTACCGAGATGGCGACTTTGGTTTCGTCGCCTTCTGGTGGAACAATCCCGAATTTCCAATTTGGCCGCGAGTTTCCTGGCACATCGACGATCAGACGAATTTGTGAGCCAGCGTGGAACGCATGTGCAAACGGAAATAGCTCAACTCGCACAGGCACAAATTCGTCGAGAGTTCCCGGGAGCCAAGCGGCATCGGCCTTGTTGTGAGTATGTACTGGCCGTAATTCGGTTGAAGCTGCTTCGTCGAGCGCGCGGTGTGAGGCCCGCAACCATCCGACCTGCACGAAGTACTCGGTCCCGTCCGGACGGACTTCGCTGAGCGTGACCTCGAGGTCGACATCTGACTCGTTTGCCGCAACCCAAAGGTCAACACTGCCGCTACCTGCCATCACCGTCGTCTCATCGAGAGGCTCGCTCAAGAAAGTGGCCGAGTCATCTGAAGTTGGCTGCGTCCATTTGAGTTCCGGAAGCCCTCGCCACAATTCAGACGTACCGCCATCGAACATCGCGCCTTGGCCGTCGCCTGCGTAGAAGTAGTCAAACACAGCAGATTCGGAAGCGCCATCTTGCAGCACTCCACCAGCGCCGAGCATGAACGCGCGTGCCTCGGTCTCCGGAATTGGCCACGCGCTGAAACTCGCCTCGAAAGTCGGACAAGGCGCACCTATTGCGATTTCGGGACAGCCTGCGCCATTCTCGAACAGGATACGAACCGGCGCTTCTGCTTCCCATTTAGCGCGTACGTCCTCGTAGCGATCTGTTTTCGGATCAAAACGGGGTGGTTCAAAGTTCACCGTCGAACCCCATGAAGATGCACCAATCACTTGCGGCCCAATGGCCCTGAAGCCAATGTTCATGTCTGGAACTTGCTGATTGACGTAGATCTCTAGGAACTCGAACCAGCGGCTCATGATCGCTGGCGTGAGTGGTTCGGTGTGATTCCCGTTGACCATCGTGAAGCGCTTCACCGGCGCACTAGAGAACTTGTCGAGCATGGTCGCGAAGTGACCGCCGGTCTGTTCGTCTTGCCATGCACCAGCTAGAAACACAGGCACATTGATCTTGTCGACGAAGGTCGCTGGTGAGAGATCGTCAAGAATGTTGTAGCTATGGAAGCTGTTTTCGGCAACAACATCATCGTTTTCGTAGAACTCAGCTAGCTCAATTAGGTGTGTGACCTCTGGGTTCTGGCCCCGCAGTTTCTGGTTCGCGATGCAAACTTGGTCACCTTCGTCACGCTTGGTCGCAGCCCAGCCTTGCCCGAATGGCTCGGACTCGCGCTCGCGTTCTTCTGCCCAACTCTTAGCGAAACCGTTGTTATAGATCCCGCCGGGATACAGCGTGCTGCGATACGTGTCGCCGATAACTGAGAGCGGCGCGATCGCAGCGAGGTGCGGTGGTTGATACTGCGCAGTAAATAGTTGTGCGATTGCCGGATAAGAAATGCCGACCATTCCCACCTTGCCGTGCTTCACCCATGGTTGCGCAGCGATCGTCTCGACAGCGTCGTAACCGTCCGTACCCTGAAGTGGTTCGAAGAACTGGAATGCCCCACCAGAACAACCAGTCCCACGAATGTTCAAGCCAACTGTTGCGTAGCCGAGCGTCTGCATCATCAGTGTCGTCGGTTGGGCAGCATTTGGGTCTGCTGGCGAGTAACCCGAGTATTCGATCACGGTCGGGTACGGGCCATCTTCTGCTGGGCCAGGCAACGTGATGTTGTACGCGAGGGTCGTGCCGTCGCGTGTCGTCAGATATCCGTAGTGCTTCTTGGAATCGCCAAAGTCAATCGGGGCCTGCGAAGTATAAAAGGACTCATCGGGAGCATCACTCGGTGCGGTCACTGCTACCGGAGCTGTAACCGCGAGGTCGGCGCCGCTACCCGTGGTGACTACGTAATTACCCGGCGCAAGGTTCCTGAAAATCATGGACCCTTCGGCATCTGTCGTTGTTGTGGCCCCTTTGCCTGCTGAGCCATGCACGGTCACTTCGATGCCTGCCTCGGCGTCCGTGAACCAGATCTGTCCGACGCTGCCGTGCGCTTCAAAACTTGTGGGCTTCCCTGTCGGCAGTGGGACGGTCGTTGTTGGTGGTGCCGCCGAAGTATCGGGCGAGCCATCCGAACTGCAGGCTGCGCCAACCGTTGCAACAACCAGCGCGAGCAATACAGGAACACGACTTCTCATTAGGTCCTCCGAGGCCAGCAAGTCAAGCGCCGTGAGATTAGGGGATTTCGGGAACGGTGACGACTTTTGGGACCTTTCCCTTATCTCAAAGACGTACCTACCGAACGAGGAAGAGTTCACCAGACGGTGGATGCAGGTCCAGTAGCTACGGCTTCTGGTTTTGGAAAAGTGCAAGCCCACTCTTGGGTTAGCGCGCCAATCACGGAGGAGAAGCGCACATGCGCATCAACCAGAACATCATGGCGTTCAACGCCTACCGCAACTTGTCGACGACCAACACTCAACTCGGTGGGTCTCTCGAGAAGCTTTCATCGGGCTTTCGCATCAACCGTGCTGCAGACGACGCCGCTGGCCTCGTAATCAGCCAAGCGCTACGTGCACAGGTTTCGGGCCTCAGGGTCGCGAGCCGCAACGCACAAGACGGCGTGAGTGTCGTACAAACCGCAGAA
>SXJP01000041.1 GCA_005779395.1 Actinomycetota bacterium
GCCCTTGCCCTAGAGGTGTGGCGCCTACCAACTCCGATCGTGAACGCAATTCGCGACCACCATCACGACCCGACCACAGTGGATTCAAGGCTAACCAAGTGCCTGATCGCGGCGGAGGCACTTGTTTGCATCGTTGATACCGACGGGTCGCGTTCACGGGAATGTCCACGGGACCCAGAGGCAGCGCTACTCGCAGCAGGACTTGCAAGCCTCGATATCGAATCGATGCTCGAACGGATCTCAGAAGACTCTGAGCGTCTCGCTGGGGTAAGCGCCGATTGAGAAGAAACTCGGCAGACTGCATCAGGGGCCTAGAGGACTTGAGTCACCTGCATTTCTACCTGTAGCTCTTCGCGCACTGATCCGCCGTTTTCGTCGCACCGCACAGGCACGAATGCGCCTCCGGAGCAATCAGTTTCGGCCTTTTTCCATGAGTTGTTGAGAGGATCCATTAATCCCACATTGGCCGCGCATGGCAGGACGATCTTGATTGTTTTCCCTGGCTTGATGACGATGTTGTATGGGCCTTGGAATTTGCCCAAATAGTCGAACCACTTGGCCTCGTCGAGACTTGGGTCCAAATCGCTCTTTTGCCAATACCAATCAATGTTCGTATCGTCGACCAAGTCCAGGTTCTTGATAGTGAGTACTCGTACACCTTTCAATAGGGGATCGGGGGCCGAGGGGTCGACCCAATGAAGCGACGCCTTGCTTGTCGATGGGTCGACGGGGTATTCCGGCCCTTCACTCACAGTTGTAAATACCGTGTTCGCTGGTCCTTTGTTATCGGCGAAAATGTGGTCAATAGCGCAAGGAAATCCCAGCAGTTTTGACGTCTTTGGCTCAACGCTGAAGGTGAATACCGATGAGGTATGGGCGCCGTTCGAAGCCCACCAGTTGATGTCGTTCCGGTTGCCGTTGTTGTTTTCGTTCTTGAAGTACACGGCTTCCGTGTTCGTCCATTGGGCCTCGCCGGGAGCGTCTTTGATTGAGCTTGGCGCGCATAGGTGTGTCGCTGTGGGCTGGCACGGCGTCGTTGCCGTTCCGGTCTGGTTCTTGCTCGAACCGCCGGTAGTCCAAAGTGCTGCCGCCACGCCTGATACAACGATCGCCACTGCTAGCGCAACGAGTTTTGGACTACGCATTTTGAGATCCTCCCTAGTGGAACCCATACCGTTAGAAGTTGCTTGCAAACAACAAGTTAAATATTAGCATTGACTATGCCAATAGTAACGCGCTTGGATCTGTCGGTCCCCATCCCGATGGTTGACGCGTATTCAAAGTCGGCCAATACGTGGGATGCGCCCTCAAATTGGGCGACCGATTCCGACCAAACGCATACTCGTCAGGTCACTATCGGCCATATCCTGAATGCCATGCCGATGCGCACAGATTGCAAGCACTATGAGTCGCGTAGTTATTCAAATGGTGATGCTGTGCGCAAGTGTCGGCTCGATCTTGCGCCAGAAGCCCCGTGGCGTTGTCCCGCTGACTGTGAGAGTTTCGCGAAGAGACTCGTCGATGTCGGCTGGTCGTACGGCTCGTTAGCCGAGACGCTCCAGACACCTCCGCCCGAGGTCGAGATGACAGAAGATGTCGCCGCATTGCTCGACTCTGCAGAAGACATCGTGAACGCTGCTGGACTTGATCTGCTCGCAGAGATGGATGCCAAGGCCAAGAAGCGCTCGTTCAGGAAGAAAAAAAAGCGCCGCTAGTTCTTCGCGAGGAGCCTGTCGATCATGGCTCGGTAGACAGGCAGTTCTTGTGCTCCTGGGATCGGGAACCCGTTGAGGACCACACTCGGCACGGCATGAACTTCGTTCTCGTGCGCTTCGGCGAACTCTGCGAGAACTTCTTTTGCCAGCGTTCCACCTTCGGTGGCTAGCCGGTCGCGAAACTCAGCTCGGTCCAATCCTGTTTCTGATGCGATGTCGGCGAGCACATCCGGGTCTGAGATCATGCGATGCTCGACGAAATATGCGCGCATTGTCGCGAGATGGAACCGCGCAAACGCTTCCTTGCCGTGAGTGCGAGCTAGTCGGCCAGCGATTGCCGAAGGCAGGCTGTGTGTCGGTGGCGCTGAGTCACCTGTTTCCCACGGTCGAAAGCCAAGTTCGGGGGCACTCCCGCCCGGGCCAGCGTCTTTGACCCAGAGTTGGGTATAAGTAATGAACTTCTCAATTGGTTTATTGCGCGGTTCTGGTTGCAACAAGAACTGTTTCCATTCGATCTCGATCTTGCCCTCGTACTCGGCTTCTAGTTGTTCGAGCCGAATCGCAGCGACGTAACACCAAGGGCAAAGGAAATCCGACCAGACAGTGAGCGTGAGCGGCTCGTTCATGCGGTGCACGGTAGCGGCGCGAGCCTCCCGTATTCTGAGTTTCGCGACAGCTCGACGCTGCAGGCGGGCCCAAATTTTTTGGGAGCAGTAAATGCCAGCACCTATCAAGATCGGTTGGCTTGGTTCCTGTCTCGATGGTCCGGGCGGTGGTTACGACAAGATCCATCGCATGGCATTCGACGAGCCAGTCGAGTCGGGCATGCTTGATCGTCCGTATGAGTTCGTTATGCACGCCGAAAACGGTTTGCCGAACGGCACCGCGAAGAACGCCACCGACGGTTTCAGGTATCTCGTAGACGAGGGCTGCATCGGTGTTGCTGGTGCCTATAGCTCAGATAATGCGATCACGGTTGCGCCGCTGGCAAATTAGATGCAGGTGCCTCTCATCTCGTGGGCGGGTACCGAAAGGCTTGCTGGTGACTACTGCTTTCGTTTAGGTAACGGTGACTGCGGTGGCGACGCTGCGCTAGTTGTGTCCTGGCTAGTGAAACAAGGCCACAGCAGAATCGCTGTGCTTAGTGAGATTTCACCGAACGGCGAGGAGTACTTCCGGTATTTCCGAACCGAGTGTCGCCGCAGAGGCGTGAGCATCGCAGCTGTGGAATCGGTGTCGCAGAGCCCAGAGAACCTTGCAGAGAACCTCGACAACCTGCGACAAGTGAACGCCGATGCGCTCGTCTACATGGGTTACGGAATGTTGGCGGCGAAAGGTTTATTGCGTCGCGCGCTCGATCAACTGCAGTGGGATCCGCCGCGAATCATGAGCACTGCTTTCATGTGGTACTTGATGGGCTTCGACCTGTTCGAAGGTTGGGTTGGCATCGATCAGTTCGACCCGCAGAACAAACTCGCGCAGGAGTTTCATGAGAGGTTTGTCGCTAAGCACGGCGCTTCGCCACCGATGTGGCCGAACGCGATTCCTGTACTCGCATACGACACCGCTCGCGTGCTCACGGAGGGATTGTTCCGTGCGCCGATCCTTAGTGGACCCGGGCTGAACACCGGACTCGAGTCAATCCGGTTCATGCCGTCAGCGACAGGAGGAGTGCACACACACATTGCCTGCGCGCCACACGAACACGGCATGTTCCGCGGCGACTGGTTGCTCTACGGAAGAGTCACGAACGGCAAACTCGAATTCGAAGGACTCTTCGAACCCTGGGAGTGAATAGTAGAGATGAGTCGGGGGCAGTGGGTCTGTGATCCGGCCCACTACCCCCTAACAGATGCTCGTTATCTAGTCGTCGAGTCCGTCACCGTCGTCGTCGGTGTCGTCAACATCATCGAGGTCATCGCCGTCGTCGTTGTCGTCTTCCTCGTCGTCGACTCCGTCACCGTCGATGTCGTCTTCGTCGGCTGAGTCATCGTCGAGGCCGTCACCGTCGATGTCGTCTTCGTCGGCTGAGTCATCGTCGAGGCCGTCACCGTCGATGTCGTCTTCGTCGGCTGAGTCATCGTCGAGGCCGTCA
>SXJP01000042.1 GCA_005779395.1 Actinomycetota bacterium
CAGAACTGGCACAGTCATCGGGTGTCTCCTAGCCGATCAAGGTCTCAACTACGACGAGATCCTCGCGAGACTCGCAAGCTTGCGCGCAGGCACACGCAAGGACCACCGAGCGGCGCCCGAAAATGCCGCGCAACGGCAGGTAATAAAACGACGAGTCGCTGCTCTCACATAGCAATTTGAGCGAAGGCTTCCTGGTTGTATCCTCGCAGTTCGCGGCTTGTCTCCCACATGAGTCGCGATTTGTGAGGTACGGGCGATGGCTACGGTCAACTTCAGTGCAACTTCGGTATTGGTACCTAGACGCCCCCGCAAAGCGCGCTCGCACAGACGGGCGATATTTGCGACAACTAGTGCGTTGCTAATAGCGACCTTAGTGCCCATTCAAGTCGGCAATTCTCCTATCGCAACCGCTGCACAGGCCGCCGAGGTATCAATCGGCGACGCGACCAATTGGGAGACCCAAAGCGGCAATCAGACAATGACGTTCGCTGTGACGCTTACAGAACCGTCTGCGCTACCGGTCAGCGTGACGGCCACCATTGCAGCCGATACCGCTTGCGCCGAAGTATCCGCGATGTGCACAGCACCTGACTTCACGAAGCCGTTCAACACAAGCGTGATCACCATCGCACCTGGGGCCAGGCAAAGGTACGTGAATGTCGTAGTAAAAGGGGACACAGCACCAGAGGCAGACGAGTTCTTCACACTCGAGCTCTCCAGCCCAACAGGCTCCTACACGGTCGGCAAGAGATTCGGCTTAGGCACCATTCGCAACGATGACTACGTGCCTGCGGTAAGCGGCGCGATCCTCGGAATCAGCGACGCGTCGATTCACGAAGGCGACGTAGGCAAGCGCAAAGTCAAGATCTGGGCACAGTTACTCAGCCCGGTTACGACGACCGTCACCGTCACCGCAACCGCGAGTGCAGTTGGCCAGACTGCAAGCAGTAGCGATTTCATCCCACGGACGCATCTGCTCACGTTCCTACCTGGCGTTCGGAGTCGTTATTTCGAGGTAACTATCCGCCCAGACGGGATCGAAGAAACAGATGAGACCTTTGATGTCGCGCTTTCAAATCCGACCGGCGCGTACATCGGCGACGGTTTAGGGACAGTCACAGTCCTAGACGATGATCCACCGATCGAAGTCGCGGTAACTGGGGCAGAGGAAACAGTGATCGCTTCCGGCACGTGGGGCCTCAACTGGATTCCAGACGGGCACATCACCTTCCTTAATGAGCCATCAGGTTTCCGAATGTGGATTACCTCGCTCGTCTCGACCTACGAATTCGGTGGCATCGACATGCCGTCGGCAATTCCGACAAACCTCGACGATGGTGGCAACGCGATCGCGGCATTCGGTCCGAGCCATATTCCAGGCTCGTTCGATGATGACTACGCGGGTGTTGGCAATGTCATACGTGCACCTAACGGGTCGCTACTCATGGTGTACCACGGCGAGGACCATCTCGGCGTCTGGGACTGCGCTGTCGCAAATATCGGTGTCGCCCACTCCATAGACAACGGTGCAACGTGGACGCGTAAGGGCAAAGTCATCTCGACTCCCCAACCGTCGCCAACCGTATGCCCGATGGCGAACCGCAAGTTCTCTGGGGCGGGTCAACCCAGCGCTGCACTCGGCGCCGACGGGTTCGTGTACGTCTGGTTCGTACAGTGGCTCGACCCAACGCTTGCGACCGGAGCAATGTTGGCTCCGGATCAGATCTATGTTGCACGCTCGCCGCTCGCGGGTGGGCTACTACCAGGGACGTGGAGCAAGTGGCACAACGGTCAATGGCTCGAGCCTGGCCTCGGAGGTCAAGCAACGGCCGTGATCACACCGCCTTCACCATTTAGAAAGCACATGGTCGCGGCGATGCCGTCGATGAGTTGGCACGCACCGACGAACAAGTGGCTAGCTCTTTTTCAGACGATGCAGGGGTTGTCTGTGACCTCCTCAACCGATGGCATCAATTGGCGACGCTCAGATGAACTCTTGGTCGAGCCGGCACTGCTCGGTCCGAACATTGCCGTCGGCACCCCGGTCATCGCGTACACCTCTCTACTTAGTCCAACGACGGGTAATGACTACACGACCAACAGAAGTGGCTACATCTACTTCGCACGAAGTATCGCTGGAGCGAATGGCACGTTTGCCGCGCACCACCTGAGCCGCAAGCAGGTGACGATCTCGTAGATCGGTAGCGAGAACTCGCTCGGCCCTTTGCGTGTCCCACCTTCCTGAAATACTCCGCTTGAGATTTCCAGAAAACAGGGGGCTTTCGTTCATGGACGCTGAAACGACGCTTGAACAGTCTCGCTCGTGGCTTGTGCTCGAGCGCTTGAGTGGAGTTGATATCAATAGAGCCGCGTCGCTTATGCCGCGCAAGCTTCGCAAAGATGCGGTTCGCAAGATCGGTCTCACTCACGACATGCTCGCCACTCACCCCGAAGCTGACATCAAGTTGCGCAATCGTCTGCGCAACTGGTCGCCTAAAGCCCAAGCCGACGCAATGCACTTCGTGTTTTCTGGAGTGCTAGCGCGCATCGTTGACGCGCTAGGTCCGGCGTCCGATAATCCGAGCAAGGAAGAACTTCTCGCCTCTATCGACTATGTCATCGACGAAATCACCGCGCCTCTCGTCGCCACCGTGCTTGCGTTCGCGGTCGACATGGAGTTCAATGCTGCGCGACATTGCGCTGAGTTGCTCGAAGTCGATCCGAGATTCGCGCTCGAAGCGATCGGCCCTGTGGCTTCCGACCGGCCTGCTCTAATCACAACACACGTTGTCGGTTTGACGCCTTCAGATCCGATCAAAGTCGAAACAAGGCGCGAGCGCAAGCGCGCCGCCAAAGCTGCACGTGTCGACTCTCCTGTATCGCCGCGTTACAAGCGCCGTCGAGGAAAGGTCATCGACCTTGAGTCAGAACAGTCATCTGCTGGTCTCGCAAGGAACACAACTAGATCTAAGGACGCTGAACGTAGACACGTGAACTGCATCCGTGCGTACGACGAGATCGACTACGAGCACGAACTCGTTACGCGAATAGTGAAAGTCCCTATCTACTTTGCTGGTCCGATTCTCGGAACGAAGGTAAGACCAGCCGTTGTTATTGCTGCCGTGGGGCGACACCACATTGTCGTTCGTCCGATCTATAGCGCCGGTGGATTTGCAGGACGTACTTGGAAGTCCAGTCCAATTAGCGATACCGCTAGCGCCAAACTCGATCGGAATTCGGTCATCTCCAACGAGGAGCGTTGCATCCCAATCTCGCAAATCCACTCGATGCTCGGCACTCTCGCCCCGGCAGATTGGAACCTGCTTTAGCTAAACGAGTCAACGTGTACTCGTAGCCAGGGCGAACAAGCCCCGGCAGCGTTGTTCGTCGA
>SXJP01000011.1 GCA_005779395.1 Actinomycetota bacterium
AACTCGCGTACCTCGACAGTCTCAGTCGAGGTCACGCCAGCACGGACACCGTCATCAATATCGGCCTGCTACATCCAGCGCGACAATCTCTGCTCAGAGATACCGAAATCCTTCGCGATCTGAGTCCTACTCGAATCACCCTTACGAGCAACACTGACCACATCACGACGAAACGCAAGTGGAAACGGCTTAGGCATTGCTGACTTCCTTACAGTGAGGACCAATCCTCACATACAAGTCGTCAACTCAACCGACAGCAGTCCCCTTGACTCTGGCGACTTCAACATCATTCCCAACCACTCCGCGCTCAACAACCTCTACCAAAACTACGGCGAAGCCGATGGTTGCGGCTAAGACTGCGGGCGCGCCACCTGGACCGAACGGGGGAATCCCTCAAACGATGAGAAGATCGATTACATCTGGATACCCGAGTCTTCAATGTGCGTCCTACACTCGGCATACATCGCCGACGTGAGCCAATCGGATCACCATCGGTATCAGGGTTACGTCGGCACATGCAGAGCGCTAACGGTGAGCGCGTAGGCGCGACCTAATGCTGGTTTCCTTCGATATCGTTATGTCATGCCTGAGCACTGCACGACAACGCCCTAGACCGAAACACAGAAGTCCAGGTCTATGACCTGGACTTTGATCCGTTTGGTGGGCGATACTGGACTCGAACCAGCGACCTCCTCCGTGTCAGGGAGGCACTCTAACCAACTGAGCTAACCGCCCGTAGGGATTGGCATTGTAGCTAACACTCGCGCCGATCTTCGGTCGAACAGATCAGCGTTACCTCTTAGGCAACAATCTCGGCGAAGTCACGCAAGGTCTCTGGACCGCCTGAAATGATGAGAGTCGTCACGACGGACTCTTCCCATCTTGCTAGCCGCCCCTTGATTCTGGCCCTAGTCCCAACGAGGCTTATCTCATCTGCGAATGCCGTCGGCACGCACGCAATCGCTTCGTCTCGTTTGCCAGCTAGGAACAGTTCAGCGATGGTGTCTGCCTCTGCCTCGTAGCCCATGCGGGCCATTAGCTCTTTGTGGAAGTTACGGCTCTTGTGGCCCATGCCGCCGACGTAGAAACCGAGAGCGGCTTTGGTTCCAACTAACGCTTTCTCAATCGTTTCAGGTTTGTCGTCGGCGGTTATCGCACATGCCATGAGATTCACTGCGACCTCAAAATCAGGACCAACAGTCCCGAGCGTGTCGTAGACCTCTGGCTTCTCCGGATTGAAGTAGAGCGGAAGCCAACCGTCTGCGATCTCAGCCGCTAGCGCGACGTTCTTCGGACCTTCGGCACCTAGATAAATCGGCAAGTCGCTGCGCAAAGGATGCACCATTGCCTTGAGTGGCTTGCCCATATCCCAACTGTCAGAGCCGCTATACGGAAGCCTGATGAAATCGCCGTCGTAGGAGACTCCTGAGTCCTCACGACTCAACACGGCGCGGATCACATCGACGTACTCACGCGTTCGCTGCAATGGCCTGCCGTACGGTTGCCCGTACCAGCCCTCAACAACTTGGGGTCCGCTCAGGCCGAGACCAAGACCGAATCTGCCGTTGCTCAGATGATCGATCGTGATCGCGTGCATAGCGCAACTCGTTGCGGTGCGCCCGGAGATTTGCACGACACCGGTGCAGATCTTGATTGTCGTCGTGTGGGCCGCAATCCATGTCGCGAAACTGAATGCATCGTTGCCCCACGACTCAGCGACCCAAACGGAATCGAAACCAGATCGCTCGGCCTCTTTAGCTAGAGGTACATGAAACGCGTTCGGCCCCCTACCCCAGTATCCGAGTTGCAGTCCGAGTTTCATGTTTGAGAGGCGCGAGGTTGGCTAGGCGTCGCTGCGCTTACCTGGCGTGAACTTCACTGGCATGTGCTTGATGCCGTTGATGAAGTTGCTGCGTAAACGTGACTGCGGCGCCGTCGGCATCATGTCTGGCATGCGCGTAAGAATCTCACGGAAGATCGCACGAAGTTCTGTGCGCGCAAGGTTCGCACCAAGGCAGAAGTGTGGGCCACGACCGCCGAATGTGACATGGTCATTCGGAGTGCGAGCGATGTCGAAATCGAATGGATTGGCAAAAACTTTCTCATCGCGATTAGCCGACATGTACCAAAGAGCAACCTTGTCGCCAGCTGGGATGTTCTTGCCGCCGAGCACAACATCTTTCATAACCGTTCGGCGAAAATTCAGAACCGGAACTCCCCAACGCAACATTTCTTCGATCGCAGGGTTCAAACGATTTTCGAGGTCTGCTTGAAGCAACGCGCGCTGTCCAGGGAAGTCGAATAGCGCCTGCATGCCATGAGCGGTCAGATTGCGTGTCGTCTCGTTGCCAGCTACTGCGAGCAACAAGAAGAAGACATTGACTTCCATTTCGGTTAGGCGGTCGCCATCGATTTCGGCATGCACGATCGCACTAATGACGTCATCGCGAGGGTTGGCCAAACGGTCTTGCGCAAGCGCCGACGCGTACGCGAACAGCTCGATCTGAGCGCTCTCTGGTCCTGCCGCTCCATTTTCTTCCATGTACTCAGGGTCTTCTGAGCCGATCATCCGGTTCGACCACTCAAACAGCATGTGCCGATCTTCTTGTGGGACTCCCATGATGTCAGCAATCACTTGCAAAGGAAGTTCAGCCGCGAGGTCAGTCACGAAATCGCATTCACCGCGCTCGATCACATTGTCGACGATCTTCGTTGCTTGGGCATCGATGCCTTGTTCGAGGGCACGGATGTGTCGCGGCGAAAAACCCTTGGTGATAAGAAGCCGATAGCGCGTGTGCTTCGGCGGATCCATGTTGAGCATGATCATGCGATTCATCTCAAGCGCTTCTGGCTCAAGGTCGCGAATCAGCGTTCCGCCTTCTTCTGAGGAGAACGTTGCAGCGTCACGGTTCGCGGTAGTTACTGACTCGTAATCGAAAAGACTCCAATAGCCACGGCCACCGGGTTCTTCGGTCCAATGCACCGGATCGTGTTCGCGCCAGTAGGTAAAAGTGTCGTGTGGTACGCCCTCGACGAACACATCGAGATCGTTTAGGTCCTTCAGGTTGGCTTCAGACACGGCATCCTCCGACAAGGTCGATCATCCCACGGGTTACACGCGACTTTCACGCGATGCGAACCTAATATAGAACGTGTTCTATTTCGAACAAAGTCGTGTCGAGGTCGATTAGCGAACCGGCACCCGATCCCTACAGACAAGGTCAAGCTTGTCATATGGGTTAATCACGTCATAAGGGTCGGCACTCGGGTGGATCTCAAAATGTGTGTGGATACCTTGAGCATTGCCGCTTGCTCCTGCAGTCGCAATCACTTCGCCGACCTTGACCGCCCGTGGCTCGCCGACGTACTCATCGACATGGAAGTACCAGTACTCATTGCCATCGTCGCCGAGCAGGTAGACGCTGTTTCCTGCGAGGCCTCCGTACTTGTTCGAGATAGTGCCATCAACGACTGCGACGAGGGGCACTCCTGCGTCGCTCATGATGTCGGTGCCTTCGTGGCTCCTGCCGCCCGAACGGCCATCTCCAAAGTCATTGAAGAACGAGGTCGTCGCGTCGACGGGGCAAATGATTCCTGCGCGGCTGTTGACGATCTCGATCTCTAGACGGGCCGCTTCGTCGCTTGCACGCTGCACGGAACTCACCAGTGGCACCATGGCCGTAGTCTCAGTAGCTCCGGCTTGGGGCAATGAATGCAGCGCTGAGACGATCAGTACGAGCACCGCACTAGTTCGCTGGAGAGGCTTTGCGGGCGCGACAAAACAGAAGTTCGCAGAAGGCATTGGCTAAAACGCTATAGAAGTTGGCTCAAATCTGTCCAACGCAAGCCATAATCCTGGACGTGCAAGCTTGTGACCTGGGATGTTCTCGATTCCCAATGTTGGTCTTGTGAATAAGTTGGTTGCAACAATTCCCTAGGATCAGGCGATGACAACACGATCTGATTACGGCCCGTTCCTGCATCCGTACGCCAAGCCCACCAAGAACAAGTCCGACTTCATTGGCATAGTTCGCGGCGAAGGCGCTCGAGTCTGGGATCGCAACGGCGCCGAATACATAGACGGCATGGCGAGCCTCTGGTACGCCAACGTTGGTTACGGCCGCAAAGAAATCGCCGACGCTGTTGCGAACCAGATGGGTGAGATCGCAGCGTTTCATTGCTTTGATCCGTTCTCTAACGACCGTGCCGACCAGCTCGCTCAGAGGATTGGCGATTTTGCGCCAATGCCAGATTCACGAATCTTTTTCACGAGCTCTGGCTCAGAGGCGGTTGACTCCGCGATCAAACTCGCACGCGTAGCGCACAGCCAAGCCGGCGAACCCGAACGCACAATCATCGTGTCTCGCGGGAGGGCGTACCACGGCGTTACCTACGGTGGTCTCTCTGCCCAAGGCTTACCGCTCAACCAGGCTGGCTACGGGCCGTTCGTTGAGGGCATGGTGAATATCGCTCCAGACGACCTCGAAGCGATGGCACAGTTCATGGCAGAGAATGGTTCCAAAGTCGCAGCGATACTCACCGAACCAGTCCAAGGCGCCGGCGGAGTGTTCCCTCCAACCGAAGGATACCTAGAAGGTCTACGCCGGCTTGCTGATCAGCACGGAGCATTTCTCATTTTCGATGAAGTGATCTGTGGTTTTGGTCGCCTCGGCGCGATGTGGGGCGCACAGCACTATGGAGTAACGCCCGACCTAGTCACGTTCGCCAAGGCGGTGACGTCTGGTTACATCCCGCTCGGTGGAGTTGTCGTCAGCGGCATGGTTGCGTCGAAGCTCGAATCCGACGACACGTGGATATTGCGCCACGGCCACACTTATTCCGGCCACCCGACGGCATGCGCAGCGGCTCTCGCGAACATCGCGATCATAGAGAACGAGTCGCTTTGTCAGCGTGCGACACAGATTGGTGAACGCCTCTTCGGCGGGTTCCGGACACTCGTATCCGACGGCGTGCTTGGCGACGTGCGTAGCGCAGTAGCAGTCGGAGCGATCGTGATGCGCGAGGGTGTCGATTCGATCGCCGTTCGCGATTCGCTACTTGGCGCTGGCGTGATAACGCGGGCGATCAACGCAGAGACCCTCACGTGGTGTCCCCCACTAGTTATTAGCGACTCGGAGATAGATCAGATTGTCGACGCTGTAGCGAAGGCTGCTAGCTAAGGACAACGCCGCTGTTGGCTACTCGTAGCGTGCGCCCATCTTGCGAATCACATCGATGAGACGATCAGGTGACTCCGGGCCGGCCTCCCCTGGCTCATACCTAACGCTCGACAACGCGCCCGTGTATGCGAAGGTGCCGAACCGCTCGTAGATATCCCACGACACGGGAGAGCCTCGGTCGATACCGACATCGATTCCTTGAAACGGAGCGATACCGAACAGCATCGGTATCCCTGCGATCTCGCCACAATTGTCGCCATTGACTTCGAGGCTGACGGTCCAAGTTCGGCCTTGCTTCGCAGCGAGATGCAAGACGACCTGACTTGCGTTGCCTTGCAACTGGCCACCATTTAAGTGCTGCATCTGGCCGCGGCCATCGTTGTAGACGAAGACCAAGTCGCCGTCGAGCACGTAGAGGCCGTAACCGCCTCCCTGATCGCCGTGCGCAACGAGGTAACCCTCTGCCCCGTTCGAATGTTCGAGGGAGATACGAATCTCACACGACCGAAACCAAATGAGTTGCATGGAACGCCAACGCTCGAGCGTGTGGGTGCCACGCGGAATGGTCACAGGCTCCGCGAAGTCCTTCACCCAATCTGGTCGTGTGAGGAAACGGATAGAACTCCCCTCGTCTAATGGGAAGACCTGATTATTTTCGGCGGCGTCTTGCCATGCACGGCTGAGTTCAGCGACATCTTCGGGTCGGCTTGCTGCGAGATTGCGAATTTGTGTCGGGTCGTTACGCACGTCATATAGCTCCCATTCATGGTCGCCAAAGTGCGTGAGCGACTTGTGGTTGGTGACTATCTCCAATCCGTCGCGATAGAAACCGCGGTGGCCATTCATCTCCGTGTACTGCTCTGTGTGGTCGTGTGGCGCTCCGGAATCTGCCATTGTCCGACCGAAGGAACATCCTGCGAGTGGCTGGAGTTCGGTTCCGCGAAACGATGACGGCCGTTCGACTCCGAGCAGGTCAAGCAATGTCGGTAGCACGTCGGTCACGTGCACATACTGCGAACGAATCCCGCCAGTTTCGAGATTCCCTGTTGGCCAATGCATGATTACGGGCGATTTTTGGCCACCAGCGTGAGTATTGATCTTGTAAAGCCTCCACGGAGTTGCGCTCGCCATCGCCCACCCGCGCGGGTAGTGCGGCGTTGTCCGCGGCCCTCCGATTAGATCAATGCGTGCGCTGTCGGCATCAATGTCGTCGCCTTGGAGAAGGTGTACGTAGTAGGCGCTAGTCCCAACAGCTTCGCCTTCGCGCGATGCACCGTTGTCGGACATGAACAAAATGATCGTGTTATCGAACTCGTCGAGTTCTCGCAGGGCATCGCAGAGGCGACCGAAGTTCTGATCGATGTTGTCGACCATCCCCGCGAACACCGCCATATAGCGAGCAAACAGTGCTCGTTCACTTTCACTGAGCGAATCCCACGGGACAACATCGTCGCCTGGCTCAGCATTCCGCTGTGGCAGTTCAGTCGTTGCGCTCATTAGACCTATCGCTACCTGGCGAGCGAAACGCTTCGAGCGAATATCGTCCCAACCTTGGTCGTAGAAGTCCTTGTACTTCGCGATGTCGTCGACCTTGGCGTGCAATGGAGCATGGACTGCTCCATGAGCGAAGTACATGAAGAAGGGTTTCTGCGGGTCGGCGACCTTCACTGACCGAATCATGCTGATGGCTTGGTCGGTCAGATCATCTGTCAGGTAGTAGCCGTCGGGGTAGCTGTCGCGTTCGATCGGAGTGTTATCACGCAACAACTCCGCTGGATGGTGAAGGTTCGTGAAAGGACCAAGGAATCCGTAGAAACGATCGAATCCTCGTTGGACCGGCCATGAGTGTTGTGGCGCCGCAGCATGTTCGTCGCTGTCTTTGCAAAGATGCCACTTGCCAACCATTGCAGTGGCCCAACCTTCGTCACGAAGGACCTCTGCGATAGTTGCAACATTGTTCGGAAGCTCGCTCGCATAGCCCGCGAAACCAGGATCGCTCTGCGCGACACTGCCCATGCCTGCCATGTGTGAGTTAACGCCTGTGAGTAAAGACGCGCGTGTCGGCGAACACATAGGCGTCACATGAAAGTTCGTGTACCGCAATCCGTTCGCGGCAAGCGCGTCAAGATTTGGCGTTTCGATTTCGCCACCGAAGCAGCCGAGGTCTGACCAGCCAAGATCGTCGACGAGCATGACGATCACGTTTGGGCGCCCCTTGGGACGCTTCCGCTGTTCCCAGGACGGCACCGAGCCCGCAAACGTTCGCCCGACATGAGCGGCTGAATCGGCGGTCGCTTTTGAGCCCGAGGTCATCGACCTAGAAACTATGTGCGAACATGGGAGCCATGCAGATTCTTGTCGAACACGACCCGACGCCAATTGTCCGCACGATGGCGACGACACTTCGTCGAGCGGCCACCGCACCCTCATTGAATTCGAAGCTCGCGAGGATGCGGGGTGTCGCCACAATCAAAAGCAGCACCGATCCCCAATCGGTCACGCTGACATTCGACCGAGGCACAGTCCACGTCCATCGAGGCGTCGCCGTCAATACCGATGTGGTCATCGAGTTGGACCTCGCGACGCTTAATGACCCGACGCCACCGAAACCCAAGATCACCGGGGCCGCTAGGCATCCAATGTTTGCACTCGCGCTCTCTAAGGTCCTCGACCCTCCACGGGGAACCTGGGCAGAGGCTGCGGACACCTTCTGGAATTTCGCATCATCTGGATCTGGGATGCCAACAGGGATGCGAGTGGTGAATACCGATACCGGCGATTCGCATCAGCTAGGTGACGCTGACGGCGGAGTCGAACTACACGGTTCAGCGCATTGGTTGGTCGCCGTACTCTCCGGCAACGCGATACTTGGCGAGGAAATCCTCGCTGGTCACCTCAACTTCGTTGGTGCGCTCCAGCATGTAGCCGTGCTCACCGGCAGAAGCATCGAATACACATTGAACGGTGGCTACTGATGGACATCTCAGAGGTCGATGCATGGCTCGATGCCAACGAGATCGAGTGGGTCCGAACTGAGGGCGTGACAATCGACGGCGTCATCATCGGCAAACACCTACATCGCAGCAAGTTCATTGGCGCGCTACCTAACGGAAGCGCGATCAGCGAAATTGCCTATGGCATGGATCTCGCTGGCTCACCATATTTCTCATGGTGGCCGAATTGGCGCCGCGATGCCCTCGGCGATTTCTTACAACGGCCCGACCTCTCTACTTTGCGACGACTGCGTCCTGGCGTTGCAACCGTCTTGGTCGACCACTGTGCACTCGACGGCGCGCCTCTACCAGTGTGCCCACGAGCGTTGCTGCAAAGCGTTCTTGAGCGCATCGCTGAACACGGTTACGGAGTGACCGCGGCGTTCGAAATTGAAGGAGTTCTCTACTCCGAATCGGTGGAAGTTGCGCGCAAGACTGGTTACCGAAATCTCACACCCATATCGCATCCGTCGCCGATCGGATACTCCAACTACAACAGCCATCACCAGGTCGCGTTCATGGACGCGCTATTGCCCCGGTTGGCCGACCTCGAGATAGCTGTCGAGGGCTACCACGATGAAGCAGCGCCTGGCCAGTTTGAGATCAACCTGATCCCTGCGAACGCTTTGCAAGCCGCGGACGCCGTGTTACGCGCCAAGCAGACGATGCGCGAAGTCGCCTTCGATATCGGTTGTTCGATCACCTTCATGGCAAAACCGAATGATGCCTATGGCAACGGACTGCACGTGCATCACTCGCTCAGGTCCCTCGATGATGGTTCACCAGTGTTTCTCGATGCTGATGGCGCCATGTCCAACCTGATGCGTAACTATCTCGCTGGAATAGTTTCGACGATGCGTGCTGCAACATCGGTTATGGCCCCAACTGTCAATTCATATCGACGGTTCGTCGGATGGGCTGCTGCGCCCACGACTCCTACTTGGGGCGAAGACAACAAGTCAACTGGGGTTCGGGTCCTGACTCGCTCGCCGAACTCTACGCGAATCGAACACCGTGTAGCGAGCGGAGACGCCAACCCTTACCTGGTTCTCGCAACAGTGCTCGCTGGCGGGTTAGTAGGACTCGAACAAGAACCCGAATTGCCACCACCGTTGACAGTTGCAGGTTGGGGACTCCCACCGAGTTGGCCGCATCTACCAACGACGATCATGGACGCTGCCGATTTGCTTTCGGCTGATGATGCCCTCACGAAGCAGCTCGGTTCTGAGTTTGTCGAACATTGGACACAGAGTCGTCGCTGGGAATGGCTGATGTTCAATACGACAGGTGGCGACGCAACGTCAGCTTCGGTCACAGACTGGGAACTCAGCCGTAGCTTTGAACTCGGCTAGTCGCATCAGTAGACAACCACGCCTGCCGGTATCCTGAAGCACAATTCCCTCTAGCGCCAAAGGCTTTCGTGAAACCACTAGTCGGTGTAACAGCGTTTCGCATTTCGGTAGTCGAAGACGACGGATTCGATTCATATCACGAGGCTGTTCCGACCGCATATCTCAAGGCCGTAGCCAAAGCAGGAGCGGTTCCTGTGCCGCTGAGCGTCCTCGATCCAGAAGACTCAGATGCCCTCAACTCGTTACTCGATCGCTTCGACGCGATCGTTATCACGGGCGGGGCCGATGTCGACCCGGCGAACTATGGCGCTGCTACCGATCCACAATGCGGCACCACGGAACCTCATCGCGATGCACACGACCTAGCAATTGCTCGTGCGTGTGTCGCCCGCAACCAACCAACTCTCGCAATCTGTCGCGGAATCCAGGTTCTCAATGTCGCCCTCGG
This sequence comes from Actinomycetota bacterium, assembly GCA_005779395.1. GTDB lineage: Bacteria > Actinomycetota > Acidimicrobiia > IMCC26256 > PALSA-610 > SXJQ01. The sequence continues at coordinate 9,974 of SXJP01000011.1, forward strand.
CGGAACTCTCATTCAGCACATCGATGATCACATGCAACTATCTCTGTACAACGAAAAGGTCCACGAAATCGACATTGAGCAGTCCTCGCTCCTCGCCGCAATCGTCGACGCAGAGCACTACTGGACTAACTCACTGCACCACCAGTGTCTCGCAGATCTCGGAACCGGTATCAAAGCCACTGCGCGAGCAGACGATGGCACGATCGAAGCAGTCGAGGTCGAGCACGCACCCAACGTCTTGGGCGTCCAATGGCACCCCGAGATGATTCGCTATGACCGTGGGCACCTAGAACTATTTCGGCGTACCTTCAGCCTCTAAGCGAACTAGCTCAGGACAACTTCGGCTGACTTCAGGCCGTACACGAACGGACTTGGCATTTCGACAGCCGAGTTGGGCACGACTGAGTAGTCGGGAACACGTGCCAAGAACTCCTCGAAGAAAGTCCTGATTTCTAAACGGGCAAGTGACGCTCCTAGACAAAAATGCGTGCCGAACCCGAACGCAATGTGGTTGTTCGGGTTGCGGGTGACGTCAAATCGTTCAGGTTCTTCGAAATGCGCTTCGTCTCTGTTCGCCGACGAGTACATCAACAAGACTTGTTGCCCAGCTTTGACGGTCACGCCACCGATCTCGTAATCGTCGGTCGCGACACGGCACATGTTGTGGATCGGCGTCACCCAACGAATGAACTCTTCGATAGCGATATTGATATCCGCGCCTGCCCGAAGTTTGGCAAGTTCTTCTGGGTACTCATGTAGAGCCAGCAGAGACCGAGCGATAACCGTCCGAGTCGTTTCGGCTCCCCCGTCGAGCAACAGCAAGCAGTCGGATATGACTTCGGGCAACCCAAACTCGTGTCCAGGAATCTTTGCCGCGGCCCACACCGACATGACATCGTCGGCAGGGCATTTCTGTTTCTCTTCGTAAAGTTCTGCACACGCGCCAGCGAATTCCATGGCCGCGACAATGCCATCATCGGCAAAGTAGCGAGGCCCTCCACCAAGCACAATCGTGGTCTCGGACCAGTGCTTCAGTTTTGGCCACATGTCGTCTGGAAATCCGAGCAGCAACCCGATCATCATGGCAGGAAGCGGACCAGCGAGATCTTCGACTACATCTACTTGGCCCTTGGCGCGCGCTGTTTCGATTAGATACACACAAACATCGCGAACGTGGTCGGCCCACTCCCCGACAGCCCTTGGGGTGAACCGGCGAGCAACGAGCATGCGCCTGCGATTATGAAGCGGGTCATCTAGTCCAATGATCGCAGCGTCGGCTGGAATGTTCGGGCGGTAGCCACCTTTGCTCTGGTCGGAGTTAATAAAGATGTCGTTACGCTTCTCGATCTCCACGATGTGGTCATAGCGACTCACGCCCCAGAGTTCATTCGTTGAGTCCCAGACAAGCGGTGCGTGCTCGCGCAATTTCGCGTACTTGGAATACGGGTCGTCGACATAGAAATTGCCGTCGAGTAGGTCGATGTCGCCGATGTGATTCGCAGTCATTGCACCATCTTGCCACGTTGAGACAGACGGCGACCAGTAGCTACTTCCGTGGCTTGTCGCCCGCGACTGTGGTCCGAATCATTGATCGGCGATACCCCACAAAATCGGCCATTGCTAAGTGCTGTAGGCAGCGATTGTCCCAAAATGCAATGTCGCCAAGTTGCCAGTGCCAGCGCACGGTAAACGCAGCCTGAGTCGAATGGTTCGCTAGAAAATCAAGCAAGAATTTGCTCTCGTTGTCACGCATGCGATCAATGCCTACCGTGTACTGCCGGTTCACGAACAGGCATCGGCGACCAGTCTCGGGATGGGTCCGCACCACTGGGTGGATTTGTTCGGCTAGCGCATCATCAGAAGTGGTGACGCTCATGCCTTTAAACATGTTGTGTACGCCCTGCATCTCTGGCCCATAGCCGTCGCGTGCGGAATGCACACCGTTCAACCCGGTCAACATTTCTTGCATGCCCGCAGAGAGCGTCTCGAGCGCAAGGTATTGATTGGCCCAGATGGTGTCGCCGCCGTATGGCGGAACTTGGAGTGCTTGCAATACCGACCCGAACGGTGGTTCTTCGAGAAATGAAAAATCAGAATGCCATAGCGACCCGAACGTGAATGGCTGGTGTTCGGACGCGTCACGGACGACAGCGATGACCTCTGGATGATCAGCTACCGGCTCTATGAATGGCACAGGCGAGTACGGCCCGAATCGGCGCGAGAACGCGACCTGCTGAACGGGCGTCAAGGACTGCCCACGAAAGAACACGACGTGATGTTCGAGCACTGCGCGACGAATTTCGGCTACGACAGCATCGTCGAGGTCATGTGACAGATCAACCCCGGAGACGATCGCTCCGCCTGCACCGCCGTAGCGTTCAACAACGATCTGCTCGTAGGCATTCTCAGAGTTAGAAGCTGGCACAGGGATTATGGACGTCGTCATACCGTTCGGGAGTTTACGGAGCCGATTCGGCGCGTATCACTCTTCTCACCACGCACCGCTCAAAGTAGCCTCGCACTCGACGGGCTACCACCCACAAAAAAGGACGACCCCGATGACGCTGACCGAAACTCGCCAATCCACAAGCCCCTATTTGGCAGGCAACTTTGCTCCAGTAGCGCAGGAAACAACTGCTTTCGATCTACGTGTCACAGGCACAATCCCAGAGGGTCTCAATGGTCGCTTTTTGCGCATCGGCCCGAACCCTGTGACTGCACCGGACCCGAGCACTTACCACTGGTTCACGGGTAGTGGCATGGTCCACGGGCTAAGACTCAGAGACCAAAGGGCCGAGTGGTACCGGAATCGATTCGTTGTAGATGACTCTGTAGCCACGGCGCTTGGGCGAGAGCGCACGGCAGGGCCACGCCACGGCATGGGGTCAGGTGTCGCGAACACCAACATCATTGGCCATGCCGACAGCACGTTCGCGATCGTCGAGGCAGGAGGCCTCCCTGTCCAACTCAGCTACGACCTTGAAACGCTTGCTTACACGAACTTCGACGGGACTCTCCCTGGTTCGTTCACGGCTCACCCTAAGAAGGACCCACGCACAGGCGAGCTACACGCCATCGTTTACTACTGGGAGTGGGACTACCTTCAATATGTCGTCGTCGGACGCGATGGCAAGGTTCGCAAGACAGTGAATGTGCCTGTGCCGGGCAAGCCAATGACACATGACTGCGCGATTACAGATACCCAGGTACTCGTTTTTGACATGCCAGTCACGTTCGATCTTGACATAGCGATGTCTGGCCAGGCGACTCTGCCGTACGCATGGAATCCGGACTACGGATGCCGCATCGGGTTGCTCCCACGGGACTCGACAGATGGCAATGACACTGTCTGGTGTGAAACCGAACCGTGTTACGTGTACCACCCTCTTAACGCATACGACCTCGATGATGGTCGAGTCGTCTGCGATGTCGTCAAGCACCCAAAGATGTTCGACAACGACCGTAACGGCCCCAACGAAGGCGCGCCGTCACTTTGGCGCTGGACCCTCGACCCATCGAGTGGCAAGATTCACGAGGACCTGATCGATGACCGTGGCCAAGAATTCCCGCGGCACGACGAGCGCCTCATCGGCCAGAAACACCGTTACGGTTACGGCGCGGCGTTTGGCAACGATGTGGAGCACGGTCCTGCCCTCAAGCACGACCTCGTGAACCGAACGACCGAGGCGCATGACTATGGGCCCGGACGCGTAACGCTCGAGCCGGTTTTCGTACCGCGAAACAACGACTCGGCCGAGGACGATGGCTGGATCATGAGCTACGTGTACGACGAGGCGACCGACCTGTCCGATGTCGTGATACTCCACGCCCAGGACTTCGGAGGCGAGCCAGTCGCGACAATCCATCTTCCAGCGCGTGTGCCCTTCGGATTCCACGGTAACTGGATAGCCGACTAACAAACTCGCAACCCACCGCGCTCGCAGCCTGGTAGACACCTGCCATCGGAATACTTCTCGCTCTAATTGCTGCTGTTACCTACGGCACTGCCGACTTTCTTGGCGGTCTCGCGTCGAGTCGCGCTCGGCTGATGGCCGTTGTTGTCATCACGCAGTCGAGCGGTCTCGTTCTCGTTGCGCTCGCGTCACCGTTCTTCGGAGGAACTTGGATCGGTGCCGACGTCGCAATAGCTAGCGCTGGCGGCCTTGCAGGAGTCTTCGGGTTGCTGTGCTTTTACCGCAGCCTTGCAATCGGACCGATGAGTGTCGCGGCGCCGCTGTCAGCAGTGTTGGCAGCGTTAGTCCCGGTCGTTTGTGGCGTGGCGTTAGGCGAGAGGCCAGCACTCTCAGCTTGGATCGGGATACCCCTCGCTCTGCTAGCTGTGGTGTTGTTCTCAAGAACGGAAGCCGGCAACGAAACAACTCATGCTGGGTCGAATGTGATCTTGTTGTCGACTCTCGCTGGTCTTGGTTTCGGTGGATTCTTCGTATCGCTCGACAAGGTCAGCGCCAACTCGGGGCTGCTGCCGATCGTGAGTGCCAGAGCGGCGTCGGTACTTGTCGTCTTGCTCGCTCTGATCGTTTCCAGGACACCAGCAACAGTTCCACGCAGCGTGTTGCCTACCGCGCTGTTTTGTGGCCTATTCGACACTCTCGCCAACGTGTTTGTGATGCTCGCAAATCGCCACGGCATGCTCGCGACCGTTGCAGTCATTTCATCGCTGTATCCTGCTGCGACCGTCCTGCTCGCTCAGGTAGTCCTGAAGGAAAGATTCACGAAACTGCATATCTACGCGAGCATCACGGCAATCCTCGCAGTGGCACTGATAGCTAGCGGTAGCTCCGCTGGCACCTGAACAAACCAATTGTTCTATTTGGAGTATTGATCAATGACTACCGACCACCAAGAACTTGGCGAACTCGCACGCAAGCATCTGTGGCTGCACATGGCGCCGCAGAATGGCGACACGATGACAATCATCGACAAAGGTGACGGCTGTTATGTGTGGGACACAGAAGGCAACCGCTATCTCGATGGCTTGTCAGGGCTATTCACTGTCAACGCTGGCCACGGCCGACCCGAGATCGCCAAAGCCGCGGGGGAACAAGCAACAGACCTCGGCTACTTCCCAATCTGGGGCAACGCGCACCCACCGGCAATCAAACTCGCTGCTCGCCTAGCAAAACTTGCACCGCCGAACCTGAACCGAGTGTTCTTCACCACTGGCGGTTCAGAGGCTGTTGACACGGCGTGGAAGCTTGCTCGTAATTACTTCAAGCTTGTGGGTCAACCGCAGCGAACCAAAATCGTGTCGCGGCAGCACTCATACCACGGCACTACTTTCGGCGCTCTCTCGATTACTGGGATTCCTGCTATTCGACAGCCGTTCGAGCCATTGGTTCCAGGCGCGCTGCACGCGCAGGCCGCATATCCGTATCGTTGCGCGTTCTGCGACAGCGCCTGCAACCTCCAATGTGCGAACGACATCGAGCGAGTGATCGAAGCAGAAGGCGCAGAGACAATCGCTGCAGTGATCCTCGAACCGGTGCAGAACACAGGTGGGTCACTCGTGCCACCGGAGGGCTACTTCGATCGTGTGCGCAAGATTTGCGACGACCACGGAATCTTGCTCATCTCCGACGAAGTGATCTGCGCATTCGGCCGCGTTGGTTCGTGGTTCGGCGCACAACGATTTGGCTACGAAGCTGATCTACTCACCTTCGCTAAAGGTGTCACAAGTGGCTATGCGCCTCTCGGTGGCGTGCTTATCTCTGATCGAGTTGCTAAGCCATTTCTCGACTCTGACAACACGTTCTTTCATGGACTCACGTTTGGTGGCCACCCAGTGAGTTGCGCTGTAGCACTCGCCAATCTCGACGTCATGGAACGCGAAAACTTGCCTGCGAGAGTCAAGTCATACGAGTCCGAGTTCAGAGCTGCGCTTGAAGGCTTGAAAGACATCCCGATTGTTGGCGACATCCGCGGCATCGGATACTTCTACAGCATCGAACTCGTACGCGATCGCGTCACACGTGAGCGCCTTACAGAGCAAGAATGCAAAGAGGTTCTCAAAGGGTTCGTGGGTCCACGATTGCTTGAACTTGGGCTCTTGTGTCGCGCGGACGACCGAGCAGAACCTGTCGTCGTGTTAGCTCCCCCACTTGTGGCTGGCCCAGAGCAGTTCGCTGAGATGGCGAGCGCGCTACGTGTCGCACTCACTGAGGCTGCAGCCAAGATCGGTTAGGCGTCGCTCGTCAAGCTCGCGGCGATCTCTTTGCGAAGCAACTTGCCCGCGGCATTTCTGGGCAGGCTCTCGACCCACGCGAACGAGACAGGAACCTTGTAAGGCGTTAGATATTCGCGGCAATGGGCGACGAGCATTTCGTCGTCGACCTTGTCTCCGACTATCACTGCAACTGGAACCTCACCTAGTCGTTCGTCGGGCGTGGCGACTACGGCGACATCGAACACATTCGGGTGGAGTAGCAGCACTTCCTCGACGGCATCCGGAAAAATCTTGTTGCCGCCGCGGTTGATGAGGTCGGTCTGGCGTCCTTCGATCCAGACAAATCCGTCCTCATCGAGGATCGCTATGTCGCCAGTATTTACATAGCCGTCATCGTCAGTTCGCCCGTCTAGCCCGAGCGCAATCGTCGGTGGGCGCACCAACAAACAGCCGTCGGTATCGAAGCGAATATCGACTCCAGCGTGCGGCCTACCGACGGCTCCGATCTTGGCAGGAAAATCTCTTGCGTCTGCACTAGTCCACCCGATCACTTCGCCAATTTCTGCTTGGCCATAACTGTTCAGCACGAATGTTGAAAACTTCTGTTGGAAACGTCGAGCCTGCAATGGCGATAGAGATGCCGTAATTGAACGCACGTACTTGAGCGGTGTTAGATCGGAAACTTCTGAGTCGGTGAGAGCTGCGATAGCTGCTGGCGGCAGCACCGTAGATCGAATCTGAAATCTGCGTACGAGTTCCGCGCACACGGTCGGGTCGAACTGTTCCATGATCACGAGAGGCGCCCCGGCACGTAATCCGAACAGCGTGTTATAGATGCCCGCGTTAAGAGCCATCGACACAGGTATCAAATTCGCCGAAGGTTTTCTGGTCTGTGGCGCTCGTTCGCTCGTGTCTCCTTTGAGTGGCGCGAGAACACGGTCGAGTAGTTCTAGGTAACCGGCATGAGTGTGCATGATTGGCTTCGGCTGACCGGTCGTGCCCGAAGTGAATGTGATGAGCGCTACGTCGTCGGCGTGCGTTGTCGATTGCCTGCGCTCGATGCCGCTAGCGGTCACGATCGCCGCTGGCTTTACAGCTTCGATGAACGCGCTGAGTTCGACGGGAGTCTGGCGTGGGTTCATTGGCACGAGAACACCACCAGCGAGCCAGACACCAAACATTGCGCCGAGCAAGTCCGGTCCGTTCGGCAAACCGATCGCTACTGCATCTCCTGGTGCGATTTCGAGCACCTCGGCGACACGCCGAGCGTCGGTACGAACTTCGCCAGCCGTGCGAGTTTCCGCAATCGTGTGAACAAGCGGTTCTGTATCGCCAGATGGATGCTCGAATAACAGCGAAGAGAGGTTTGTCAAAGAGGCTTCCACTGCGGGGCGCGCTTTTCTGCGAAAGCTCGTGGCCCTTCGTCTTGATCTGGGTGGCCCCACATGCCGACTAGGTGACGGGCACCAATCTTGCACGCGTCCGTCAGTCCGTGTTCAAGTGCTTCCCATAGCGCCTTCTTGGTCGCTGCCATCGCTGCTGGCGAGTTCTTCGCGATCATCTCCGCGATTTGCTGCGCGCGTTCCCGGAGTTGTTCTGGAGGATCAACGATCTCTGAGATCATTCCGAGTTGAAGTGCGCGAGTCGCGGGCATGCGCTCATGTATGCCCATGAATGCCATCCGCATGACTGCTTCGGCTGGCATCTTGCGTATCAGCCCAATTGCTTCGAGAGCAACGACTTGGCCTATCGACACGTGCGGATCGAAGAACTGTGCGTCAGATGCAGCGATCACGATGTCCGCATCGGCAATCCAATGGAACCCGCCTCCAGCGCAAAGGCCATTCACAGCCGTGATGACAGGTTTAGAGACTTTCTGATGCCAAGCCGTGAAATGCAGATCAAAGTCCTCTAGTGACTCTCTGTATCGCTCCATACCGATGCCGTCGTTCGCTACTTCGGACACATCGGCTCCAGTTTGGAACGAGCGACCGTTGCCAGTGTGCACGATGACACGAACCGCAGAGTCGGCTTCGAGTTCTAGCCATGCATCAGCGAACTCGTCGCGCATCGCATTGTTCATGGCGTTCAAGCGTTCTGGTCTGTTGTTGATCAGCCATCCGACGGGACCGTGTCGTTCTACAACAAGATGTTCATATTTGTTCATCAACGCGGGATCTCCTGCCAGGGCGCTTGCGCCCAAATATCTGGTTCGCGCGCTAGTCCTAGCACCCGCTCTCCAATCGCGTTCTTATTGATCTCGCTGGTCCCGCCTTCGATCGTGTTAGCACGGCTACGCAGCATGGCTCTGACTTCGAGCGGGAGGCCTTTCGCATATCGGTCGGCTTCTGCCATCCGTGCGCGTTCAGGTTCAAGCCAAGCGACTGCGTCCATGCCAAGAGAGTCGACAATGTGCATCTGAGTCAGTTGGTTGAGAGAACCTTGATCGACTTTTCCTAGCGATGCGGCGCCAGAAGCATCGATAGGTCCGGTTTTGTCTGCGCGTAGCCGTTGGTTGGTCCAGTGTCTGACGCTCTCTTGGGAGTAGAGCGCCACAAGTTTCTGACGTGTCAGCTTGTCTGTGATCGGACCACGATTGCGACATCGCGTGATGAACTCGTCGATGCCACGACCACCTATCCGATCGACGCCACCAGAGCTACTACCCGACACCATCTGTCGTTCTCCAGCTAGGGACGAAGCTGCAACGCGCCAACCGTCGCCCTCTGCGCCTATGCGCTGTGAATCTGGAACATGAACTGAGTCCAAGAAAACTTCATTGAAGTCGACCTCGCCACCCATGTGACGTAACGGCCGAACTTCCACACCTGAACTATTCAGATCAACGATGAAGTACGTGAGCCCGGACCTCTTGGCTACGGTCGGATCGGTACGAGCAAGACATATTGCGAACTCTGAGATGTGCGCCCATGTGGTCCAGACCTTCTGACCGTCAAGCACCCATGTGTCACCGTCACGAACTGCGCGAGTAGCTAGCGAAGCGAGGTCGGAGCCAGCACCAGGTTCTGACAAGAGTTGACACCAGCGTTCCTCATTGCGAACGATCGGACCCAAATAACGCGATCGTTGCGCCTCGGTGCCATGCGCGAACAACGCTGGCGCAACAGAGTTCAGCCCCAACGGGTTGAGACGACCGAGGTTGTAAGGCCTTAGTGCATCATCAATAACACGGGCCACCGCATTAGTCACACCAAGTCCGCAGTAAGCGGTCGGCCACGTAGGTACAGCGAGACCGCTAGTAGCAAACTCGGGATACCAGGCTTCGTAATCCTGCCGAGACCGGACTCTGCGGATCTCATCTAGTCCGCGTGTAGCTGCCGCCCTCCAGGACTCTGGAACATGGATTTCGACCCACGCCGCTACAACGACCCGAACTTCTTCGACCGTAGAGGCGGAATCGATCTGAATTCTTCGTTCCATGTGCTCGCGTTCTCGACGGATACTTCTGAGCCGCTTGGCCTCGCTGGATTGTATAAGTTGCCTTGGTGCCCGATGCGAGTGCTTGCTGGAGCGAGCGTGGCTGAAAAAATCACAGATGTCGGTATCGCAGTGCTTCGCGCCCGGATCGGCATTGCACGTCCCCACACTCGTCCGCCGCACTATTTCGCCCCGAACGAGGACACGTTTCGCAACGTCGCTAACGCATACGGCGACGACAACCCTCTCTGGTGCGATCCGCAATATGCGGCCACTACACGGTGGCAGGGTCTGATTGCACCACCCCACCTAGTCGGCGGCGATTCGCTCATCGGGGAGGACGAAGTCGCCGAACTCACGGGCACTATCGCCGAAATAATGCGTGGCGATCCCTTGCGTGGCGTGCATGCCTTTTATTCGGGCTCGTTTCGCGAGTGGTGGAATCCGCTGCGCGATGGAGCGAGGGTCAACCGGCGTAGCGCTCTTGTCGGAGTGCACGACAAAGCAAGTCAGTTCGCGAACAGAGCAGTGCATGAATGGACTGCCGAAGTATTCGCCGAACGCAATGGCCCCGTACTCGGAGCCCAGTATCGCCTAATGATTCGCGCCGACCGCGATGAGGCAACGAAGAACAGCAAGAACGAGTCCATAGATATACGTCCGTACCCAGACGACGACATCGCTGCTATCGATGCTTTGCTCGCTAGTGAAGTCGAAAAACGCCGCGGCTCGAATCCCCGTTACTTCGAGGATGTGTCCGAAGGCGACGAACTAGGCCCTCTAGTAAAAGGTCCACTTCGTGTCACGGACATGATCTGTTGGCATGTCGGTATGGGCATGGGGCTATATGGTGTCGCTCCCCTGCGCCTCGGCTACGACCAACGCGAAGCCATGCCCCGTTTCTCTCGACCCGATGCGCTCAACATCCCTGATGTTCAGCAACGAGTGCATTGGGACCCCGAATGGGCGAGGAGCGCTGGCAATCCAACGAGTTACGACTACGGCCGTATGCGTGAAACGTGGCTGATTCACTTGTGCACAGACTGGATGGGCGATGATGCCTGGCTATGGAAACTCGACTGCGAGTTCCGCAAGTTCAATTACGTAGGCGACACCCATTGGATGCGCGGCCGAGTAGCCCGCAAGTACATGGCTGAGGGAGACCGGCCAGCAGTAGACCTCGAAATCTGGGGCGAGAACCAGCGAGGCGAAACCACTACCCCAGGTCACGCCACAATCGTGTTGCCGTCTCGGAAGGGTGGAGCAGTACGCCTGCCAGAGCCACCAGGTAGCGCGCAGACTTGCCAAGAAACGCTTGATGCGCTAGTCGCGAGGTTCTCCGCGACCAAGAACAGCGCTTAGCGAAGAAAAATTGGAGCGGACGACGGGATTCGAACCTTCTCTTAGGCCAAACATCCACCAAGTCGACGCGACAGCGACCGTGCGGGAACCCAGCGTGAATAGACGAAAAATTGGAGCGGACGACGGGATTCGAACCCGCGAC
>SXJP01000043.1 GCA_005779395.1 Actinomycetota bacterium
ACCATAGAGCGGATCACCGAGGTTCCAAGGCACACAGCCGCGTGCTCCACGTTGCCGACCTTGCCAGATAGGCCGAAGAACGGCGAATTAGCTAGGTGCAGGACCCGCACACATAACGCAGGGTCAACAGCCAACGAGTGCGCGATGTCGCATGCCGAACGATTCGGGTCGTCGAGCACGCCAAGGACGCGCATGACCACAGAATGTTGCACCGGTAGACGGCGCATCTCGTCGAGTAATTGTCGGGTATCCAATTCGCCCTCCTCCGCTCACCCATTATCGTCGTTAGCGGACGAAACGTAAAGAAAAACTTTGACAAATTATCTACTAAAGCCAACGCTCTGCTTGGTCTAGGAGGTATCGACTAACAACTAGGCAGCGGTCAAGGGTCTCACACGGGACCTCTTCGCCGACCCTGATCTTGAGCAGCGACACCCTTTGGTGCGCCACGATCCGCAACGAACGCTCGGGTGCGTCTGTGGCGCTCGGGAAAGAGTCAATGGCGCTGAGTTCGAGCGGAAGATCAACTCCGCCGATCCCAGCTAGCTCTGTGGCTAGGACCAATAGGTCGGGTCCGTGAGCAAGGGGTGGCAGCGCCCAGGTGAAGTTGAGCGGAAAAAAGAACGCGTCTTGTGGGTCTTCGTCCTCTGGGAGGGCAACTACGGCATCTTCGAACCCAAGCAGAACCCGTGGATCTACTTCTAACGCAAGATACAAATCGACTGGACCCTCGCAGCCTTCCTCCGGGTGGACATCAACCTCAAATGTCTGGCGTAGCGAGTAGCTCTCAACGAAGTGTCGCTCGTCGTGTACGTGAAAGCCGTGCTCGAGCGCGTGGTCTTTGAGGTCGGCGACAAACCCTGCGATATCGATGACGGCCATGCGATCTCAGACTTTACCGAACGCCGTCCGTATCGCTTTGGTCGCCTGGGCGAGTGCTGTCGCCCCGGCGCCAACAGCCGCTGGCATCATCGCGAAGCCGTGGATCATGCCTTCGTATCTCGTGTGCTCGACCTCGACGCCTGCGGTCCGGAGCGCCTCGGCGTAGGCCTCGCCTTCGTCTCTGAGCGGATCGAACTCCGCCGTAATGACAAGTGCGGGAGCAACCCCGCAGAGGGACTCTTCGCGAAGTGGAGAAAGCCGCGGGTCGAGCGGGTCGGCACCGCTGCGCGTGTAGCAGTTCCAAAAAAATTGCATTGTCTCGCGTTCTAAGAAATATCCAACGGCGTTATCGACATAGGAACGCGTGTCAAAGTTTGCGTCTGTCGCAGGGTAGATCAAGACCTGCACGGCGATATTCGGGCCACCATTAGCAGATGCGCGGTTAGCCATGACGGCAGAAAGATTTCCACCAGCGCTATCGCCCATGACAGCGACTCGCGTCGCATCGGCTCCTAGTTCTGCGCCGTTCGCTACTACCCATTGTAAAGCTGCCCAACACTCGTCGTAAGGAACAGGGAAAGGGTGCTCAGGACTTAGCCTGTAGTCAACTGAGACGACGACTACATCTGCATCGTTCGCGACCATCTTGGCGATCGGGTCATAGCCCGCAGCTGTTCCAATAGTCCAGCCTCCGCCATGGATGAACACCACGACGCCACGGGATTCATCAGCGGTCTCTGGAATGTAAATACGCAACGCGATATCGCCGTGCGGTCCGGGTATCGAGCGATCTTCGACACTTACATTGTCTGGCCCAGGACCTGCAGTCATCGCCACCAACACAGGGAAACTCTCGCGGGTCGCTGTAAGCGTGGCTTCAGATATCGGGGCCTGGCCAGCACCAGCCATTAGATCGAGCAACATCTGGACTTGCGGATCTACAGGCACGAATTTTCTCCCCCTCGTTGCTGAATTCTCAAACAAAGATATTTGCTAGCGCTTCAAACGCTCTTGCTCTATGACTGACCGCCTGTTTCTCCTGCATCGACATTTCGGCGAATGTGCGGCCGCCTCCCCCAGCTGGCGCAAATAGAGGGTCGTAACCGAACCCGTTGGTGCCACGCGCCGAATCCAGAATCGTGCCTTCGACCTTGCCAGTCGCGACTATCTCCGCGCCGGTCGTTGGATCGAAGCTGAGTGCAACGGTAACAAAACGCGCCGTTCGAGACGCGCGCTTGCGCTCCGTCATCTCTGCTAGCAATTTCTCGCAATTCTGCTCGTAGGTAGCGTTAGGGCCTGCGTAACGAGCCGAATGCACACCTGGTAACCCGCCGAGAGCGTCGACTTCTAGACCAGTGTCATCTGCGATCGCTGTCACGCCGAGAGCTCGCGCTACGCCGACGGCTTTGATTCGCGCATTCTCCGCCAGCGTCGCACCGGTTTCCTCTACGTCTGGTGCGTGACGAGGAAGGTCGATCGCCGCTAGCGCCGATGCAGTCGTTGCCGGCTCCGAGCATAGATATGCGACTAGACCGCCATCTAGTGCGGTGATCGCTGATACCTCAATCGCAGCGCCCGTTCGGCCCGAAAATATCTCGGCGATTTCTTCTGCCTTGTGGAGGTTTCCTGTTGCGATAACGAACGATCGGTTCATCGACGTGCAGGAGGCGGCACCGAAACCAGTTCGAGTTGTGCTGCGATGATCTCAGCAATCCCAGATTCAGCGAGACCCAACAGGGAATCAAGTTCGACACGTGAAAACGCGACACCTTCTGCTGTTCCTTGGACCTCTACGAACCGACCGGCTTGTGTCATGACGACATTCATGTCGACTTCTGCAGTTGAGTCTTCTGCGTATTCAAGATCGAGCATCGGGACACCATCGTGAATCCCTACTGAGATCGCGGCGCACGCTTCGGTGACTGGATGAGACTTCATGAGGCCATGCCCGATCGCTCGCGAACACGCATCGTGTAGCGCGATCCAGCCCCCACAGATTGATGCGGTGCGCGTACCGCCGTCTGCCTGCAAAACATCGCAGTCGACCGTGATCTGCGTCTCTCCGACTGCTTTCAGGTCGGTTACGGCACGCAAACTCCGGCCAATCAGACGCTGGATCTCTTGCGTGCGCCCAGACTGTTTGCCTTTCGCTGCTTCGCGACCGACCCGCTCCGGGCTAGAACCAGGCAGCATCGAGTACTCGGCTGTGACCCAACCTTGGCCTTTGCCACGCAACCACGGTGGAACCTTGGTCTCGATGGATGCCGTGCACAAAACTCTGGTGCGTCCGAACTCGACAAGGACAGAACCTTCGGCCATCTCTGTGTAGTCGCGCGTAAACGTGACCTGCCGTAATTCGTTTGATTCGCGTCCGCTAATTCTTCGATACAAGTTGCGCCTTTCAGATATGCAATGTTGCGCCAGGCGCAGCTAATGAGACTACGGAACCAAAAGCTTCGGATCCTTCGGCGGCGGAGGCTACAGGGTCGACCGTTGGCCAAAGATGAGTCAGAACCAAACGCTTCGCTCCGGCGTTGCTCGCGAGTTCTCCTGCTTGTCTTGCCGACAGATGGATTGGCGCGCGCACATCGTTATGCAAGTATGTGGCTTCCGAGAGCAATAGGTCTGCGCCCGCGCCGAACACCTCAGGCGACCACTTAGGACCGGTATCTGCTGTATAGATGAGCCGCTTGTCAGCCGTTGCTACCTCTGCTGCAAGCGTCTCGCCTGGATGATCGGTTCTAGAAAAACTCAGAGACGCTTGCGCAACCTTTGTCGTGTCGCCATCTGCGACCGTGTTCCAATCAAAGACGTCACCCCAGCCACCCGAGATGAGCGCGCCTAGCTGTTCTCTCGCTCCTTTCGGGGCGAGTACCGCAAGTCCCTCGCGGCCGATCGCGTACTTGTTGAACACGTGTAGCCCATAGACGTCGACGCAGTGGTCTGGGTGAGTGTGCGTGATAACGACGGCATCGAGGTCGGCGACGTTGATGTGTCTTTGCAGAGCAGCAAATGTGCCGTTGCCACAATCCATCCAGATGTTGGCGTCACCGGCTCTGACCAGATAGCCACTACACGCGCCACCTGCGGGCGACGCATACGAGCCTGAACAACCAAGTGTCGTGAGCGAAATCACCAGGACCAGCCCTTGACCTGCTCGACCTCGGGCCCGAGGAAACGTGACCCGAGTTCCGCGAACGTTGCGGTATTCCCGCTAGTCAGGAATTCATGGGTCGCTGCTGAGTTCTTGCTCGCATGGATGTCGTCGGCAGCCAACATTAAAGACACGCTAAAAGCCGTCTCGTCTGCGCTCGAAACTAGTACAACATCAGGACCCATTACGTCGGATATCGTGCGCGCAAGCATCGGGTAATGCGTGCAGCCAAGGACAAGCGTGTCGACCTCTGCTTCAATCACCGGAGCTAGGAGTCGCTGTGCAAGTACATGCACCTGGTGCGAATCGATGTCGCCAGCCTCTACGAACTCAACGAACCCTGGGCATGCCGCACCAATCAACGCGATTTCGGGCGCGACTACGGCTGCAGTTCGTTCATATGCGCCGCTCTCGATCGTGCCGACCGTTCCGATCACTCCGACACGACCAGATCGTGTGGCTTCGCGTGCTGCGCGAATTCCTGGCTCGATCACTCCAACGATTGGAGTGTTCAGTCTTTCGGTCAACGCTTCGAGTGCGACGGCCGTAGATGTGTTACATGCGTCGACCAGAACTTTTACGTCGCGTTCTGCGAGTAGTTCGCTGATTTGGATCGAGAACTTGAGCACATCTGCTGCTGGTTTCGGGCCATAAGGCGTACGTGCTGTGTCGCCGAAATAAATGAAGGACTCATTGGGCAGGAGATCGATGAGCGAACGCATCACCGTGAGTCCGCCTACTCCAGAGTCGAAAACTCCTATCGGGCGAGGGTCGCCTACGGCGTTCTTATCTGCTTGCATCGGACCAGCAGTTTACCGAGCAGCGCGTGAAAGACGATCCCTGACTGCGTTGCCAATGCCGCCAGCAGGTGGCGGCACTACGAGAAGCAAATCGAGGTGCTTGTCGTCAGCTTCGCGAAGTCGCGCGTACAAAACCTGCGCGAACTCAACGACTGTCTCCGGAGATTCCAAGACTGTGACACCGGTCACGTTGATCAAAACATCTGCGAGCGCCAACACCCCGACACGCACCTCTTCGTTCATTTGCTGGTGCCGTTCGACCGCCGGAGCAAGTTCACGCGCATCGACAATCTCTACTTGAGCATCTGGTGTGTAGTGCGAAGCCAAAGTTCCCGGCGCGCTGATCTCACCAGTCGTTGCAAGTATCGGAGTCGTCCCGATGATTGCCGCTACTTGGTCGATACCGACATCGCCGACCCGCAAGATTCTGACCTCATCGCCGCGTGAACAGTCGACGATCGTGCTCTCAACGCCGACGATACAAGGTCCGCCGTCGAGAACTACTTCGACATCGTCACCGAGGTCTGCACGGACATGCGCTGCAGTGGTCGGGCTCACTTTGCCGAAACGATTCGCGCTCGGCGCAGCGACACCGCCACCAAAATTTGTGAGCAATTCGAGAGCGAGCGGATGGCGTGGGACTCGTAAACCAACGGTGTCGCGCCCGCCGGTGGCACCGTCGCTCACCTTCGAACGGTTGCGCTGCACAACAAGCGTTAGCGGTCCTGGCCAAAATGCGGTGGCTAACGCTCTCGCCGTTTCTGGAACGCCGACACCAAGCACATCAAGCTGCGATGCGTCCGCGATATGCACGATGACAGGATGATCTAGCGGACGGCCCTTCACGCGGTAAAGGTTTGCGAGCGCAACCTCTGATGCAGCGTCGGCACCGAGGCCGTAAACAGTCTCGGTTGGAAACGCGACCAACTGCGAGTTTCGTAACACGCTTACTGCTGCCGCAATGTCGTTCAAGACTGCCGACCTACCAGTAGTTGATACGTGTTGCGCGGTCGACGACAACGTCGAGTTCGTCAGTCCATGCGCCAGAGGACAAGTACTTCCAGCCGCCGTCTGGCAAAAGAACCACGATGTTGCCAGCGTCAATTGTCTGTGCATGTTTGA
>SXJP01000044.1 GCA_005779395.1 Actinomycetota bacterium
GACGACCAGACGATCACAGCGCTCTTCAGAACCAATTGGAGATGGCACCGACCGTGAATCGAGGTTGCCCCTGAGGTAGCCAAAACCTCAAGGGCAACCTCACTCCCGCTAACGGGGCGCGAATTCCTAGCCGGTTGCAGAGCATCCAATCCACTTCGATAACCTCGCTGCGATGAATCAGCCCAAAGATCAAGCTCTTGTTGCTGTCGCGGCCTGTGCGGCAGTAGTCGAAACTGCCAGCCACAAGCTCAGCTCACTAAGCGCCTCGGATGGCAAGATTTCGGTTAACAAACTCGATGCCCACCAGGTCTTAGCCTACGACCTAGCCCACGCCGCCGCAGGTGTGTACGCAAGCCAAGTGATGTGCGAGTACGCAACCACCGGCGACTTCGAAGCCAAACTGGCATTCGCCTTCATCGCTGACTCGGTTGCCGAACTTGCAACCAAACTCGTTGGTCGCTCCACCGAATGGGGCAGCGACGTCATAGCTCTCGAGTCGGCTGCCGAATTCGTAGCGCGTTATCGCTCAACCGAATTTCTTGAAACGCTCGGCGACGACCTAGTCAAGTACGGAACCGGCCCTAACCACCTTGATGACGATTTCGACCTTGTGGCACAGACTTTCAGGCGCTTCGCCGAAGAAGTGGTACGGCCACATGCTGAACATGTCCACCGCACTAACGCCGACGTACCAGAGGAGATCATCTCTGGGTTAGCAGAAATTGGCGGATTTGGTCTGTCAGTTCCAGAGGAGTACGACGGTTTTGCCACGGGAGGAGAGAGCGACTACATGGGCATGGTCGTATCTACAGAAGAACTGTCTCGCGGCTCGCTAGGCATTGGTGGGTCTCTAATTACTCGCCCGGAGATCATGACCCGCGCTCTGGTCGCTGGTGGAACAGAAGCCCAGAAAGCGAAGTGGCTCCCACGTATCGCTAGCGGTGAGTTGATGGCTGGCATCATGGCGACAGAGCCTGACTTCGGGTCCGATGTAGCTGGTGTCAAAGTGACCGCGACTCCAACCGATGGCGGCTACCTAATCAACGGCGTGAAGACATGGTGCACTTTCGCAGGGCGCGCCACGATCCTTCTTGTGCTGGCACGAACCAATCCCGACTACTCGGTCGGTCACCGTGGCCTTTCGGTATTCCTTGTAGAAAAGCCCCAGTCCGATGGTCACCACTTCAAGTTCTGCCAGCCAACCGGCGGAAAACTTGAAGGCCGAGCAATAGATACGCTCGGATATCGCGGAATGCATTCATACGAGGTTGCGTTCGACAACTTTTTTGTTCCTGCCGAGAACCTGATCGGCGAAGAGGCTGGTCTCGGCCGTGGCTTCTACCTACAGATGGCCGGCTTCGAAAATGGTCGGCTACAGACAGCTGCGCGCGCTGTCGGCCTGATGCAAGCAGCGTTTGAGGCCGGTCTCGAATACGCGCAAGACCGCAAGGTCTTCGGCAAGCCGGTCTTTGATTACCAACTATCGAAAGTCAAACTCGCACGCATGGCCTATCTCATCCAGGCAGGACGGCAGAGTTCTTACGCTGTCGCAAAGCTCATGGCACAGGGCCAGGGCACGCTCGAAGCCAGCATGGTCAAGGCTTATGTGTGTCGTGCAGCCGAATGGGTTTCTCGCGAAGCCATGCAACTCCACGGCGGGATGGGTTACGCGGAAGAGTTCTCGGTATCTCGATACTTTGTTGACGCGCGCGTGCTGAGTATCTTCGAAGGCGCAGACGAAACTCTCTGCCTGCGGGTTATCGCTCGCCGTCTCGCCGAGAACGCTCTCAGCGAGAGTTAACTAACTTCGACTTTTAGCTGGCGCTGCGGGTCATGCGGGCGCGCTCGCCGCGAGTCACGAACTTGGTGGCCATCTTGCGGCTTGCCTCGTCGATCATCTCGTCGCCGAACATCACTGCACCGCGACGTTCGCCCTCTGTAGTGGCCTTCTCATAAGCCTCGAGAATGTCGAACGCTTTGTCGAACTGCTCTTGTGTCGGCGTGTAGACCTCGTTGATAACGGTGACTTGATCTGGGTGCAGTGACCACTTGCCATCGAAACCAAGAATGCGACTACGCATTGCGTAATCACGCAGCGCGTCGAGTTCACGGATCTTCAGGTAAGGACCATCGATTACCTGTAAGCCGTTGGCCCGACCGGCCATGAGAATCTTCGAGAACACATAGTGAAAGTGGTCGCCTGGGTATTCGGGGATCTGCACGCCACCGGTGAGCACTGGCATCTCTGCACTTGCTGCGAAGTCTGCTGGCCCAAAGATGATGGTTTCTAGGCGGTCAGATGCCGCACAGATTTCTTCGACGTTGATCAGTCCTTGGGCTGTCTCGATCTGCGCCTCTATACCGATACGGCGCGTGTGGCCCATGGTCTTTTCGATCTGGGTGAGCAAGAGATCGAGCGCGACAACTTGGGCAGCGTTTTCGACCTTCGGGAGCATGATCTCATCGAGACGCTCGCTCGCGTTCTCCACGACGTAGGTGACATCGCGATAGGTCCACTTCGTGTCCCACGCATTGACCCGAACGCAAAGGACCGTGTCGCCCCACTCTTGCTCGTTGATGGCTCGCACAACCTTCTCGCGCGCTGCCTCTTTCTCTAGCGGCGACACGCTGTCCTCGAGATCGAGGAAGACCTGGTCAGCGCCAAGCCCCGGGGCCTTGCCGAGCATCTTCTCGTTAGATCCAGGCGTTGCGTGGCAACTACGGCGTGGGAGGTTTTTCGTGCGTTCTGACATGCTGCAGAGGCTATAAGTGCGCTGAATCGGACCGCCAACCGGCCGTTCTTGATGCGAGTCAAAGCCGGTTACTGTTCGACCATGGGGCGCAACGACATTCCGACATGCACACTCCACGAGATAGCCGATCGAGTATTCGTGTGGATACAGCCGGGTGGCGAGAGTGGCGTGAGTAACGCTGGCGTAGTTCTCGATGACGATGGCGCGACCGTCATCGACACTCTGATGGTCCCGAGCCAATGGCAACCGTTCGCGGAAGCCGTCCACAAACTCGGTAAGCCAGTCAGACGAGTCGTACTTACCCACGCGCACATCGACCACGTTGGTGGCACCAAGGCCTTCAACCAGAGTTCGGTATTCGGGTCGCAGCAAACGAGTGAATTGCTCGACAGTGTCGAGATGCCGATCGATGCATACAAAGCGTTCATGCCAGTATTTGCTGACGGTTTCGATGAACTAGCCCAAATTGGAACCCGGGCGGTCACCCACATTGTCAGCGACTCTGCGCAGCTCACCGACCGCATAGAGGTCCTGCCAGTAACGGGACACACGAGTGGCGATCTCATGTTGCTCGTGGCAGATGCAGACGTGCTTTTTTCTGGAGATCTTTGCTTCTTCGGGGTGACTCCTCTTGCGTTCCAGGGCGACCCAGCCGTCTGGGCTGCGACCCTCGATCTTGTAGGTGAACTCGCGACGACGATCGTCCCCGGTCACGGTCGCATTGGCGATGCAACAGACGCCGCCGTGCTGGCTCAGTACCTTCGGCATTGCTGTGTTGGCACAATCCCCGAGGGGCCGTGGGACACCTGGCTAGAGCGCTCCGAACGTGACGCGATCAATATCGAACGTGCCGAACTGCTGCGAGCAGGTCGAGACGAGATGCCGCCGTCCATGCTCAGAGCACTCGGGTACTAAGCGAAGTGCTACAGCCCTCAAGCACTAGTTTCTAGCTCCGTGGCACACAACCCAGACCCGAACCTGTCGATCGCGAGCATCAAGGGCACGGCTAGGACACTCGACGACTGGACGACCGTGTTCAATGTCGCCGCGATCCTGCTACCCCCGAGACCAGGAGCGAGCGCTTTCTGCCCGGTTATAGAACGCATCTTTGCGACGCTCAGCGACGCCGATGTCCGCACGACCATCTGGATACCTGGCCCCGAATCGATGGCTCGCAAGATCCTTGGCGACCTTGCCGACCGCTACCTCGTGTGGTGTGACCCGACATCTAGCTTCGCCAAGAGCCTTGGCATCGAGAGCCTCCCCGCGTTTGTGCACCTGCGCCAAGACACAACCTTGGTTGCTGCATCACAAGGTTTTTCTGCAACCGAATGGCAAAAAGTCGCAGACGGAATCGCCAAGCACACCCATTGGATCGCTCCAATAGTCGCTGGCAAGCGCAACCCGCCATCGACGCCAGGATGGGCTCTAAGCGCCTGAACCGCTGCTACGGTAAAGCTACGGTTCCGCTTCACCGAGAAATCAGCAAGATCTCGTTTTAGCAACACCATCTTTTAGCGCATGCGAACTCGTGAAGAACTCACACGCAGAGACGTTGCCAAGCGTTCGGCCAAGCGTCGACCTCGCCAACGCAGCCTGGCGGTGGCACTAAGCCTCCTGGGAGCATTCACCGCGCCCGGGATTATCAATACAGTTGCGCATGCCGATTCAATCGACGACAAGCGAGCCGAGGCCGAAGCCATCGCGAACGAGATCGCAGCAAACGGCACCAAGATTTCGATGCTCGACGAAGAACTACTCGATTCCCGCATTCAGATCGAAGAACTAAACACCCAAGTAGCTGCAGCCGATGCAGAAATCGCAGTAGCGAAGACCAAGATCGGCAAGACGAACCTCGACCTCAAAGAGCGTGCAACAAGTCTGTACATGACAGGTGGGTCGAGTGCCGCTCTTATGCCAGCTCTTGACGGCGCAGACTTCGGCGATGCTGGCGCGCGCCAGCTTTACCTCGAGATCGCCGCTCAAAAGGACACGGTGATCATCGACGACTTACAGACACTCAATAAGCAACTAAAAGATCAGATCGCGATACTCGAAATCGCGCAGACAGCAGTTGCCGCTGAGCAGACTCGGCTAGATGATGCCAAGTCAGATCTCGAAGCCGCCAATGCTCGCCAGGAAGAACTCCTCGCGGAGACTAGGGGTGAGCTAGCCGACCTCATCGCAGAAGAACAGGCACGACAGGAACGCATCGCTGAAGAGGCAGCACGACGCGAACAACAAGAGCGCGAAGAACAAGAGCGACTCGATCGCGAGCATGCAGAACAGAACCCAAGTGATCCGGGAACCGGAAATGGTTCTGACATCGAGGTAGTTGCACCGAACCCGCGGGCGCAGACCGCTGTAGACGCGGCCCTGTCTCAACTCGGTAAGCCGTACTCGTGGGCGACTCCAGGTTCTTGGAATACATCGAACCCTTCGTCCTTCGACTGTTCAGGGCTGACAGGCTGGTCTTGGTATCAAGCCGGTTACACGCTCAGTCACTCGTCGCGCGCGCAGTTCGCTGAGTTGCCGCACGTCGCACAATCTGACCTGCTGCCAGGTGACCTCGTATTCTACGGAAGCCCCATACACCACGTAGGCATGTACATCGGCGGTGGCGAATACGTCAACGCACCACAAACTGGCGATGTAGTGAAGATCTCGAGCATCTACCGCAGCGACTGGGCCGGAGCGGCCCGAGTCCCTGGGTAGCTACAGCTAGTTCCTGTTTACGGTTCCCAAACCATCGACACAGAGATGCCCATCGCGTCTGGGATTGCGTAGACGTTCGAATATCGGGCAGTCAGCCCAATCTGTTGGCCGGCCCTCACGGTTACGGGATTCTCGCAGTCCGAGATGTGGTGAATCATGCCAGCGTCGTACATCACCTCGCCACGACAAATCTCAGTTCCAGCCTGAGTCATAGTTAGGTCGATACCACCGTCGTGTAAATGAGCGCCAGAATAGACCCGCACCCCGCCGCGTGGTGCGGTGTAATTAATTGACTTGGAGTAAGTGCTGCCAATCGCCCCGCCGCCAGGCACTGCGAACTGTGAATCACCCCAACAGTCGTCGACGTCGTAGAAGTAGCTCGTGAGAGGCTTCGCTGCTATGAGGTCCACGCCAGTGACATAATCGATTTCGTACTCGATGTAGACGTTGTGAGTCGTGTTTGAGGTGTTCATGATGTGCCAGAGCGCTGTCCACTGATCTGTCGGTCCGACCTTGTACGCAAACTCTGTCCCGAACGTTGCGTTTGTGCGCTCCGCACCAGCACCATTGAAACGGTTCGGCAAGCTTGGGCACAGCGTGTCGGGCCTACTGCTGTCGAGCAACACAACGTGGTGCAGGTGAACGTCGTGATGGCCGACCAGACTTGAGTCGCTGTGCACGATGTCGAAGCGCATGGAAGTCACGCCGAACGCTCCGCTCGGCTTCGGAATGTTGTTCTGTGCCGAGTTGCTCTCGTCGTTAGATGTACCTTCGGGACCGAGGTTGAACGGTCCAAGCCTGTATGTAGCCGTGTAAAGGTTCACTAGTCCGTCGTCATCATGGATAATTCCTGAACCGACGGTGTCCAACGAGGTCGCGCCAACAACGTTGTACAGATTGACGATAACCGTTTCCTCTGACTCATCAGCCGCGTCCGGCATGATCGCCACGCCGATCGGCTTCTTCACGACACCAGCCGGGAACTTGATATTCGCAAGCACTGGTTTGAAATCGACGTTCGCGATGGCCGTACCTGCCGTCACTGCAACTGTTGCCGTAACTATGCCCGACGACGGTCGCGACAGAGTCGCCCACACCGTGATCTTTGCTTTGCCGGAGTCAGTCTCTACACCAGTGCCGTCACCGATAGCGAGACGCACGCCAGAACCTGCATCGTCATCTTTGATCGTGCCACTAGCAACAGACCGGCCAAGATTTGCCGTACCGACGACGCCGGATAGAACCACAGCAAAGGATTCATCGGATTCGTCGACCGTGTCGGCGATCAGCGTCACGACAAAAGGCTTGTACGTCTGGGTAGCCAAGAATGTAATTCTCTTGGTCGCGATTATCTTGTAGTCAGTGCCAGCAGTTGCTGACCCGGCAACAACTGTGGCATCCACTGTGATCGTTGCAGCAGCACCCTTTGAGAGAGTGATCGGAAACGTAAGCGAGCGGTCGATGACATCGCCCTCGTACACCGTCGAGTCACCGATTCCGATCTGCACCCCAGTAGCCGCGCTAGTGCTGTGCTCAGCAACGACCGGTGTAGTGACGATCGTGAGAGCCGCCAAGAATA
>SXJP01000045.1 GCA_005779395.1 Actinomycetota bacterium
ACGAGCTACCAGACTGCTCCACCCCGCGCCGTAGGACTGACTCTACACGCGACGTTTCTCTAGCTCCCAAGCGGGCAGTCGATCTACGGAGTCCAACTCGTGCCAACCGACTGCAATCCGTAAACAACGCCAGCGCTGTATAACGCTGCAGTTGCGGCCGTCCCGCCTGGCGCGTCGTAATAGATCGTGCGCGTCGTGGTCAACGAGTCAGCACAACCTTGCGATGGATCGGTGCACGGCAATGCCGATGTGATGTACAAACCGCTCTGACCGTATGCGTAGCCATCGCCCGTGCACTGCGTGATCGGTGGCGTTGAATCATCGAGGTAGTAGTTAGTGAGAGTCGTCGCAAACGACGCACTCAGAGTCCCGACTTGCGTGACTGTCCCCTGCGCTCCGGTGACCTGTTCCCACGTTGGTTGACCGGCGACTACAGAGTCAGGGTTGCCGTCGATAGTTACGCCAGCCGCGTTGAGCGAGTTGCGATAGGTCATGCCACTTGCCGCAGGGCTGTAATCGAAGTAGTCCATGACCGATGGGATTGCATGCACACGCAAGTTTGTAGTGATGTCTTCGCGACGGTCATAGAAAATGTGCGTGCGTTGCACACTGGGTCCCGAGTTCGCGCCGACATAAGACCGAATCGCGCGCACCGGTCCGTTCTTGTTTATGACGAAGGCGCCCTCTGACGGGCCAGCAATCGGCGTGTCGAAGGTGTCTTCGCTGCGCGCGCAGTAGCCAGGCGCGAACTGCGACTTCTGGCGATCAAAAATATCGACACCAGTCGCGCCTCCAGCTGTAACCGAAATTTCGTCACTGAGCCAGCGATCAGAGAAGTGCCGCTTGTAACTCGCTGTCGTTACCTTCGAGTTTTCAAGGTTCGCGCTGTTCATGATCTTGTACGTCAATTTGTAACTGCCAGACAGAAGTTTGAATGTGTAGTTCACGTAGCTAACGCCAGCGCCTTGTTTGAGCTTCGCGAGCGCCGACTTACGGAACAGATAAACGAAGCTCTCACTACCAACAACAAGTGGGTCCGTGATGCGTACCTTCACTCCACTACCAACAACTGTCCCGGCAGGTTGCGATCCACCCGGTGCCGCAACGCCAGCGTCGCGAGCCATGAACACGAGTTCATCGTCACTGTCAAACTTCGCGTTCGGGTCGTTGCCAGTGAAGGTCGCTCCAGTCGTGTAGAGCGGCGCATTCACTAGTCCGGGCGTGCTGCCGTAGTAGGAGGCCGTCATGTTGTTGTATACCTTGCCGATGCTCACGACAGCGCGTTCATCGACCTGAATCGGTATCTGTTGCCATGCCGACCCAGACCACCTAAAACCAAGGATGGTCGGTCGCAGGCCGTTCAAGAACTTCGGTAAATCGGCGCCTGTTAGGACTACGGGATCTGAGGCACGCGTTAC
This sequence comes from Actinomycetota bacterium, assembly GCA_005779395.1. Lineage (GTDB taxonomy): Bacteria > Actinomycetota > Acidimicrobiia > IMCC26256 > PALSA-610 > SXJQ01. The sequence continues at coordinate 1,419 of SXJP01000045.1, forward strand.
CGGCACAGCAATTGCATTGTTGACTGGGACGACCGACGCAACCGCTGCGACAGCCGCACACGCGAGCACACCAAGTACCGCCCGTTTTTTCAACGCATTTACCTCTCGGTCATTTGTCGCGCAACATGCGGCGCAAGATCTTGCCTGATGCCGACTTAGGAATCGCATCGATGAACTCGATGATACGGACCTTCTTGTAGCTAGCGACATGCTCAGCTACGAACGCAATTAGATCTTCGGCTGTTGCTTCTGCGCCTGACTTCAGGACAATAAACGCTTTCGGGATCTCGCCTGCTTCTTCGTCCTCGACCGGAATCACGGCGACGTCCGCTACCGCCGGGTGTGTAACGAGCAAAGCTTCAAGTTCAGCTGGCGGTACTTGGAAGCCTTTGTACTTGATTAGCTCCTTCACGCGATCGACTATCGCGAAGTGGCCATCGGCGTCAACTCGCGCGACGTCGCCAGTGTGAAGCCAGCCTTCCGCATCGATTGTCTCTGCAGTGGCTTGCGCGTTATTGAGATAGCCAGTCATCACGAGGGGTCCGCGAATCCAGAGTTCGCCGTCTCCACCTAGCGGCGTGTCTGTGCCCGTTTCGTTGTCAACTAGGCGCGCCTCTGTGTTTGGAAGCAAGACGCCGATGCTCCCAGGACGTGGATCGTCGAGCGGACAAAGGTGCGACACTGGGCTCAGCTCAGTCATGCCGTAACCCTGAAACACTTTCGCGCCGATCCGCTGTTCGGCTTCTTCGGCAAGTTCCGCCCCAAGCGGCGCCGCACCAGACATCACGATTCGCAGCGACGATAGGTCGTAGTCGGCAACAATCGGTTGCTTGGCCAGCGCGAGCACAATTGGTGGCACGAGGTACGCGATCGTGACCTTGTGTTCCTGAACTGCTTGTAAGAAACCAACAAGATCGAAGCGCGGCATCGTAACAAGGGTCGCCCCAACTCGCAACCCCGAGTTCATGATCACTTGCATTCCGTATATATGAAAGAACGGCAACACAGCTATCGCGACGTCGTGTTCTTCGAACGGGAACACCTCGCATGTCTGCGCGATGTTGCATGCACAGTTGCGGTGCGTAAGCATCACGCCCTTCGGAAGACCGGTCGTGCCACTCGAATACGGCAACACAATCGTGTCGTCCGGACCAACCGCGACCTGTGCGATCGGGTCGGCGCTCGCCAAGGCATCAAAGGACTTTGCACCATTGCCCGCACCGAATACATAAACATCCGAAATGCCGACCTCAGCTGCGGCCTTCGTCGCGCTCTCCAAGGATCCGCCCGCGCTGACTAACACCGACGCGCCAGCATCACGAAGCTGAAACGCGATCTCGTCTACGCCGTACACAGGGTTGATCGTTGTGGCAGTGCCACCTGCGACGGCTGCAGCGTGAAAGGCGACTGCATAGTCGGGCGAGTTCGGTGCCATCACACCCAGCACATCGCCCTTACCGAATCCTGCTGACTGCAGTGCTCCGGCTGTGCGGTGAATTCGATCGATCGTTTCTGCATACGACCATTGAGCACCCGTACCAGTATCGATGAATGCCACGCGGTTGGGGTACCGGTGCGCGTTTTCGAAAACGAATCCGGTGAGCGGTCCGTCTGGGACGACGATGTCGGGGTACGGCGACGTATATATGTGCGAAGTCATTTGCGAGACCCTAGGGGTTACCTACGGGTATGGCAACCAGGTCTGCTTCTCGAAGTCGTAAAGCTTGCACACTCTTGTGCTCTTGCGAAAATCGGCGAACCGGTACTTGCGACCCGTCGCCTCTGGAAATGCTGCGACGATTGCATCTGCCGCTTGTACCAACTTGTAACAAGGGATGCGCGTGTCTACGTGGTGCGGTACGTGAATAAAGATGTTGTGGAACACAAGCTTGTCGATGATCTTTGGCATCTTCAAGATGGTCGTGCCTTCGACCTGGCCGTGGAAGCTGTTCCATGCGCGGCGTGGCCACCATTTGATGTCTGGAGCAATGTGGTGAACGTAAACCGCAAACCCGATAGTCCACGAGAACACGACGAACGGCAACACGAATAGTTTGACGATCATCCACACCGTGCCGAGAACGCCAAGGCTTGCCACGTTGCTGAGGCCAGCGGTAACTACAAGCGCGATTGCCGTGATAGTGAACAAGAACTGCTTGTCTTTGCGTGTCGCTACTGCGTAACGTTGCGGCGCTGGGAAGCGATGCATTTTTTGCCACCAAACCGACCGCAGGTAATAGAAGCCACTACCAAATGCCGACCACTCGATGCGGTGACGGGCGCGGGCGAAACGATTCATTGCCAAATAATCAGCAACCGTTGCCGGGTGCCAAACAAAATCCATGCCTTCGCGCAAGGTGTGACCGTGATGGATTCGGTTGTGCCCAAGAACCCAAAGTTCGAAAATATGCAACGAAGGAACGAACAACGCTCGACCGACGGAACGGTTAAGTCGCTTCGATTCAAACAGAGCGCCGTGGGCTGCATCGTGACCGAGAATGAAAAGGCTCGCAACGGCAAGGCCGGTAGCGATCGAAAGCGGCAACACGAAATACCAGGCATCTGCAAACACAAGTGCGGTCAGCAAGACTCCCCAAACAGCAACAGCCTGTGCTACTAGCGCCCATGCCCGTGAGTTCGAGCGTTCGTAACACTGCTCTGGAATGACCCGCAGGACCGGTAATAAGGAGTCCGAAGCCCTTAATGGCGCCGGACTAGCGATCGGCTCACGTGTCGCAGTCACCTCTGGAGTCTATCTACCGACCGGTAGGTAGACTGGACCGAAAGCGTCTGACTAATCGTCTATTTCGTCTGGCTCATCGCCTCCGTCGTCCGTGTCCTCGTCAGCGTCGTCATCCTTACCGCAATCAGAGTGAGCTGCTGCACTGACTCTCGACCCGTGGTTCTCTTCGGAGTCGCGATCATGCATGTGAGCAACACCCGAGACGTAGCCGCCGTGGTTTTCTGCGTTCACGCAGGCTTCATCGACTGGTTCTGGAACTGTGGTATCAGGAACTGTGGTATCAGGAACCGTCGTGTCGGGCACAGACGTGTCCGGCACAGACGTATCTGGCACTGTGGTGTCCGGAACGGAAGTATCGGGAATGGACGTATCTGGCATGGATGTGTCCGGAACCGACGTGTCCGTCGTTGTCTCGGTAGTCGTCGTCTCGTCCTCCAACGCGACACCGATGCCATCGTCGGCTTTGCTGCCTAAAGCATCAGTAACAAAGCTCCCTGCAGCGGCCATGGCCCCACCGAGCACGAAAGTGCTTCCGACACCGAAGACAATCGCTCTTCTCGAAACGCTACCGATCACGTGAACCCCTTTTTCTTAATGCCCCCACAGGCGTGGGCCGCCCACGCAGCCCACGCCTATAGCAGTTGTTAATCGTCTAGTTCGACGTCGTCATCAGACTCATCATCATCCGAGTGGCCAGAACCCGAGTTGTGATCATCAGAGTCATCATCATCTGAGTGGCCAGAACCCGAGTTGTGATCATCAGACTCATCATCCGAGTCGTCGCAACCCTCTTCGTCATTCGAGTTACCAGGACCAGAGTTATCGCACGCCTCGTCATCGTCGGACTCGTCGTCGTCCGAGTCGTCGCAACCCTCTTCGTCATTCGAGTTACCAGGACCAGAGTTATCGCACGCCTCGTCATCGTCAGACTCGTCGTCGTCGCAATCTGAGTCGTCATCGCCGGTGGCGTCGTCATCTGCGCCTTCGGCTGAGTCATCCGTGGCGTCATCCGCCGAATTTTCTGTAGCGTCATCGTCCTCAACGCAATCTTCATCAACCGACCCTGCAACAGTCGTGTCTGTTGTCTCATCGGTCGACGGATCGGCCTCCGTCGTGTCAGTCGTGTCTGCTGGCATCGTCGACTCATCCTCAATTAGGACTTCGACACCATCGTTACCGCCGGTGAAAACGTCGGCGATCACTCCTCCGCCACCTGCAGCAGCGGCTACCCCACCGAGGGCGAAAACGCCTCCGGCTGCCATAACAATTGTGCGTCTTGAAAATCGCCCGATCATTGGGACTCCTTGTTGTGGTTGCTTGGATATTGATGTGAGCGCATCAGCCATCCTCGCCACGACCGCGTGCCGATTCTCAATGTCTGGCACTCCATCGCTTCTCAGCACTCCCACAACCCGGTCGAGCCCTGAAGGGATAGGACCGACACCGTCGAGGAAATCTGTGAACTCAGCGACAAGATCAGAATTGTCGAATTCGTCTTTACTCACAGATGAGCAGTCGTCGTCAGGCATCAGTTCGTCACTCCAAAGTCGCATATTTCTTTTTCGGACGCTTCGTCCGAACCGAAGCCCATCTCTGTGGCGTGTTCCTTTAGCTCGCGCAACGCCCGCATCGCCATCTGCCTGACGGCACCTTCGCTACGACCTGTTATGTCCGCAGTTTCGGCCACATTGAAACCCGCCACGACCCTTAGCGCGATCACTTCTGCGTGCGCTCGCGGCAGCTTTGCCAGCAAGTCTTGAACAATCTGTTCGGCTTCGACCTGCGTGTCCACTTGTGGATCGGACCCCGATATTTGGCGGTGATCGTGAGGGTCGCTCAGCCAGACCGGGCGTCGCAGTCGGAATCGACGCGCATCGATCGCTCGCCGACGGCCAATCGTAAACAGCAGACGTCGAAATGCTTCGGGATCTGGGCCCACGTCTGGCATGCGGCGAGCCAGGTCAACCCAGACCTCTGCTGCGACATCATCTGGCTCTTCGACACGCAAGGAACGCAAGAAGCGCACCAGTGAGGCATTCCACGCGGTCCATAGCTCTCCGAGCGCAAACCTGTCACCCGTGATCGCTCTACTGAGAACATCGCTGTCTAGCCGTTGCCTCGGATCAGCGCCTTCAGTCATCGTGGCCTTCTTCGTCCGGTAGCGCCCTCAATCTTTAGCCAATCGTCGCGACCGAACCTCAGTTAACTGCGCGACCGTGACCTTCCCAATAGGGCGCGCGCAGATCCCTTTTCAGAACTTTCATTGCTCCTGAAAGAGGCAGTGGCTCGGCTCGGAACTCAACAGATTTCGGAACCTTGTAGCCAGCAATCTCGCTTCGAGCATGACCAATGATGTCTTCTTGGGTCGCAACAAAATCCGGTTTGAGAACCACGATCGCGTGCACGGCCTCGCCCCAAACATCGTCGGGTATACCAATAACAGCTACCTGCGCTACAGCGGGGTGCGAGGCGATCGCGTTTTCGACCTCGGTTGAGTAAACATTTTCGCCACCAGTGACAATCATGTCCTTCACGCGGTCTACCAAGAACAGGTATCCAGCTTTGTCGATATAACCAGCGTCTCCAGTGTGGTACCAACCCCCTCTGAAGGCTTCGGCAGTTGCGTCAGGTTTGTTCCAGTACTCAGTCATGAGGTTGCCAGTGCACGCGCAGACCTCACCGGTTTCACCCACGCTGAGAACGTGGCCCTGTTCATCTTGGATCGACAGTGCGACACCGGGCAATGCCCGACCAGCGGAACGAAGCCTGTCCCCGCCAGCACGGTGTTCAGCAGGACCGAGCACCGTCAGAACTGCAGAAGCCTCGGTCATGCCGTATCCCTGGTAGATCTCTGCGTTCGGCAGGTCGGCCAGAACTTTTTGCAACAACGCTTGTGGCATTGGCGATGCGCCGTAGGTAAGCGTCACGAGCGACCGCAATCGCTCGGCACGGTAGTTCGGGTGTCCCATCATGAGGCCGATCATGGTCGGGACCATCACGGTCATAGTGACCGCATGCTTTTCGATTGCAGCCATGACTGATTCTGGTTCGAACATCGGCACAAACGTTGTAGTCCCGCCAGCTGCAGGTATGCCGAGAATCCCGCCCATCGAGGCTGCATGAAACATCGGCGTCTGATGCAGGTACACGTAGTTATCGTCAAATCTCCATGCCATCTCGACGTGGTACATGTTCAGGATTTCTGCGCGCTGATCGAGTAACACGCCTTTTGGCAATCCGGTCGTGCCACCCGTGTACATGAGCACGACTGAATCATCTTCATCTGGTTCGCCCGGGAGCGCCGTGTCGCCAGCGGCGACAACATCTTCGTAACGCAGGTCGTGCGGGACATCTGCATCGCCGATCAGCACAACGTTTTCGATCTGCGTTTCCTTACGCACTGCATCGACGAGTGGCGCGAAATATCCGTCAACAAAACAGACCTTCGTGCCCGAGTCTTGCAATATGTAGCTGAGTTCCTTGGCTGCGAGGCGAAGGTTTAGCGCGTTGATTACGCCACCGCCGAGAAACGCTGCGTGCCAAAGTTCTAGGTATGGCAACGAGTTGAGTGCGAGAACTGCGAAGCGATCCGAACGCGCTACGCCTAGTTCATTGCCTAGAGCGTTAGCTAGCTGGGACACGCGCCCAACGTGTTGAGAATAGGTACGAGATACCGGCCCATCGATAAACCCAATCTTGTCGGCGTGGCGGTCTACAGATGCCAATAAAGAACGGTGATAAATGAGCTCTTTCACGTTGCCTCCAGGAAGATGTCAGATGACCTTACGTTGAAATGGAATCTAGTTTCTAGAGGCCAAATACCCGTCGGCCCTAGAGTCTCCTCCCGTGAACATCCTGCTCGTCACCTTCGATCAGTTCCGTGCCGACTGTCTGTCGGTGGCAGGCAACCCCATAGTGCGAACCCCCAACCTCGACCGACTAGCCACCGACGGCGTGAGGTTCTCGAACCATTACAGCCAGGCAGCGCCATGTGCTCCGGGCCGCGCCGCTCTTTACACCGGCACTTACCAAATGAACAACCGAGTTGTCGGCAATGGCACTCCACTCGATCACCGCTTCGACAACGTCGCGAGGGCAGGTCGTCGCGCCGGGTATACGCCAGCTTTGTTCGGTTACACCGACCAAGGTATCGACCCGCGTTTTTCAGACGGCGACGACGACCCGCGCCTGTCAACATACGAAGGAATTCTTCCGGGCTTCGACGCCATCGTCGACCTTCCTGGCTACCCACAAGCCTGGATCGATTGGTTAGACGAACTCGGTTATGACACGCCGAAGGGTGGAGAGCGCGCCTTAGAGACTGAGCCAGATAGGCCAGCAGAACACGGGGTTTCAGCGTTCATAGCCAACAACCTCATCAACTGGGTAGCAAAACAGGACAAGCCGTGGTTCGCCCACGCGAGTTTTATCCGGCCTCACCCGCCGTTCACTGCCGCAGGGAAGTGGGCAACCGCGTATTCGCCAGACGAAGTCGACCTACCGATTCCTGCAGGCGACGACCTTCATCCAATGCACAAGATGCTGTTGAGAATTCCCGAACTCGCGGCACCAACAGATGAATTCACGATGCGCTCCATGATCGCCCAGTACTACGGAATGATTGGCGACGTCGACGAACAGTTCGGCCGCATCCGCGCTCATCTCGAAGACACCGGGCAATGGGACGACACCTTTGTGATTGTCACTTCAGATCACGGCGAGCAGCTTGGTAACCAAGGCCTGCAACAAAAGCTCGGTCACTTCGAAGACTCATATCGAATCTTGTGCCTGATTCGCGATCCACGTCCCGGTGCGCTCGGAGGGACGGTTATCGAAGAGTTCACAGAAAACGTCGATATTTTCCCGACGCTTTGCGACGCGCTCGAAATACCCGTGCCAGCGCAGTGCGATGGCATGCCACTCACGTCATTTCTGCTCGGCGAAACGCCACCATGGTGGCGCGACGCTGCTCACTACGAGTTCGACTGGCGTACCTGGATAATTGCACTCAGAGGCGCAGGCGAATGGCCATGGGATCGGCGCGCCGAGAACATGCAACTCAGCGTGCTTCGCAACAAGGACACCGCCTACGTCCACTTCGGTGACGGTTCCTACTTGTGCTACGACCTTGCAGCCGACCCAACATGGCACACACAGGTGGCGGACCCCGAGCGAGTTCTCGCCGTCGCACAAGAAATGCTCACATGGCGAGCGCGTCACGCAGATCGCAACATGACAGGAATGGTTCTCGAAAACGGTGGTGTCGGCCGCTGGCCATCAGCACTCGAACTCAACAAGGGATGAAGATGACATTTCCAAGATCCGAAGTCGAAGCAGCCGCTCGTTCCTACATCGCCACGCGCGAAGCCATCGAGCGAGGCGAACAAAATTGGGACGCGCTTAAAGCGCATTTCACAGACGATGCCGTGTACATCGATCCGGCCTGGGGTCGAGTCGAAGGCATCGAAGCAATCATGCACTTCTGGGATGAGTCGATGCGTGGCCTCGAGGATTGGGATTTCCCCATCGAAGGTTGGGCGATTATGGGCGACGACATTCTGCTCGTGAAATGGACCCAAATACTTCCTGCTGGACCCGACGGCAACCGGCCGACGCAATCTGGAATCTCGACGCTCAGATACGCGGGCAACAACAAGTTCGACTACGACGAAGACCTCTTGAACATGCCACACGTCAACGAAGACTTGCGCGCTACCGGATGGCGCCCTAGCCCTGAGTTTGTGTTCCCGCCTTCGTCAGTTAACCGAGACTGGTCGCGCCCATAAGTTCGAGGAAGTTGTCGCAATAGAAGCGTTGCCGTACGTCTTCCGATGCATCGCCGAGACTCTTTTCGAAACGTTCGATCGGCCTGCGCCCACCTTCGACATGCGGATAATCAGAGTTGAACATCGCTACGCCAGCACCCGCCTGTTCGACTATCCAACCGACATCCTCGGTCGGATACGGAGTGAATTTCATCGACCGTTGCACATACTCACTCGGACGCATCTTTAGGTCGCGCACACGTTCTTCGTGCTTGGTGAACGCATCGAAGGCACTCTCCATTTGGCGCATCCAACTAGGAACCCAGATCGCGCCCTGCTCGACAACTCCGATGCGCAAGCGCGGGAATCTGTCGAAAACGCCGTCGAACAACATCGTCGCGATCGTCTGCATCGGTGGACCAGGAATGGCCATGTAGTCGACCGACCGAAAGTTCTCTTCGCCACCATGAAAATCGGGTGGGATCGGCAGACCATTTAGGAAATAGTTATGGTCCACGAGGTCGCCTGTACCGCCGACATGGAACACGATCGGGAGGTCGGCGTCTTGCGCTCGCGCCCAGACAGGGTCGAGACCACGGTGCGACGGACTGTGGTTCGCCGGACACCCACTTGCTATAAGGAGCGCCGCCGCTCCCATCGCAATTGCTTCGTCAGTGGCCTGTACTGCACGATCGAAATCGGCAAGCGGCACATAACAAGTCGGAAGAAGCCGCTTGTCGACCGAACAGAACTCGACCATTCCACGATTGTGTGCAGTAGCGACGCCGTAGGCGAGGTCGAGGTCGCCAGAGTGTTCCCAGTTTCGCAGACGACGATTATGGAACGTGTTGAACATGAGTTGGCTAGAAAACCCCAACAGGTCGAGCGCTCGTGGGCGATCGCTAGCGACGAAGCCACCCGTTGCTGCAAAGTTTTTTCGCGCCATGATTTCCGCGGCCTCTGAGGAGCGGTATTCATCGCTCGCATGTTTGGCGCTGAGATTTTCGAACGCTCCGCGCAAGTCCGATAACTGTGCATCGACATCGCCGGTCTGCTTTAGCTCGGCACCACCACCGAAATCGAGCGGTTCTATCTGGTCGCGTATTCCCGCATCGGCGTAGTCGCGCAACCAGGTAGGCGTCTCCATGATGTGAGCGTCGGCATCGTGAACTATGCGTCCTAATTGGTTGTATGTCATCTTCTTCCTCTCAGGCTTCCGCGAGTTCGCGGGCGACAGCTCCCAGTTTGTCAAAATGTTCACGGTCGGTGCCATAGGCCATGCCACCGGCATAGAACACGACTCGATTAGCGATGCCGCCAAACCGATCAGCGATCTTGGTTGGCATCTGCGCCCACGTTCCTTCGACGATGAACGCTTCAAGAATCTCGTCATCAATTACGGCTGTCATCCCTGCGAGATCACCAGCCTTCTGACGATCGCGTAGAGCGTCGGTAGTACCAGGACGTCCTAGAAGATCGAACATGAACGCATAGTTAGGAGTTGAACCATAAAAAGCCACTTGGGTGCGAGCCATTTGTCTCCACGGAGCACGCTCCGCGTCTGTGTCACCAGCAACTGTGAACAACGGAACGATAAGTCGGACCGAATTTGCAGAGCGCCCAGCCTCAGCACTGCCGAGCGCGATATTTGGGCGCGCTACATCGTTCAAGTAGCCAGGGTGATTGAGCGGGTGAATATGCACGCCATCAGCAACTCGCCCCGCAGCACGCAACATCCAAGGATTCACAGCAGCGATGTCTATCGGCGGATCGGGTTGGTCGATCTTGCCCGGCGACCACATCGCAGGCAGCAACGAAAGCTTTGTGAACTCGCCCTCGAACGCGAGAGACTCGCCTCGGAAACCAGCAAAACAGGCTCGCACCGCGCGCACATATTCTTCGAGCCGCCGGCCTGGCGATGAGAACTCGGATCCGTACCGTCGCTCGATGTGCGCCCGAACCTGAGTACCAATTCCAAGTCGGAAGCGCCCCTTAGAAGCTTCCGCTAGCTCCCACGCGGTCGTAGCCGTAACCATCGGACTGCGAGGAAATGCCACGGCGATCCCGGTGAGGATGTCGATATCTACGTCGGCTAACGCAACGGCGGCACATTGCAGATACGCCGTGCGACCGGCTTCGGTAATCACAAGACCGGCGAACCCTGCACTAGCTGCATCCCGAGCGAGTTGTTGTGCTCGCACCAATGATTGTCCACCTGTCATCACATCTATGCGCATCGCTATTGGTTAGCACGCTTCAGACCTTGGGTCGTCCCGGTCTGCCGATAACGCCGAGTTGCATCTAGCTTCAACCGATGCAAGTCGACAGGCGTGGAGCAGCCGCTGGGCTCAGCGCTTACGTGATGTGGGGGTTTCTAACCGCGTACTGGCACGAACTTCACGGGCTCTCGCCCGTCGGGCTAGTCGGCGAACGCATCGTTTGGGCATCGGTTCTGCTCGCGATAATCGTCACGGCGCAACGCCACTGGCAACCCCTCAGGGCAGCCGTGAGTAGCGCGGCAGTACTCAAGCGAGTGGTGACCGCATCACTGTTGCTGACCGTCAACTGGAGCACATATGTCTGGGCCGTCACGCACGACCACGTTGTAGAAACCGCGCTTGGCTACTTCATCTCGCCACTAGTCACTGTCGCTCTCGGCGTTCTGGTGTTCCATGAACATCTGCGCCGCAACCAAGCAATCGCGTTGGCCTTCGCGACTGGGGCGGTGGCTTTGCTCACGATCGAAGCTGGCAAATTCCCTATCGTCGCAATCTTGCTCAGTTTTTCGTGGGGTTTCTACGGTCTGATCAAACGGACGGTCGCACTCCTACCGATCGAAAGTCTCACAGCGGAGACCCTCGTCTTGTTGCCGATTGCTCTTGTCGTAACGGCGTTCGTCGAGTCAGGCAAAGACTCAATCATCGACCACGCATCAGGACTTCAACTCGCGCTCGTCGTCGGAACGGGTGCAGTCACCGCGATCCCGCTTTTAATTTTCGCGTTCGCAGCACCGAGAGTGCCTTTCACAGTCCTTGGCCCGATGCAATATGCGGCACCGTTTGTCAACTTCGTGCTCGGCGCCTACTTCTATAAAGAGCAGATGTCGGGGTTGCGATATGCGGGGTTCGGACTCGTATGGATCGCGATTCTAATCTTTGTCGCCGACTCGTTTCGAGCATCGCGGGCAACGCAAGCAGAACGTAGGCACGCAGAGTCGACTATTCCGAGCGCCGAGGTCCTTCTAGAGGGTTAACGAAACGGTGAGTGCGAGGTGGTCGGACCCAGTTCGTCGGAGCAACTCCTCCATCCGTTTTTCGGCAGGCTCAAGCGACCAGATTCCAACGTCGATTACATCGCACGTCACCGCATGTACTTCTCGTACAAGGATGTGGTCGATGGTCGCACGGTCGGCCAAATCGTCACCGGGCCGAAAATATGGATGGGTCGGAAGGCGATTGTCTAACAGTGCAAATACGTCTGCGAAACCACGTTCAAAGAATGGTTCGCCGAAACCAGTAGAGATGGTGTCTTCGTTGTAATCACCCGCGATAACTACCGCTCCCGAAGTCGAGATCGCGTCAAACAACGCTGGCAACTCTGACCTGCGGCGGTCGTCGTCATCGGAGTCGAGGTGCGCGCTCACGATTTGAATTTGTTTGCCGTTCGATACATCAACAAGTCGGACCCAAGTCGCGACATTGCCGTGCGGTCCAAGTTCGATCTCGCCGCTTGCGCTCTCGATGAACCGATCGCTTCGAAGAATGACCGCAGTGCCGTTCGGTTCCCAAGGCGTTTCCGACGCGCCCCAGTTTGCCCAAAGCTCCTTTGAATTAGAAGCGAAATGAAATGCGTACCCCTCACCAAGTGCCCGAAGGATGTACGCGAGATCTGGTGGGGTCGTCTCTTGCAAACAGATCACATCGGGGTCGAAATTGCGCAACGCCTTCGCAACAAGCGCCGTCCTCGTCTGACGATCGAGCACGGTGGAGTCCATCTCTGCCGGATACCAGATCGGCGATGCCCATGGCGCCGCAAGCACATTCCAAGTGACGAGCTTCAGCTCGTTCGTCAACGAGAGTCTCCTGCTCCCGCGAAGATGGTGGGATCGACTGTGATGTAAATGGCTTTGCAAGTAGCAACGACTACGCCGTCGGCTGTCAACTCACCTGTTATGAAAAGCTTGCGGCGTTCGCGACTCTCTAGGCGAGCACGCACCGTCAACTCGGTGTCAACAGGTATAGGACCAACAAATCTGACCGTCAGCTCTCCCGTAAATGCCGGTTCTTGGATATGGGCGATTACCCAGCCAGTCACATCATCGAAAGCCGCGGCAACCATGCCGCCATGTGCTCGCCCCGGCGCACCTTCGAACGCGCGCCCGAGAGTGAACCTCGCCACCACTTCGTCTGTCTCATAGTCGACATCAAATTCGATACTCGTCGGGTTTGCTATTCCTGCCACCGCCCTGTCGGAAAACCCCGATTCAGCACTCTCTCCAACAAATGCAACTTCTTCGCCGCCAGCCGCTTCGATGGCTGCATGTCGGGCAGCGCGCATCAACGCGAGGCGGTCACGACGCGGGCCATTCGAGATAGTCGCTACGGCGTCACGCAAGTCCCCTGCGAGCTTCTTGAGCGTCGCCGAATCGCTTGCGTGGGCGACAAACGTATGGTTCAGTACCCTCATCGCGGCGGCTAGTTCGATACGTGCTTCCAATTCTTCTGTCATTTGTTAGAGCGTAGGGAGCGCTGATGCGCGAGGCTCGCACGATGACCGAGGCGTTAGCAGTCGGAACCGATGGGAAAATGCGTTGCAGCTGGGCGACTAGCACCGATGACTACATCGAGTATCACGACAACGAGTGGGGAAAACCAGTTCGCGGAGACGAAGGTGTGTTCGAGAGGCTCTGTCTAGAAGGTTTTCAGGCTGGCTTATCCTGGCTCACAATTCTCCGCAAGCGCGCAAACTTTCGGTCGGCTTTTCTAGGATTCGACCCTGCGAAGGTGGCGCAGTTCACCGAGACTGATATTCAAGCGTTGTTGGGTGATGCCGGAATCGTGAGGCATCGTGGCAAGATCGAGGCAACTGTCGCGAACGCACGTGCAGTGGTCGCGATGCTCGATAACCATGAGTCGCTGAGTGATTTGGTCTGGAGTTACGAACCAACCCCGAGGAATGCCGCGCCTGAGAGCTTCTCGGACATCGCGGCAAAGACACCCGAATCGATTGCACTGTCAAAGAGGTTGAAGCAGCTCGGCTTTCGTTTTGTAGGACCGACAACGATGCACGCGGCGATGCAGGCGATGGGCATCGTGAACGACCACTTTGCTGGTTGCCACGCCAGATAGTTCGCTGCGGGCGATGGTTTACGAAAACTCTGGAATGACATGCTTTCCGACGAGTTCGATCGTTTGCATCACCTTGTCATGAGCGATATCGAACGGGTTCACTAGACAGAGCAACAGGTCGATACCTGCATCCTCGTAACGCTTGCATTGTTCTATTGCCTGCTCCGGCGTGCCACATACACACGCGTTCATGTCCATGAGGATGTCCATTGTGAGAAGGTCGAGCGACCCATCTTCGTCGTGCTGTTTCATGTCCGCTGCGTAGTGATAGTTGCCAAGTTCCTGCTTGCGTTCTTCCATCCAACCGGCAACTTCACCGATCATTCTTGCGCCACGCTTCGGATACCACTCGAAGCTTTCGGTGGCAACGTCGCGGGCCTCTTGTTCTGTTGGAGCGACGTTCATCATCGTGAAGGTCGCCGCCGAATTATTTACGAACCTGCCTAACGGGTCTTTGCAACCTGCAATCGCTGCACGGTAAAGGGCGATCTTGCGTCCGATTTCCTCCGGAGGCACCCCGACTGCGAAGGAACACAGTCCGAGTCCGAGCTCGCCAACTTGTACGTGTCCTTCATCGCTAGTCGTCGCGCCGTATATCGGCGGATGCGGGTCCTGCAGCGGCTTCGGTTGCACTCGCCGACGTGGCATCTGCCAGTGCTTGCCGTCAAACTCGCTGTACTCGTTCGTCCAGCAATCGACTATGTGCTCCATCGCTTCAAGCCACATACTGCGCGTGTCTGCGGGGTCGATCCCGAACCCTTCGAGTTCTATGCGAGTCGCACTCCGCCCAGTCCCAAAGTCGACGCGGCCATTACTAATGAGGTCGAGAACCGCTGCAGACTCGGCCGACCGCACCGGGTGGTTATACGGAGCTGGCATGAGGCGCACGCCGTAACCAAGGCGTATCCGCTCCGTCCGCGAGGCAATTGCACCATAGAGAACCTCGGGATTCGAGCAATGTGAGTACTCCTCTAAGAAGTGATGCTCCACAGTCCAGAATGCGTGCCAGCCCATTTCCTCTGCAAAAATCGCTTCTTCTAGCGTGTTCTGATACGCCGCGCGTTCCTTTTCCTTCGTAAAAGGGCGCGTGACAGGGATCTCGTAAAACAAGGCGAACTTCATCTCTTGGCTCCTGATTTGAGAATTTGATTCCCAACCTATGCCGACAGCCGCGCAAGACTGGACGGGTGCGAGCGCGTATCGCCGTCGTCGACGATCGACCACTTATTCGAGCCGGGCTTAGTGCTTCGCTCGGAGTTCCGATCGTCGGCGAGTACACATCAGTCGCAGAGGCCAAGGCCCGACTAGTCACGGCCAATCCGACTGTGACGATCGTGAGATCCATCCTTCGTGATGGTTCCGGATTAGAACTCTGCAGAGCTCTGCGAGGCACACTCCCTGGTACACGGACTTGCATCTTGTTTGCCAGCCCAACGCGCCAAGACCTAATCGCCGCCATCGACGCGGGCGCGGCTTATCTGTGCGCCGAGGATGTACCGATTTCAGAATTACGAGACGTTGTAACGAAGCTCAACAACGATGTTTCGTTACTTAGTGGCGCTTCCCTTGCGCGGCTCGGCTCGCGGCTATCGCCGGTGCCCGACCAAGCCCTCGTAGAGCGATACGGAACCCTGAGTCCAAGACAGCATGAAATCGCGGAACTCGTAGGTACTGGCGCGAGCAACGATGCGATCGCAAAAGAGATTGGACTAGCTACCCAGACCGTGAAGAATCAGCTGAGTGCGATTCTCGCGAACCTCGGACTCGACAACAGGACTCAACTCGCAGTCTTCGTTGCGAGTCGCTCAGCGATTAGGCGTTAGCCAATTCGGCTGCGACAATCTCGATTGTCTTGTCGATGTCAAGCTCAAGCAAGAGCGACTCTTCGAACTTGTAGACACCGCGAATTAGTTCGCGAGCAACTCCGGTCAGCGTCTCTGGCGGATTCTCGAAAATCTCTTCGTCGACGTCGACGACATCGCCGATCTGATCCACGAGCAAGCTCACGGCACCACCCGGTGCCTGCACTACGACATTCATTGGCAGTGCACCCTTTTCTTGCGGCGGCATCCCTAGACGCGCACGCAGGTCTATAGCTGTCACGATCTGACCGCGGAGATTGATAAGACCACCGATCACGCGTGGAGCGAGTGGCACGACAGTCATTTCCTGATACGAAATGACCTCTTGGATCCGCATCACCGCAACACCAAAAAGGTGTTCTCCGAGATGCATCGTGCAGAATTGGCGTGGTTCAGACATGGCTGTATCTCCCGGTCTCGATGGAATCTGTTTGTGTTGTGAAGAACTCCGGAATCATTGACCGAATCACCTCGTGCACATCTACCAAATCGGTGACAAGGCCTTGCAGCACAGTGTTGCCGATCATGCCGAAGCGGCTATCGACCGTTTCGGAGGCGAAGGTCTCCTGGACGATGTCGATGATCCGTTCGACTACGAGTCCGACCATCCGCCCCCCATGAGAGAACACGACAACCTGAACTTGATCGGATTCGCTCTCGTACACCGAGGAATAACCGAGCGCTCCGCAGACGTCTACGAGCGGCATTATCGAGCCGCGATACTGCACGACTTCCCTACCCGCCGCGTGTTCGATGGATGACCTCTGGAACTCTTCTAGGCGATCGACTACTGCGAGCGGTAGCGCTGCGCGACCGTTGCTTCCTACCTGAAGTACGAGCAACGATTCCTTTTCGATGACCGCGTCGACCGACTCTGTGTCGTTGGTCGAATTTGAGTGTTCGCCTGTAGCGCTCAGGACTCTTGATCGCTGAGCGATTCCCGTGACATCGAGTATGAGAGCAACCTTCCCGTCTCCCATAATCGTGCAGCCAGAGTACGAGTTCATATTTTTTAGCTGAGTAGCAAGTGGCTTGACAACAATTTCTTCTGTGTCGTTGACCTCATCGACGATGAGACCGAACTCATGGTCGTCTGCGCGCAGCACAACGATCGTTACCGAATGCCGGTCGGTAGATGCCTCAATGCTCAGTTGTTCGTGCAGGTTGACTATGGGAAGAATGTTTCCACGCAAGCGGTAGACCGGTACTCCGTGGACATTCTCGATGGAGTTCCTGCGTGCATCGCCATCGAGGCCTACGAGTTCCAGAAGACTCACCTGCGGTATCGCGAACTTTTCTCCACCACAGGTCACAACGAGTGCTGGAATTATCGCCAACGTCAGAGGAATTTTTACCTTGACTGTCGTGCCAGCACGCGGTCGATTCTGCAATTCAATCTGACCGCCGATGCGTTCGATATTCGTCCGCACGACATCCATGCCGACACCGCGACCAGAAATCTTGCTCACCTGCTCCGCCGTCGAGAAGCCAGCCAGAAAGATCAGATTGACGACTTCGCGGTCGCTCATCTTGTCGGCTTGTTCAGTAGTGATTAGGCCGCGACCTAGAGCCAACGACTTAACTCGCGCTACGTCGATGCCTGCACCGTCGTCGCTAATTTCGATATTGACCTGCCCGCCTTCGTGGTACGCACGGAGAAACACGGTTCCATTTTCTGGTTTGCCACACGCCTTGCGAACATCCGGCATCTCGATGCCGTGGTCGATCGAGTTGCGAATCAGGTGCGTGAGCGGATCTTTAATCGCCTCGATGATGGTCTTGTCAAGTTCGGTGTCTTTTCCATCCATCTCGATGCGAACTTGCTTGCCGCACTGGGTCGCGAGATCACGCACTACCCGCGGAAACTTGTTCCAGACATTGCCGACAGGTTGCATGCGGGTTTTCATCACACCAACTTGCAACTCAGTCGTAATCACGTTGAGTCGTTGCGTCGTTTGTACGAAGACCGGATCGCCTTGGGTATCCCCGGCTAACTGCAAGATCTGATTGCGGGCGAGAACTAGTTCTCCGACCAGCGTCATTAATTCATCGAGCAATCCGACATCAACCCTTATGGTGCTGTCAGCTACTGCGCTCTTAGCATCGCCTTGAAGCGCGACGGCTTCGGCGACCTTGTCTGCAGAGGTAGCTGATGCTTCGGTGAGAATCTCGCCGATCCGCCTCTCGTCACCACCGTCTTGCTGTTGTATTAGGCCGATAGCAACATCTACTTCGCTCGCCGCACCCCCGAGCACCAGGAGTTCGCCTACTCGCGCCCCGTCCGGCGTTTCTACATCACTAAGGTCTTCCGCGCCCACGTCGGCGTTGCGCGCCCTTTCCTCTAACCGAGTGAGTTCGCCGACGAGGTCGAGATATTCGAAGTCGCCTTCGCCCGTGGTGTTTTCGATCGCGACGAGGATCGCTCGAACGGCCGTCGTCATAGCGAGCAGCGCACTAGCGATTTCTTGGTCGACTGTCGCGACGCCGTCGCGCAACAATGACAACAGACTTTCGCCGACGTGACTAATGCGTTCGAGTTTTGAAAATCCGAGGAATCCACAGGTGCCCTTGATTGTGTGGATGGTGCGGAAGATGCTCTGCAACACGCCTAGGTCGTCCGGTGACTGCTCGAGCGTGATCAGGTCCTGATCAAGTTGGTCAAGGTTCTCGAAACTCTCTACCAAGAACTCAGCTAGGAGTTCGTCCATTCCTTCATCCACAACTGCCTCCTCAAAGGTGCCTGCATCGCGATTCGCAAACGGGAGACTGCTGTCTTCTGACTTCTCCCGCAAGCTTCCAGTTCGGCCTGAACCACGAGAAGTTGAGGTACCTAAGTACCGAGGGCGTCGGAACGCAGATATTTATGGCCTGTGGACTACCCAGGCAGCAAACAACGATGCATATCGCCCACCGGCGCCGACGAGATCGGCGTGCGTTCCGTACTCGACGAGTCGACCGCCGTCGATTACGGCAACTCGGTCAGCGCGTTCAGCAGTAGAAAGCCGATGAGCTACAACAACCACAGTACGACCGTGCATAAGGGCTTCGAGTGCCTGTTCGACGGACTGTTCGGTACCTGGGTCGAGGTTCGATGTCGCTTCGTCAAGAATGAGGATCGCTGGGTCGGCGAGCGCAGCACGTGCTAGCGACATTAGTTGCCGTTCGCCAGCTGACAACCGCGAATCGCCTTCGCGCACTTCGGTATCGAGTCCGCCTGGGAACGCAGCGAAGTGTTCCAAGACTCCGAGTGCGCGCATCGCGTCTTCGACCTCTACGTCACTTGCTTCGGGCCGGCCGATTCGTACGTTCTCGCGCAGAGTCCCGGCGAACAGATAGCCCTCCTGCGGGACAAAACACATGCGTCGCCGCAACGAATCGAGCGTGATGGCGCGCAGATCAGCTCCACCGATGCTCACGGAGCCAGAGGATGGATCATAAAAACGCGCCAACAGCTTTGCGAGTGTGCTCTTGCCAGCGCCGGTAGGGCCGACGAGCGCAACGCGTTCGCCAGAATGGATAGTCATCGAGACGTTGTCGAGCACGACGTCGTCTAGATACGCGAAACTGACGCAATTCACGACGATGTCAACTGCGCTGGGCGCGATATCGAACGCTCCCGGTCGCTCAGATACCGAAGGCCCCGTATCGAGCAAGCCAAACAGTTTGTTAAGCGCAGCGCCACCAGACTGAACAGTGTTGTAAAACTGGCTCAGTTGTTGGATTGGTTCAAACAGGTTGTTCAGATAAAGCACAAATGCTGCGACCGTTCCGATCGTGGCCGCTTCAGCATGCACCATCCAACCGCCGACACCGATGATCACTGCGGTCCCAACGACGCCAGACATCTCAACGGCCGGGAAGTACTTCGCCGAAATGCTGACTGTCGATAGATTCGCCTCAAATTGAGCCTCGTTCGTCTCGCTGAAACGGTCGGAAGCATGCTTCTCGCGTGCGAACGCCTGAACGACTCGAATGCCTTCGAGGCTTTCTTGCAGCGTGCTCATGTTCGTCGAGATCCGATCACGCACCTCTAAATAGGCAACGTTCGAAACCCTGCGGAACCAACGACTAGCAAAATAAACAGGAGGGACGATGGCGAGCGTTACAAGCGCCAACAACGGACTAATGACTGTTATAACAACCGCGGTTCCGACAAAGAGCAACACATTTTGAACCATCAGGACGAGACCTTGACTAATCAGTTCCTGCAACGCGTCGATATCAGACGTCATTCGAGCGACTAGCCGACCGGTTTTCTCTTTCTCGAAGAAATCCATCGACAAACTCATGAGATGCCGAAAAACGTGAGTTCGCAACCATTGCAAGAAACTCTCGCCGAGCCGTGCCACCATTCGCGTAACCGCGCGACCTAGAACGAGGCTCAGTAGAGCGACCCCGATGTACATCACTACAGCAAGATTGAGAGCGCCCTTGTCGTCCACTTGAATGCCCGCGTCGATGCCATAGCGCACGAGCGAAGGCCCAGCGACTAACGCTGCGACCTGCACGACGACTACAGCCGATGCGTACACGATTCCGCGGTGCCACGGTCCGAGCATGCGCCAAAGACGCCGAATTACGCGCTTGGCTTCGCCGCGGGACATGTCATCTGCTGGAACGAGGTCGTTCCATGCGCCCTGACCTCTCATGCCGGCATGTCCTCTGAGCTTGCGAGGACTTCGCGGTATCGTTCGCTCGTCGCAAGCAGCTCAAGATGGGTACCTTCGGCTACGACTCGACCGCCGTCGAGCAGCACTACCCGATCCGCTAATGCAATCGTGGCTGGACGGTGCGCAATCACGATCGTGGTGCGGCCCTTCATCACTTGCTCAAGTGCAGCGCGAATCTCGTGCTCTTTGCTTGGATCAACTGACGATGTCGCGTCGTCCAGAATCAGTACCTTCGGATCTGCCAATACCGCCCTAGCTATCGCCAAACGTTGCCTCTGGCCACCCGACAGCGTGTATCCATGCTGGCCGACGAGAGTGTCGTAGCCATCGGGCAAGGTGGCTACGAACTCATCCGCGCCCGCAAGTACAGCGGCACTTCGCACTGCCTCGATTGGAGCATCCGGTTTAGCGAACGCGATGTTGTCGCGCACAGACACCGAAAACAGGAACGTGTCTTCGAAAACGATTCCGACGGCTGTCCTAAGTGCGTGCAAGCGCAAGTCACGCACATCGACGCCATCAATCAACACGCGTCCAGTGTCGATTTCATAGAACCGAGGCAACAGTCGCGCCACAGTTGTCTTGCCGCTAGCAGTCGCGCCGACAAGCGCAACAGACTCGCCACCACGGATCGTGAGGTCCAATCCGTCGAGCACCAGACCCGCACTTCCGTACGCGAAAGAGACGTTTTCAAAACGGACTTCGCCTGGCCCAGCAGCAAGCGGATTCGCACCGGGCCGGTCGGCTATCACTGGGTCGGTTTTCAGCACTTCGCGAATGCGACTTGCGGCACCGACAGCGCGCGGGATTTGACCCAACAGCATCCCCAACATCCGCAGTGGCCAAATGAGCATCAGCACGTAGAAATTCGCTGCGACAATGTCGCCCACGCTCAAGTGACCAGCGATTACCTGATGTCCCCCGTACCAGAGCGTGCCGATCAGTCCGATCGTCGGTAACAAGTCGATCAGGGGAAGGAACCAGGCGCGCAGATAAGCAGCCTGCAACGACCGATCAAATACGGCCTCAGCTTCTGCATCTAGTCGCGAGGTCTGTCGACGTTCGGCGCCAAAACCCTTCACGACCCGGATACCCGTGATGCTCTCTTCGACTATCGCCGATAAATCCGCGAGTTTTTCTTGCTGGGCGAGTCCGATAGGAAACATCTTGTGAGAGAACCGCATAGCAGCAATCTGCAACATCGGCAGCGTTGATAAAGCAAATACGGCGAGCAATGGATCGCGCGCTAGCAAAACACCCGCGACCGCGATCATCGTGAGCGTGCTAGCGATTGTCAACGGCATCAGCAGGACGACGTTCTGCACTTGCGCGATATCGCTGTTGGCGCGTGCCATCAGTTGCCCGGTCTGTGCCTCGTCATGGAAGCCGAAATGCAGTCGCTGAAGGTGTGCGACAAGTCGCATACGCAGATCCGTTTCGACTCGCAACGCGAGGCGGAACGCCGCGTACCTACGAACACCAGTGAAAATTGCCTGCACGAGACCGGCGGCGAGCAAGAATCCAACCCACTTCGGTAGCTGGCTGTCCGAGTCATTCGTTACTCCGAAGTCGATCGCCTTACCCGTGATCTTCGGTACAGATACACGTGCGAGTGTCCAGATGAGCCCTGCAGCTACACCGACAGCGACCCATTTCTTGTGGAGACCAACTGCCGAAAGGATTAAGCGCGTACCGGCGCGTCGCTCGGCGCGACTCATCGGCGCTAGTTCATCGCGGTAGGTGGAGTTGTCGGCCACGCGTCAGCTCCGTGGGCCTAGGCGAAAGTTTTCGGGAGACCCGAGATTACCGATACCTATTCTTGCGACCCGAAGAGTTCTTGCACCATCGCCGCGAGAGCGCCACGATCTTCGTCGAATTCCGTGTCACCGACGAATACCGCGCACCTGTTGCGAATTTCGGTCAACTCCGCCGCTAGCAACCCAAGCTTGGCAGCATCTTGACCTACAAGAATCGCTACAACTCCATTGCCAGACGACGATCGAGCGACTTCGGACCCGCTAGGCGTGTCGGCTGATTCGACAATCACGACACGCGCCCCAAAAGTCGGTACAGCCTCGGCTTCTGTCGGCTTAGCATTTCGGGTCACGAACCACGACGCTAGGCCTCAGTTGACTCATCATTTCGCTACTGGTCCGATCATCATCGCTCGCGCGATCCGTGGGGTCGCCGACGGATTCGCGAGCGCGTTGTTGGCCCAGTACCTCACCCACCTTGGTTTCACTGCTCTGCAGGTGGGAATGATTGTCACTGGAACGCTCCTTGGCTCTGCGGCTTTGACATTGGTGTCCGGCCTGCGATGGGGGCACCTCGATCCTCGCCGTGTACTCCTCGGCACCTGCGTATTGATGGCGGCTACGGGACTCGGCTTCGCAGGAATTTCACTTTTCTGGCCGCTCCTAATAGTTGCCGTGCTGGGAACCCTCAACCCGTCGGCAGGCGACGTCAGTCTCGTGTTGCCGATTGAACAGGCAGCCATAGCTGACCGTACCGACGAAGAAGGCAGGCCGAAGCGTTTCGCGATCTACAACCTCGCAGGTGGATTCGGAGCGGCACTCGGAGCACTCGCTTCGCCACTACCGAGCAAACTTTCTTCGCGCTATGGCTGGAACCTTCTCACTACCGAACGCGCGTCGTTCGCGATCTACATAGCAGCCGCGATTGGCTCAGCTCTCGCCTACCGCACAATGGCACCAGCTCCGCACGCCGCAACTGCGCGGGTTCCACTTCGCGAATCGCGCGCGGTCGTACTCCGACTAGCAGCACTGTTTTCTCTGGATTCAGCAGGAGGTGGCCTTGCGATCCACGCAATCCTCGTCTTGTACTTGCATCAACGCTTCGGACTTGACGCTGGTGCGATCGGAGCAACACTCGCCGCCACGGCGCTGCTCTCGTCTTTCTCGCAATTAGCTTCCGCTGCGGTATCGAAGCGCTTCGGACTGGTGAACACGATGGTGTTCACGCATATCCCTGCGAACATTTTCCTCGTGCTCGCTGGCATCGCGCCGAACGCTGGCCTCGCTGTCGCGCTCCTATTGCTCCGAGCCTCGCTTAGTTCGATGGATATCCCAGCGCGTCAAGCGCTTGTGATGAGCCTCGTCACTCCGCCGGAACGCGCCGCCGCTGCGAGCATCACGAACGTCCCTAGAAGCCTCGCTACAGCAGCGACCCCGGCCCTCGCTGGCTGGATGCTCGCTAGCTCAAACTTTGGCTGGCCGCTCATCGCCGCTGGCGTCGCGAAGCTGTCCTACGACCTGCTTCTGCTCCACTACCGCCCTGGATCGGCCGACTGAATAACCGAAAGAATTTGGTCGCCATCAATTTCGTCGTGCTCTAAAAGCGCGTCTCTAAGTGCGATCACGAGGTGGCGATTTTCATCGAGGACCCTGCGAGTTTCAGATTTTTGTTGATCGAGTATTCGGTGAACTGCCGCCCGCGCGTCGTCATCAGACAACACCTTCGCGACGATTCCCGTCCTGTACGGGCCACTTTCGATGGCTTCGAAACTCACGAGTGACCCCGCCATGCCGTAAGTGCCGACCATTTGGGCCACGATCGTCGTGGCGTGCGCCAGATCGGACGAAGGACCTGTCCCTGCTTCACCGAAGAAGAGTTCCTCTGCGACCATGCCGCCAAACGCGATCTGGATCGCGACAAGCAACTCCGAACGCGTCCGCGTCCAACGTTCTTCTGTGTCTGAGTGAGCCAGCAACCCAAGTGCGTCGCGTCGCTTGATGATGGAAAGCACGTCAAGCTTGCGAGTATCGCTTCCCTGCAAGTGAGCCACGACGGCGTGCCCAGCTTCGTGGGTAGAGATGGTCAGCTTTTCTTCGTTGGTGTATTCGACTGGTTGCTTCAGACCAATTTCATCGGTCAGCTTTGCCTGTTCGACATCGGCCCAACTCATTTCGCCACGACCATCGCGCAACGCCCAAACGAGCGCCTCGTCAAACAGATGCTCGATGCGCACGGGGGAGTATCCGATGGTCATGCCAGCAAGTTGAGATCGACGTTCTTCGCGATCGAGTTCTGGGCTGTGGGCCTTGCGGGCCAAGTAGTAGTCGACAATTTCCCGTCGCCCTGAACGACTCGGTAAATCAAAATGAATCGAACGATCAAACCGACCCGGTCGCAAAAGCGCTGGATCGAGGTCGGACGCGCGGTTCGTGGCACCGATAACAAGGATGTTCGCGTCTTCGTTCGGCCGTTTCCGCAATTGATTCTCTGGGCGCAAATACTGGTTGGCTTTATCGATCGACGCGCTTTTCACCCTAGAAGAGAGCGTCTTTGAATCGAACGACTGTAGCTGCACGAGTAGTTCGTTGACTACCCCGCTGATTCCTTCGCCTATGCCACTGCGCTCGATGTCAACTCTGTTCTGCGTGTTGTTTGGTACTGGCACCGAACGCATTCCAGATCGAGCGGAAGCAATCGCGTCGAACTCTTCTATGAATCCGATTGCGCCACCTTCTTCACGCGCAACCTGTCGCAGCTTTTTGAAGAACGAGCGAATCTTGCGGTTCGTCTGTCCGTAGTACATCGACTGAAATGCTGATGCAGACACGAACAAGAACGGCACGCCTGCTTCGCGCGCCATCGCCTTGGCCATATACGTCTTGCCTGTCCCCGGAGGGCCCTCGAACAGAATTGCTTTGCGAGGGTTCCCGCCCATGCGGTCCCTAAACGTCCGATATCCAAGAAACAAGTTCAGTGTCGTTATTACTTCGTCCTTGACGGCTCCTAAGCCCACAACGTCATCGAGACCGACCGTGATCTCTGACGGTTGGTATCGCACGTGAGGAGACCGCCCGGCAAGGAGCAACGGGAGAAGTACGCCAAGTCCGACTATCGCTACAAGAATGACTGCTGGTGTTAGCTGTTGTTGGGTATCTGTGTATCGGAACTCGAACGGCAACGCCGACTGCCCTGTCGCTTCCCGGTAGGTGAGCCAGACCCCGACCGGAGTCAGCCAATACAGAATTCTCAGGAACCTCCGTTGGCGAGTCGACTCGCGCTGGACCGCGACATCAACGTCTCTAGTAATTACAGAGGTCTTGCCTAGCGCCGCAAGCCCGGGTTCGTTGACCGCGCGAAATTCTGATTTCGGTGTGGTGGTCGCAGGCAGGAGCGAATCCCCCTCACGACCTAGCCGTTTAGACATCAAGGTGGTGTCGGCACGAGTTCCACCAATCTGGAGCAACTTGTAGGCCCTTATGCGTGAAATCCAGGCTAGGGCTGGTTGTCGTTGCCTACAACTAGCGTTCGGTCGATGCGCCAAGTTGCCCAAACTGAGGAACGACTTCGTTTTACTCAAGGGCTAAGCGCGATATTGCTCATCGCTGCTTATGTTTTCGATGTCGCTTGGGTCCCTCTGTTCGTCGCTTGCGCCCTCGGGGTTGGCATAGCCGTCGGACCACAAGCTGAGATCCTCGCCTGGCCCTTCGACAACTGGATCGCGCGCCTGGTCAAACGTTCGAAGCCCGTTAGCGAATCAAAATCTCGGCTCGTGACGGTTGCCACGGTTGTATTGGTTGCCTCATCGAGTCTGTTGTGGGCGGCTGGCCTCGTTGGTGTCTCACAGTTGTTGATTCTGATCGCCGCTGGCGCTTCAGCTCTGTACGCCACGACGGGAATCATCGCGATCACCGCGATTGAGTCAGTCATCCGTTCTCAGCGTTGACGGATCCAGAAGACTCCTGTTGCGAGCACCGCGACCGCGATGGCGAGAAGTGATGCTTGCCCTCGCGGATATGTAGCCAACACCGCCATCGCTATTAGCACGAGGTTTCGGACAATGCTCGTCGATGTCGCGGCGTCGCTATTTGCCCCAAAACACGGGCACGGCGTGCTATCGCCACGCGCGAGTTTCAAAGCGAGAACGCCGGTGAAGCCAATTAGCAATACAAGCGCAACCAAAGCAGACCATGCGGTGCGTCGCTCGGCAACAAGGCCGAGCGCAGTGAACCCTTCGATGTAGGCGACAGCGTCGGCCGTAGCGCCAGGAAATCCGAATGTCGACATCGCGTCTCGCGCTTGCGCGCGATCTCGAAGTTTCAGCCACGCCGAGACTGCGAATACACCGCTTAGCAGCCCTGAAGCAATTGCGGCGACGAGGTTCATTCGCTCTCGCTATTGGTCGTAACGACCGTAACCACCTCGGTAAAAAGTGAGAGGTTTGCCATGTTCACGATGTCCGAGTTCGATGACTTTGCCAACCACAATCGCGTGATCGCCGCCCTCGTAAATATCTTGAATTTCGCAGTCGATGTACGCAAGAGCGTCGTCGAGTATCGGCGCTCCAGTCACGCCAGCGTGCCATGCGATCTGTGCGAACCGATCGCCGGGCGACGCAAACACCCGACTTATCTGTTCAGCTTCTTCGGCCAGGATGTTCACGCAGTAATGGCCTGCTGCTTCGATCGCTGGCCAGGTGCTGCTTGTGTGCGCGGCACAGAACAACACGAGTGGCGGGTCGAGCGAAACACTCGTGAACGAGTTCGCGGCAAGGCCAACCGGTGTCGTGCCGTCGCTTGCAGTAATGACCGCTACGCCTGTCGCGAAGTGACCCATCACGGTTCGCATCGTTGCTTGGTCTGGAGCAAGACCGCCGATCATCGCTGACATCTCAGTACGGCCGTTGGCGCGGTTTGGCTGACTCACGCTTCGGGACCATCACCTTGCGTTTGAAGTAACACACCTCTTCGCCGCGTTGGTTGTATCCGAAGGTCTCGACGCTCACGATGCCGCGGTCGGGCTTGGAAGCACT
>SXJP01000046.1 GCA_005779395.1 Actinomycetota bacterium
AACTTCGAAACCCGCACGTTCACGCGACAGACCACCCGGACCAAGTGCCGACAGACGACGCTTGTGGGACAGACCCGCGAGCGGATTGGTCTGGTCCAGGAACTGCGATAGCTGCGAAGAACCAAAGAACTCTTTGATCGACGCCACCACTGGGCGAATGTTGATAAGAGTTTGAGGAGTGATGGCTTCGACATCCTGCGTGGTCATGCGCTCACGCACAACACGCTCCATGCGGCTTAAACCAACCCTGACCTGGTTCTGGATGAGTTCGCCGACCGAACGCACACGACGGTTACCGAAGTGGTCGATGTCGTCGGGGAAGTAGCCCTCGTCGTTGGCGTGAAGCTTCACTAGGTAGCTGACCGCGGCCAAGATATCGGCCTTGCTCATGGTGAAACCGGTCGTACCTTCAGGGCCTGATGGTGTCTCGAGAGAGAACTTCTTGAGCGGAACCTTCTTGTACTCGTCGCGAAGTTTCTTCGTTACTTTGTGTCGTCCAACCTTTGCCATGTCGTAACGCTTTGAGTTGAAGAAGAGGTTCTCAAGAAGTGCCCGAGCAGAGTCAGGTGTCGGCGGTTCGCCGGGACGCAGCTTGCGGTAGATGTCGATGAACGCTTCGTCAACCGTTGTGGTGTTGTCCTTCTCGAGCGTGTTGCGCATGCTCTCGTACGGGCGGCCTTCGTCGTCTGTAATAAGCGCGAGCAATTCTTCATCTGTTTCGCCGAAGCCGAGAGCCTTCAGAAGAATCGTGACTGGCTGCTTGCGCTTGCGGTCGACTCGGACGTAAACGATGTCTTTCTTGTCGATCTCGAACTCGAGCCATGCGCCACGACCAGGAATCATCTTCGCGTCAGCGATGTCTTTATCTGGCGAGGTCTTGTCTGCGTTCAAGCCGAAGTAACAACCCGGCGAACGAACAAGTTGGCTAACAACAATGCGCTCCGTGCCGTTGATGATGAATGTTCCACGCGCTGTCATCATCGGGAAGTCGCCCAAGAACACAGACTGTTCCTTGATCTCACCTGTTTGAGCGTTCATGAAACGCGCGAGTACGAACAGTGGACGAGCAAACGTCATGTCACGCTCGCGGCACTCTTCTTCGGAGAATTTCGGCGGGTCAAACTCTGGATTTACGAGTTCGAGTTTGAGTTGACCGGTGAAGTCTTCGATCGGGCTGATATCGCTTAGAACTTCTTCGACGCCCTTGTCGACAAACCAGGCAAAGCTGTCTGTCTGGACACCAATGAGGTTCGGTAGATCACGAACCTCGCGAAGTTTTCCAAAAGAAACGCGATCACGGGAGGCGGTGCGAGACAACGACAGCTCCATTCAAAGCAATGTGCAGGGCGGCGACGAACAAACGAACTCCTGGCGCGACGACGCGCTAGGAGATGACAAGAAAGAGCAACGGGCGCGAACGAGCAAACAAGGCTCGTTGGATGCTAGTCGGCTTTTGACCCCGATGCAAAACCACGCGAAAGTGGCCCCCGGAAGGGGCCGTTCGATCCTGTCGCGCAGGATAGAACGGCATCGCACCAGAATCAAGCCATTGCGAACATCTCGCGAGGATTATTTAGCCGAAGACGGCGAAATAGATGTTCGGCCCGTTGCGTCGAACTACTTGAGTTCGACGCTTGCGCCAGCTTCTTCGAGCTTGGCCTTGGCCTTTTCGGCGTCTTCTTTCGAAGCCTTCTCGATTACCGGCTTAGGTGCTCCGTCTACAAGGTCCTTGGCTTCTTTGAGGCCGAGGCTTGTGAGCTCGCGAACGATCTTGATGACCTTGATCTTCTCGGCGCCTGCGCCAAGAAGAACGACATCAAACTCGTCCTGCTCTTCAGCGGCTTCCGCTGCTCCGCCGCCTGCTGCTGGCGCTGCCATCATCATTGCGGCTGGGGCTGCGGCAGTTACATCGAACTCTGTCTCGAACGCCTTCTTAAACTCTGAAAGCTCAAGGACTGTCATGCTCTTGAATACTTCGAGCAGATCCTGGGTGCTCATTGTTGCCATGTTTTTGTTTCTCCTGTTTATTTAGTGCTTGCGATGTTGGGGATGATTCGTTGAGTTACTTGATTATTCGGCTGTTTCCTCGGCCGGAGCTTCGGTCACTTCTGGTGTATCTAGAACCGCTGGTTCTTCTGCTGGAGCTTCAGCTGGAGCTTCGACTGCCGCCTCTGCGACTGCCGCCTCTGCGACCGGCGCTTCGGCTACCTCGGTGGCTGGCGCTTCTGCTGGCGCCTCTTCGGCGGCTGGAGCGGCTTCGCCACCGGCGATTCTCTTGTCAGCGAGTGCTTGGACGAGTCCGACAGTGTCACGGAGCAAAGCCACAAGGACGCCTGCTGTCTGTGCGAGTGGTGCTTCAAACAGCCCTGCGATTTGGCTAAGCAAAACGTCGCGGCTCGGTAGCTCGGCGAGTTCTTCGACATCGGCTGGGCCAATCGGGTTCGTTCCGAGGATGCCGCCCTTTAGGACCAGGCTTTGGTTGGACTTAGCGAACTCGCGCAGCGCCTTGGCCGCTGCTGCTGCATCGCCGCGGACGAATGCGATAGCTACGGGACCGCTGAGCATGCCGCCGATCTGTTCTCCGACGCCAACCTCATTCGCTGCACGTTGCACAAGCGTGTTCTTGTAAACCTTGTACTCGGTGCCGATCGGGCGTAGTACGTCGCGGAGGCTTGCGATGTCTGTTACGGACAGGCCGCGGTACTCGGTGAGGACTGCGGCATCTGCACCCTCGAACTTTTCCTTGATCTCATCGATAGTCGCAGCTTTTCTCGCGATCTGCGGCGTCTTCGGGTCGGCCTTGAGTGCCATTGTTGTTGCTCCTTAGATCTATAAAAAATGGGCGCCTCCGAAGACCGGGGCGCCCCTTGCGACGCGCACGCCGTTAAGGCGGCAGCGTCACTCGAATCACCTGTTCCGGCGGGAGAACCATTATCTCGAAAGTCCGAGACCGGAGGTCTTTGGTGGTGCAGATATGTAAGTCGTGCAGGCTAAGCGCTACTCGCGCTTTTCCTCAAACCGTAGATCAAACGTGCCTTTCGACCCGTGCCTCTGGGTTGACCTTCACGCCAGGACCCATCGTGGATGACATCGCGATCCCACGGATGTACCGCCCCTTGGCAGCCGGTGGCTTCGCACGCAGAATCTCATCTAGAACTGCCGAATAGTTCTGCAGTAACTGGTCGATCTCGAAGCTGGCTTTGCCGACACGGACATGCACGTTGCCGTGACGGTCCGTACGGTATTCGACTTTGCCGCCCTTGAACTCTGCAACTGCGCGCCCGACATCCAGCGTAACTGTGCCGGTCTTCGGGTTCGGCATAAGCCCACGTGGACCAAGCACACGGCCCAAACGGCCCACCTGGCCCATGAGATCGGGTGTCGAAATAGCGAGGTCGAAATCTAAATAGCTCTCGTCCTGAATCTTCTTGACCAGGTCCTCGGCGCCAACTATCTCAGCACCTGCGTCTCGGGCAGCTTGCGCTGCTTCACCCGCAGCAAACACCGCGATGCGGACGCTGCGACCAGACCCAGCGGGAAGCGCAACCGTGCCACGCAACATCTGATCGGCTTTGCGAGGGTCGACTCCGAGGCGAAACGCGACCTCGACGGTCTCGTCGAACTTGCGCTTGGCGTGGCTCTTGACGATTGCGAGAGCTTCTGCGGGAGCGTGGAGCACATTGCGGTCGACCGCTTTGAGTGCATCCGCGTGAAGTTTGCCGTTCTTTGCCATGTTCCCATTCCTTATAGGTCAGGTCCCTCGATGTCCCAGGTTCTCGCGGCGAGGTCCTCCGCGAGTGGGCGTTACGAAACTATTTCAGCCGACTACTTCGATACCCATCGAACGCGCTGTACCCGCAATCTGCGACATAGCGCCTTCGAGATCGATGGCGTTCAGGTCTGGCATCTTCAGTTCCGCGATTTCGCGCACTTGCGCAGATGTGATCGAACCAGCGATTTCCTTCTTCGGGTTATGGCTTGCCTTCTCAAGACCTGCAGCCTTCAAGATGAGACGAGGCGCTGGCGGGGTCTTGGTAACGAACGTGAAGGTGCGGTCTTCGTACACAGTGATCTCGGCCGGGATAACGATTCCACGCTGGGCCTCGGTGGCTGCGTTGTATGCCTTGCAGAACTCCATGATGTTGATGCCGTGCGGTCCGAGTGCCGTTCCGACAGGCGGAGCAGGGGTGGCCGCGCCAGCCTGAATCTGGATCTTTACGATTGCTGAAACTCTTTTTCTAGCCATGATTCATTATTCCTTAGAGCTTGGCGACGTCGCCGAATTCGAGTTCGACCGGGGTTTCCCGACCGAAAATATTTACCAGCACCTTGAAACGTGACCTGTCAACGTCGATTTCGCTGATGACACCGTTGAAGTCTGCAAACGGCCCTGTGACGACACGAACCTGCTCGCCAACCTCGAACTCAAGACGCGGGCGCGCCTTCTTCTCGGTCGTGACGACGCCTTCTTCGTCGAACTTCGGAACACCGAGCACATCTTCAACAGACTTGCGTGCTAGCGGGACAGGCTTTGCGCCTCCGCCAACGAACCCGGTGACGCCAGGAGTGTTACGAACAACACCCCAACTGTGGTCATCGAGGTCCATGCGGATGTAGAGGTAGCCCGGAAACAGTTTCTTAGAAACAACGTGCTTCTTGCCAGCTTTGAACTCGATGACTTCTTCCATCGGGATCACGACTTCGAAGATTTGTTCTTCGACAGCCATGGTCTTCACGCGACTAGCGAGGTTTTGCTTGACCTTGTTCTCGTACCCGGCGTATGTGTGCACGATGTACCAAGCGCCAGGACGATCGAACGGGGACTCGAGCTTCGGAGCAGCTTGGACAATCTCAATTAGTTCAGCATCCGCTAGAAGTTCGTTGTCGAGTACTTCCACATCGTCGTCTGCGACTGTTTCATCGACTTCTTCGATATCGGTTTCGATACTTGATGTGGGCTGATCAGATTCATTCATGTTCATTAACCAAACAACCAGAGAGCGCCTTTTGCGGATAAGAAGTCGTAGCCGGCAATCAAGAGCGCCATGAAGACGACGGCGACGAGCACAATCGTTGTGCTGTTTTGTACTTCGGAACGCGTAGGCCAAGCGACTTTTTTCATTTCGCCGCGTACCTCTCTGAGGTACTGACGAGGTCCTGTGCGCTCGCGTGTTTTTGCGATCTTCGTCGCGGCTTCGCGACGTTCTGCCGCTGCGCGCGGCTTATCCATGCCCGACTTGGCCATCATGCGCTTGGATTGTCGATTCATGGCACCGCCTCGGTAGAGGTAGCTAGTCGGATGGTCTGTTACGCGGATTTCAGAGCAGGGCAGGAGGGACTCGAACCCCCAACCGCCGGTGTTGGAGACCGGAGCTCTGCCAGTTGAGCCACTGCCCTTGGTGTTGCATCGAAACACTCATCAGTAACTACCGAAAACTAATGCCGTGAGGCATGCGGCAGCTACGGATCAAATGGTCCAACGAGCGTGACCCTAGCAGCGAGTCTCGTTGAGACTCCGACCCGGTTGCTAGCGCAGGCTTCGCTACCTGTTCAGCCAGCGAGCTTGAGTCTGCGTGACCTTGCGATGAACACGACGGCGGTCGCTGCACCGGCCGCTACCGCTGTACCACCGATGGCGCCTACATATGCAAGCTTGCGACCCTTGAGCGTTGCGCGAATTGCGCGCCTCTCGCCATTAGCAGCAAGTGCGTTTAGCGTCTTGGCAACTGCGCCGGGTGCTGGCTCGAGAGTCTTTGCCCGCAACTGGTGCATTGTGCGCAAGAGTTTGCGATAGCGAGCGACCTCAGCTTGGCAGGCCAAGCAACTGTCGACGTGGTTTTCGATCGCGATGTCGAATGCATCGGAATCGATTATTTCGGGAAGTTTGGCGGTGACTTGGTCACACTGCATGTGCGTTGCCTTCCTCGTTGTGTGGCATGATTTCATCTGATGTGATGTCGTAGACGGCATCGTGAAGCTTGCGTCTGGCCCTATGAAGCCGGACTTTTGCTGCTGCTACAGATATGCCGAGTTCGTCGGCGATTGCTTCATGTGAAAGCTCATAAACATCTCTGAGCACTACTACTGAACGTAGTTTTTCGGGGAGCGCATCGATCGCCTTCGAGACTCGCTGCTGCATTTCTGCGACCTCAAACGCTGCTACTGGCGATGCGTCGAACCGAGTTTCGGCCGGATCGTTGAACTCATTAAGTGGTTCGGCGCGGCTACGACTGCGTTTGCGCAAGTGTGTGTTTGCAGTATTTGCGGTTATCCGGTAGAGCCACGTCGAAAACTGTGCCTCGCCACGAAAACTGCCGATACCTCGCCATGCCCGTAAATACACGTCTTGCGTCACGTCTCTTGCGTCCTCTGCATCTCCGGTTAGGCGCCGAGCGAGAGTGAAGGTGTCGGCGTAAGTGCGTCGCACCAACTCCTCAAACGCTCCACGGTCACCGGCCTTAGCGGCGGCAACCAATTCAGGCTCGTCCACTAGGGCCGTCAATTGGTTCCTTCCTGCCAGTTAGGTGCGTCCTCGCAGAGACAACACGCGAACGGCTAAGTACTAGACCCGCCCAAAGCTAAAGGGTTACATTTCGCGCGGCTGCGACCGAAGCCGCTGAGCATTTAGCGCGTTTCTTTGTGAACCGTGTGTTTGCGGTCCCAACGGCAGTACTTGTTCATCTCGATGCGCTCACGATCGTTGATCTTGGACTTCATCGTTATGTAGTTACGCCGCTTGCACTCCTCGCAAGCGAGGGTGATCTTGATTCTCTTGTCAGATGCCTTAGCCATGATCCCTACTTGTTGATTTTGATTACGCGGCCTGCACCAACAGTACGGCCACCTTCTCTAATAGCGAACCGCAAGCCTTCTTCCATAGCAATAGGCTTCTGGAGCTGCACAGTCATCTCAGTGTTGTCACCAGGCATAACCATCTCCGTGCCAGCAGGCAACGCAATAGTGCCAGTCACGTCCGTAGTACGGAAATAGAACTGCGGGTGATAGTTCGCGAAAAACGGGGTATGA
>SXJP01000047.1 GCA_005779395.1 Actinomycetota bacterium
GATCGCGACGTAGATGCACTTAACGCCCTGGCCCTTCTGGTTCAGGATCGTGTCGATAGCGACAGTGGTTTTGCCGGTCTTGCGGTCGCCAATGATTAGCTCGCGCTGACCACGACCAACAGGTGTCATCGCGTCAATTGCCTTGATGCCAGTCTGGAGTGGTTCGTGGACTGGCTTCCGACCGACGATGCCGGGCGCTTGGATCTCCATGCGTCGCAACGTGACTCCGGTCAGAGGACCTTTGCCGTCGATCGGGTCACCGAGACCGTTGACAACGCGCCCGAGGAGGCCATCGCCCACTGGCACAGAGAGAATCTCGCCGGTTGCCTGAACAGACATGCCCTGTTCGATGCGGTCTGCGTGGCCGAGCACAACAGCACCGATTGAGTCCTCGTCGAGGTTCAAAGCGAGGCCGCGAGCTCCTCCTTCGAACTCAAGGAGTTCGTTGACGGCTGCTTCGGCGAGGCCGTGCACACGCGCAACGCCGTCGGCAACTGAGAGCACTCGGCCTACGCGCTGGCTCTTGGTCTCTGGTGTGTACGACGCAACATGGTCCCGCAGCGCTGCTGCAATCTCATCTGCGTTGATGGTCAATTCTGCCATCAGAACTCCTGTGCCCGTTGAGGGCGGTTCGAGGGAAAGGTCAAAGGGTGGAACGAAGCTGGTCTAGACGTGTGCGGACAGAGCCATCGATCACGGTGTCGCCGATTCGCGCGACGATGCCACCAAGTACTGTTGGGTCAACAACTACCTTGACCTCAACCCGCTTGTTTGTCGCCCGTGAGAGCGCGGCGGCAAGGTCTGTTGACTGAGCGTCGGTCAGTGCGACCGCCGTGCGTACCTCGGCAACTTCATGGCTACGTGACTCTGCGCCTAGAGCGATGAACCGGTCGATAATTGCAGGCAAGTCGCCGCCACGGCCGATTCCTACGACAAGGCCAGCGATCGAACGGCTAACTGGGAGCGCTTTGGTGCCGAGGAGTTGATCGACTACAGCAGTACGCCGTTCGGCCGGCAAGGCCGGGTCCGAAAGTGCCATGCGTAGGTCGTCGCTGCCCTCAAAGGCACGAGCAAACCTGAACAGCTCATCTTCGGTTTCGGCTAGGAAGCCCTCGGCGGTCGCGATCGCTAGGACCGCTCTGGCGTAGGCATCAATCCGTTCAGACATGAAGTGGCCTCTAGTTCCGGCCGACTGAGCTGATGTATGAGTTGATTAGATCCTGCTGTGCAGCCGCATCAAGGTTGCGCTCAACAATTTTGCCTGCAAGCTCCACAGACAAGGTTGCAACCTGGCTGCTGAGGTCAGCGAATGCACGGTCAGAGGCGACACGAATGTCGTCGTCTGCGCGACTGCGAACTTCGGCTGCTTCTTGCTCAGCACGAGCGATCAGGTCGCGCCGTACCGACTCAGCAGAAGTACGGGCCTCGTCGATAATGCGGTTTGCTTCAGCGCGGGCATCAGCAAGTTGAGCGCGGTAGTCGCCGAGCACAGCCTCTGCATCGAGTTTGCTGCGCTCAGCTGCCTCGAGGTCACCGCGAATGCGGTCTTGGCGAGCCTCGGTGGCCTTCTTGACTGCCGGGAACCCCTTCCACAAAAAGATGCCAAAGAGAACAGCGAACGATGCGCTACCCCAGATGATCTCGTTCGTCTCCGGCAGGATCGGGCTCGGAGACTCCTGACAGTCATCGACAGCGCCACCCTTTTCGAGAATCTCTACGCACAAGTGCGCGTCGTGGGCGATCTCTACGTGGGCCTCTGTGTCGGCTTCTGTGCCGCCTTCGGAAGCAGTCGCGCCAGCAGCACCAATGAACAGTGCGGCCGTAGCGATACCCGCCAAGGCAAACAACTTGCGCGTGTGCGCCATATTGAAACTCCTGTGGTCCGCTAGGTCGGATCTAGCCGGTGACAATGAATGAGAGAACGAAACCGAAGAGCGCGAGCGCTTCGGTGAACGCAATCCCGAGGAACATCGTGGTGCGAACGGTCCCAGCCGACTCTGGCTGACGTGCCATTGCCTCGATGGCGTTACCAACAACGAGGCCGATCCCGATGCCTGGGCCGATGGCCGCTCCACCGTAAACGATTCCTCGTCCTACTGCTGTAAGTCCGGCTTCAAGTTCGCCGGCACCTGTCTCTGCAAGAAAACGCAGCAATGTAACTCCTTGGGTCATGTGAATTGATGGATTAGTGCTCTGGGTGCAACGTCGAGCCGATGTAAACGGCCGTCAGAATTGTGAAGATAAACGCCTGCAAGAAACCAACTAGAACCTCGAAGCCCGTCATTGCAACAAGCATCAGGAACGAGAAGGGGGTGATGACTATCGATGGTGCAAGTGCCCATGTCGAGGCGCAGATCACGCCGAAGGTCACAAGAATGAGGTGACCCGCAAGCATGTTCGCGAAAAGTCGCACTGCAAGCGAGAACGGCTTCACGAGGAAGTGCGACACGATTTCGATGATGAACACGAGCGGAAGAATTGCCTTCGGGACTCCCGGTGGAACCGTGGAGTTCTTGAGGTAGTGGATCGGTCCTTGCTTCACTACACCTACTGCGTTGTAAAGCACCCATGTGATGAGTGCGAATACCATCGGCATTGCCATCCGTGAGTTCGCGGGGAACTGCACGAAGGGGATTACCTCTGTGATGTTGCTAAAGAAAATGAAGAAGAACAGGCAGGTCAGGTACGGCAGGAACCGCAGGCCGTCTACGCCCATCGTCTGCATGACCACCTGGTTGCGCACGAAATCAACTCCGACTTCGGCGATGTTCTGCAAGCCTGAAGGCACAAGCTTCTGCTTGGCGCCACCAACTACAAAGATGAGCAGCGTCATAAACGCGGCAAACATGTAGATGACGGCGACTTTGTTGACGCCGCCGGGGCCTGTACCCCACACGATTAGGTGACTAATCGGTGGGAACTCGAGTCCAAGTGTCATTTGAGTCCCTTACTCAGGCTTTCGCCGGACGGGGCTTGAGGCCTGGGAACGCAAGACTCGCAGAAACCGAGCGCATCTCCCAGAACAACAACCCAAGGTGGGTACTAGCAACTGCAATTGCAAAAATTCCGAAGTGAATCCAGGTTTGGTTACGCAACAACACGAGAGCGACGAGCACGACGCCCATGCGAACGACGAAACCGCCGAGGGCGTTAGTGGCAATAAGTGCAGCGCGACCGCTTCTGACTGCGAAGTCTTGACCTACTGCGGCGAGCATGAAGTTGAGAGCTACTACTAAGACTGCTAGCAGCATCGCGACAGCACCAGAAAAGCCTTTAAAACCAGCAGCAATTGCTATGAGAACTGGGGCGACGAGCAACCCGCGCCTGATGAGGTCGGTAGCAATCTCGCGCTCAACAGGAAGCGGCGCATCTACGTTCGGGTTCACCGTGTCCACGGCTTACCTGCTTCCTCGACGGCGATTGCAGCGCGGTATGCGTAGTAGGTCTTGGCGATGACCCCAGCGAACGCGAGTACAGCGAAACACACAGCGAAGATCGGACTTGTGCCAACCGCACTGTCGAGCCACAACCCCGCAAGGAAAAAAATTGCAGGCGTGAGCACCATTTCGACGGCCGCAGCGAGCGCATTCGTGAACCCGTTATACAGACTGGCGTTGTCCATGGGTCGGGTCTTGCCCACTACTAGTGAACCGATACGACGAAGGCGAGAATTGGTCTCGCTATTCGGTCGATCAGTGCTCTGCATGGTGGCTTTTTCTCCTAGGGGCGCGCCGTCCCAAGTGCCTTGTGAACGGTTTCGCAAAGATATGAGAGCAACGCGCCGCGATACAAACCGAAGCAACGATTTTCCGAGTTTCTATATCTGTGACGATCGCCGGCGGTCGTCTAAAGAGACAACTGTTTGATCGTCAACGTCATCGATTTGTCCAGTGCCGCTAGAAGCATTGCCTGTGTGACTCGCACGAACCGCCTCTTCGCGCGCATTGCGGGCGCCGGGGTGCAACACGATGTAAAGGACGAGGCCTAACGCGATTATCGCAAACGGCACGAACGTATTTAGGTTTATGCCATCGCTATCTAGATCCTTGGCGATTGTTGGAGCGAGCGCCACTGCCGACAGTAACGCCGTCCATGCCCACAAGATTGCTACTGCTCTACGAGGACCATGCCCAAGTCTGACAAGGCGATGGTGGATGTGGTCGCGGTCTCCTTCGTGCCACTTCGTGCGACGAACCAGCCTCCGAACGAACGAAAAGACCGTGTCAACTATTGGAACCCCAAGGATGACGAGTGGCACGACGAGCGGAGCAAAGAAGAAGTATGTGTTGCCTGAGAATGCGAAGTCGGTGCGGCCTCCGACCGTGATCGTCGGCACGGCCAACAACAGGCCGAGCAGCAATGCGCCGCTATCACCCATGATTATTCGCGCCGGATTGAAATTGAATGGCAAGAAACCAACACAAATTCCGACTGTGATGATGGCTACTAACGGCGCGATGTTCGATCCATCGAGCAAGCCCTGGTCGAAAAGCCTGTCAGCGAAAACAAAGAATGCTGTTCCCGCGATCGCGGCAATTCCCGCTGCTAAGCCGTCAAGTCCATCGATCAGATTTATGGCGTTGGTCAACAGCACGACCCATAGCACGGTGACCAATGGCGCGATGTCTGCTGAAAGTACAACGAGTTCGAGGTTCCCGATATTGAACGGGACTCGGAAGAAGAACATTGTTACGCCAAAGCGTGCCAACACCGATGCGGCAAGCACGATCCCTGCCACTTTCGCTGGCGGTGAAACGATGTACCTGTCGTCAAGAATCCCTACGAGCGCAATCACAACGGCAGCGACTACGACACCAGTGGGCTCTGAGTTCTGTCGAAACATTTCCGTGAACTGATCCAGCTGCGACGCTGTCGCGATCGCAGCTACGAACCCGAGCAGCATCGCCAAGCCACCGATGTTCGGGATCGCTCCCGCATGCATAGATCGCTCGTTCGGGTACGCGACCCACTTGATGCGCTTAGCGATCGGGACAGCGAAGCAGGTCGCGACTGCCGTCACGGCCGCTGCTACGCCAAGTACTAAGAAATAACCGACCATGTGCTCTCAGCCTCGCGTATCCGTGCGCCGCAATCGGCGATCAGGGATACGGCGTGAACTTACTGCAGAGCGCGCCGGCTTGTTCTCTGACAGCGGCGAGGACGCTCGAGTCGTCTGCCGACCGCAGCGCAGTAGCAATCAACTCTGCGATCTCGACCATCTGTTCCTCGCCCATTCCCGCAGTAGTAACGGCTGCGGTGCCTAAGCGAAGACCGCTCGTCACGAACGGCTTGGCTGGATCATTAGGTATCGCGTTCTTGTTGGTTGTAATTCCAGCGACATCTAGACACTCTTGAGCAACCTTGCCTGTTACTTCGAATGGCCGAAGGTCGACGAGCATGAGGTGGTTATCTGTCCCACCGCTAATGATTCGAAAACCGTGACCTGCGAGAGCGTTAGCTAACGCC
This sequence comes from Actinomycetota bacterium, assembly GCA_005779395.1. Classification (GTDB taxonomy): domain Bacteria; phylum Actinomycetota; class Acidimicrobiia; order IMCC26256; family PALSA-610; genus SXJQ01. The sequence continues at coordinate 5,467 of SXJP01000047.1, forward strand.
GACGCATTCAGAACAACACTTGCTGCATAATCACGGAACTCCGGGCGTGACGCTTCGTGGAACGCGACGGCTTTTGCCGCAACAACATGCATGAGCGGACCGCCCTGCATTCCAGGAAACACTGCTTTGTCGATCGCCGTTGCGTACTGGTCCCGACACAGAATTGCGCCACCACGCGGCCCACGCAATGTCTTGTGCGTAGTGAATGTCACGATGTCCGCGAATGGAACAGGGTTCGCATGCGCGCCCCCGGCGATGAGACCAGCAATGTGTGCCGCGTCGACCATTAGTAACGCGCCAACTTCGTCTGCGATCTCTCGAAATGCAGCGAAATCGATTGCGCGCGGGTATGCAGTCGCACCAGCGATGATCATCTTTGGTCGCTCTTCCCTAGCCAGGTTCGCGATCTCTTCGTAGTCGAGTTGTTCGGTGCTTTCATGGACCCCATAGGCGCAGAAGTCATAGAATCGCCCCGAAAAGTTGACGGGCGAACCGTGAGTGAGATGACCACCCTGGTCGAGACGCATACCGAGAACCTTGTCGCCTGGGTGCAAAAGCGCAAGGAACACGCCCATGTTTGCGTTGGCTCCAGAGTGTGGCTGCACGTTCGCGTGTTCCGCTCCGAACAGATTGCAAGCGCGCTCGATTGCTAGGTCTTCGGCTTCATCGACAACCACGTTTCCGCCGTAGTAGCGCTTGTGCGGATAACCCTCGCTGTACTTGTTCGTGAGCACCGAGCCTTGCGCCGCAATGACGGCGGGCGAGGTGAAGTTCTCTGATGCAATTAGTTGGATGGTTGTGTTCTGTCGGATCCGCTCGCGATCGATGATGTCTGAAATCTGGGGATCGGACTGCTCTAGCAATGTTTGCATTTCAGCTCTCTTCTTGTTCTATTGCTGAGATCAGGTCGACGCGACTTGCGTGTCGACCGCCGTCAAATGTGGTGTTCAAAAATACGTCGAGAATCTCTTCAGCGAGACCGAGACCGACTATGCGACCGCCAATGGACAAGACATTTGCATCGTTGTGGGAGCGCGCCATGCGTGCGGTGTAAAGGTCGTTGCATAAGGCTGCACGCGCCCCGCGGACCTTATTGGCCGCGATTTGTTCCCCTTGGCCGCTACCGCCAATAACGATGCCGACCTCAGCATTCCCACTGACGACTGCACGAGCGACATCAGCGCAGATCGGCGGATAATCGACTGACTCTTCTGTGTGGGTTCCGAGGTCGATGACGTCGTGCCCACGGCCCTTTAGAACCTGAACGAAGTACTCCTTGAGCACGTATCCAGCGTGGTCTGCACCAATTGCAATGCGCATGCAACTCCCCTTCTCCAATGCCGAAGTGTACGGCCAATAGCCACATAGCCTGCGAGTCGTGTCGGTGCGGTCGAAGTGTCAATTTATCGGCTCGACCAGCATCGTCGGACTGTCCCTACTCTGGCCAAGCACGGCAAGCGCCGAACCCGGTGACGTCACCATGTCAGTACAGAATTACTTCTTTGAAACCGATCGCGATGCGCTTGCACCCGCCGACATGGTCACGCTCGAGAATGTTGGAACTGCTACTCATCGAATACTCGGACCGGGTCTAGATCTCACCGGCCATTTACTCGGTCCCGGCGACCAAGTCGAGTTCGATGTCCCAGACGAAGACTTCGCCTTAACGTGCGCGATCCACCTATCAATGAGACTTGAGTTGCCAGTGGTCTCGCCTTTGCCTACAACCACAGCCACCGACCTCGCCTACACCGGTCCCGGCACAACTAACACTGCTGCGCTCGGCGTAGCTGCACTCAGTCTTGGAATCCTTTCTTGGCTACTCAGCCACCGCCGCAATCCGGTAGTTGCATCCCACAGTCGCCTCGATTCCATTTTGCCGAGCAGCGACCGTGAACGAAGAGGAACGCGTCCTTACCCGCCACTCGAATAGTCGCTGCGCGCTAGCGATCATCCGAGCGCCCTAGCCCATACGTCAGCTGTTTCGGTTGCGGCCCTGACCCATGAGAGCTTCGCTACTTCTGCTCTCCCTGCAACCACTCGCTCTGCTCGCCTATCGGCATCGTTGAGAAGCTCTTTGACTACAGCTGCTTGTGCAGTTGCGTCGCCGATAGGCACGAACTCGATACCGCTTGGGCAGACTTCGGCTAACGCGCCGACCTTCGTCGCCATCACGACTGCGTCACAGGCGAGCGCCTCAACGGGTGGGAGACCGAAACCCTCATAATGCGATACGTACGCGACCACCGTCGCAGCTCCGTACAGCGCCGGAAGATCCGTTTCTTGGATATACCCGAGGCGCATTACTCCCGGACCAAGATCGATCGAGTCGATTGCACCACCAGCTACTACCAGTTGAGTCGCGGCAAGGCGACACGCCTCTCTGAGCGATGTCAAGTCCTTGCGAGGTTCGAAGTTGCCGACATACAGCACGCATCGATCAGGTAGTTGGAAACGCTTACGCAGAGCCTCAACTGCCTCTGGCGTAGCAGGCCGAAACACGGCACCAGGCGCCTCATATACAACTGTTGCCTCGCGACCGAAGTGGGCCTGGATTCGCTCCGCGGTAAACGCCGACACAGCAATAAGTTCGTCAGCATTGCGGCACGCAAACCGCGTTAGCGCCCGCTTGGTCCTGCCGCCCCCCGAAAACGCCCATGGCATGTCAAGCTGCGCGAGGTCGTGCACCGTAGCGACCCGTCGTTGCCGACCCGACCACGGGATATCGACGTCGAGACCATGGACGAGTTCGGCATCTCTTACCGGTAATGCGCTTTGTACCTTGCGTGTGACTCCACTCTGAGCGCGCACCGCATGAACGGGAATGCCGTTCGGCACGTTCTTTACTTGCGACTGATCGACGATCGCGGAGATTCCCAGGTCAAGTTCCGGCACGCGATTGGCAACAGCAGCAACCAATTCCCGAACGTACGTCTGGACACCGCTACCCCCTTCGGTGAGGGCAACCGCGTTCAGGACGACTCTGGGTAAACCGCTGTGTGAGCTACGACGACTAATGACCATAGGTAGAACTCGTTAGGGAATATTTCAAGCCATGTAGCTACTAGAGACGCTGCCATCGCTCCGTAGACGGTCGCAGACAGGCCAAGCGCGAAACCTAGGTCGACTCCGGCTAAGCGTTTCTCGATTCCAAATAATGCAACAACAATCGCAATCAGGAGCATGAGGTAGAAGAAGAAACCGGGAACTCCAATCTCATAAAGAGCCTTAAAATATTGATTATCTGGCTGATAGAGAGCACCAAATCCAGCAGCACCGTTTAGTTCAACGTACTTCTCGGCTGCTGCGCCGGTAGTGCCGATTCCTCTACCGAAAGGTGCTTCGAGCAGGCGTGTCAGATTCTGACCCCAACCGACTGTGCGGTCGTCGAGACTGTCGCTTTGCAACACAGTTGCGCTGAATGAGCCTGGCATCGCGGCAAGGCCGATAAGAGCGACCGGAACAGGTAAGAAAAGCGCGCCATACCTACGTATAGCGAGGACGAAAAGCCCAACCGCGAGAGCGAGCCACGCACCGCGAACAAATGTCAGAGCCAGCGCGGCGCACTGAATCGGGAGTGTCCACAGAAAAATCTGGCTCCGTCGACGGCGTTGATCTTCGAGAGCAATCGGTAGTCCTACAAGTATCACTAGAGTCAGGAAAAACGCGAAGTTGAAGGGCGAAGGAAAACTCGATATCGAGCGCATGAAGCCACCCGTGAACCGAATATTTTCATCGTACTGATAGCCGAGTTTTACGAGACTTTCATGGCCCATGAATTGTTGCGCGATCCCCCATAACGCGGTCACGAGCCCTGCACCCATGAGCAGCGAGACCAAGCGGTCGCGGTCCTTGACCGTAAGTGGCGCGAGCCACGCCGCGAGGGCTAACGCAAGCCAAAAATACCCGACCTTCAGACCGACCGCTGCTTGGATCGGCGAGGCATTAGTCGCGACGACAACAGCCGATGCGATACCGACGCCGACGTAAAGAACGAGCGGACCGACGAACTTCGGACGGTCGCGCTTAACCCTCTTTGAACCGACAAAATTGAGTCCGGCCCATAACAGCGAGTAGACGGCTAGCGCCTCCTTCCAGCCATCGACAAACGGTGGTCTCTCGGGTAACAGCAACAACAGTCCGTTGAATGGCACGAGTGCTACCAGCAACAAGATGCCACGCTGGGGACGAAGTGCAATGAATACGAGTACAGGCGAACACAACACGGCAAACAGAGCCCATGGCAATAGGTCGAGACCGGCGTTGAAAGTTTCCGTTGCAGTACCAGACTCAGCGAGGCTCGTGACTAGAGCAATTGCAACCGCGACAAGTGAAGCTACAGCGATTAGTTGGCCCCTACCTACTATGCGGGGCTCCCGCGGCGCCGGCACCATCGTGGCCACAGTACCGGAGCGCCCCAAGCTTCAGCGCTCGCCCGGCAAACAGATGCGACGCGTCACACTCTCCGCAAAATGTTTGCACCATGAGCGAACGCGAATGGGCCTACACTCTGCCGCCTTGAACCTTGCCGATCATCTTCGGGTTATAGGCGCCAACTGGTGGCGAATTCTTCTGATAACGCTCGCCGTTAGCGGTGGTGTTTTTGCCTATTCCAACGCGCAACCGCCCGTTTATCAAGCAGAGATCTTGCTGAATGTCGCAGCCAAGGACATCTACACGAACTCGCAACTCAACGAGCAGCAACTCGCGTTTAGATCTAGTTTTTTTGCGAGCGTTGTACAGAATGAAGGCACCGCACTAGAAGCCATAGACCTGCGCCTCGGAATCTCACCTCCTGGTAGCGACCCGTTTCGCTCCCAGGAGTACTCGCTTCGCGAACAGTACGGACTCACGCCTCGCCGTGCCCTTGAGAAGATCTCGACCTCTACCACCAAGATGAACGGCCTCATCCTCATCAAGGCTCGTGCATCTACCCGAGAAGAAGCCAAGGATCTCGCCGAAGCTTTCGCCGTTACCCTCAAGACCAACGCCACCGATGAACAACAGGCGATGAAGACAGCAGAGGCTCTGCTTCTCGAAGACAAGATCGCCGAACTCACAAAGGGGATCGAAGCCGAACTCGCTAAGCCAGAGGCAGATCGCGACCTAAGCCTTATCGATACGTACACAAACTTCGTCGATGCCGACCGCCTAGCGCTGATTGGCATCCAACAACGACCTGTAGTGGAGATTTGGTTCGTCGGACCAGGAACCGCCTCGGTCGGTGGCGACCCCGTGGCGCCTAAGCCAGTCCCCTACGCGATTTTTGCTGGGCTGTTCGGGCTTTTCTTGTCAGCGGAACTCTTCGTGCTGCGAAGAGCGCTTTCAGATCACTTCGGACGGACAAACGACATCGAAGCCATAGCATCATTCACGGGCCTGCCAGTTCTCGCACAGATTCCACGTGGCCGGGGCCCAGAGATCGTCGAGGCATTCAGAACATTGCGCACCAACCTGATGTTCCTAGAAGGCTCCGGCAGGCCACGGACCATCGCCTTCGTCAGTCCTAACCCTGGTGCTGGAAAGTCTTTCGCGGCGATACATCTTGCCGAAGCCGCTGCTGCTGTCGATGCAGCGGTAGTGCTTGTCGACGCTGACCTAAGGCGACCCGTGTTCCACGAGCGCCTGAGCGTGCCGCGTGAGCCTGGCCTCTCGGACGCGCTTCGAGGCATGCCGATCACAGAGGTCTTGCACGCCGTTGAAGGCTCGCCGTCATTGCTCGTTATGCCGAGCGGAAGCGCAGTAAGCGACACCGTTGGAGTATTTGGCGGAAAAGCATTCCGACAAATTCTCGACGCGCTAAACAACGCTGAGCTTGTGCTCGTCGATACACCGGCGGGCGCTGTCTACGCTGATGCTCTCGCAGTGTCAGCGCAGTGCGATGCCGCGTTGTTGGTCCTCGATGCACGTACTTCGCGACGTAGAGCAGTGAAGCAAATGCTCGAAGGTCTCGAACGCACTGGCGCATCGGTAATCGGAGTCGTCGTCAATGGCGCTAGGGCGAATCGGCGCGACTCCTACGAGCGTGTCTGAGTCGGCCGCGAATTCGGCCGACGTGGTCGCAACCACGACATCCAAACCAATTCGGTTAGCGATCGTCCACGAAAAATTCACGGTCTACGGCGGCTCCGAGAAGTGCGTAGAGCAAATGCACTTGCTTTGGCCGGATGCGCCAATATTCACCACAGTCTCCGATGCGTCGTCTACAGGACCAATACTCAAATCAGCCGACATCCGACCTAGCAAGATCGTCCAGCGTCTGTATCGCGGCGGAGACAACTATGCGCATTTACTTCCGTTGTTCCCCGCCGCGCTCGCCGCCCATGATCTCTCCGACTTCGATGTCGTGCTGACAAGCCACCACGCGTTTGCAAACCGCGTGCGCACGAGCCCGAGCACAAACGTAATTGGATACATTCACAGCCCGGCGCGATGGATGTGGGACCAGGCAATGATCGCAAACGAGGTCGGCGGCCGTATCGGGCGAGCAGGTTTGCGCGCGTTTGCTGCGACACAACGACTCCCAGACCGCCGCGCAGCAATACGACCGAAAGTTCTATTGGCAAATTCAAACGAGGTCGCTAGCCGCATCAAACGTTGGTGGTCTAGAGAATCTCAGGTTGTCGCTCCTCCAGTTGACACAGACTTTTTCACGCCAGACGATTCAGCGCGAGAGGATTTTTTCCTTTTCGCTGGCCGACTCGTTCCGTACAAGCGGCCAGACATCGCAATTTCTGCCGCAGAGCGGGCCGGGGTTCGGCTAGTAGTTGCGGGCGACGGCCGCTGGCGAAGGCATTGTGAACAGCTCAGCGGACCCAATACCGAGTTCTTAGGGTGGGTCGACCGAGAAGCTCAACGCGAACTATTTCGAAAATGCCGTGCAGTGTTATATCCAGGCATCGAAGATTTCGGGATCGTCCCAGTAGAAGCCCAAGCATGCGCGGCTCCTGTAATTGCTATCGACGCAGGGGGCAGTCAAGACACTGTCGTACAAGGCACGACTGGGATTCTTTATACAGCCGCAACTGATCACGTCAGCGAACTAGCCAAACTCCTAACTAACTTCGATTCGGACGCCTTTGAACCGACATCGATACGAGCCAACTCCGAACGGTTCGACAGCAGTGTGTTTCGCGAGAAACTTTCTAAGTCGGTCACTGAGACTGCAGCAGGCGCATGAAATCACATGGGCTAAAGGGTGGCTCGATCGTCATCGCTGTTCCCGACTACCTACCTTCGCTCGGTGGCACGACGAGACAATCGCAAAACCAAGCGAAGTCGTGCGATGCGTGGGGCATTAAGCCAATCATCCTCACCCAGCGCATCGACCGCTCTTGGCCGCGCAGAGAACTCGTTGACGGTGTCGAAGTTGTACGGATCGGACCAAGTTCGCGGGGCAAGCTCGCGATGAAGATCTTCGTCTTCAACTCAGCAATCTGGATGCGGCGCAATCGTGCTCAGATCGCGTTAGTAAACGCTGTGATGTACCCAGATTTGGCTGTGGGCGCCCGTCTGGCAGGTTTTCGTCATCGTACGATCATTTGTTGGGCTGGCCTAGGTGACGCGACCGACGCGCTCGGCGAGCGCGGCAACTTCCTCCGGAGAACGATGGTTCGCATGCGGCGCCGACTGTTGCGCGATGTGTCGCACGTCGTTCTAACCGACGCGCTCGCACAAGAACTATCGGCACTCGGCATCACAGAACACGTTCACCCGATTCCGACTCAAGTTGATTCCGATCAATTCCGCCCACCGACTCCCACCGAACGAGAGGCGACACGCGACGCACTCCGGCTGAGCGACGAAGAAGTCGCAGTCATCTACGTTGGCCACGTTCGCGAATTGAAGCGCATCGACCTCCTAATAGAAGGCTTTGCGAGTTCATACGCGAACGACCAACGACTACGTATGTACATCGTTGGCGGAAGCCGCGATGACCTCGAAGACCGAACCCAACAACTAACGGCGCTATCCATTTCGCTCGGACTCAAGGACGTAGTCGAGTTCGTTGGCCAAGTCGATGATGTGCGGCGTTACTTGCATGCGGCAGACATTTTCGTGTTGCCGTCGGAACGCGAGGGGCTTTCTAACAGTGTCATAGAGGCGATGGCGACGGGTCTTGCTTGTGTCGTGCCGATTTCGGCCTCCGGCGACCAGATTCTCACTTCACGCACCGGCATCGTCCCGGAAACCAATTCTGCAGTCGAACTCGCGACGGCAATCTCGTCCCTAGTCACTGATCCTGAGTTACGCCGATCTCTCGGAGAGGCTGCCGCCGTCGAGTCGCTGAGATACTCCGTCCAAGCGGTCGGCGAGATGTATAGGTCGCTCTACGAATCTCTTTGGCGCGCATAGTTAATTTGACCGCTGGCACTACCTCGCCCGGCAGGCATTGCGCGCGTCTTATAGGAATTTTGGTCCATATTGTTGCCAAACAGTTGCGTCTTCACGTAATCGCGGTGAGAATGGAATCCTTCGTGTCGATGGGGTCGTGGGGACCTCTGACCTCAATGGCAAAGACAGGGCGCCTTGATCGGACCTAGGGCTGAAACTAATCAGACTCGGCGAACGAGTCAGGACCGATCTCGAGTGCCAATTACTGACACGGTGGGGCGTTCCAAAGGGTTGTTCCGCGTGGTGGCAGCGACACCTAGGCCAAGACGCGCAGGAACGTGGACTGCGCGAGCGATCATCACTGGGGCCGATCTTCTAGCAATAGCGGGAGTCGTCGTCGCGCTTTATCCAAGCCAAGCTGGAATCGCTTTCGGGCTCGCTTACCTGGCCGTGCTCGGGTCTTCCGGAACGCACGAAGCAAGATTCAGTTTGTCCGCTCTCGCGGACACGCCGCGCCTTGCGATGGCCGCAGCCATTGCAGGCACTCTCACCGTCCCGTTCGCCACGGATGGCACAAGCCTTGCGCGTGTCGCGATCGGAGCAATAGGCGCTGTGGTTATCGGGCGTGGCGCTTCCTATGCAGTAGTTCGCCATCGGCGTCGGTCAGGGCGACGAGAACCAACGATCATCGCAGGCAGCGGCCATGTTGCAATCGAGCTTGCGCACCTAATTCGGTTGCATCCCGAGTACGGCCTTGACCTAGCCGGCTTCGTCGGGGCGCCATTCCCGAACTTGCCTGCGCCACTACTCGGCGAGGTTGCGCATCTAGACGAGCTAGTAACAGAACTTCATGTCAGGCGCGTGCTCGTGGCGTTCGGCCCGACTCGCGAGGTCGACCTCGTCGGAGTCTTGCGTACTGCAGTATTGCGCGCAGTGCATGTTTATGTCGTGCCGCGTTTCTTTGAGATTGGCGCGGCACCGCGAAGCATTGACAGGGACGACATTTGGGGTATCCCTTTGCTACGAGTACGCCAAGCGGCGTTCACGGCTTGGACCTGGCACGTCAAACGCGCAATCGAGTTCACAGTGGCCGGTTGTCTGCTCATGATTACAGCGCCGGTGATGGCCCTCGCTGCCGTGGCTATCCGGGTCTCTAGTTCCGGCCCAATCTTGTTCCGTCAACCACGCATCGGCCAAAGTGGTTCTGAGTTCGAGGTTCTGAAGTTCAGAACTCTCCCAGCCGATCACGTCGACGACTCCTGGAACTCCGAAGACGACGATTACGACGACTCCATTGGTCGGCTACTGCGGCGCTTGTCGATCGATGAACTTCCGCAACTCTGGAACGTCCTTCGTGGGGACATGAGTCTCGTTGGGCCTCGCCCCGAACGCGGCTACCTCGTAGATGAGTTCAACACAACGATTCACGGCTACAGAGATCGACACCGTCTTCCAATGGGACTGACTGGTTGGGCACAGGTACACGGCCTCCGCGGCGACACATCCCTGCGGGAGCGTGTGCGGTTCGACAACCAATACATCGAGCACTGGTCGCTATGGCGTGACCTCACAATTATGCTCAGAACTGTCGTGGCCGTGTTCCGTTTGCCCCACCACTCTTCGCCGTCGGACGGCAACGAAAGACAACACTTCGGCATCGCTGCTACTAATACAGACCTCGCGCTCAACGAGTGCGCTGACATCGTTGAAGACACGCCTGTCTGATATTCGCCATAGTCGACACGCCGTCAGGCCCGCTGGTCCTATCTCCCATCACTGATCTCCACTGAACCGCTATTCCCGGGCGCGAAAACGGCGCCCCGTAGGGCGCCGTCGAAGAAAATTAAATCAGTGTCAGGATACGACTGACTTGCGGCGACCTGAGCGAACCAAGACAGTTCCTCCAATTGCGAGCGCTCCACCGATTGTCGTCATCACGAAGATGTCACCACCGGTTACGGGCAATCCGCCGCTCTCGGAGCCGCTGGTTTCTTCGTTGCCAGGATCGGTGCCTTCAGTGCCCGTGTCAGGGTCGCCGTACTCAGCAAAAGCCACACCGGCGGGGATGAGTGAACCAACTACCAAGGCGCCCGCAGTTGCAAAACGAACCATCTTGTTCTTACGCATACGTGTCATCCTTTGCACTAATTGACACCAAATTCAGAATAAATTTGACGGTAACACCATGAACCCTCCAACGCAAGCCAAATGTGGCGAAGCGATGTGATTGCCACTCATTGTAGCGTCGTGCTCACGCGCGAGTCCAGCGCGGAACGAACACTTAGTCGGACGAACTATCTAAATTTACCCTACGGCCCTTGGCGTCGTCAAGCACAAGCCCACCGGGCTCAAGCCACTGAACCGCTGGTACGCGAGCACCCGGGTTGATGTAGATCGATTCGACTCTAGAAGCTAGTTCGAAATGAATAGAGGCAGTAACTGTCGTGCCTCTCTCGAACTCGACTAGAGCGCTGACCACTCTGTGGTTCGGTCCGTCGCTCCCCGCCGCCACAAGTGGCACAGCCACTCCATCCACCTCAATGAAGTTATTTCGTGCAGTCTTCGGCAATTCGAAGGTCAGCCAGCCCTGGTACTTCCCAGCGGCTGCTCGCGGCGTCGTCGGGTACGGCCCTTCGACATATCGGGGCAGTTCGAGAGGCGCGAGATTTGTCAGCGTGACATCGATTGTCATATTGCGACTCAGACCATGTATTCGCCCGGCGTTGATTCTGGCCTCTGCGACTACGAATTGGTCGAGCTTGTTTCCGCCACGGTTTTGTAGCCCAAAGGTGATCGAATCTGGTTCGGTAATTCCAGATATCCCCGCACCAATCCAGCCACGCTGTTGCAAGTCGTGGCCTGAGAATGCAAGAAAGTGTCGTCCCGCGACCGTCGGCCGTAAGGCTTGCAGAAGATCAACGGCATCCCAGTCACGGGTTTCAAGCGCGTCGATAGCGGCACGAGCAATCTTCGAGAGTCGATCACGGCGATGGATCTGCTCTGACTGTCCTTGGCCCTCGAGTTCTTTGTACTGCTCAAGGAAGATTTCGTGTACGACGTTGGCTTCTGAATACTCCTTACCTTCGACCTTCACAGAGCCAGTCACCTTGAGCAACGACTCAAGAGCTATCGGGTCAATTACTAAGACGCCGTCGAGTTTCTCTCCGCGCAATTCTTCCCACATCGCTAGGGCGTGGGGAGCGACGACATCGAAACGAGTAGTCGTCGCGACTTCGCGAAAGTCCTCCGTAGGTTCGGCGAATTGCCATCTCGCCTTGAAATCTGCATCAGCAAATTCGACCGCTCCTCTCGGAACAGCGAGGTCCTCAGTCGACTCCATCTTCCCAAGACTGAACGAGCCGTCTTCAACTTCGAGCACCCCAACGGAGAGAAACGCTCCTGAGCCCATGCGCATCTCGGAGTTATTCGCAGCGAACACGAGATACCGAGATGGACCACCCAGGAATTCACTGAGCCCAATCCCAGCGGCGGACAGACCCTCCATCGCATCGCGAATGTTGTCGTACTCTTCGCGCATGTGATCGTGCGCGCGTTGTAATGGGCCGAATAGGTGCTTGTCCGGGCCTAGATCTACCGAATCAAGTTCGATTGATGCGCTCGCCGCAATCGATCCCAGCCTGGCAGCAAGCGCTACTCGCGCGGGTCCTTTTGTTCCCGTCTTGTCGATCACGTCGCTCGTGTCATCGAGTGCACGAATGCCAACGTCAAGCGTGTCACTTGCGGCCGATGCAAGCGCTTCGACCGACCGGACTTGCCTGCCAATTACGGGAAGCCATTTCAGAGGGAACAGCATGGGATTGGACGCACTCGATTGTGCTTGCTCAAATTCATGTTGGGCATCCACAAACGCATCGCGCCCTTCGCCACGCAATAGGTCGGTGCTTGTGACCTCGCGCTGGGTCGTGCGCAAGATCTCGATACCGTCGTCTGCACTTCTTTTTGCGTCAAGCAACAAAAGGGTTGCGGCTACTGCCCAAACACTTAGTCCGAGAAGGACTATCGCTATGCGCAAGTTTGTCCTATGGCTGAGCTTCGGCATCCACGGCATCGTACGCCGACCCAAGGAGCGATCTATCTATTGCTCTAGTTCCTCGCGAGCGACCACCGTTGCGCGTACCGTTGCCTGATGGAGTCGTTCCCCAATGGTCCACGTGTAACGGCCCGCCACCTCCGGGCCGATGACGACGCCTGTGCACGGCGCATCGTCAATGAAATGCGCCAGTATCGAGGAATCCACAAGAGCAAAGGTTCGAACCGCGCGTTCGATGTCGCGCAACGCATCGCTAGCGACGTCGGTCTCGCACACACCGAACTGCGTGCAGCGATGCTCTCGGACTTCCCGAAACCACACGACCTAAGCGTGGAGGAGTGCCGCGCATATGAAGGCGCTGCGCATGGGTACGTCACAGTATTTCCAGAACCGTTCAACGCCGTCGCGCTCGCCGATTCTTGGGAAAGCGTCGACCAGGACACCGGCAATCGGTGGATCGCACCTGTTGCGATCACTGGGCACGACTCAGCCGGAACAGCGCATGTCCGCGACATAAAGATTTTGAACGCCCCTGCAACTCTCGATCAAACTTCTTTGGCAATGATCGCTCTGCGAACTGCGGACTGGGCGACCGCAGTCGTCGTCGACGCGGCATCGTTGCTCTCCGTAGACCGCCTACAACCCGTGCTGATCGACTCCGAAACTCGGGACGAAGCAACCCAGTGGGCTCGGATGAGAGCGGCTCGCTGGACCGGTCTCGGCCCCGATGCTCGACCCAAATCAGGCCGCGACTGCAACGGTTGCCCTTTCGTCACAAGCTGTCCGGCACACCAACGATGAAGCCGCAAATGCGGTCGTTGCTAGGCGACATTCCGACTCTCACGCCTTCGTCGTACGCCAACCTGAAGAGATGCGATCGGCTGTACTGGCAAAAACACTTGCTGCGTTTGCCCGCAAGCGACTCTCAGTTCTCGCCCGATCGCGGACTCCTTGTTCACGCGATGTTGAAGATGATTCACGACCAGGGCGTGTGTTCAGATTTAGATCTTGTTCATGATGTCCTCGCCGCGCATGGCGCCGACGACGAGATCACATTCGAAATGGTTCAACGCCACGCACGTCGATGCCCACGCATATGGGAACGTTGCGGCCACGAAGTTGACCTTTCGCGATTTCAGCCGCTTCCTCCAGCGGTCTTCTTTGCTCACGCTCGCATTGACGCGATCTGGGTACATGACGGAATCCTCGATGCGCGTGACTACAAGACCGGCGCGGTTCAGTTCAACTATGTCGGCGACGATCCAGCGGCACGTGTCCAGGCGTTTGTGCTCGCCAAGCATCTAGACCGAGTCGGAACAACGCGTCTACGTGTTCGTTATGAACACTTGGCGCCCGAAGTCGACGAAGACCCCGAACCGTTCGAGCCAGACGCGCAGGATCTCGCTGCAATCACAGAGGAACTAAAAGACGCAGTCAAGAGAATGTGGGCGAGCGAGGGAGAATTCACGGGTGTAAACGAACCGGCTGTTTGCGGTTCGTGCGCCTACCGCTCAATCTGCCGCGATTCAGCAACACCGAGCGAGCCGATTTGGGCCTCTCTGAGTTTCGGTCCATAACCTCACGTCCCTTCATCACGTCAATCTCTGGAGGCTCGAAGGATGATCGACCCACGCACACCGGTTATCGCTGGAGTTGGCCAGGTCAACCAAACAGTCGATATCGCCGACCTCTCCGCTGTGCGTTCCCCTGTCGGATTACTTGTTGATGCTGCACGGCTAGCCGACGCAGAATCACGTGGTCTCTTGTCGCGTTGCGACACCATTGCTGTCGTGCAAATCGGATCATGGCGTTACGCGAATCCCGCAAGAATCGTTGCACGTGAACTCGGGCTAGAGCCGAAGAGCCACATCATGTCGAGCATCGGAGGCAACTCTTCACAGCTACTAGCCAACGAGATGGCTGCAGCGATTCAGCGTGGCGAACGCGACGTTGTGCTGATTGGCGGCGGTGAATCGCTACAAGCGAAACGCAAAGCCCGCAAGGCAGGGATCGACCTTCAATTCGAAATATCTGATGACGAGTCATGCAACGAGATCTACGGAATGGACAAGCCTGGAACGTCTGAGACGGAGAATGCTCACGGGGCGTTCGCTCCGACTCAGGTTTATCCGCTCTTCGAAACAGCATTGCGAGCAAGTGCCGGCCGTTCAGTCGAAGAACATCAACAGTTCATTGGCGATCTGTGGGCGCATTTTTCGGCAGTTGCATCCCAGAATCCTCACGCCTGGTCACGCCAAGCACACTCTGCAAAGGAAATTTACGAGGCCACTCCCAACAATCGCATCGTTACATTCCCGTACACGAAACTGATGAACTCGAACATCGATGTGGACCAAGGTGCAGCGATACTGCTGAGTTCATATGGGACAGCGCGTGCGGCCGGAATCCCAGACGAACAACTCGTCTTCCTGCACGCAGGCGCCGACGCACACGATCATTGGTACTTCTCCAGCCGCGACTCGCTCAGTGAGTCTGTCGCCATCGGCGTTGTCGTGCGCTCAGCACTGTCAGCGGCGAGCATCGGATTAGACGACATCGCTCGATTCGACCTTTATTCGTGCTTCCCCGCCGCAGTTCAGTTGGCGATGAAGAGCATTGGCCTAGCAGGGCTGAAGGCGGGCGACACAAGGCCACTCACTGTCACAGGAGGTCTGTCATTCGGTGGCGGTCCGCTCAACAACTATTCGACCCACGGAATCGCTCAGATGACGGAGGTCCTGCGTGCAGACCCGGGTTCTTTCGGTTTAACAACCGCCCTCGGCTGGTACGCAACGAAACATTCCTGTGGCATTTGGTCGACCACGCCTCCGAAGAATGGGTTCACTCGTGTACCTGAATCCGAGACTCAAGCCTTGGTAGACGCTACGCCAATGCGAAATGCGCTTATCGAATATTCAGGCAAGGCGACAGTTGAAGCGACAGCGGTGCCATTTACCCGCGAAGGTGAACCGAGACTCGGCATCGTCATCGCACTCACCGATGCAGGCGAGCGAGTCTTGGCAAATGTGCATGAGCCTGATGCACTCAAGTCAATGTGCACTGACGGCTGGGAGAATCGCGTCGTCGACGTTGTGAACCATGGTGGCGTAGCCGCTACCAACAGGATCGGCGAGCTTGCGTGACAGACAATTCACGGTCAACAATCCTGTTACGAGGCCTAACGCGTAGATGCGCGCTATGCGGGTCGGGCAAGTTGTTCCATGCCTGGTTCAAGATGGTGCCCGACTGTCCCGGTTGCGGTACCCACTTCGAACGCGACTCCGGATACTGGACCGGAGCGTTAGCGATCAACTTCGTCTGCACTGGTGGTCTCATGATCATGCTGCTCATCGGTCTACTCGTAGCAACTATCCCCGACGTCCCGGTCGGCCCTCTGCTTGCGATTCTCATTCCGGTCGCTGTCGTCGGCCCTTTGGTCTGGTATCCATTCAGCAAGACACTTTGGATCGCGATCGACGTCGGATTCTTGCAACGCCTCGGCAGCACCAACCAGCCCGGTCGATAGCTCAACTCCACTCAGCGATGAGCGCTCTTTCGCGACCAGCTAAGTCCATTTCTGTACGCACATTTGTGAACCCAATCTCTGCAGCGACCGAACGGATTTCCTCTGCCTGTTCCGGCGAGTGTTCGATTATCACATATCCGGGTTTGCGTAACCATTGCGGGGCATCACGCAAGATCACCCGAATCGCATCGAGTCCGTCTGGGCCACTGAAGAGCGCGCGGCGAGGCTCGTAGTCGAGCACCTCTACGGCAAGATTTTCTCGGTCGTTTTCTGCTACGTAGGGAGGATTCGATACAAGAACGTCGATCGTGCCGCGCAGGTTTTCTGGTAATGCCTCGAACCAGCTTCCTAGATGGAAAACAACGTTCGATATTCCGTTGCCGACACCGTTCAGTCTTGCGACTTCGAGTGAGTCTTCCGATAGGTCAGTCGCGTGGACGACCGCCGAACGCCGCTCCAAACCAATTGACAACGCGATCGCTCCAGACCCGGTCCCGAGGTCCACGACGTTCGGCTGCGATCCAGCGCACAGGTCTATTTGTTCTAGGGCGAAATCCACGACGTATTCAGTCTCTTGCCGTGGAATCAGGACACGAGCGTCAACCATGAGATCAAGAGATCGGAAGGGCCATTCACCAAGCACGTATTGGAGTGGCTCACCTGCAACCCGTCGACCAACTAGAGACTCCAGGCGCGTGATCTGCGCTGCGCGTGGTTCGGTCGTGGCGATTTCGGACCATTCACCACTTTCGTAGCCACTCACTGTCTCGGTCAGCCACCTCGCTTCAGCGTTCGCACTTGCTACACCAGCCGAGCGCAACGAAGCTTCAACATCGAGTCGCCACATGGCCCACGACTTGTTTTGCGAATATGTCATTCGCCGCCGAGTTGACGACGTCGTTCATCGGCAGCGAGTGCATCGATAACTTCATCGAGTTCACCAGTTAGCACGCGGTCCAATGAGTAAAGGGTCAGCCCAATGCGATGGTCCGTAATGCGATTGTCTTTGAAGTTGTAGGTACGAATTTTTTCGGAACGACTGCCCGAGCCGACCTGATTTCGGCGAGTTGCAGAAACCTCAGCGTCGATCTTGTCCTGTTCCATCTTCAGCAAGCGCGAGCGCAAGATCTGCATCGCCCTTTCACGGTTCTGCAGCTGACTCCGCTCGTCCTGACAAGCCACGACGAGACCACTTGGCTTGTGAGTGATTCGAACCGCTGAGTCGGTCGTATTCACGGACTGACCGCCAGGACCGCTTGCTCGGTAAACATCTAT
Organism: Actinomycetota bacterium; assembly: GCA_005779395.1. Taxonomy (GTDB): domain Bacteria; phylum Actinomycetota; class Acidimicrobiia; order IMCC26256; family PALSA-610; genus SXJQ01. The sequence continues at coordinate 22,653 of SXJP01000047.1, forward strand.
CTGCAGAGTGCTCGCATCGATCTCTACATCGACCTCGTCGGCTTCTGCCAACACGGCGACCGTCGCAGCGCTGGTGTGGATGCGACCTTGGCTTTCGGTCGATGGCACACGCTGCACACGGTGTGGCCCGCCCTCATATTTGAGTCGCAACCAAGCAGTGTCACCTTTCACCATGAAGGTGATGTCGCGATAGCCACCTAGGTCCGATGGCTGGCTGGACATGACTTCAATTTTCCACCCGACTCGATCAGCAAGCCGCTGATACATCCGAAAGAGATCGCCAGCCCAAAGGTTGGCTTCGTCGCCGCCTTCGGTTCCGGCAATTTCGATAATCACGTTGCGACCATCATTTGGGTCGGTAGGAACTAGAAGTTCCTTGATCTCTTCTTCGAGTCGCTCTATTGAGACTGTCTTTTCAGAGATTTCGGCCTCTAGGTACTCTTTGAGCTCCGCGTCGGTTTCAATTCCGATCATCTCGCGGGCATCAGCGAGATCGGCCTCCGCTAGCCGATACGCCTTGTAGCACTCAACCACAGGCCGAAGTTCTTTCTCGCGTCGACCCGCATCGCGCGCTGCGCGACGATCGCCAGTTGCATAAATCTCTGGAAGTCGCAACTCGAGCTTGGCGAGCTCGTTAACAAGGTCATCGAGTTGTTCGAACATGGCCCGGCTAACGATACCGGCCACCCCCTGCATATCGACGTTCGTGACGCGCGTCACCTTGTGCGCCGGCCTCGAAAAATTTCCACTCAAGTCGTTACCTAAAGAGGCCGTATACGAGTGTGGGTTAGCTGGGTTGTTCGCCAGGGATGGCACAACATGGATGTTGAACCGCTTACAGTACAGCGAGGCAGGCCACAGGCGCCGTCGCAACACGCCGAACCGAATCAACGGCAAGTTCACGCTCGTGTTGAGAGTTCGCGAGTACGCGGGATCAGTCAGAGCGCCGCTCTCTCAGGCATCGAGCGCCGCGCATGGTTCGATCTAAATGGCGACGGACGGATAGAGAACACCTCAGCAATGATGGGTGGCGATGGCTACCTAATTGGTGACGGCGACGGCGACGGTCATCTAGCAACCGGCCGCGAGACCTGGTATGACAGTGCTGGTCGGCCCGTGCCCCCACCGACTTCGGACATTGCAGAAAAGCCAGTTTCGCCACCGCCTGCCACACCACCAGCAGCCGCTGAGCGCGCAGCAGTAGCGCTGAAGGCCGCTTACATGTCTTTCTAGATCGCTAGCGCGCTAGCTACTACCGCGCATTAGTTGTTCCATAAGCGCCTGGGCATCGGCATCGCCCTCCGCGATCTTGTCGAGCATCTCGTGGAATGCGTCGCTCTCAAGTCGATCTGCCATCTGACGTGGAATTGCAGGGAACGAATAATCGTCGTTTGGAAGAGGTGGGTGATCTTCCGACGGCTTACGGGCCATCAATGTGTCGATAATTGGAGCCATGCGTGCATCTTTGGCGGCTTGGGCCGCCGGTTCCCTGTCGAGAAACTCTGGGAGGACTTCCTTACCGAACAATTCGAGCGCTTCCATTATGTGTTCGTGCTTGTTGTTCCCAGATTGGTAACAGAAGATGACTTGGTCTACGCCGCATTCTTCGTAACGCAACAAATATTCCCGAAGTTGCTCTGGAGTGCCGATCGCCCCACGCAATCCCCCGAAACCTTCGCTTACGACTTTGGCTCCGAGCAGTTCCTGGTTCCGTGCCGCTAGCTGTACTGCGACAGGGTCATAGCCGTGCTCAGCGCGCCGAGCTTCGTACTCATCCCAGACACTTGTGTTTGCTGGCCGATGGCGACCAAATACGTAGTAGTGCGCTAGCGAATAGCCAAAGAAGTTCGCACCTTCGAGACCTCGCTCAAGCGCGACCTGTTCATCTTCGTGACACATGAATGTGCTCACGCATGCGACGTTGGCATTTACGGCGTCGCCAATAGGCACACCCTCGGTCGCGAGAGTTGAGTAATAGTCGTCGACCCAGTGCTTCGCTTCTTCTGGATCGACAAATGCGAACGCGAGTGCTCCGATGGCCTTTTGCGCCGCCATGTGGATCGTGTCTTTGCGACTGCATGCAACCCAAAGTGGCGGGTGAGGTTTCTGAAGTGGCTTTGGGACAACATTGCGAGGTGGCATCGTGACGTACTTGCCTTGTACACCTGTAAAGGGGCTCTCGGTCATGCATCGAACCGCTACGCGCAGACCTTCCTCCCACATTTCGCGCTTGTTCTCCGGGTCGACCATGAACCCGCCTAGTTCGGCTTCGCTACTTGACTCGCCGGTACCGAATTCTGCCCGACCGCCGGACACAAGATCGAGCATCGCCATGCGTTCGGCGATGCGCGCAGGATGGTTGAACGGTGGTGGTGTCTGGACGATTCCGTGACCGAGGCGCATATTCTTGGTTCGTTGGCTCGCGGCAGCAAGAAATACTTCAGGTGCGGAACTATGTGAGTATTCCTCAAGGAAGTGGTGTTCAACTTCCCATAGGTACTGAATTCCAAGTGAGTCAGCGAACTCGATCTGCTCCAAAGCATTTGAAATGAGTTGGTACTCGCTGTCGTCGTTCCATGGGCGCGGCAATTGGTGCTCGTAGAAAATTCCAAACTTCACGCTGCGCGTCCTTTAGTAGGTGCCAATTGGGGCGAATTCGCCACTGGCATCGGGCCGAAAAGTACCGAGTTCGTGAAAACCTTCGAGGATCGAGTCTCTACGTGGGTTGCCCATGAGAGAAATTTGCAACTCATCGACAGCTGTCTTTAGGTACGCGGTACGTCGCGCTCCGAGCGACTCAGATAGAGAGTTTTTCCATAAGGTCTCGACCACTTCTTTACCTGGCCGACGACCGCCAGACTCCGTGATGAGCGTGCGGTCACGAATTTCGGTCAACACGGTCTTCAGATACTCGACGTGTGGAGTTTCGTCTGCTCGGATATAGCTCACTAGACGTGCTGCCTCGCCCGACCCTGCCACAAGATTCTCATCAGAGAGCACGGCCTCAGCCCAGGCGAAGGTATGGAACGCGCTGATCTCTATGAACAAGATACTGAGCATGCGGCGAATCATTGACTCGAAGGTCGGATCGAGATCGTCGTGCACCCGCATCGCAAGTTTGTTAGCCGCGATCTCTTTAGCAGTTGGCGCGGTGGCTGGAATCCCTATCCGTTGGAGCATCACTGCCATCTGATCTTCCACGGCGGGCGACTCAAATGCAATGTCACGCGCCGCGAACCACATGTCCTTGTGGCCCGCTACTTCTTCATGCCCAGCTTCGTCGCGAGCGTGGGCTTCGAACAACGGCCCTAGGTGACCAAGGGCGGTACCTTCGATTGGGTCGGCGAAAAAGCGTTGCAGATTGCGAGTGTCTTCATAGCGGATCACCGCGCCGAAGCCTTCGACCGTCCCGATTCGGGTCAAGTTCGTGATGACAGGTTCGCACACGCCTTCGGTCAGCAGGTACTTGGATTGAGCAACATTCGGATACGTCTCCGGCCAAGTGTCGAGAGGTACAGACACGATCTCGGTACCAAAAATCTCGCGTTGGTTCTGCTGCCAAGCGCTAACCGCGGGATTCCGACCGAGCGTCCGAGGAGTGACATAGGTGCCGTCGGCATCGAAGCCACCATGGCAGAGGCGCCCACCTGCGATCAGTGGCTCCGCTACAGGCGCAGTTGCGAGGAGTTCGTGCTCGGTCCAGTTGAGTTGCAGATCGCTCAAGGCTTGGTCCCTTCGTTGTCGGCGCACTCTACTCAGACGACCCTGTCTGACTAAGAAGCGACAGCTTTGTTGGCGCGGTCGCGCCCTTCGACTTCGGCTAGTTGGTCGGGTGTCATGCAGGCCTTAAGACTCGCGATCGCTACTTCGAGTTGATTGAGGTCGGGAGGCCGAGTGGTCAGCCGTTGCAGCAGCAGCCCCGGTTGCATAACACCTCGCACGCTACGCAGGTGCATTCTCTTTGCAGCCTGGCGGATGACCTCGTATGCAATCCCTGCAATCAGGGGAATCAAGATGATTCGCGAACCGATCAACAAGAAAATGTTCGAGGTCGGCACGAAGGAATATACGCCGATAGCGATGACCATCACGGTGAGCAGAAAGTTAGTGCCGCAGCGAACATGCGCAGTTGTGAATTGGTCTGCCGACTTCGGAGTCAGGGCGACGCCACTCTCGTAGGCAGCGATTGCTTTGTGTTCGGCTCCGTGATATTCGAACACTCGGCGAATGTCTTTCATCAAAGAGATCAGGGCGAGGTAACCAACGAAAAACCCGAGTCGAAAAAGACTTTCTCCGACCTGCTCCGGGATTCGGTCAGCCAAGCCGTGGAGACCCTTGCCTACGAGCGCCGGCAAAACTAGGAAAATGCCGCTGAAGAAGACGAGCGCGACTGCCATTGTCGCACCGACAGCGCCTTCCGACATCGACGCGACTTGTCTTGCCGACTTGGCTAACTGTTTGTCGAGCTTGCGTAATCGGCTCGCACTCAGCGTCGACCTATCGATGGCATCAAGTTCGGCGGCTTCGCGCTCTAGCTCTACAGACAATTGTTGGTTAGCTGACCACTGCAACGCGCGGTATCCGAGGGCGAGCGATTCACCTAGCGCGGCTACTCCACGCACCAACGGGAATGGTCTGTACCGCTCCGACCAATTAGCGACAGGTTCGACATTCGTGCTGATCGAACCGTCAGGCAGCCGAACGGACACGGCCCAGTTTTCGGGGCCGCGCATCATCACGCCCTCAAGAACAGCTTGTCCGCCCATGTACTGCGGATCCGTCGTGCCCACTTGCCGTTTCCGGCTCAGGCCCACAGGGCGCTACTTCTTTTTTGTCTTGGCGTAGCGACGTTCAAATCGCTCTACCCGACCTGCTGTGTCGACAAGTTTTTGCTTACCGGTATAGAACGGGTGGCAATCTGAGCACAGCTCAACGCGCAGTACATCTGCCGTTGACCGGGTCGTGAACTCAGATCCACATGAGCAGTGAACCTTGCATTCGACGTAGTTGGGGTGGGTATCGATCTTCATAATTATGTCCAGGCTAGGTATTCGAAGGGGCTTTGGCGATTTCGGAGAGAAATTCGTCGTTACTGCGGGTGGTGCGAAGCTTGTCGATGAGCAACTCGAGGCCTTTACCTGACTTCTCATTGTCACCTTCGAGGGCGTGAAGCACTCGACGTAATTTCCAGACTTGCGAAAGTTGCTGACGATCAAACAATAATTCTTCATGCCGAGTGCTACTCGCATCGACATCGATTGCTGGGAAAATACGGCGCTCACTTAGCCGTCTGTCAAGGCGGAGTTCCATGTTGCCTGTGCCTTTGAACTCCTCGAAAATATGCTCGTCCATCTTGGAATTCGTCTCGACCAAGGCAGTCGCAATAATCGTGAGCGATCCGCCTTCTTCGACGTTACGTGCAGCACCGAAGAACTTCTTTGGCGGGTACAACGCTCCGGCGTCTATACCACCTGACATGATTCGTCCAGATGCTGGTGCCGCGAGGTTGTATGCCCGAGCAAGTCGCGTTATGCCATCGAGAATCACGACGACATCCTTGCCGAGTTCGACCAATCGTTTCGCTCGCTCGATCGCGAGTTCGGCAACATGGCAGTGCTCTTCGCTTGGTCGGTCGAACGTCGATGAGATCACTTCAGCCCGAAGCACGTGGCGCTTCATGTCGGTGACTTCCTCGGGTCGTTCGTCGACCTGAAGGATCATGACATGACATTCGGGATTGTTGCGCTCGATTGACGCCACGATCTGCTTGATGATCGTTGTCTTACCCGCCTTCGGAGGCGACACGATCATTCCTCGTTGGCCTTTGCCAATAGGTGAGACAAGGTCGACGATGCGGCCTGTGAGGTCAAGAGGTTGATCCGTAAGTTCGAGAGTGAGTCGCGAGTCCGGGAACAGCGGAGTGAGATCCTCGAACCGCGGGCGGTTGCGTGGTTCTTCTGCAGGAGTGCCGTTTACTTCGTCGATCCGGCCAACGGCTGCGTACTTCTCAGTACTAGTGGCTGGCCGCGTTCCTCCACGTACGTAGTCGCCCTTGCGAAGTGCATGACGACGCACTAGAGATGCCGAAACGTATGCATCGTTGCGCCCAGGCAAGTAGCCCGTAGTGCGCAAAAACGCGTAACCCTCGTCACGAAGATCGACAAGTCCAGCGATCGCGATCAGTTCACCTGTGAACGGATGCGCCGATTCTGATTCGACCTGCTCAAACTCCGAGACACCACCGCGGCTCCGACCGCGCCTGCGACGACGGTTCTTGTTGTTTGCGTCGTTGTCTCGGAATTGCTGCTGCCCTTGCCCGCCCTGACGTTGGCGATCCTGGCCACCTTGGCCACCTTGGCGTGGCCCACCTTGGGGTCTTGAGTACCCCTGTTGTTGGGTTCCCTCACTAGACCCTGACGTCGATTCATTCGCTGATGTCGACACACTTTCGGTCGCTGTCGATTCGGTATTCGCGGCGGTTGTCTCTGAAGAACCAGATTCGGGACCAACAGATTCGTTAGCTGGTTTGCGGCGGCGCGAAATCGGTAGTGGAGCTTCTTCGGCATCTCGGGTTGAAGAACCTGCCATCGACTCTTGTTCCGATGCGAGCTTGGCGAGTGGGTCGGCGTCGCTCGCTTTGGCCGAACGAATCGTGCGCTTCGCTGGGGCATCCGACTTGCCGTTGCTATCGGCGGCACTACCAACGATGGCATCTACGAGGTCGGTCTTTTTCATTCGAGACAAAGACTTAATTCCAAGTCCGGTCGCGATCTGCACGAGCGCGTCTCGGTCTTTGCTGTTGAGCGTCGCACGATCTGAGGTCTGGCTAGTCATCACACTCTCCGTGCCCGGACACCTTCGTATCTGGGGCATAAAGGGGAAAAGGAATCAAAGAGGCGCCTCGCCGGGGATTTGGTCACCGGTAGGCGTCGAACCCACTCTGTAGTTAATCGACCTTCCGCGATCAATCCACAGGTTTTCACTTGTGAACTACGGGGGCCATCAGAACGATGGAGGAGAACGGCGTCACTGTACACCTCCCGTGGTTCGAACCGAAATCAAGTCATTGCCGACCGAGATAGCTGAGCCGTAGGCTAAGACTGAGATGAAGCTCAGACTGCTCGCCGGCATAATGGTCGGCGCATTTGCGGCATGTAGCGATGGCAACGGTCCGCCGACGTCTCATGACCCAGAATCCACCATCACACTTGGCTCGAGTGTCGCGTCAACCACGACTCACGCGACCGCTGCACCTACGACAAGCACGCCGGACCCGAACAACGCAGACATCTCCCTGGTGGCATTCGCAACCGGTCTAGACAAGCCGGTCGCATTCGCTGCGCGGCCAGGTTCGCCGAACCTCTTCGTGGTCGAGCAATACGTCGGAGTCCGACTGGTGCATTCCGACGGGACAGTAGGCGATCTTGTCCTAGACCTTCGAGGCAAGGTGAGCACCGGGAGCGAGCAGGGCGCTCTTGGACTCGCATTCGCTCTCGATGGCTCGAATGCGTACGTCAACTTCACAGACCGAGCGGGCGACACGCATGTTGTCGAGTATGCGATGAAAGGTGACAACATCGTCGATGGTTCCGAACGCGAATTAATTTTTGTGGAACAGCCAGCTAGCAACCACAACGGTGGGGACCTCAAAGTCGGCGCAGACGGCATGCTGTACATCGCACTTGGCGACGGCGGAGGTGCAGGCGACCCTTCAGGGAATGGCCAGAACCGGAGCTCGCGCCTAGGAAAAATCCTCCGAATAAATCCGACAGAGTTCGGTTCACTCGCTTATTCGGTGCCGAGCGACAATCCGTTCCGGGGACATTCGGCCACAGCGGGCGAAATTTGGGCGTACGGACTTCGTAACCCGTGGCGATTCTCTTTCGACAGGGCAACCGGCGATATGTGGATCGCCGACGTCGGTCAGAACACCTACGAGGAGATCGACATCGTGCGTGCAGGCGACAGCGGTACCAACTTCGGTTGGAACGCTCGCGAAGGCTTTCACGCCTACAACCCAGACGTAAAGGCGCCCGATGCCGTCGATCCTGTTTTCGAAACTCGGCATGACGCCGGCAATTGTTCTATTACCGGCGGCTTCGTATACCGCGGTAGCTCAATTCCCGATCTTGTCGGCAACTACGTCTTCACCGATTTCTGCAATGGCAATCTTCTCGCACTCGACATGCGGTCACCGAAGCCCGAAGCCGTAGCCCTCGATTTGCATGTCGATCAGGTTTCAAGTTTCGGCGAAGACAATGCGGCTGAGCTGTACGTACTTAGTCGAACTGGAACGATTCACAAACTCGTTCACTTATAGAACTTCGCCATGAGCGCGGATGTCTTTCGCGCTACGACGTTCGGCATTACTCCCACAGCGGATGCTGTCATCTTGTTCAGAGCGCCGGGAACAATCAGGGCGCGATTCTTGAGCAGACCTGCAAGGCCCGCAGCAGCGACTTCCTCTGCCGTCTGCCATACGAACCCTGGCATATTGTCTGCTTCGATGTTGGATCGTTGCTGAAACTCGGTGCGCGTGAACCCTGGGCACAAACAACTCACTTTCACTCCGCTATTCGCGACTTCTTCGTGAACCGATTGCGTGAAACTTGTGACGTAAGCCTTAGTAGCGCCGTATGTTGCCATCATCGGCGTGGGCTGGAATCCGCCAATTGAACTGACGTTGAGAATCGCTCCTTCGCCGCGCTGCACCATCGGACCGAGTGCTACGCGGGTAAGTCGTGTCAGTGCGAGCACATTGAGTTGAACCACGCGCATCTCGGCCTCTACATCGCTTTCATGAAACGCTCCGTATACACCAAAGCCAGCGTTGTTGATGAGAATTTCGATAGGCCTCATAGGATCAGACAACCTCTGCTCGACACGCTTTAGCGGCGCCGGATCTGTCAGGTCGGCACCCATAACTTCGACATCGACGTTTTCGCGATCGTGCAGTTCCTTAGCAAGCGCTTCTAGACGTGCAACATCGCGTGCTACGACCACGACGTCGTACGCGCGCGCCGCTAGAAGTCGAGCAAACGCATCGCCGATACCAGCAGAGGCGCCTGTTACTACAGCAACGGGACGAGTCATGACAAGGACTCCTTAGGCTCGCGAGTGTCACACAAACGCTAGTGCTCAGGCCGTGGAAACCACTCGGTGCAAATCGTCGAGTCGAGTTCGCTATAAGCCGAGTGCGTGCAGGACTGCATCGGCGCTCGCATCGACCGTGTCGTCTAGTTGGACCTCAGCTATTGCTCTGTTCGGGTCCTTCAAGCCGTGCCCTGTCACGGTACAGACAACGCGTTCGCCAGCCGTGACTAGGCCTTGTTCATGAGCGACCAGAAGACCGGCCACAGATGCAGCGCTCGCCGGCTCTACGAATACGCCCTCACGAGCGGCCAAGAACTTGTATGCCTCGATGATTTGTGCGTCGGTGACAGCACCGATGTGCCCACCGCTTTCGTCTCTGGCTGCGATCGCGCTATCCCAGCTTGCCGGGTTGCCGATTCGTATCGCAGTCGCGATCGTCTCTGGATGCGCAACCACCTCGCCATGTACGAGAGGGGCAGATCCTGCGGCTTGCCAGCCGAGCATTCTCGGCAAACGCTCAGCTAGACCATCCTTGTGGTACTCGGAGTAGCCCTTCCAGTACGCAGTTATATTGCCAGCGTTGCCGACCGGGATGCAGTGAACGTCTGGTGCATCGCCGAGGACGTCAACAATCTCAAAAGCTGCGGTTTTTTGTCCCTCAATGCGAAACGGATTAATCGAGTTGACTATTTGGATGCCGTCACGAGTACCAAGCTCACGGACCAGATCGAGAGCGTCGTCGAAGTTGCCACGAATCTGCACCGTTCGTGCCCCATGAATTAGCGCTTGTGCGAGTTTTCCGAGTGCGACTTGCCCTTCGGGAATCAGAACTGCGCACATGAGACCAGCGCGCGTCGCGTACGCCGCTGCCGAGGCGCTCGTGTTGCCTGTGCTCGCGCAGACCACGACCTTCGCGCCCGTCTCGACAGCATTGCTCATGGCCATCGTCATTCCGCGATCTTTGAATGACCCTGTTGGATTCAGGCCTTCACATTTCAACAACACATCGCATCCGGTGAGCTCAGAAAGTTTTTGCGCTTTGATCAGGGGGGTGTTGCCTTCGAGCAACGTAACAACTGGAGAAGATTCTGTAACCGGTAGACGATCGCGATATTCCTCGATGAGACCACGCCAAGCTGTAGCTGCCATCAGAATCAGGCTTCCTCGCCGATGACGCGAACGAAAGAACCGACTCGTGTAACTACTGCGAGGTCTTTAACTTCGCTGATAGTTGCCATCATGTCGGCTTCCCACGCGAGGTGGGTCACAAAGATCAGGTGAGCCTCGCTAGCTTCGCCCTTTTGTTGCATCGACTGGATCGACACCATGTGCTTGCCAAAAACTCCTGCAATAGCGGCAAGAACGCCGGGCTGATCTGCGACATCGAGCGTCAGGTAGTACTGACTTCGCACATCGTCGATTGGGACAATGGGCTTGTCGATGAGTTTGCCGATAGTCGCTCCGCGCGCGCCCGAATGAAGATTCTTCGCCGCGTCGATGAGATCACCGAGGACTGCCACCGCTGTCGGATTACCGCCAGCACCACGCCCGTAGAGCATTAGGTCGCCGATCGCGTCGCCTTGCACGAACACAGCGTTGAAGCTGCCACGCACCGATGCAAGCGGATGGTTGGCTGGGACCATGACGGGGTGGACTCGCGCGGCCAAAGACGAATTTTCGCCTTCGCCCACTGCTTCGGCGACGGCAAGCAATTTGATTACATAACCAAGATCTCGCGCTGCCGAAATGTCGGATGCCGTGACCTGTGTAATTCCTTCGCGGTAAACGTCGCTCGCGACGACCTTCGCTCCGAACGCGATGCTTGCGATGATCGCGGCCTTAGCGGCAGCATCGAAACCTTCTACGTCTGCGGTCGGGTCGGCCTCTGCGAACCCAAGACGTTGCGCTTCGGCAAGTGCGTCGGCGAAACTTGTTGCATCCTCAGTCATCGAAGTGAGGATGAAGTTGGTTGTTCCGTTGACGATGCCGATAACTCTCTTGATGCGTTCGCCAGCAAGGCTCTCGCGTAGCGGCCGGATGAGCGGAATGCCACCAGCCACACTCGCTTCAAACAACAAGTCGACTCCAGCCGCCTCGGCAGCCTCAAAAAGTTCGGCGCCAGCGCTAGCGAGCAGTTCCTTGTTGCCAGTTATCACGGGCTTGCCGAGTTTTAGCGCAGACAAGATGAGCGTGCGCGCTGGTTCGATCCCACCGATAAGTTCGACAACAACGTCGACATTGGGGTCGTTCACTAAGCCGACAGTGTCCGTCGTGAGGACATTTGGCAGAATCTCGTTCCCGCGGTCTTTCGTTGTTTCACGCACCGCAACGCGAACGATCTCGAGCTTCACCCCCGATCGGCCATCGATGATGTCCCGGTTCGAATTGATAAGCCCGACTAGCGCGCTACCGACATTGCCGCAACCGAGAATGCCAACTCGTATCACGCCAGAAGTTCCACTCTTCGGTGTCTGTTGAGTCATTCGAGGCCCATCTTGTCAGGTGCTGAGCACAAATCACGGGCCAGAAGATCTTCGAGTGACTCGCGTCGAACCACAAGGCGCGCTTTACCGTCGTTCACGAAGACAACAGCAGGTCGTGTCATCGCGTTGTAGTTGCTCGCCATCGAATGGCCGTATGCGCCAGTGCATGGCACGGCTATGACGTCGCCAACAGCGAGGTCTGATGGGACGTAAGCGTCGCGGATAAGCAGGTCTCCCTGCTCGCAATGCTTTCCGGCAATCGTTACGACTCGCGCTCTATCTGAATCTGCGCGCGCTGGCACAAACGTCTCGTATTCGGCCCCGTAAAGAGCAGGGCGTGGGTTGTCGGAGATCCCGCCATCGACAGAGACATAGGTCCTGATGCCGGGCAGGTCCTTGATCGTCCCGACTGTGTACAGAGTTAGCCCCGCTGGCCCCGCGATCGACCGGCCCGGCTCTGTCGAAAGTCGTGGCTCACTCGTTACACCGTGCTCTTTGATTAGTCGATCGAAGTTGGAGACTAGGGCTTGGCCGTGTTGATCGATAGTCGGTGGGTTATCGGTCACGACATATCGCACGCCAAGCCCGCCACCGATGCTGAGTTCTCCAATACTTTGGCTTAGTTCTCGCTCGATTCTTGCGATTAGCGCAACGAGGCGTTCGAGCGCCGCTGCATAGCTAGCAGGTGCAAATATCTGCGAACCGATGTGTGCGTGAAGGCCGCCGAAACGCAACGCAGGGTTCCGAATAATTCGTGCCGCTATGTCAAATGCATCTTGAGATTCGATCGAAAAGCCGAACTTCGAGTCGGTAGCGCCTGTCGCTAGGTACTCATGCGTGTGCGCATCAATTCCTGGATTCACGCGGATCAGCAACGTTGGATACGCGTCTGACGAATCGCTAACGAGAGTTTCGATGCGATCGAGTTCGTCCGCGCTGTCGACGACGATGTGCTTCACCCCGGACTCTATTGCTGCACTCAACTCGGCGGCGGATTTGTTGTTGCCGTGAATGACTAATCGTGCGGCAGGGAACCCGAAAGCGCGCGCTAAGTCAAACTCGCCAGAGGTCGACACATCTAGATCGAGGCCCTCTTCTTCGACGATTCTCGCCATAGCCCCGCATAAGAATGCTTTGCTCGCGTACGCGACACCTCCAGCGAAGATCGTGCGGTATTCGGCGCATCGCCCCCGCAACTCGACTTCGTCGTACACGTACAGCGGCGTACCGAATTGTTGAGCAAGGCTTTCGATGTCGACGCCGCCAATCGATAGTCGACCGCCTTCGTCGATCACGGCAGTACGGCCTAACAACCCAAGGTCAAGAGGCGCATTCTTTGTTGAAGTCATTGCGAATCCTCGATCCGCGCCATGCTCTCGGGTGCGTTAACGCCCAGTATTCCTAAAGCGTTCGATAAACCGATGCGGCAAATCTCCGTGAACCAGAGGCGCGCCTGCACGAGAGGCGCTTCGACACCGATGACCCGACAATCGTGATACCAACCGTGGAAGAGCCCAGAGAACTCGTGCGCCCAGTGAGCGACCTTGTGCGGTGCGCGCTGGTCCGCAGCGTCGGCCACAACGTCTGGAAAGAGGCTGAGTTTGCGAAGCACTTCGATTTCACGGTGGTGGGTGAGCAATCCCAAGTCGACATCGCTGAGCGGAAGTTGCACTTCACCAAGTTCGACTGCCTTGCGCGCAATCGAAGCGATACGAGCGTGCGCCATCTGCACGTAATACACAGGGTTCTCCATCGATTGGCTTGTCACTAAATCGAGATCGAAGGTCTGTTTGGTGTCTAGCCCCTGAAGTAGAAAAGTCATGCGAGCAACATCGGCGTCGACCTCATCAAGGATGTCTGCGAGAGTGATCATGTTGCCAGCCCGCTTTGAGATCTTGACCTCTTCACCACCGCGCATGAGCTTCACGAGTTGGCCAAGAATGATTTCGGGCTCATCTGGTTTGCCCGTTAGCGCTTCGACTCCGGCGCGTAGTGACTTCACCTGACCGTGATGATCTGAACCCCAGATATTTATGAGGTGGGTGTACCCGCGGTCGAATTTGTCGCGGTGGTACGCGAGATCGTTGCAAAGGTAAGTAGTAGTTCCGTCTGCTTTGACCAAGACGCGATCGCGCGTGTCTCCGAGCGCTTCGGTCGCAAGCCACTCGGCTTCGTCCTTCAGATAAGTGTGGCCAGATAGGCGCAGCCGTTTGAGCACACCCTCGACGTCTCCGCGTTCGTGAAGCGTTCGTTCGCTGAACCATGTATCGAAGCGGACACCTACACGCCCGACATCTTGTTTGATGCCTTCGATGATTGAGGTGAGTGCAAGCTCACATAGTTGTTCGTCAGAGAGGGCGTCGCCGTGGCGCGCGCGGATGTCGTCGGCGATATCGGTGATGTACGCGCCGACATAGCCGTCTTCTGGAAACGGCCTCGAGTTGTACCGAGCCGATAGCGAGGCCGCCAAAATAATGAGTTGATTACCGACATCATTCAGGTAGTACTCGCGGTGGACCTGCGCTCCCTGAGAGGAAAGCAGGTTCGCAATCGCGTCGCCGGTAGCGATCCACCGGCCACCGCCAGCATGCAGTGGTCCTGTCGGGTTAGCCGAGACGAACTCGAGGTTGATGTGCTGCCCAGTCATGCGAGCATTGGTCCCGTAGGTGTCGCCCGCGTCAAGAACTTCAGCTGCGAGATCGTGGAGCCAACTCGGTGACAGAACGAAGTTGATGAAGCCTGGACCAGCAATATCGATGCGCTCGACATGCCTGAGTCCAAGACCTGAGAGTGCGTCTAGGAGTTTCGCTGCAACGTCTCGAGGTGGGCTTCCGGCCTGCTTTGCCAGTTGCAAGGCAACATTGGCCGAATAATCGCCATGCTGACGGGCCTTCGGGACTTCTAGAGATATTTCGTCCGGAGCCACAAGTCCGAGGGCGCCTATTGCCGTCGCAATCGCAGTTCTTAGGTCTTCTCGGATCAATTCGGGGTCCTCGGGGAGTGGATCTGTGATGCTAGTTGGGCAACAATACGGGAAATTTCATATATAGAACCGAAAGATCTGAGTCTCAAGCACTAGTTGCACGGAGCTAAAGTCGGTTACTCTTAGTAGCCAATGATCGCACTCCGTGGTCGATTCTCATGCGAAAGGGGTACCAAGTGGGCAGACAACCACAAGGCCTCGGTCGCGGACTCTCGGCGATCCTCGCACCGCCAGAGCCAGAGGCGTTGCCGCACGAGAGCGCGGCCGCCTCCAACATGCGGATCCTCAGCGGCGAACTCGCCTCGGCACTATCGCAAAATGAGAGTGGGATCGGCCTCGTGTATCGAGCGCTAAATGCACTCGTCGACGAGTTCGCGCTTGAAGACGCGGCAATCGTCCTTGAAGAACCTCTGATCGGCAAGCAAATGTTTCGCGCTGGCCGTAGGCCGCTAGATGAAGATGACGAAGCTCTCCTCGATGCTCCGATCGGCCTCTATACCGAGCCACCTCTCGAGCATCACGAGTTCGACCGCGACCTAATCGTTAGTTTCTGCACTCTCGCGCTTCGCATGGACCTGTTGCGTTATGACGCGTGGCACGACCCGCTCACAGCGCTCTACGACCGTCGGAGCTTTGATCGTCTACTCGAGATGGCAGTAGCACGGTCGACGCGATATGGGTGGTCCTTCATGCTCGTGATCATCGACCTTGATGGACTGAAAAGGATCAACGACACGGGTGGCCACGCTGCAGGCGACGACATGCTTCGCGATCTTGGCGAACGCTTTCGTGCAGCGATGCGCTTCGGCGACAATGTCGCGCGAATCGGAGGCGACGAATTCGCGATGATTCTGCCGGGAACAGATACAGCCGGTGTAGCTACCCTTATCGAACGCGTTCGGTCCGCTCCCGGGTTCGACACTGAGGTAGCGGAATTCAGCTATGGAATAGCTGTGTGCCCAGAAGATGCCGAAGACGTCGAGTCGTTGTTCCGGTTGGCTGACAGCCGCCAGTACGAAGAAAAGAATCGTCGGAGGGCGAACGGAGAGGCAGAGACGCGATGAACCTCGACGACCTAGAACTCGAACTCAGAAGATTGCCGGGGGTGCGCGCTGCCGGCTTTGAAGATTCCGACGGGCTACTGCTAGTTCAGATACACGTAACGGCAGACGCAGCGCGTGACGACTCGATTCCTGTATCGGCAACGCGTGTAGCTGCTAGGCACGCAGATCGACCGGTAGCAGTCGAAGTGATCCGTTGGCGCGACACCGATTCAGCGACTTACATCGAGTCTCCGTTAGACACGCAGTTCGACGACATACAGCCAACTCGCCACGTCACAGCGGAACCAGGCTCCCGAGTTTCTCGGCCGCGGTTGCTTGCAGTCATCGCATTCCCAGACTCTGATGAGCTAGAAGTTCACATCATGCTCGGCGATCGACGAACTATCGGGCGTGCGGCTTCTGCAGACGGCCTGGTTGGTGCGGCCAACGCGACCCTCGCAGCGGTCGCGTCGCTCGGCATAAACCTAGACGTGTCTTGTGCTTGGGCCAGACCAGTCGATCGAAACGATTCGAGTTCGTTGACTGCCGTCTGTCTAATTTTAAACGGCGACGAACGTTACGGTTTGGCATCGGGATCGAGTCCTATCGACGGGGCTGCGCGCGCAACTCTCGACGCGCTCAATCGACGTATCAGCTTGATTCTGCAGCCCTGATTTTTCTGATTCCACGAAGCGTTCCGCGCGCTATTGATCGCTGTTCCGAGACGACCACGCCTGTGAGCAGCGCGCGAAACAGTTGCAGGCACACGCCGATCCAGAACCAGCGCATTTTGAGTATGCCGGTTCTATCGCTACATCGAAGATGTCGGACCCAAAGCTCGCGCGCTGCTGACTCCGCGCGGTCGGGACGATTCATCAGCGACTCAGTATGTGAGACACGCGCGTCGGCGAGAACTACAAGTTGCCAATCTTGCGCTACCCGATAGCTGAACTCGACGTCTTCGCCTTCTACGGTCAGCATCTCATTCGGACGATGTTCTGCGAACACTTCTCTTCTGTATGCCGTTGCTAGTCCAGCCAACCATTCGACGCGAAGAGACTCTTGCTTTGGCGTAACGACGCGAACATTGCGACCAGTTCGCAGCACAACACCCTCGATTGGCGAGTCGAGTCCGAGCGCGGCATCGAGTTTCCAAAGTCGCGGGCGCGCAGGTTGATTCAGAATTGTCGCGCCCACTCCACCGATTTCATGCGCGCTGTCAGCCGAAAACGCGCTCGCTATAGCGGTGAAATAATCAGGCTCTAATTCGACGTCGTCGTCAAGAAAGCAAATGATTTCGTTGCTCGTCGCTTCTATACCAACATTGCGTTGGTGCGGCAAGCCTGGGCCAGCGTGGAGGTACTGCAGCGTCGAACCGTCAGGCCATTGTTCTGCTCGTCGTTCAACTATTGACCGCGAAAGATCATCGTCGCTTGAGTCGACGACGACGACCAGAGCCGGTATCGCTAGTTGTCTACCAACAGACGACAAGACCGCAGAAAGCTCGGCCGGGCGATGCCGAGTACAGATGATCAGGTCAAGTCTCGGGGCAGTCTTCATCAGACCCCCACGCTAACGTGGCCGCTCTCCCAGCCCTCGTAGCTCAGGGGATAGAGCATTGGCCTCCGAAGCCATGTGCACAGGTTCGAATCCTGTCGAGGGCGCCGACGAGTTACCAGCGTTACCTTGCTTCTTCCGCAAACCCTTGCAGTGAATCGAACGTGTATGTGCGCCCGTCGTCGGTGCAGACTGCGCCAGCAAACGTACCGAAAACTTGGTGGGTTTCGCTTCCATATTCGGATCCGCCATCGCCAGACTTGGAATGCTTGTCGTAGCGAGGCGTGAGCATCACATCGAGTTGGCCACCCGGATCTGCGATGTGCCAGGGCGCCATCGGGTCGTCCCAGTTGTAACTCCAGTCGAGTTCCCGCCCAATCTTGGTGAGCGCCCCATCGACGATGAATCCGTTCTCTGTGAAACCACTTCCCTCCGTCCACTTCGCGCCGAACTGCAGACCAATCGTTTGGTCGCCAATGGAACCAGCGCCACCGCCCCAGTTCCAGCTCAGTTCCGAAGGCCACCGCCCGCGTCCAACATCTAGAACTCCCCACGCGTCGCACTTGTCAGATCCTCCGACCTTCCATCGTCGAGGTGCGTACGTACAGATCCATGCCCTCGCAGCCGCCGGAACCGCCACAAGGTCGTCTACGACTTAGTTATCAACCACTATCGTCAGAGGAGTAATGGTGCGCAACCGAGTTCTCACATTGGCTCTGCTCGCCTGTTCAATCCTGATTTTTACGCCGCCGCCCGCGCAAACCAGCGACGATTCAAACAACGGCTACTCGCAACAGCCAGACATCGTGTTGTTCCTCCTCGATGATCTGCGTTGGGATCAACTCAAGGGCTTACCAGCGGTGAGTGCATTGCAGTCAGACGGCGTTACGTTCTCTAACGCTTTCGTGTCGAACCCCCTGTGTTGTCCGAGTCGAGCAAGCCTGCTGACCGGTGGTCGGTCGTGGCGGCATGGCGTTTGGACCAACGTTCCACCCCACGGCGGGTGGTCTGCTTTCGATGAGACCGACACGATCGCGACACGACTACATAGCAACGGTTACAGGACAGCGCTCGTCGGCAAATACTTCAACCTCTATCGGCCGAGTGCGGGTCCGACACCGGCGCTCGAAGCCCCTCCAGGATGGGATCACTTCACCGGCATTCGCGGACTGACAGCGCGTTACACCGACTACGACTTGATCACTGATGATTCGCTGAACTTCTTTGGTAGCGACGATCCGAAGAATTATTCGACCGATGTTCTGGCACGAGATGCGGAGTCGTTCATCGACGGAGCGCCCGCGGACTCTCCGCTCTTTTTGTACTTCGCTCCGATCGCGCCGCACATGCCTTTCGAGCCAGCGAAACGACACGCCAACGTTGTAGTCCCCCATCGCATGCTCCCTCCGCGGTCGGCGGCATTCAACGAAGCCGACGTCACAGATAAACCCGCGTACGTCCAGCAACGCCGATTGCTCTCCGATTCTGACATCGCTCAAGTTACAAAGAGCGAACGCCACCAGTACCGAACGCTCTTGGCAGCAGATGAGGCGCTCGCCAGGATTCGAGAAGCACTCGTCCACCGCGGAACCGCGAAAAATACTGTCTTTGTCCTGATGTCAGATAACGGCTACCTATGGGGCGAGCACCGTCTTACCGACTTGAAGGACGCTCCGTACGAAGACTCGATACGTGTCCCGCTTGTGATTGCAACTCCATCAGAACGCCTCGATTCGACACGCTCGGCGCTCGTAACAGGCGAAGACGTCGCGGCGACTCTCGCTGCCGCTGGTGGCGTCAAACCGGTCTACGACGATGGTCGGTCTTTGCTCACGCTCCTTGCCGACGAAAATTTCGAACCGAGGCGGTATGTGCCGCTCGAGCACGTCGAGTACGACGCCTCGCCTGTCCCGACCTACTGCGGCGTCAGAACAACGCGCCTGAAACTCATCGTCTACGCCACAGGCGAAAGAGAGTTGTACGACCTCATCCGCGATCCCGCAGAGTTGGTCAACCGCTACGAAGACCCGGCATTCCATGATGCAAGAAATTCTGCATGGAGCGTTCTATTGACATTCTGCGATCATCCGCCACCCGGCCTTGAACCGTTGGCACGCACGCCAGACGGATGATCTCACAGTCTCTAATATTTCGAATTCATCGCCTGTAACCTCGGCGCCATGACTCTTGACCTCGCTTTGCCTTTTGGAGACCGTTCAGTCACCACTGGTGAGTGGATCGAAGTTCGTTCGCCATTCGATAATTCCCTCATCGCGCGCGTCCCGAAATGCGACGAGACACATGTCGCCCACGCAGTTGCTATCGCAAAGTCGATCCATGCCGCAGGGCCCCTGCCCGCACACGAACGCGCTGCGATACTTGATCGTGCCGCGCTCGCGCTGAGTGATCGCATCGAGGAGTTCGCGCAGATCGTCGCCGCAGAGGCAGCAAAGCCAATAAAGACGGCGCGAGTTGAAGCCCAACGTGCTGTCAGCACCTTTCAGTTCGCGGCCGTCGCTGCTCGCACACTCGCTGGCGAGATGGTCCCGATGGAAGCATCCGCATCTGGCGCCGGGAAGCTGGCCTTCACGTTGAAGGTGCCGATCGGAGTAGTCGGCGCGATCAGCCCATTCAATTTTCCACTCAACCTGGTCGTGCACAAGCTTGCTCCAGCTATCGCTGCAGGTTGTCCTGTTGTCCTCAAGCCAGCGAGCCAGACTCCCGTTTCCGCGATCCGCTTGGTTGAGCTTCTCGGAGATTGCGGGCTACCGGCAGGCCACATCAACGTGGTGACTGGTGGCGGAACATCTGTCGGCAACGCCATAGTCGAGCACGATGACATCGCGATGATCACCTTCACAGGCTCGCCTGAGGTTGGTTGGGGAATCCGGGCCAAGGCTCCCCGCAAGAAGGTCGGACTTGAACTCGGCAACAATGCACCGGTCATCATCGAACCGACTGGCGACTGGGAAACAGCAGCATCCAAGATTGCAATTGCTGGGTTCAGCCATGCTGGACAATCGTGTATCAGCACCCAACGAATCTTTGTCCACGACTCTCTTGTCGAACAGTTCACCGACGCGTTAGTCGACAAGGTGAAGAACCTCGTCGTCGGTAATCCTCTCGACGAAACCACCGACGTCAGCGCGCTCATTTCCTTAAGCGAACGCGACCGCGTACACGGATGGGTGAAAGAAGCACATGCACAGGGCGCGGTCGTTCGCTGCGGCGGCGAGATCGGCGAAGATGGTGTCTTGCGTCCAACGATATTGAGCAATGTCTCGGATGACATGAAGGTCTGCGCGCAAGAGATCTTCGGGCCAGTTGTTGGTATCGCTGTATACGACGATTTCGATGATGCTCTACGCCGCGCTAACACGACCCGTTACGGGCTGCAGGCTGCAGTCTTTACTAGTCGAATTGATGATGCAATGAAGGCCGCGACAACACTCGACTTCGGTGGAGTTTGTATCAACGAAGTTCCTACATTTAGAGCAGACCAACAACCGTACGGAGGCCTACGCGACAGTGGCAATACTCGTGAAGGACCGAAGTATGCAGTCGAAGAAATGACAGAGGCTCGCCTCATCATCATCCAACTCTGAAAGGCGGTTTAATTAGTCGTCGTTGGTAATTGTGACGGTTCCGGTGCCGTCAGCGACCGTCAGCCTTGAGTCCGACGCCGACGAGTACGTACAGACTCCAGACACCGCCCGCGTGACCTTGCTGATCACAATCGAGTACGTCTCGTTCGCTTCAACAACAGTGTCGTAGTTGACCGTCGTAACAATCGTCACGCTCAAAGAACCGGCCGCAATCTTTTTGAACACGGGTGGCGACGCTGCCACTGCGAGGTAATCCTGACTGCCGTTGAACGACGTGAACTTGCTCACACCAGTCGCCGTTCCGTTAAATGTGCTGTACCAGACACAGATTGCGTCTGGCATCCCGCCTGTCAAGGCGATAACCGACGTGGCTTTGTTCCGAATCGTTCCGTTGCCTTCAACAACGCTCGTGTTCGCGATCGTGAGCGCAGGCACGGTGACGCTGAATGAGCGCGTCACTGGCGTTGCAGCTAGCCAGTCTTCGTCGCCAGCTTGAGTTGCCATAATCGTGCAGGTTCCGACTGCGACAATCGTTACGACACGAGATGCGAGCGAGCAAACGCTAGTCGTGGTCGAGGACAAAGCCACAGGCAGCAAGGAGTTCGAGGTAGCTGAAATTCGAAATGGCTTTGTGGTAGTGAACTTCGGGGCGATGACACCGAACGTGATCTTTTGAGTTGCGCCTATCACCTGAAATGAACGCACGACATCCGTAGCGGCGAACCAGTCTGCGTCGCCATCTTGCGAGGCAGTGATCTCACACGTTCCAACTGCGACGAGTGAGACAGTCGCGCCAGTAACCGTGCATACAGCGTCGTCGCCTGAGACAAACGCGACAGTGAGTCCCGAAGAGGCGGTAGCGCTGAGAGTGAAATCTCCAGAAAGGCGGCCACGATCAGATAGCACCCCAAACGTGATCGACTGACTTGCCTCAGTCACATCAAAAGACTGCACAACATCATCCGCAGCGAACCACAAGCCATCGCCACCCTGCGATGCCGTGAGCTCACAAATCCCCATCGCAACCAACGAC
>SXJP01000048.1 GCA_005779395.1 Actinomycetota bacterium
AAGGCCCGGTCGGACCCCAAGGCCCCGCCGGTAACGACGGAGCAGCAGGCGCCAACGGCACAAACGGACTCGACGGAGCCAACGGACTTGACGGAACCAACGGACTTAACGGAGCAGCAGGACCACAAGGCCCGCAAGGCCCGGTCGGACCCCAAGGCCCCGCCGGTAACGACGGAGCAGCAGGCGCCAACGGCACAAACGGACTCGACGGAGCAGCCGGTGCCAACGGAACCAACGGAACCAACGGCACAAACGGACTCGACGGTGCCAACGGAACCAACGGACTCGACGGACTCGACGGAGCAGCTGGACCACAAGGCCCGCAAGGCCCGGTCGGACCCCAAGGCCCCGCCGGTAACGACGGCGCAACAGGCGCCCAGGGACCAGCGGGAGCCCAAGGAGATGTGGGCCCGCAAGGCCCGGTCGGACCCCAAGGCCCCGCCGGCAACTACGGCGCAGCCGGTGCCAACGGAACCAACGGACTTAACGGCGCAGCCGGAGCAACCGGCGCAACAGTGCTCGCCGGAGGCGGCATTCCTTCGAGCACCTCAACGAACTACCTGCCCTTCGGGTCCCACACCGCTAACAGTTCAGAAACAGCGATGCGGACACCATCGGCTGTCGCAGGAACTCTGAGCACCCTTAGCGTTGGACTCTCGACAGAGCCTGGCAATGGCAATAGTTGGAGTTTCGCCCTCTACAAGAACGGCGCCGCTACTTCGGTCGTTTGCTCAATTACAGGGACCGGAACTACCACATGTTCAGACAACAGCCACACGGTGACGATAGCCCAAGGAGACACCCTCTCACTACAAAGTGACCCCTCTAGCAACCCATCAACAGCCACGGTACGTTGGTCTGTGAGAATTGGCTAGTCCTCGTACGCTGAACACAAGACACAAAACAAAAATTACCAGTTGGCGGGCCTTCGGGCCCGCCACTCACAGGTTAAATGCATACACATCGACTGGCGCTAGGCCAAATCACTTGACCGATACTCACGCACTGACACCACCAAGTAACGCAAATCCACTACGGGTCTAGGTCACTCCGGAACTGCCGTCTCGATGGCCGGATCCAATTCGATCGCTGTCGCAATCTCAGCTTCTCCGCGAGCGACTTCCCCAGTCTCTTTCAACAGTCGTCCCAATTTGAGATGCGCCCTCGCATAATCCGGACTTGCGGCAATCGCCTTCTCGTAGAGTCCAATCGCTTCAGAATTGTTGCCTGAGGTTTCGCGAATGATTCCGAGGTTGTACAACGCCGGATAGTAGGCCGAGTCGATAGTCAGCGCCAGGCTGTACTCATTCGCAGCGGACTCCAGATCGCCATTGGTCTGATCGATTAGTCCAAGGTTGTAGTACGCGTACTTATTGTTTTGGTCGTTCTTCACGATCTCGATATATATCTTCCGAGCGCCCACCAGATCACCGGCGACGTGCAAGTTGAGTGCTTGTTGAAGGAGGTCGACTTCCTGGTGCGACGTGTCGCTCGCCGCACCCGGTTCTTTGTCAGAACAGCCCCCCAGCGTGATGGACAATCCGACAATCGCTACAGCCAGTCCCGATTTCATCTTCATGTGTCGACTCAATTTCAAGTTTTTCATGGACGCCTTTCTACTCCCAAAGATGAGTGCGCGCAGGGATGCTTCCTGCATCATGCATTCGCGTGCTTCGACTAGACAACACACCACCAACGATGCGCGAGACTTGACCTGTTTTGTTGTTTATGTCGAGTTTGAACCCCGCGTAACGACGCTGTACGCAATCTTTGACGTGAGTCAGTTCTTCGGCTGGACATTCTTCAAACTTGAGTCCTGACAGCATTCTGAGGCATGCACTCAGCGTTCGTGCGACTGACGACTAAAGGATTGAGTAAAGATGAATTCACAAGCCCCAGAATTTGACCTAGCCAGCCAACCCGCACCGCGGAGGCGCACCGCCCGCGCCAAGATGCTCGCAGCTGTTGGACTGATCTCGCTTGGGGCGCCGATGGTAGCGTCAAAAGTCGACGCTCACTCTGGCAACTCAAGTCGCGACTACTTGCACTTGTGTATCAACCGCACAACTGCTCAGGTTCGAGCGGAGTGGTACAACGCAGCGATTCAATGTCCCGTTGGTTTCTCCGCAGTACACGTACCGCTGACCGGTGGCGCAGGTGCAGTCGGACCGCAGGGCCCGGCAGGCGACACTGGCGCGCAGGGACCGCAGGGACCGCAGGGTGAGGTAGGACCACAAGGAGACAAGGGCGACACCGGAGCAACCGGAGACAAGGGCGACACCGGAGCAACCGGAGACACCGGAGCCAAGGGCGACACCGGAGCAACCGGAGACACCGGAGCCAAGGGCGACACCGGAGCAACCGGAGACACCGGAGCCAAGGGCGACACCGGAGACACCGGAGACCAAGGCCTCGCAGACCCACAAGGACCGGAAGGCCCAGCAGGACCGCAAGGAGACAAGGGCGACACCGGAGACCAAGGCCTACAAGGAGAACAAGGCCTACAAGGAGAACAAGGCCTACAAGGTTCGAGCGGAACCAACGGAACCAACGGAACCAACGGAACCAACGGAACCAACGGTGCGACGATCATCGCTGGTGGTGGGTCGCCATCAACGTCGTCGACTAACTACCTACCGTTCGGTCTCCTGAGCCAGAGCGCTACGGAATCGAACGTTCGGATGCCTTCGCCAGTGGCGGGAGCCCTTGGCACTCTCACCGTCAAGACATCCGATGATGCTGGTGGGGGCAATACGTGGACGTTCACTATCGTCAGGAACGGTTCCGACACTGCTCTCACCTGCTCCATTTCAGGTAGCTCAGCGACGACATGTTCGTTTAGTTCTTCGACGGTGGCTATTGCCGTCGGGGACACACTGTCCCTGAAGGCAGTACCTGCTAGCGGCCCGAACTCAGCAGTTGTCACATGGGCGGCTCGCATCGGATAGGTAGAACGACTGTCGAATGGATTCAAAGATGGCGGGCCTTCGAGCCCGCCATCTCTTTGAATCGCAATTGATGTGTAAGACCGATCGGCTAGACAGTGCACCGAGATGGGAACGAGCGCGGCGAATCAGATCAGAATCGCGGACCTCCGCGAGCCTCGCCGAAGCGGCGACGAACTACGGGTTTTCGAAATAGCAAAAGCGATGCAAATCGATCTTGCGCCCTCGCGCCTGGTCGATGCGGCTCGCTGGCGCACAGGTCTCGACGACTTCGGCGACCCGACCGTCCTCGATCGCCTAACTGCGCAGATAGCAACAGTCGAGACAGACGAAGGACTTTCTGGACTCGGGCGTTATTTGATTAAGCGCCGTCTAGTCGGGCTCTTGTCGGCACGCCTGCGTTTTGAGGACTTCGTCAAGCGATACCCCGAGGCTCTCGCAACACAGGTCGAGGCACCCATAATTGTGGTCGGTCTCCCCCGCTCAGGGACCACACACTTGGTCAACTTGCTAGCAACCGACACCCGGTTGCGTTCTCTGCCTTGGTGGGAGGCGGCCGAGCCGATTCCAGTCCTTGGGGATGGCCCGGCAGCGAATGGCATCGACCAGCGATATCTACGTTGCGAGGCTGATTACCTTGCCTCAAAAAAGATCTCGCCGCTGACATCGCTCATGCACGATCGTCACCCTTCGAGCATCGAAGAGGAATGCGAACTCTTAGATCTCGACCTATGCACATATGTTCTCGAGTGGCACGCCCGCGTACCGGCGTGGCGCGACTACGCCGACCAACTAGACCAGGTTGGCCACTACAGCTTCCTTCGTCGACAACTCCAGGTCCTCTCATATCTCAGAGGACCGAGGCGTTGGGTGCTGAAATGTCCACAGCATCTCGAGCGTCTCGACGCACTAATGACGACATTTCCAGATGCGACGATCGCCTTCACTTTGCGTGACCCCGTAGCTGTATTGCAGTCAGCGGTCACGATGCTCGCCTACGGCGACAGGCACAGACGCCTGCATGTAGACGCTGACGAACTTGTAGCATATTGGACCGACCGCATCGAAGGTCTGCTGCGATGCTCGCTTCGCGACGTCGGCGTCATTCCTAACACTCAGCGCGTCGACGTCGAGTTTGATGAGTTCATGTCTGACGACGTTGGTATGGCTACGCGAATATTGCAGACCGCTGGCCTGCCGGTCAACGACGAAGTTCGCCATCAATTCGCCACCTACGTCGAGGGACACCCGCGAGGCAGAGATGGTCGAGTCGCCTATGACCTCCGCAACGACTTCGGCGTTGACCCGGCCGATTTGTACGAGCGATTCGCGTTCTACTTCGAAGCGTTCCCGCAAATTCGTAAGGAAGTCGGTTGATGGCTGGCATACACAGGCTGCGGCCCGGCGCCGAAGCAATGGCAGCAGCTACGGATGCGGCGGCCATCGATCTCGGTGACGACATTTGGATGTCGCCCGGCCTATCGAACAGCTACATGCTGACAACAGATGATGGCCGCGTGGTGATCAACACGGGTATGGGATTCGAAGGACCACTACATCGTCGCGCATACGACGCCGTTGATGCTTCACCGGTCCGAGCTGTAATGCTGACCCAAGGGCACTTCGATCATGTCGGCGGTATCGGCTCGCTCGGCGATCCTGACTCTGATGTAGTCGCACAAGCGAACTTCGAGATCTGGCGCGACGACAATGCTCGACTCGAGACCTTTCGCTCACGCAACTCGGCATTCGCTTTCATGGACGCAATCATCGCCGCGATGGATTACGCCCGCTCCGTCGGTGCAGAAGCGGCGCCACAGGCTCGACCAGAACCGACAGTCCTCATCGAACACCGCCGAACGCTCTGTTACGGACAACGGAACTTCGATCTCATAAGTACTCCGGGTGGCGAGACATTCGATTCGATGGTCGTTTGGCTCCCCGACTCACGAACGGTCTTCTCTGGCAACCTCTTCGGTCCCCTGTTCGGGCACGTTCCGAATCTCGTGACTATCCGCGGCGATCGTTACCGAGACGCCATCACATATACCGAGTCGCTCAACGTTGTGCTCGACCTTGCGCCCGAACGTCTGATCACCGGCCACTTCGCTCCGATCGTCGGCGTTGACTTGATCGCAGAAGAAGTTCGCTCGTTGCAAGAGGCGATGCGCTGGGTGCACGATCGGACGGTCGACGGCATGAACGCCGGAGAAGACGTCTATTCGCTTATGCGCGATATCCGGGTCCCCGCCCATCTCGACGTCGGCGAGGGCTATGGGCAGACCAAGTGGAACGTACGCGCTATCTGGGAGAACTACGCGGGCTGGTTTCACCACCGTTCGACTACGGAACTGTACGGCGTTGCGCCACTGTCAGTTAGCCAAGACCTGGTAGATCTCGCTGGCGCTACCGCTTTGGTCAATGCGGCGAGCAAACACCTGTCAAGAGGTCGACCAGTACATGCCCTCCAGCTAATCGACATCGTCTTATCGACAGATCCAACGCATGTATCGGCACGAAAACTCGCGATTGACGTGCATCAACTCCTATTGGATGAGTCAACGAATTTCTGGGAACGCGCCTGGCTACGAAGATCGGTAAAGAAATTGGAGAAGCAGTGACTAGCTCAATGAACACGATTTCATTTGACTTCACCGGCGTCGAAGTTCTTGTAACCGGCGGTACTAGCGGCATCGGATTCGCGATCGCAAGAGGATTCTCCGACGTTGGCGCAAACGTCGTAGTCACCGGCACTAAGTCTTCGGGCGACGAATACAACATCGATCTTTCTCGTTTTGTTTATCGTCAAGTTGAATTATGCGACTCTGATTCTGTCGAAACACTCGTCTCATCCGTGAGCGCGATCGACGTTCTCATCAACAACGCTGGTGCCACGATGCCCGACGGCCTTGACGAATGGTCGCCGGAGGGGTTCGCAAGGTCCGTCGCGCTCAATCTTGTCGGGCCGATGAACCTCGCAACATCATGCAGAAAACTGTTATTCGCTAGCGAACTGGCAGGCGGCGCGAGCGTCGTGAATCTGGCGTCAATGACGGCTTTTCGAAGCACGGAAATTGTTCCTGGTTATGGTGCCGCAAAGTCTGGCGTCGTCACATGGACTGCAAACCTCGCGCGTCGGTGGGCTGGCCACGGAGTTCGTGTCAACGCCTTGGCCCCTGGCGTCATCGACACGCCAATGACCGCGCCGCTCGCTGCATTTCCAGAATTGCTTGCCCAGGAAAAGGCCCGCATCCCGATCGGTCGCCTTGGAACGCCGCAAGAAGTCGTTGGTGCTGCACTCTTTTTATCGTCACAGGCAGCGTCTTACATCACCGGAACGACGCTTGCAGTCGACGGTGGCTACCTCACTAGCTGACCGACAAGGAGACACACTTTGCTACAGGTCAGAGTTCACGGTCCGAACGATGTGCGCCTCGACGACATTCCCGAACCCGAACCGGGACCATTCGATGCACTCGTGCGAATCGCTGCGTGCGGCCTTTGCGGAAGCGATTTGAGCTACATCAAGATGGGTGGAATCGCTGGCCTAGGTCCGGAGCCGCTGTGCTTAGGCCACGAGATGTCAGGCACGATCGACTGGATCGGCGCACAAGTCGCGCGGGCGCGGGTTGGCGACCGAGTCGTCATACAACCAGGATCGAAGGACAACATCAGCAAATACGGAAGTGGCGGTCCCCACGGCGGACTCACGCCCCTCCTATTAGTCACCGAAGCAGACCTAAGACTCCACGTCGTTCCGAACCATGTGCCGCTCGACGTCGCTGCCTTCGCTGAACCACTTGCGGTCGGAATGCACGCCGTAGACCAGGTCGAGGTTGGAAACGGCGAAGGTGTTGCAGTATTCGGTTGCGGGCCTATCGGCCTTGGCGCAATCGCGACACTCATAGACAGGGGCCATAAGCGCGTCGTCGCAATAGACCTGAGCGCGACTCGACGCGATCTCGCGCTTGGTCTTGGCGCACAAGCAGCGTTCGACCCGACCGCTACGCACATTTGGGAAGAACTCAAGTCGCTACACGGAACGACACCGTTCATGTTCGGCCCTACCGCAGCCACTTCAGCATTCATCGAAGCCTCAGGATCTGACCAAGTGCTCACCGATATAGTGAATAACGCAGCATTTGGCGCGCGGCTATCGGTAGTCGCATTGCATTACAAGCCAGTCAAGACGAGTTTTTTGCTGCTGCTCATGAAGGAGCTGACCATTCGTGGCTCAATCGAATATCCCGACAGGTTCGAGAACTCAATCGACTTGCTTGCGCGTCGAGATTTGTCGGCGGTCATCACTCACCGATACGGCATCCGCGAAATCGACGACGCGCTAGCGACTCTCGATGGTTCGAGGGACTGCGGCAAAGTCCTCATCGCACTCGATTCTTCCCAGTGGTGAACCGCTAACCCAAGGTTGCTTCTATTAGACCGAGTCGTGCAGCTGCAATTCCGATCGGCGTGCCGGGCTCAATGTCTTCAAAACCTGGTTTCATCGGAGCACCCGGCTTCTGGCGGATGACAGCGTCATCACCGCAGTAGCGAATAGACCAAGCGCGCCTATGCGTCGTCGTCGAGTTCCCGCTCGCTGCGTGGAGCGTTCGTGCGTGGTGAATAGTTAGGTCACCCACGTCAAGGTCGTATCCAATCGCGGAAGGGTCATCAATGGCGAGGTCAGGTGGTTGGTCGCCGATTGTGCCTGGGATTGCCTCATCGATCACGAAGAGCGTCGGTCGGTAGCGATGCCCGTCGGCATGCGACCCTGGCAGGAATCGTAAAGCGCCTGCTGCCAACGGAGCGGGGTCCAATGGCACCCACATTGTCGCGAGTTGGGTGCCATCGACATGGAAGTAGCCATCATCTGTATGCCAACGAGTCGCTACTGCAGACCCGGCGTCTTTCACGAGAACACTGTCCTCATATAACCAGAGCCGCTCGGAGCGCAAGACCGCCGCCGCGGCTGTTGGCAATACGCCATGCGTGGCGAGGCTCAAGAACCTAGCGTCGCTGCGCCACTGATCGACTCCTGCTCGAAACTTCGATGGCGCTGTATCGCCTGCTAGTGCGCCAAGATCTGCAAGATCGCTGCCAGCCATGTCAGCGACTGCGTTTCGAACTATCCCTATTGTCGGATCCTCGACCACCGAACGCAAGACGCAACAGCCGTCGGTCCAAAAAGCCGAGACGATGTCCGCGAAATCTAGGTCGGAGGGACTAGCCATACCAGACAGAATAGCTGTGGATCGCCAACGCCATTGCCGGAACACCCTCCTGGCGCAACGTTTTGTCCTTAAACTCCTCGTGGCTTGATCTATATTTTGTTTACTGTCACACTGAACGCAAATCATCGTCAAAGTATGACAAACGGACCCGGAAGAGACCTTTGAAATTCACCAAGAGCATCGCAGCATACATCGTTGGCGCAACCCTCGCAGTCGGCGCCGCTGGCATCATTATGAACAATGCCACCGCTACCAACATCGGCAACGAGGGCTGTACGCCCGGTTACTGGAAGAACCACACAGAAGACTGGCAGGAGTACGCATCGACAGATCTTCTAGATGCCCAGTTCGATTTCCCTGCGGCTCTCGCTGGCATGCGCGACGACACGTTCCTCGAGGCGCTCAGCTACCCGGGTGGCCCTGGCATCGAGGGTGGCGCTCGCATATTGATGAGAGCGGCAGTCGCATCGTTCCTGAATGCGGCCCACGAAGGCGTCGGCTTCCCGTTGCGTCGCTTCGCAGAGCCCGGAATGATGCTCGATGCGGTAAACACAGCATTGGCAGGCACTCGCAATGACATGACCGGCCTAGCCACATATCTAGACGGCCAGAACAATCTCGGTAGCGGAACCATCGAGCACTGCCAAACGGCTTCCTAATATCGAACGCGCCTCGATACATGGCGCACCACGATCACATTCACGCCGGGGTGCGCGCGTTGCGCCTCGGCATTTGTGTTTTCGGGACTAGCGACGCGCATGCCCGACATGAGACCGCCGCTGGGAGATAGTTTCGGCAACATGCCAAGAGTCCACACTCGTGCATACCGCGGCACCGAAATCGTTGCCGAGCACTTCCCCATCGACGATGTTTCTGAGTATCTCGCGCAACCAGATCTCATGATCTGGGTCGACATGTGTGCGCCCGAGAAGATGGAACTCGAGGCACTCGCCGAGGAACTCGGACTCCACGAACTCGCTATCGAGGACGCTCTCAGTCCTCACCAGCGACCGAAGGTCGATTTCTACGACTCGCACCTATTCATATCGTGCCACGCACTTGAGATGGACGCGACTACTGGTTCGCTATGCGAAACCGAAATTAACGTTTTCGTGAATAGCAGTTGGTTCGTAACCGTACGCAAGAACGACGCATTCGACGTCACTCCAGTTCTGCACCGCTTGGATCGGGCATCGAATCTCGCTGCTCACGGCGTGAACTTCATGTTGTACGGACTGCTCGACATTGTTATAGACGGATACTTCGACGTAGCGAACGCTTTTGACGAGTACTACGACGCTGTCAGCGAAGGCCTATTTGCTGATGTGCCACTGAATCCGTCAGAACAACGCGACTGGTTCATGATGCGCAGAGCGCTCGTCCGATTTCACCGCCTCGTTGTGCCGATGCGCGAGTCGATCAGCGGCCTGATGCGCAGAGAGCACAGTTCGGTCTCCGAAACGATGTACCCGTACTTCCAGGACCTCTACGACCATGTGCTTCGCGTAACCGAAAGTACAGAAGCGCTACGCGACTTGGTGGCAACGATCGTCGAAACGAACCTCAGTCTTCGCGACTACCGCCAGAATCAAGTCATGAAGAAGGTAACGAGTTGGGCAGCGATCATTGCAGTGCCAACGCTCATAACTGGCTATTACGGAATGAATGTCCCCTACCCTGGGTCTGGCACGAGCATAGGAGTCGCTGTCTCCGGTGGCTTGGTAGCGGTCTTGTCGGGCGCTCTCTTTTTCGTGTTTCGCAAACGCGAGTGGCTCTGAGATCGGAGGTACTGCTCTCTGCACAGCATGAACTAGCGGAAGCAATTCGCGTGCGATACTCAGGGCATGTCTGGCGCGACGCAATTCGATGAGCGACTCCGATCCTCGGCTTTCGCGTACCTGCGTGCAGTGCAACTAAGCACCGGCGGCCCGGTACGTTACGTAGAAGTCGCCGACTTCAAGTTCGAGGGTGAAAGAGTCCCCCTGATGGCGACGCAACAAGGAATACGAAAGCCACACCAACTCATCGCTGCGTTGAGTATCAGGACGGCTTACACAGCCAATCCAGAACGACGTCCCTATGATGATATTCCGGGACCGGATGGCCTGTTGAGATACAAGTGGCGCGGGGAGAATCCTGACCATTATGAGAACCGCGCGATGCGCGAAGCCTTTAAGCACGGCCTTCCCCTTATCTGGTTCCAGGGAATCAGCAGCGGGGTCTACCTCCCGGTCTTTCCGGTCTGGTTAGTCGCCGAAGAACGGGCATTACATCAGTTCGCCGTAGCCGTGAACCTTGATCAGAAACAAGAATTACAAACGAGTGTGGTGGATCTGGATCTGCGCCGCACATACCACGAGAGGATCGTGAAGGAACGAGTGCACCAACCGGTTTTTAGAG
This sequence comes from Actinomycetota bacterium, assembly GCA_005779395.1. Taxonomy (GTDB): domain Bacteria; phylum Actinomycetota; class Acidimicrobiia; order IMCC26256; family PALSA-610; genus SXJQ01. The sequence continues at coordinate 10,577 of SXJP01000048.1, forward strand.
CAAGGGTTCTCAGCGCATACGAGGGGAAATGTGCAATCTGTCGCTTACGACACGCGGAACTATTGGATGCTGCCCACATTCGCTCAGATGCCGACGGTGGTGCTCCAGTTGTCACCAACGGGATTTCATTGTGCAAAATTCATCATGCCGCGTATGACACGAACCTATTGGGAATCGATACTGACTACCGTGTTCAGATGAGGCCGGACCTACTTGTGGAGACAGATGGCCCGACGCTCAAGCACACTCTCCAGGAACTGCACGCGACGAAGCTTGAACTTCCGCGACAAAGGGCAGCTCGCCCCGACCGAGACCTGCTTGCGGAAAGATTCGAGCAATTTGAGGCAGCGAAATAGCGCGACTTGGGCCCCATCGTCAACCTGGGCTCATGTCGACAGTCGACAATAAGCAGGCAGGCCGTTTGCAGCGGACTCGACGTGGAGATTTCACCATGCCTACTCAGTTAGAGCACTAAGTCCCGACGGCGAGGAGCAATCGCCCGTAGCGCGCGGCTACATCTTGAGCGCACAATGGCTCTTGTAGTTGATGATGGGAGGCGTGGTGCACCACAGGTCGATCGTTCGGTACCTCCCCATCCTTGCTCTCGTCGCCGGCGTGCTTGTTGCATTGGGCATACCCCTGACGACGTTGCTTCCTTTCGCCGTCTTGCTCGCGTGTCCGATCATGATGTTCTTCATGATGCGCGGCATGGGGCACGGAAACAGTCAAGACCAAGATAATGGCCACGGGTGCAACCACGACCCGTCTCACCACTAATGGAGCTGAGGTGTGACATATGTCGCGCTGGGTCCCGCTTGCTTGTCGCAACCTCGTTGATGAACCCGCTCGACTAGTCGCGAGTGTTGCTGGCGTTGGCATGGCGATCATGTTGATCTTGTTGCTCGATGGGTTATGGGCAGGGATCAAAGCCAACGTCACAACATATGAAGACAATGTCGGCGCGGACCTATATGTCGCCCAACCGGGTACACGGAACTTCTTCGGCACTGTAAGCCTCATTCCACGGAGCACCGTTGAGACTATTCGTGGCGACGTTGACGTGAGGTGGACGGCTGCGGTACGAGGATTCTTTTCAATAGTCGAACTGCACGACCGAAAGGTTCCGAGTTTCGTAATTGGGTTTGTGCCTTGCGAGCGGGGCGGTCCATGGGAGCTACGTCAGGGTCGAGCACCCGAGACCGACACAGAAGTCGCTATTGGTCGAGTCATGGCGGCGCGACACAATCTCTCGATTGGCGACCCGGTCGAAATTATGGGCACGAAATTCGAAATCGTTGGAACAAGTACCGACACATTCATGACATCGTTCGTCTTTATGACCCACGCTGCTACCGACCATTTACTCAGCGCGCCCGAGACCACCAGCTTCGTTCTTATCGGAACAGATTATGCAGCCTCTGTTCGCGAACGGCTGAAGGCGACAGGGCTATCGGTCTTGGATCGCGATGAACTCGCGGCGAATGACCTCAGTCTTATGGCTCGTGCGTACAGCGTTCCTATGAACGTGATGAGGGTCGTCGGGTTTGTTATTGGGAGCCTCGTGATCGCGATGACCGTCTAGACCGCGATCATGGAGCGTCGGCGCGAATACGGGATCATAAAGGCGATGGGGGCGAGAGGAAATCATCTCCTCTCAAACGCTGTCCAGCAGACTCTGATCATCGCGATGATCGGACTCGTTGCTGGTGGGACGTTGTTTGTCTTGGGTCGCGCCTACATCATGTGGGCACGTCCCCAGTTCGTCATCCTGGCTTCGCCCGAAAGCATCGGGCGCGCGTTAATCGCCGCAATTCTGATGGCGGTTGTCGCTGCCATCATTCCGGCCAGGCGCCTCATCCGACTAGAGCCAGCAGTCGCATATCGGGGCGGATGATGAGCGGCCGAGTGTCACTTGCGCGTAAGAACCTCTTCGAAGATCGCCGCCGCGCGATGCTCGCGATTTGCGGCATCGGAGCGCCGCTTGTGCTCGCCCTTGTCCTCAATGGCGTGTTCGCCGGTGCAATGCAACAGGTCAATGCCTACATGCGCAACTCACCCGCTGATCTGTTCGTTGCGCAAAAGGGTGTGCGCACAATGCATATGTCTCAGTCAGCGCTCCCTGCCACAACAGTCGCAGCCGTGAACGCCGTTGATGGAGTCGAGTGGGCCGAAGGTCTTCGCTATACGACGAGCATCGTGTCGGCTGGTGATTCGCGGCAACTCACGTACGTCCTTGGCTACGAGGTCGCCACGGGTCGCGGCGGGCCTCGCACGATCGCCAAGGGAAAGTCACCAGTAACAGGCGAGATTCTCATAGACGAGGTTGCCGCAGAGGAATTGGACGTAACCGTTGGCGACGATGTGACGGTGCTCGGAGCGCCTATGCCTCTCCGAGTCAGCGGGCTATCCACTAATGGGACCAACATCGTAAACACAACGGTATACATCCCAAGTGCAGACTTCGCTCGCCTACGTGGTGACACCTTCGCTTATGTGCTCGTCGGTGCAAAGCCCGGAATCGGAATCGACGTATTGGCGCAACGATTATCTACCGCGTTGCCGGACACGACAGTGCAAACGCGAAACGAATTCGCGCGACAGGAAGGCAATGTCGTGCGCGACATGGCTTCGGACATCATGAAGATCATGACTTTCATCGCTTTCCTAATCGCTCTCGCAGTAATTGCACTCACACTTTTCAATGTGACCCTCGGCAAACTCCGCGAATACGGTGTCGTCGAAGCGCTTGGCGCCGGACCCGGTCGACTCGTGGCGGCAGTAATCGCTCAAGCGGGTTGATCAATAATCTTCGGTCTGCTCGTCGCTATAGTCGTCTCTTTGGCCCTCAGCGCGGCGATCGGTGCACTGACCCCAAATGTGCAGGTCGCGATCACTCTCTGGTCCGTGATCCGTACTGGAGCAGGTGCACTCAGCGTCGGCGCTCTCGCCTCGGTACTTCCGCTTCGACGCGTGCTACGTGTCGACCCAGCGACCGCATTTAGGAGACTATGAACGCTCTATACCTCGCACCGGCTTCTTCCTCTCGCCGCCAACTAGCGATTTCGGTCCGTCAACTCGCCAAGACCTTTGGCGAAGGCGATATCGCCGCGCACGCTGTCAATGGCATTGATCTTGACGTAGCGGTGGGCGAGATAGTGCTCATCATGGGGCCATCAGGGAGTGGGAAGACGACACTGCTGCTCATGCTCGGTGCGATGCTTCGACCCACGAATGGCTCAATAGTTATCGATGGCCTTGAAATAGCTACAGCACCAGAGAAGACTGCCCGCGCTAAGAGCGAGCCACCTCGGATTCATATTTCAAGACTTCAATCTTCTCTCGGCGCTCAGCGCGCTCGAGGACGTCGAGCTAGCGTGCAATGTCGCTGGAACAACCGGCATCGCCGCCCGCGAACGATCAGTCTCGCTGTTACGACGCGTTGGGCTGGGAAATCGGCTCAACTTCCGACCGGACCAACTCTCAGGTGGCGAAAAACAGCGGGTAGCGATTGCTCGCGCGCTCGCCAACAACCCGACAGTGCTCCTCGCCGACGAACCTACTGCCAACCTCGACTCGCAACATGGCCGAGAAATCGCTGCGCTCCTGCGGCGACTAGCTGACGAAGACAGCCGCAGCAACGTTATCGTCAGTCACGACGATCGACTCCGAGAAAAAGCGGATAATGTGCTGTGGCTCGAAGACGGAGTATTCCGAAAACAAGCGAATGAGTCCGACTCAGACGCCAGTTCACTCGACGAGAACCGACCTTGAGGGCAATGGCTTCGCGGCCATGGAATTCGTTCTTCATTTTCGGCCATGCACGTTTGCCGTCGATTGTCGCCGTGGCAGTCAACTCAATCGTGTCGCGTACTAGCTCCACATGGGTCGTCGCTGAAGTCCGAGTCCCGCCCAGTAGAACCACGTGACGAATGTCGTGTCAGGATCGTTGCAGCGACCGCCAATCAAGACAATGGCTAGGCGAGACCACTAATCATTGGACCGAGTCTCTGATCAAATGCAAGCCGCCTTCACTTCGGACACGTATTCCGCAATTAGTTCATCCGACGGCTCGTAACCAGGAAAGTATGCGCAGATTCTGTCGCAGTCAGCGAAGCGTCGAGCGATCTCGGCTGCGCAGTCCTTCGGGTTCCCATGAACGGCGATGCGCTCGAGCATCTCGTCTGTGATCAACGCTGTCATCTCGTCCCAGGCACCAAGCTTCGAAAGTCGGTTCAATTCCGGTTGCAGATCGCCCCAGCCTTCCACTTCGAGTACCGGACGATACGAAGGTGTCGAACCGTAAAACGCAAGAAGAAACCGAGCGGCAAGTGATGCCTCGAGTTCCGCTTCAGTGCGACCAACAGCGACAATCACTTCAGCCACAACTTCGATGTCCGCGCGTGTCCGGCCAGCCTTCGCGAGCCCTCTTTCGATTGCCGGAATCGTGCGTTCGCGCATGTGCGCATCGCTGTTGAATGGCATGACCAAGATGCCGTCTGATACTTCAGCGGCCATCTCGATCATCTTTGGACCAAGCGCACCGACAAGAACTCTTGGGACACCGTGCGGGTTCGGACCGGGATTGAACACGGGGGTCATCAGGGTGTGAGTCGTGTAGTCGCCGCGAAAATCGACTCGTGACCCGTCCTGCCAAGAGTCGAGGATCGCCTTAGTCGCTTGGACGCACTCGCGCATATGGGCTACTGGGTTGCCCCAAGTCGCTCCGTATCGCTTTTCAATATGAGCCTTAACTTGACTCCCAAGGCCAAGCCGAAACCGACCCTCGGATAAGAGGTGCAGGTCGTAGGCCGCGTGTGCGAGGTGGAGCGGACTCCGAGGAAACGCCATCGCGACGTTCGTCAATAGGTCGAGTCCGCAAACCGGGGCCGCGGCAACTAACGGGAAGAACAGATCATGCGCGTTTTCGAAAGTAAAGAGGCCGTCTACGCCCGTCTGCTCGAGTTCAACCGCGCGTGCCGCTGCTCCAACGACCGAGTAACCAAGCATCACGTCGACCTTCACTCGATTCTCCTTAGTAACGGCGTTACTGGCCACAGTGGCCTCGTTCGTGAATGCTATTTTGGGTGGGACTGCATCCCCCTTCACTGTCGATGGCAGGCATGGTACGGTCGCCTTCGTCCGGTTTCAGCACAAATTCGCAATTCGCGCTTTACCCCACAATTCTTAGGAGTCGTCGATGAAGAAAATCTTTTTCGTTGCCGTTTCGACCGCCTTGACAATCGCCCTCGCGGCGCCATCAGATGCGATCACGAACAACTACCAACAGGACAACACGCACTCATTTGTCGGTCTCATGGTCGCTCTCGACGACAAGGGCGAGTTCCTGTGGCGTTGTTCGGGCTCCCTGCTCGATGAAACGACCTTCCTCACAGCGGGCCATTGCGTAGAAGCGCCAGCGGTTGCGGCTCGCGTCTATTTCCAACAGGCCGCTGGCGCCAACTATGACCCTGAGTTACAACATGACCCGGTTAGCGGTTACCCAAACGCATGCCTTGATCCGGCCATGTGTCACGAAGCGTCCTTCGTAGCAAATTACGGATTTCATGACTTCGAAGGATTCCCCGACACCCACGATGCAGGACTCGTAGTGCTCGACACGCCCCATGAATCGTCTGCCTACGGGACCCTCGCGCCAGTCGGCACGCTCAACCCGCTATTCAACAAAAAGGGTCTCAAAGACACGACCTTCCTTGCTAGCGGTTACGGACTTTCGTACTCAAGTCCTGTCGGTGTCGTTTCGTTCCGTTCCCGACTAATGGGCTACGGAAAACTCGTCAACACCGTCAGTGCCAACACCGGCGGCTACAACCTCCAAACCATCGGCAACGGCGCTGGCCGTGGTGGCACCTGCTCGGGCGACTCTGGCGGACCGATCTTCTACCCCGCAGCGAGTAACCAAATAGTGGCCGTCACCTCGTTCGGCATGAACGCGTACTGTAGAGGAGTCGACTTCTCGTACCGAGTAGACCGCAACGCCGTACAGGACTGGATCGCAGCGACGCTGGCCTGAATGCACCAGCACTAGATAAGTGTGGTGTCGGAGG
>SXJP01000049.1 GCA_005779395.1 Actinomycetota bacterium
CCACGTTGGCAGATAACGTCTGCGACAACGTCGTCGACTGCGCAGGTATGGCGGACGACTTGTTCGAGAGCTACGAAGTAACCCTTGTTGCGTCGATCATCCTTGGTGTCGCCGCCTTCGCATCTGTTGGCGCCAACCCGGCTCTTGGCTTGGTGTTCCCGCTTGCGGCCCGCGCAATTGGTGTGCTCGCTTCGATCGTCGGTGTCTTCATGGTGAAGGCAACCGACAAAGACAAGTCGGCAATGGCACCGATCAACCGAGGTTTCATTACAGCCACGGCGCTAACACTCGCCGGTACGGCGGTCTTGGCATTCGGTTACGTCGGTAACGACCACGACAACATCGGCCTCAAGTGTTTCCTTGCAGTGGTGATTGGCCTTGTGCTCGCTCAGGGTGCAAGCAGACTCACCGAGTACTTCACAAGCACAGAAACAAAACCAGTTCAAGAAATTGCAGAGTCAGCTGCAACTGGTGGACCGGCCACTGCAACACTCTCAGGTATCGCTTCTGGGCTTGAAAGCTCTGTTTGGGCAATCATCCTTGTAGCGATCGCGATTGGAGCAGCTGCTGGTCTTGGCGGCGGCAACATTCAGCTATCGCTTTACCTAGTGGCACTCACCGGAATGGGCATGCTTGCCACTACTGGTGTTGTTGTGGCAGAAGACACTTTCGGTCCGGTTGCAGACAACGCTGCTGGAATCGCTGAGATGTCTGGCGAGTTCGAAGGCGAGCCGCAGCGCATCATGGTGAGCCTCGACGCAGTCGGCAACACAACCAAGGCTGTAACGAAGGGCTTTGCAATCGGCTCTGCTGTGATTGCATCGGTCGCAATCTTCGCGAGTTTCATCGAGACGATTGGTTCCGAAGACGAGAAAATTGCTGGACTAGTTGAGTCGGCCAAAGAAGCTGGCGGCACGGTGTTCGATGTCGTCCAGATCAACGTCGCCAACCCGACACAGTTCATTGGAATGTTGGTCGGTGGATCGATAGCGTTCTTGTTCTCCGCCCTTGCGATTCGTGCCGTTGGCCGTACCGCCGGAGTTGTAGTCCAAGAAGTACGTCGCCAGTTTGCCGATGGCAAGATCATGTCAGGTGAAAAGAAGCCCGACTACGGACCGGTCATCGACATCTGCACGGCAGCATCGCTTCGCGAACTTGCTACGCCTGCATTGTTGGCAGTCCTCACACCAGTCATCATTGGCTTCGGGCTTGGCTATCTAGCGCTTGGCGCATTCCTCGCCGCCGTCATCCTCACAGGTCAGCTCATGGCCAACTTCTTGAGCAACGCCGGTGGAGCATGGGACAACGCGAAGAAGTATGTCGAGGATGGCCACCACGGCGGTAAGGGTTCAGACGCATACAAGGCGGCGGTCATCTGTGACACCGTCGGAGACCCATTCAAAGATACCGCTGGTCCTGCGCTCAACCCGCTTATCAAGGTCATGAACCTCGTGTCACTGCTGTTGCTTCCTGCGATCATCAGCATGCAGGACAACGACGGTGTTCGTTACGCAGTAGCGGGAGCGGCACTAGTGGTGTTGCTCGGCGCTATCGCCTTCAGCAAGCGCGAGAGTGCTGGATTTGCTGGCGAGGCAGTCGAGGCACAAAAGGAATCAGTTTCTGTCTAAGTCGCTCTGAGTTTCTATAGAGCTAGCAACGTTGTGGGCCGTCCTTCGGGGCGGCCCACTCGCGTCACGCAGTCTTGTTGCGCTTGTGTTTGCGGTACTCGAGGAGTGGCGGAAGCAACGAGATAACAACGATCAGAGCGACTATCGGCAGTAGGTACTTGTCTATGTTGTCCTCGCCGATTGTGTCGCCAAGGAAGTAACCGAGGAGCGTGACGCCCACCGCCCACAGCAATGCACCGACAATGTTGTAGATAGCAAATACCCGCGCCTTCATTGCGCCGGTTCCCGCAAGGATCGGCACAATGGTCCGGACGAAAGGCACGAAGCGCGCGATCACGATTGCTCGAGGGCCTCGGGCCGCAAAAAACTCCGATGCTTGGTCGGCGTACTTGGTTTTGAAAAGTTTTGCCTCTGGTTTGAACAGACGTACTCCGTAACGCGCTCCGATGTAATAACCGATCTGGCCGCCGAGGACAGCAGCCACAAACGCCCCGACTACTAAGACTCCAAGATTGAGGTGGGGAAGTGTTCCACCTTCGGGTGCCGATGCGGCGAATCCAGCGATGAAGAGCAGCGAGTCTCCCGGTAGTGGGGCCGGAATGAGTCCCGATTCAATAAAGACAATGAGGATCAGGCCGATTGGGCCGAAGCGCTCGATGAGTTGTTTAGGGTCAATGAAATCAAGGAGAGCAAGCATCGGTTGCGCACGCTAGGGGCATATTTGGACGAGGGCGCGACATGGTGGGATTCGTCTAATCATTGACCTCGCATGCTTACCTGTACGGTCTAGCGGTGTTGACTCGCTAAGAATCAGAACGCATTTGACCTTTAGGAACCGACATTGCCCAAGCCGCTCGTAGTTGTTGAATCACCAGCCAAGGCCCGCACGATCGCGGGTTTTTTGGGCGACGGCTACCAAGTGATGGCTTCGATTGGCCATATTCGCGACCTCCCAAAGAGTGGCCTCGCGATCGATGTCGACAACGGCTTCAAGGCCGCCTACGAAGTGCCTGCAGGCAAGAAAGCCATCGTGCGAGACCTAAAGGCGGCGCTCAAGAACGCAGACGAACTAATTCTCGCCACCGATGAGGATCGCGAAGGCGAAGCCATTTCGTGGCACATCGTGGAAGTTCTTCAACCAAAAGTGCCAGTGAAACGCATGGTCTTTCATGAGATCACGCGCCAAGCAATCCAAGAGGCTCTCGAGAACCCTCGTGCGCTTGACCTCAAACTTGTAGAAGCGCAGGAGGGTCGCAGAATTCTTGACCGGCTCGTCGGTTACGAAGTTTCACCTGTGTTGTGGCGCAAGATTGGGTCGCAAGCGCGTAGCGCTGGCCGCGTTCAGAGTGTTGCTGTGCGCATGGTCGTGCAACGCGAACGGGCGCGAATGGCGTTTCGTCGCGGTGGTTGGTTCGATATCGAAGGAGCATTCCACGCGAAAGGTGAGCCGTTCAACGCAAAACTCATCGAACTCGATGGTGTGCGCATAGCCACTGGCAAAGATTTCGATCCTGCTACGGGTGTCGTTGCAGACGGCAAAGAGGTTGTTCAATTATCAGAGCAGCAGGCAACCGCACTTGCTGGCGCGCTCACATCGCAACCGTTTGTTGTGCGTTCGGTTGAAAGCCAAAAGTTTTCTGAGAAGCCGAAAGCCCCTTTCACTACGAGCACGCTGCAGCAAGAGTCATCGCGCAAGTTGCGTTTTGGTGCAGCAAAGACAATGGCGGTCGCGCAGAGGCTTTACGAGCGTGGCTATATCACGTACATGCGAACCGACAGCATCAACTTGTCGAGTCAGGCAATTGCAGCGGCACGCAGCACAATCGCGAAGTTGTACGGCAACCAATTCATGCCAGATTCGCCACGCACTTATCGCGGCAAGGTAAAGAACGCGCAAGAGGCGCACGAAGCAATCCGTCCGGCTGGCGAATCAATCCGAACGCCGCAGGAAGTGACCGCTGAACTCGACGCCGACGAAAAGCGTTTATATGAGTTGGTTTGGGCGAGGACTATTGCGAGTCAGATGGTCGATGCACGCGCTCGGCGCGTAACTCTGAAACTAGCGGCAACTACGGCTAATGGAGAGTCCGCGACTTTTAGGGCGAGCGGGAAAACATATGAGTTCCTGGGTTTTCGCAGCGTCTATGTCGAGGACACAGACGACACCGACGATGGCGAGAACGAAGCTGTCTTGCCGGTGGTTGCCGAGGGTGATCCAATCACATGTGAACTTCTTGCGCCTGCAGGTCACGAGACCAAGCCGCCGGCGCGCTACACAGAAGCGAGTCTGGTAAAAGAGCTCGAGGAACGTGGTATCGGCCGGCCGAGCACATACGCGGCGGTGCTCGGGACAATCCAGGCGCGTGGTTACGCATGGAAGAAGGGCACAGCGCTCGTCCCTTCATGGAGCGCGTTTGCTGTGACGCGGCTACTCGAAGACCATTTCGGGCATCTCGTTGACTTCGGCTTCACCGCAACGATGGAAGAAGCGCTCGACACGATTGCTGCTGGCCAAGGCGAAGCCGAGAAGTGGTTGCATTCTTTTTACTTTGGTAACGGGGTCGCTGGGCTGTCGGAACTTGTGGGCGACACGAACCTTGCGGCAATCGACCCGCGCGCTATTAGTACGATCCCTATCGGTGTCGACGACAACGGCATAGAGATCGTCGTGCGCGTAGGTCGCTACGGTCCCTACGTCCAGCGCGGCGAAACAGAAGAACGCGGTTCGATTCCAGATGGAATCGCTCCAGACGAGGTGACTGTGGCCCTGGCCCAGGAGCTGATCGAAATCCAGTCCCGCGGTCCGGTATCGCTAGGCGACGATCCTGAAACAGGCCTACCGGTCTACGTGCTGAGCGGTCGCTACGGCGCCTATGTGCAGCTCGGAGACCAAGAAGAGGGCTCGAAAAAGAAGCCTCAACGTGCATCCTTGTTTGCATACATGACTACAGACAACGTGACGTTCGACGAGGCTCTGAAGTTGCTGAGTCTCCCGCGTCTCGTCGGCTCAGACTCAGAAGAGCGCGAGGTCCATGCCCATCCGGGACGATACGGCCCATATCTGATGCGCTCAGATGGTGAGACCCGAAGTCTCACCGAAGAAGACCAACTCTTCACCGTCACGATCGCCGATGCCGAATCGCTGTATTCACAACCGAAGCGCGGGCGTGGTCGAGGAACCCCGAAGCCACCGCTCGCCGAATTTGGTGAGTCCCCCGACACAGCCAAGCCGATGCGAATCCTCGATGGCCGCTTCGGGCCTTACGTCACTGATGGCATTACCAACGCCACGGTGCCGCGTGGAACAGACCCAACGAGCCTCACTGCAGACGAGGCCCTCGCATTGCTTCGTGCACGCGCCGATGCTGGTCCTGTCAAGAAACCTGCGAAGAAAGTCGCAAAAAAGACAGCTAAGAAAACTGTGAAAAAGGCCGCGAAAAAGGCAACTAAGAAGTCTTAGTCGCGCCGCGCCGCACGCAGATCAGATGCCGGCCGATGCCCGTGCTGTTCTGCCCAGTCGTATCGACTTTCTGAAGTCTCATAGGCGCGTCCTGCTGCCTCACGCAACGACTTGACTGGTCGCTGATCCTTGCGCACCGTGAAGTACATGATGGAACCGAGCGGGATCGGTATCCAATAGGCCGCGAGGCGATAGGTCGGGACGCCGATTAACGCGATGTTGCGTGTCATACCGAAACCGACCAACGTCGGTACGAGAACACTCTCGACTATGCCGAGTCCGCCGGGCGTGATCGGGATGACGGCCATCACCTGCGCGAGTCCGAAAGCTACGAGTACTCCAACTACTGGTGGACGGCCACCGAACGCCCAAAGGAAAATGAACAAACTCGCGGCATCAAACAGCCAGTTGCACGATGCCCAAAAAAATGCTCGTCGCACGAGTTTTGGATCGTTGAGAAGTTCGCCGAGACGTTGAGCCGTTTGTTCGACGAGTTCCTCGATGCGTTGAGGATTTTTGAAGCGCAGGCGTTTAGTGATCGTGTGCAACATTGTCTTCGCGCGCGCTTTACCACGAATTAGCCCGATTACTAATCCGGCTACGAACAAAAGCACGATTGCTCCGGCACCAGCAGCGACTCCGTACAGGGGCCCAATTCCGTACCACGGAATCGAAATGAGCAACGCAGCCCAAAGGAGCAGGTTCAGCACTACCGCAGATGCGAGTCCTGTGGCGGCTAGGGCGAAGCCAGCATCTGGTCCGCTCACGCCGTTAGTTGTGAGCAAGCGGTAACCGAGAGCAGTACCGGCTGCTGACCCACCCGGCACAACGTTGGTAAGTGCTTTCGTTGCGAGTTGGATTCGAAACACGCGAAGCAGACCGACACGGGTTCCATTTAGCGCGACGCGCGTGAGTTGTGAGTATGCGATCAGAGCTGCGAATTGAAGGCCTAGCCCGAGCACCAAGAAATGCAGTTTGACGTGGCTCAGTGTGTCGACCGCCTTGCGGGAGCCAGCAAGCTGCGGAAGGATCAGGTACCAGGTGACGAACAGGAACATCACGATCTTGATGGTGCGCCGCATGTGGCGAGTGGCTGCCGACGCTTGCGTCTTCTTGGAGGAGGCGACGGCGCTGGAAGTGGTCTTAGTCATCGTGTCGTATCGCTCGGTTGCCTTCGAATCGCAGGCGCGGCGGCGCCCCAAATTTGGCTACTGAGGGAGAAACTACTGTTTGACCTACTAACTGGGGCGCAACGACCGTCAGCGTTCGTATGATCGGAGGGTGACACCGGGCTTTTTCATTGTCTTCGAAGGTGGCGAAGGTAGCGGTAAGAGCACCCAGGCTCAACTGTTGGCCGAGCGACTCGGCTCTGACGGCCATGAGGTGATCGTGACGTTCGAGCCAGGGGCGACCGATCGGGGCGCTGAGTGGCGGCACGCATTGCTTGACGATCACCGTCCGCTGGATGCCCGCGCCGAGCTTCTATTGATGAATGCAGACCGAGCGCAGCACATGGCGGAAGTCATTCGGCCGGCACTCGATAGAGGTGCCGTGGTGATCTGCGACCGCCATTCGCCGTCTTCGATTGTGTATCAAGGCATCGCTCGTGGTCTAGGTCACGAACTCGTAGCGATGGTGTGCGCAGTAGCTACTAGCGATGTCATTCCCGATGTGGTTCTCGTGCTCGACGTCTCAGAAGCTGTTGCACGGCAACGCCAGCCAACCGCACCTGACCGAATCGAAGCAGCGGGACCTGAGTTCCATTCGACGGTTAGGGAGTCCTACAGACATTTGGCACCGCTTTATGGATGGACTCTCGTTGATGGCGGCCAAGAAGTGCACGACGTGGCAACGGCTGTGTGGTCAGCTGTGACCAACGTCAGACTCGGCAAGTAGGTTCGACAACGTGGCCCGAGGCACAGTGTTAGTTGGCCAAGAGCGTGTAGTCGGCGCGATAGAAGCTGCCGCCGAACGGGCTGTACACGCCTACCTCATCGTCGGCGCTGCCGGTGACCAGCCTCTCGCTGCAGCGCGGCTATTAGCAGCCCGCCTCGTAGCAAACGACGATCGATCCGAACGTCTCGTTGCTGCTGGCAAGCACTGCGACGTCGTCGAGTTCGAACCAGTCGGTGCGGTCTACAAAGTCGAACAGATTCGCGAGGAGATTGCGTTAGAGGCATCTCGCGCACCTGTTGAGGGCGAGCGCAAAGTATTGATTGTGCTCGAAGCAGAGCGCATGAGCAGCGCTACTAACAGGGGGGCTGGTGCCAACGCCTTCCTGAAGACGCTCGAAGAACCGCCACCGCGCACCACCATCATTCTCGTCGCGAGTTCCGCCGTCGATGTCCTTCCTACAGTCCGGTCGCGGTGCACTGTTCTCGAGCTAACGACCGTGTCTGATGAAGTCGTCCGATCGGCGCTAGTTGATGATGCCGATGTCGTGCTCGATGAGGCATCGTTGGCGAGGGTTGTTTCGCTCAGCGCCGGACAGCCAGGTCGGGCAAGGCACCTCGCTACTGACCTTGCTGACATGCGGTTGGCTTTTGCTTCGGCACCTAGCGCTCTCGACGGGTCGGGAGCGACTGTCGCCCGAGTGGTCAGCGGTCTCGAATCAGCATTGGCCAACGCTGTCGCGCAACTTGAAGCCTCGCAGGTCAAAGAACTCGCAGACTTCGATGTCACTAAGCAGAACGAGGGGTACGATGTCCGCGCGGTCCGATCAGAACGAAAGAAACTTGTCGAGCGCCAGGCACGTCAGTCACGTAAGGCGCGCATCGAGTTGTTAATGGAGGGAATCAGCGCGATCGAGTCGGTGATATTCGACTCGCTTAGCGGCATCGACCAGCGTAACAGCGATGTCTCGAAACTCGACTGGGATCCAATTCGTTGCGGTAATGCACTCGATCAGTGCCGTCAGGCACGCCAGGCATTAGCGATCAACGAAAAAGGCACACTCCACCTAGAGCGCCTGCTCTTAGCGATATAGACGCAGAAGCGTCACCATTAATTCGATTTGACTTTCGGGCGCATGCGTACGCGAGACTCCGCCTCGATGCTCACGACAAAACGGATTGCGACGTTGCTTGTGGGAGTGCTCCTCGGGCTTGGGATCGCTTCAGCAGTGATACTGGCCGGACCTCGCACGAACATCGTTTGTGGCTCGGGCGTAGGCCCACAGGGCTACGCGGAGCGCATTTTGCAAGGTTTGGGAGCAGGGCATTCTGACGGCTCCGCCAACACTTACTGCCCAGTTCCATCGGCGGGCGCCTGGCTGAGCGCAGGGGTAGTGCTGATTGCTGCAGCCGCGCTCACCGTTGTTGCGTTCCGCCGAATCACCAGCCCTTATTTTTCGGGCGAATCGACCGTGGCATAACGACCTCCGAGAGTGGCGGACGCTGGCGGACGATTCAATCCCCTCAACTCAAGTGCCGCAGATGGCACCTGTTCTGACCTGTACCGAATTTGGAGCCGGAGAGGAGAATCGAACTCCTGACCTAATGTCCTTTGCATCAGACAGGGTGTGCTCGTCTCAGGCATGGCACCGATCAAAACGGTTATGAGCGCATCCCCGAATAAAGATTCGTCGGCCTCTTCTGGCCATCGGTCGCGCGGGGATGTCATTCGTTAGGGAGCATCGAAGATGGCGTTAAGGGTAGGGGCAATTGTTCAGAGCCCAGAGTCTGGCCAGCGGTTCAAGCTCGTCGAAGTAATCGGCAGAGGCGGATATGGCGTTGCTTTCAGGGCGACCCGAGTTGGGCCTAAGGGTCGCCGGTCAGGAACTGACGTCTGCATAAAGGTAACGACTGATCAGCAATCCTGGCATCGAGAGGCGTACTTCGGAAACTTGCTCGAAGGCAAAACCGGCGCGATCGAGATTTTCGAAACGTTCGTCGTATCGCCGTCAACCTTTGTCGTAGCCAGCGAACTCGCCGAAAACGGTTCACTCGCCAGTTTCCTCGAATCAAATCCGCGACCCTGGTCGGAACGGCGAATCGTAAAAGAGATGGTTTCGATCGCAAACGCATTAAATGCATTGCATCAAGGCGGGGCCGCGCATCGAGATGTAACGCCATTCAATATTTTGGTCACGACCAATGGCTCGCTCAAACTCGCCGACTTTGGCATTTCCACCCATTGGATCAGGCCGCGCGGCGCCATCGCTGACATAATGAATCGAGGATGGGTAGATGCCCAACTCAAAGACGGCGAGCGGGTCCACTGGGATGCTGGCGACGACATCTGGCAACTAGGACAAATACTTGGACTGTTGCTCCGCTGGTGCGATGGCGACGCGCTTGACCTCAGGCCAATGCGCACCGGCTTCGTGCGGCAAATGCAATCCAGTGCAGAACTCAAAGTGGTACTACGCAGATCGATTGGCCACCGTTCGCACCGATATCGGAATGGGGCGGAATTCGTGGCTGCGCTGGCTCGGCCAACACCAATTCGCTTCGGAGGCGTTAGGACGCTTAATGGGCGACAGATCGTATTTACGGGTCCATTGAGCATCAGGCGTGACATTGCAGCGCGAAAAGCAAGACGCGCCGGAGCCGAAGTTGCTAATTCGGTCTCGGCACTTACCGATGTTGTGGTGGTCGGTCGACAGTCTGCCAATTTCATTGCCGATGACAGAGGGCTCAAACTAATAGAGGCGGGTGCACTACGCGACCGTGGAACGCCTATCAAATACATCAATGAAGAACAGTTTCTCAGGCTCGTGCAACGGGAGTGATAACGCCGAGCGTTGCTAAGCCAAGTCGGCAAGCATCATTAGGAAGGTTGGGTCGTAGGTCTCGTTGACATGCTTGACGTTCCAAAGGAGCGATTCAGCGATTGCCAGACGACCTGCAGAAAACCCGAGCCAGTCGTCCTTGGCGCGAACGCATTGTCGGGGCGCTGCTGCACTAAGCAGCGCGATCGCACCGCGTTCAATTGTGCCGCGCAGGCTTTCAGGGCCTGGCTCGTCGGGCACGTCGACCACAGTGAATGGGAGTGCGCCGATATAGAGACTTACTTCGCGTTCTAGCTCGTGTTCAACGCCGAGTGTCGGCCGATTGGCAGTTCCGCCGACGCCCCAGCTCTCCACGACTGCCGGAAATTTTCCGGAACTCATCAGCGCGCGACCGACATGCTGTCGGAACACGGACCCTCGATGGTTGCCACCGCCAGGGAACGATCCAGCATGTGTTCCGCGGTGGGACCGCAATCGGCTCCATAGGGATGTGTTGTTACGAGGGTTCAGGGCGTGTGTACCCACTCGAACTACCCGAGGGCGTTCGTAGAGTCCCAGGGGTTCGTTTTCGAAGAAGAAGTACACCCCCCGCTTGGGCCACGCCGAACTGCCGCAATCATTCAGGTGGTGAACCCCGTTGGTGGATGCGACCTGACCGATGAGGGCGTGCCAGCGAGCGAGATCAACTTAGAGAGTGTCCATGGTTCCGCGCTAGGAAATCTCGCGATTCGGAACATTGGAGGTGCCGTAGAACGCGAGTTGCTCGCCTTGCCGCAACCCCTCTGTCGGGATCTCGACGGTCGCACCGCCACGAGTCAGCCCTTCGACGAGTCCATGATCCCTGTAGGTACTTCCGGCATGTATCTCGAATACGAATTCGCTTAAGTCCCCTAGGCGAACACGGAGATCTGCGACCACCCTGTTGCTACAATCGATTCGCGCTCGGCTCGACGCGGTGTTGAGGGTCGCGTCGTAAGGCTCGATCGCTGCGGCCGGATCGAGCAAACCATGCAGAGCTGAGAGGATGTACCAGCGTTCGCATGAATTTTCGACCCAGCGGCGTCGGCCTCGGAATAGAGCGGACGTGTAGAGATCCGCAGCGATTGATCGCGAATCGCGCTTCGACTTGGCGCAACCAACAAGGCCGATTCGGAGGTGGGTCGCGTCCATCCGGGAATCATGGCATAGGCGTGGGATGCGTGCCATGGACCTTATTTACCCGGCATTTGACAGGCGTCTGATTCGCGCCGATTATGGAGCCGGAGAGGAGAATCGAACTCCTGACCTGCTCATTACGAGTGAGCTGCTCTACCAACTGAGCTACCCCGGCGG
This sequence comes from Actinomycetota bacterium, assembly GCA_005779395.1. Classification (GTDB taxonomy): domain Bacteria; phylum Actinomycetota; class Acidimicrobiia; order IMCC26256; family PALSA-610; genus SXJQ01. The sequence goes on from SXJP01000049.1 coordinate 11,153, forward strand.
GAACGAGGATCGTATACGGAGGGTGTCTACGAGGGCGACCTGTATGGTGACACCCACACAATTCGTTTACCTCGAACGGAGCTATTCGATGTCAGAAGTTACAGAGCCAGAAGCAGCGGCCGGGGGTGGCGGAACCCTATTTACCGAACCGGTACTCGTTGTCAACCAGAAGGTCAAGATCATCGAGTTGACCAACGAGTACATGGTCTTCGATCAGGCAGGCAAGCAGATTGGTTCGGTGTGCGAGGTCGGACAATCGACGATCAAGAAGGTAGCGAGGGCGCTCTTCGATGTCGACCAATTTCTGACGCATCGATACGAGATTCGCGATGCGGCGCATAGCCCGGTGCTTGTCCTGACTCGCCCGCCGAAACTCATGAAGTCGAAATTTTCGTTAGATCGCCCTGACGGTACGAATGTTGGCTCGATAATCCAAAAGAACGTATTCGGCAAGATCCGAATGTCCCTTCAGGCTGGCGGGGCAGAGGTTGGCTCGATCAACGCCGAGAATTGGCGCGCCTGGAATTTCAACATTCAAGATGCCAATGGCACTGAGGTTGCGCGAATCACAAAGACCTGGGAGGGTCTGCTCCAAACGATGTTCACGACTGCTGACAACTATGTGTTGCACATCCATGCACCTATCGCTGATCCCCTACGCAGCCTCGCTGTAGCGGCCGCCCTTTGTATCGACACCGCTCTAAAGCAGGACAGCAGAGGTTTTAACTAGGCGCGGTTACCGGATGGACGGGGTTCGGCTTGTGCCCCGGTGTCCATTAGCCAGCGGGTACGTTCTACGATGGTGAGTCCGCGTAAACCCCCTGAGTGTCGCGTCTGTAAGTCAAGAGGAGCCAGAGTTGAAGCCAAGCACGATTCTTACGCTGGTAAGCGCTGCAGTGTTCGCCGTTGGTAGCGCTGCGTTTTCGCTGATCGGATTCATCTCCCACAAAGACGGTGACTACGGCGTCGCATGGCACTTCTGGGTAGCCCCTGTACTCACCCTTGGCATCGTCGCGACGCTTGTGCAGCTAATTGGGATGTATTGGCTCCAGGTCGGCCGCAAAGAAACACGCGGGCAGCGCGTTAGCGAGTAATTGCAGCGGTGGCCGAACCAGTCGACTGGAGTACGGCTACTCGCGTTGGCCGGCTCGTCGCACGCGGAGACCGGCTCGGCTCTAGCTATCTCGCAGATTCTCTAGCCACTGATTTTGAGCGCGTCACTGCGGAATCAGAATCTCTCGTACGCGACTTCACTCGCCTTGACAGTCCAGGGATTGCGCGCGCCGGTGTAGTCGACAGGTCCGGTTGGATCGACGCGAACGTCGCCTCGATGCGACGACTTCTCGGATCTCTCAACACTCACATCACAGATCGCCTCAGTACTGGACCAGTAGGTGTCCTAGGGCGTCACACTGCTGGCACAGAACTCGGAGTGGTGCTCGGCTACATGAGCCAACGTGTACTCGGACAGTACGACCTTCTGATGGGCGAAGTTGGCGACGCCGCCGACGGTGACATCGTTTTTTATGTTGGCCCAAATGTTTTGCTGCTAGAGAAACGGTTCGGGTTCCGGCCCTTAGAGTTTCGTCGTTGGATCGCGATTCATGAACTCACGCACCGTGCGCAATTCACCGCAGTTCCATGGCTCAGGCCATATTTCTTATCCCTGGTCGATGGCATGCTCGGCGGCATAGAGCCGGACCCGCGCGCTTTGCTGCGTGCACTGGCACGAAGTGCCGAGGCGCTATCGCGCGGGAAGAATCCTCTTGACGAGGCTGGCCTCGTTGGACTTTTTGCGAGCGATGAGCAAAAGGATCTTCTAGCTAAAACGCAGGCACTGATGAGCCTGTTAGAGGGCCACGGCAATTACGTCATGAACGTTCTCGGCGCTAAACACGTTCATGGCGTCGAACGTATGGAAAAAGCACTTCATGCTCGACGCGCAGTTGGTGGGATCGCGGGCCAAGTCAACAAGGCACTCGGACTAGAAATGAAATTGCGGCAGTACGAGGTCGGCGAACGCTTCATAAAAGAACTTGTAGACATCGCCGGCTTTGCGGCACTCGATGTTGCTTGGAGTGACCCAGGGGCACTTCCAACTCTGCCGGAGTTCGCCGACGCGAAAATGTGGTTGACGCGTGTTGATTCGACGCGCGTTCTTAGAGCGCGGGACTCGCGATGAGCGCTCGGCGGCAAAGGTGAACATGCCCGACGCTGCTCTCGACTGGATATCTCAGCGACTGTCGTGGCCGACGTCTGCGTCGCGAGTCCTCGTTGCCTGCTCGGGTGGTGCTGATTCGCTTGCCCTATTGGCTCTTGCAGCGCACGCCGAGTTCGAGGTGGTTGCCGCCTACATCGATCACGGACTTCGCCAGGACACCAGTGCAGACCTACGCGCTGTCGAAGATGCGGCACGCTCATTAGGCGTGAAGGTCGTATCGAGAGAAGTCGTCGTCGACAGCAGTGCCAACCTCGAGGAACGTGCCAGAGATGCTCGCTACGCGGCGTTAGATGCGCTTGCTGTGGCGAATGACTGCGATGCGATTGTCACAGGACACACGCTCGACGATCAGGCAGAGACGGTCCTCATGGCGATGCTTCGTGGCTCTGGCACACGCGGTCTCGCCGGCATCCCGGAAACTCGCGGGGTAATCAGCCGGCCGATGCTCAAGATCCGTGGTCATGAGACGCGCGAAATTTGCCGACTTCTCGGTTGGGTTCCAGTCGAAGACCATATGAACTCTGACCCTGCATTTACTCGCGTCTGGTTACGGCGTGAAGTAATTCCAGAACTTCAGCGCGGGGTCGATCGCGACATTGCCGTCGTCCTTGCACGTTCGGCACAGGTCGCCCGCGGCGAAAGTGAATTGTTAGACCAACTTGGCACGGAACTATTGGCTCACTGTGGTGTCGTTAGCCAAGCGGTAAGCAGCCGGCTAGTAGATCCAATCTCGACGAAGGAATTGCTCGCAGCGCCAGTAGCGATCGTGCGACGCGCAATTCAACTATGGCTACCAACGAGGGTCGGGTCTCAAGGGGTCGAAGCGATTTTGAATGTGGCGAACGGAAATGCGACCGCTGCCGACATCGGTTCGAACCTGCGGGTTCGGCGGTCGTCGAACCAACTCACCGTTGAGCCGATAGCGCTCGATGATGCCGCGTCTCATTCCGCCGTCGAGCTACACGTACCTGGTTTCGCTACTTACGGTGATTTGGAAGTGAGCGCTAGGATCGACCGAATAGCCCCAGTCGGTTGGCCCGATGGCAAAAACACTTGTGTGCTCGATGCCGACGTCGTTGGCCAAGAGCTAGTGGTCCGAAGAGCCGAGCCGACTGAGCGATTCAAGCCATTCGGGCTGGCTGGCACAAAGACTGTCGTCAAGGCGCGATCTGATGCCGGAATGATCGTCGATGCGCGCAACGAGTTGCCAGTTGTGGCGCGCGCCAACGGAGAGATTGTCTGGGTGCTGGGCTACCGTTGCGCGGACCAGGCGAGAGTGACCATCTCGACTCGCCGTTTCTGCTGGATATCCGTCGAAAGAGCAAGTGAGGCCGTGTTTTGAACAGCGATCCGCGTATCGGAAGAACCATCGTCGGCCCAGACGATCTCCAACTCCGCATTGCCCAACTCGGCAAGCAAATCACGGCCGACTATCAAGATGAACCGCCACTTTTGGTAGCGGTACTCAAGGGTGCATTCATGTTTTTGGCCGACTTAGCGAAGCAAGTTGACTTGCTCGTCGACTTCGACTTCATGGCGGTGTCTTCATACGGTGCGGCGACTAAGAGCAGCGGTGTCGTGCGCATTGTTAAGGACCTTGATTGCGACCTCACAGGGCGGCACGTGCTAATCGTCGAGGACATCATCGACTCTGGTCTTACCTTGCAATTCTTGCGAAAGAACCTTTGTGCTCGCGGGCCGAAATCTGTGGAGGTCTGTGCGCTCTTGGTGAAGGACGGCCTTCAGCGCGTCGATCCTGATCTCAAGTACGAAGGCTTCCGGATCCCACCCGAATTTGTCGTTGGTTACGGCCTCGATGCCGCCGAGAAATATCGGAACCTCGGGTACATCGCTGAGTTCCTCCCTGATGCCAAGTGACAAAGAGCAAAGGGCCACAGGTCGACAAGCCTCGTGTTGAGGCGGCTGTGCGCGAAATCCTGGCTGCGATCGGTGAAGACCCGAACCGTGACGGGCTTCTCAATACACCTAAGCGCGTTGCGGAGATGTACGCCGAGATTTGTGGCGGGCTCCACGAGAATCCTGCAGATCACCTGACCGTCACCTTCGAAGCCGACCACGATGAGATGGTCATGGTCCGCGACATTCCGCTCTACAGCCTGTGTGAGCACCACCTCGCGCCGTTTGCTGGCAAGGCCCATGTCGCCTACATACCTGGTCACGATGGACGCATCACGGGCCTATCAAAGTTGGCACGACTTGTCGATGGGTTCGCTAAGCGCCCACAGGTCCAAGAGCGGCTTACTTCGCAGATCGCCGACGCCATAGTCGCGGCTCTCGAACCGCGCGGTGCGCTAGTTGTGATCGAAGCCGAACACATGTGCATGAGCATGCGTGGCGTACGAAAGCCCGGCTCTGTCACGCTCACATCCGCGGTTAGGGGAATATTCAAGGAAAGCGCCGCAACTCGGTCAGAGGCGATGTCGATGATCCGCTTCGGATCAACCCGCTGAAATACCCCCGTCACGCATACCGACCGTCACGGGTAATCTCCGACCATGGTGTTCGACGTTTCGTGCTTGCCGCAATGTGCGGTCATGGGCATTGTGAACGTCACTCCCGACTCTTTTTCTGACGGAGGCCGTTACCTCGCTTCGAAGGACGCAATCAGTCACGCGCATTCGCTCATCGAAAAGGGCGCTTCGATAATCGACATCGGTGGAGAATCGACTCGTCCGGGAGCGGTATCTATCTCGGTCGACGAAGAACTCGATCGCATCATGCCTGTCGTAGTCGGAGTTCGCGAAAGCTCATCGGCGTTGCTGAGTGTCGATACCACGAAGCCGAGCGTTGCACGCGAAGCCTTGCTCGTTGGTGTTGACATCATCAACGATGTGTCGGGTGGCAGCAACCCTGAAATGCTTGAGGTCGTGGCCGAGTTCGATGCTGGCATCGTGCTGATGCATATGCAAGGCCAACCACTTTCAATGCAAGTCGCGCCACAATACGCGAATGTTGTTGACGAAGTCGCGGACTACCTAGTCCGACAGAAGTATCTCGCGACAGTGTCTGGTATTCGGGCAGAAGCAATCATCGTTGACCCAGGAATTGGTTTCGGCAAAACTGTCGAGCACAACCTGGCGTTGCTCGGCAGTGTCGTCGAACTTCGCGACCGAGTCGGCGCCGCTGTGATGATCGGCGCATCAAGAAAGCGCACACTTGCCGCGATCGTTGGCGACGACGAGCACGCGCGCGACGACGCAACTATGGCTGTGAGCGTCATGTCATTTGTTCAAGGTGCCGCAATCGTGAGAGTCCACGATGTGAGTTCTTCAGTGTTGGCAGCAAAGTGGATTACGACTAGACAGGCGGCTGCATGATGGCGCTCAGAGGCAAGTGGGCTCAAGGGCTACAGCCAAAACATTTCACATGGATCATCAAGGATCGTTTAGCCGCGAGTGAACGTCCAGGCGGGTTTTCACGGAATCACCGTAAGGTCAGAAGGCAAGAAGAACTGATCTGGCTAAGAACGAACACGTTTACGCGCATCGTCAGCCTTCTTGAATCGACACAAAATCTGGTTGCGTATTCCGACGCTGGTCTAGTTGCTGCTCATTTTCCCTTGGGTAAACGCGATGACCTAGCGGTGCGTCTTACCGATGCGTACACACAGATCTCAACGTGGCTCGACGACCCAGACGAGAAAATCTTTATCCACTACGACGAGTTTGGCGACCTACTTCTGGGTTTTCTCGGCGGATATTTGTTGTTCGCGAAACTCGTTACAGAGGGCCCGCACGCAATTTCGATAATGGAGCAACTCGGAAATCGTACGCTCGACGCGACGGGACGCGAACTAATCGCTCTCACGCTCGAACTTGGCCTCAAGCGCGGCTAACCGCTGGACTCCGTTAGGCACGAATGATGCGCACGGAGTCCGTGCTGCCAGCTCTCGGCCCAACGCTCCCGAACACGACGGCCACTAAGTCACCTGGACTCGCTAACCCTGCTGCCAATGTGGCTCGAACGGCTACGCGCAGTTGATCATTGCCGTCGCTGACTTCTGGGACCTCTAGCGGCTTTACTCCCCATGTGAGAGCGAGCCCACCGAGCACGTTCGGGTTTGGTGAGATGCCAGCGATTGGCATGCTCGGTCTCCAAGCGGCAACCCGGCGTGCCGTCGAGCCGCTCTTCGTAGGACAGAGAATCGCGGCGACGCCTAGGTCCTCTGCGGCTTGCACAGCGGCATGGGCTACTGCCCAAGCGACGAGGTCGCCATCCATAGTTACGCCAGTCGGATCGACTCTGTGGTGTGGCCAATTCTCGGCAGACTCTGCGACTTCGGCCATCGTGCGAACGGTCTCGGAAGCGAACATTCCGATAGCGGTTTCTTCAGACAGCATGAGTGCATCGGTGCCATCAAGCACGGCATTTGCGACATCATTGACTTCTGCGCGTGTCGGTAGCGGGGACCTCGTCATCGATTCCAGCATCTGCGTGGCTGTGATAACTGGCTTGCCAGCCATGTTGCAATACCTGATGATCTCTTTCTGGATCATCGGTACGCGTCGGGCCGGGACCTGGATCCCGAGATCGCCACGGGCAACCATCACCCCGTCGGCAGCGCCCACAATCGATGGCAAATGATCTAACGCAGTAGCCGTCTCGATTTTTGCGACGATGCTTGGACGATGACCTCGTTTTGGGAGTTTCGCGATCACGCCCTCGACATCTTCAGGGCGCCGGACAAATGACAGCCCAACAAAATCGGCCTTTATTTGTAACGCCAATTCGAGCGCTACCTGGTCTCGTTCGGTGAATGGGTCGATGTGGCTCTCTGACCTAGGTAGGTGCATTCCTTTGCGGCTACGCAGTGTGCCAGCTCGAACGACGCGTGTAATTACGTCATCACCATCGACCGTGTCGACTCGCAACACGATCGCTCCGTCGGCAAGGAAGATTTCATCGTGGGGCTTCACCCAATTAGGCAGTTCCGTAATTGTTGTAGATACCTCGTGCTGATTGCCAACGATGTCGCGCGAAGTCAGAATGAACTCGGCATCGCACGCGAGTTCGACAGAATCTGACGTGAGCATCCCAGTGCGCATTTTCGGGCCAGGCAGATCGACGAGTACGCCGACAGTGCGCCCAGCTTCGCGGGCAACTCTCCGAGCGAGATTTGCGTTAGCGATGTGCGACTCGTTGTCGCCGTGGGAAGCGTTCAGTCGTACAACATCGACGCCAGCCTCAATTAGCCCACGCATACCTTCTTCTGTGTCAGTCGCGGGCCCGATCGTCGCGACGATTTTCGTTCGTCTCATATCGCCATTTTGCGCTATGCGTCTAGTCCCTTATCGCTAGGGTTCCGCCTTATGGACAAGATATTGATTCCCGGCTTGCGAACGTTAGGTATCCACGGTGTGCTACCAGAGGAACGCGAGCGCAAGCAACCCTTCGAGGTCGACATCGAACTTCATATTGATCTCTCACTAGCTGGCGCGTCAGACGACCTCGCCGACACGGTTGATTACGGCAAAATCTGCGAGGCCGTGAGCGGTGTCGTGGCCTCTGAAAGCTTCTTGTTGCTTGAGAGGCTTGCTGCGCGCATAGCCGATGTCTGCAAGCAAGATCCGCGCGTCCTGAAAGCCGTTGTAGAGGTCCGCAAACTGCACCCGCCGGTGATTGCGCAAGTGAAACATGTTGCAGTGCGGGTAGAGCGCTGACGGCGGTGGCACTAGCGCACTTGTCGCTCGGATCAAACCTTGGCGACAGACTCGCGTATCTCCAGGGCGCGTTAGATGGGCTGTTAGGACACCCCGAAATTGCTGTGATTGCCGTGTCTCACGTCTATGAGACCGACCCTGTCGGCGGTCCGGTCCAGGATGACTACCTGAACGTGGTCGTCAAAATCACCACGGAACTCAGCGCGTACGAACTCCTTGCGTTTACGCAAGGGCTTGAGCTTGCAGCGCTGCGGGTGCGAAAACAGCGTTGGGGACCCCGAACGCTCGATGTTGACATTTTGCTGTACGACGATTTGGTCCAGGACGATCCAGGGTTAACAATCCCTCACCCCCGAATGTTTGAGCGGGGATTTGTAATTACTCCGCTGCGCGACGTTTCGCCGGACCTCGCGCCCGCATCTGTTGTCGCAGGTGGCGGTGTTCGGCCCCTGTCGGGTGTGTCGCTGCGGCACTAATCTTGAGCGGATAGACGCAGAACGGCACTCTCAAACCTCGCCCGGCATCGGCAAGGGAACTCTCGCGCTCGTCGGGCCAGGCAGAGCAGGTAGCACGTTGGCTCTCGCTCTGACGGCGATCGGTTTCGATGTCGTAGGTGTCGCTGGCCGTGCGGTCGACGCCGTCTCAACTCTTTCTACGGCAGCGTGTCTCGATGCAGAACCGCGATTCGTAGCCCAGGTTGGGACGGGAGCGTCACTAATTCTTATCGCGACCCCAGACTCAGCGATTGCGCAGGTTGCTACAGCGATTGCACCTTCAGTCGAGTCAGATGCGCTCGTGGTGCATCTTTCTGGCTCACGTGGCCTCGAAGTATTCGATGAACTCTTGCGCCTCCGGCCCGATGTGCGTGTCGGTGCGCTCCACCCACTGCAGTCGATACCAACGACCCGCGTTGGGCTAGATCGCCTTCCGGATTCGTGGGCTGCGATTGCGGGCGACTCTGCGGTCGAACAACTCGCACTTGCATTGGAACTGAAGCCAGTCAGGATCAGAGAGCAAGACCGAGAGCTTTACCATGCTGCGGCTGTAGTTGCCTCTAACCACGTGGTCGCATTGCTCGGTCAAGTCGAGCGTCTCGCCGCAACGGTTGGTGTTCCGTTCGACGCGTTTGCTCCGCTAGTCGATGCTTCAGTGCGAAACGCTTTCGAGTTGGGTCCACGGTCGGCTCTAACAGGCCCAGTCGCTCGAGGCGATCTAGTTACGGTCGAAGGTCATATAGCCGCTATGGACCCCGGTGAGCGCGACTCGTATCGCGCTCTTGCTCGTGAGTCCGCTCGTCTTATTGATAGACGCGACAACGCGTTAGATCGACTCCTAGAGGATTTACGCGGACTCGAACCGGAACTTCCATCTTCTGGCGATTAGAACGAAACACGCATGACCAAATTGGTAACTGCCATCGCAGAACTTCGCGCTTCGACATCTGCGGCACGTTCACGTAACCAGTCAATCGGCCTCGTGCCGACAATGGGTTTCCTTCATGCTGGCCATAGTTCGCTCATGCGGCGCGCACGTTCCGAATGTGACATTGTTGTTGTAACAATCTTTGTGAACCCGCTTCAGTTTGGGCCGAACGAAGATCTTGCGAGCTACCCGCGTGATCTTGAATCTGACCTCGCAGTGTGCGAAGCCGACGGCGTCGATCTCGTGTTCGCGCCGAGTGTCGACGAGATGTACCCGGATGCGGCCTCGCGATCAACTGTGCATGTAGCCGGGCTTGGGGAATCGCTCTGTGGGCGCAGTCGTCCGGGCCATTTCGATGGAGTAACGACCGTTGTGTCGAGGCTGTTCGACATTATCGGGCCGTCTCGTGCCTACTTCGGCCAGAAAGATGCCCAACAACTTGCCATCGTGACGAGAATGGTTGTCGAACTCGGGCTTGACGTACAAATTGTTGGTTGCCCACTTATTCGAGAAGCAGATGGACTTGCGCTGTCGTCTCGCAACGCGTATCTATCGCCAGAAGAACGTGCGGCCGCTCCGAAGTTGCATCAAGCACTCTTAGCCGCTGAAAGAGTTTTCAAGCGGGGCGTTAGCGACCCCGCCGCGATCACACGAGTTGTACGGTCCCAAATCGAGTTGGAGCCACTATTCGCGATTGATTATGTGGAGTGCGTCGACACCGAATCACTAGTTGCACTCGACACCATCGAAAAGACTGGTTTGATCGTCGTAGCTGCAAGAATCGGAAGGACTCGCCTCATCGACAACCTCGTCCTGGCGCGAGGCCTCGTAGATCAGACCCCATAGGCTGAGCGGTTCATGTACGACCTTCTAGTGCTTGGTAGCGGTGTCGCAGGCCTCTCTACAGCTCTGCGCGCAGCGAGCAAAGGGATGAGCGCCCTCGTCGTGACGAAGGGTGCGTTGGCGATGACCGCGACTCACTACGCGCAGGGTGGAGTGGCGGCCGCGCTTGATGAGCCCGACAGCATCGAACTTCACATGTCCGACACGTTGGTTGCAGGAGCTGGGCTATGTGACTCTGAAGCTGTCCGGGTGCTCGTAACAGAGGGACCCGACAGGGTCCGAGAACTAGGTGCGATGGGCGCACAGTTCGACGCGGTGGCTGGCCAACCCGGCACATGGCGTCTCGCCCGTGAAGGTGGGCACTCGCTCCCGCGAGTGGTTCATTCTGGTGGCGATGCGACAGGCGCTGAAATCGAACGTGCACTCGCCACGGCCGCAGCGGCGCAAGGCGTGGAGGTGCTTGAAGGCTGGCTCGCATTAGATCTCTTGATCGAAAATGGCCGATGCGCGGGCGTGCTTGCGCTCGATGGGTACGGCCAGGTTCACAACTTGCGGGCAACCGACACTGTGCTTGCTACTGGTGGAGCCGGACAATGTTTTGCAGTAACAACTAACCCGTCGGTGTCGACTGGCGACGGAATCGCACTCGCGCTACGCGCAGGAGTCGCATGTAGCGACACCGAGTTCGTTCAGTTTCATCCAACGGCGCTGCACGTTGAACATATGCCTCGACCATTGCTCTCCGAAGCGTTACGCGGCGAAGGCGCAGTGCTTCGCGATGAACTCGGCGTTGGATTCATGGCTGGCGTTCACCCATTAGGTGACCTTGCGCCACGCGACGTAGTCGCTCGAAACATTTCGATGAAGCTGCGCGACCAAGGTGTGGATTGCGTATGGCTCGATGCGACGATGATCCCAGATTTCGATCTGCGTTTTCCAACAATCTTCAAGGCATGCAGGTCCTTCGACCTCGATCCGCGCATCGATTGGCTGCCGGTTGCGCCAGCGGCGCACTACTTGTGTGGTGGCGTACTCACTGACCTAGACGGGGCCACGACGATGCCACACTTATGGGCGTGTGGCGAGACCGCCGATGCTGGCGTGCACGGCGCGAATCGTCTGGCGTCCAATTCTTTGCTCGATGGTCTGGTATTCGGGGCGCGCGTTGTCGACGCGATCGCCCGCGACAAGTTGGGAGCGGACGAGACTGGCGCGCTTGCCGGAGCTGGTGGCTTGGCGGGGTTGGGTGAACAGACTGATGACTCTGAGTTGTCGATCAAGCCCAACGGCGTCGTGCCAGCGGAAGTAAGAGCGTCAGTTCAGAAGCTGATGTCAAGAGACGTAGGCGTAGTGCGTGATGCAGCGAATCTCGACCTTGCCGCAAAGACGCTGGGCGACTTCGCTGTACTTGCGCGCGAGATGCCGTCGCGTTCTATTGAGTCCTACGAGGTGCGGAATCTCATCCGAGTGGCCAGCGCGATTGTCGCTAACGCCTTTGCGCGCCAAGAGTCGCGCGGGGCGCAAATTCGTGCCGATTTTTCAGAACGAAACGATGAACTATTAGGTCGCTTCGTCTTAGTTGGAGATCGCGCTCCACAGTTCATCCCAGTTAGAGAGGCCGTTGCAGGTGGTCGAACATGAACGAATTTGATCCGCCTCTCGCGGTGGTCGCAGAAGTGGTTGCGATGGGGTTGAGTGAAGACCTCGGAATCCTGGGAGACATCACGTCGCTCGGAGTCATCGCCGAGGATTCGTACTCGGTCGCCAGGTTCGTAGCGAGGGATGAGGGAGTACTTGCCGGAAGCGCTTGTGTTACTGAAACCTTTGCACAAGTCGATCCGAATGTCGAAGTGAGTTGGGCTGTAGCCGACGGTTACACCGTTGGTGCTGGACAAACGCTAGCTACCGTCTCGGGCCCGACGCGCTCGCTCCTCGCTGGCGAGCGGCTTGCGCTCAATCTTGTATGCCACCTCTCCGGCGTTGCGACCCTGACGCGGCGCTATGTCCGCGCAGTTCATGGCGATGCACGTATCCTCGACACTCGCAAGACCATCCCAGGCTTGCGTGCACTGCAGAAAGCCGCTGTGCGCGCAGGCGGCGGATTCAACCATCGTGAATCGTTGTCTGATGCTGTTTTGCTGAAGGACAATCACCTTGCCGTTGTCGGCATCAAGGTTGCGGTTGCGCGGTCGCGGAGCCGTTGGCCTGGTCGCATGATCGAAGTCGAATGTGAATCGATCGATCAGGTGATTGAGGCAGTCGATGCCGAAGCCGATCGCATCATGCTCGACAACATGACCGTTGAGGAAGTCCGCAAGGCGGTCTCGCACATCGATGGGCGCGCCGAAGTAGAGGTCTCTGGCCAACTTTCTCTCGAAACGGTCAGCGACTATGCGGCCGCCGGTGTCGACTTCATTTCAGTTGGCGCTCTCACACATTCGGTGAAAGTGTTTGATATCGGCATGGATATGGACTGAGTGGTGCACTAATGCTTCTTGCTGTCGACGCAGGCAACACCCACACCGTTGTAGGGCTATTCGATGGATCCGAACTGGTCGATCATTGGCGTATCGCAACGAATGCCGAACGTACCTCAGACGAACTTGCTCTTATGTTTCAGCAGTTTCTCGGTTTTCATGGCTTCAGTTTCGATGACGCGATAACTGGTGTCGCCGTGTGCTCCGGAGTTCCGATCGTGACGGCAGCACTGCGCGATATGACCTCGCGTTACTTCGGATTTCAAGCGATGGTCTTAGAGCCGGGTGTGCGTACTGGTATGCCAATCCTCTACGACAACCCGAAGGAAGTCGGAGCCGATCGCATAGCTAATGCGGTGGGCGCGTTCGTCTCGTACGGCGGCCCGAGCATCGTTGTCGACTTCGGTACTGCGACCACCATCGAAGCAATCAGCAGAAAGGGCGAGTACCTCGGCGGCGCGATCGTGCCCGGCATCGAAATCAGCATGGACGCTCTATTTGGTCGCGCTGCGGGCCTACGACGAGTCGAACTGGTTGCCCCGAAGGAAGTCATTGGAAAGAGCACAGTCGAGTCGATCCAGAGTGGCGCCATTTACGGTTTCTCAGGTCAGGTAGATGCAATTGTCCGGCTATTCGAGGCAGAATTAGGCAAGTGCAAAGTCATAGCCACGGGTGGGCTAGCAGAATTGATTTCCCCGCACACTCGCTGTATTCAACATCTTGAGCCGTGGCTCACGCTCTATGGCCTTCGCACAATTTTTGAAAGGAATCAATGACAGACCCCGTGCCGTACACGCCTAGTGACATCGAAGGTGCGGCAGCAGAAGAACGTCTAAAGCGCATAGGGAAAATCGAATCGATGCGATCGGTCGGAGTCGATCCGTACCCTGTGAATTTCTCCAGGACAACGACCTGCAGTGCCTTGCATGAGAAGTTCGATGGGCTCGAACCCGGCGAAGAAACCACCGAGGTCGTCAGCGTCGCAGGACGCATGTTGTTATTTAGAGACCAGGGCAAACTCGTTTTCGCCACAATTCGCGACGGCAATGGGTCGATCCAGTTATTTGTCAGCAAGTCAGTGGTTGGAGATGAAGCCTTCTCGCAGTTCTGCGACCTCGATCTCGGCGACTGGGTAGGAGTTTCTGGCAACGTAATGAAGACGCGCAAGGGCGAACTCTCGATCAAGGTCGCTAGCGCCGAACTTCTCTCGAAGGCTGTCCGCCCGATGCCTGACAAGTGGCATGGCCTCTCAGATGTCGATACGCGTTTTCGACAGCGCTATGTCGATCTGATCGCGAACGAAGATGCTCGTCGCGTTTTCGAAATACGTTTCGGTGCGATCGCGGCTATCCGTACCTACCTCCGCGAACGCAACTTTGTCGAGGTCGAAACGCCGGTCCTCCAACCGATTGCCGGTGGCGCGACTGCGCGTCCATTCCTGACACACCACAACGCGCTCGGCACTGAGTTCGCTTTGCGCATCGCGCCGGAGTTGTACCTAAAGCGTCTCATCGTTGGCGGGATGGAAAAGGTCTTCGAGATTGGTCGCGTATTTCGCAACGAAGGCGTTTCGACTAGGCACAATCCCGAATTTACGATGTTCGAGTTGTACGCGGCGTTCGCTGACTACAACGACATGGCAGCGCTGACCGAGAACATCATCGCCGCGGCGGCACTCGCGACGGTTGGCACGACGCAGGTAGAACTCGACGGTCGCAAGATCAACCTGGACCCGCCTTTCAGGCGAGCGACTATGCGTGAACTTGTGGTCGAACACGCGAACCTCGACTTGCATCCGAGTCAACCAGTAGAGGAGTTACGCGCCCACTGCGAGCGACTCGAGATCCCGTTCAAGAACGAGTGGGGTTCCGGAAAACTTCTGCTCGAAATTTACGAAAAGACCACAGAGCACAAGATCGTGGAGCCGACCTTCGTGATGGATTATCCGGTCGAAGTCTCGCCGTTTGCCCGCGTGCACCGCGCCGACAAAGACCTAACCGAGCGATGGGAACTAATTATCAATGGTAGAGAGCTAGCTAACGCGTTTAGCGAGCTCAACGACCCAATCGACCAATATCAGAGATTCGAGAATCAGGTCAAGATGAAGCAACTTGGCGACGACGAAGCTCAAGGCATGGATGACGACTATGTGCGAGCGCTTGAGTACGGCATGCCACCAACAGGAGGCGTCGGAATCGGAATTGATCGCCTTGTCATGCTCATTGCTGGCGTAAGTTCTATTCGAGAAGTGATTTTGTTCCCCCACCTTCGTCCAGAGGCAAAATGACCGAAAAGGCTCGTGTTCTTGTAACAGGCATGGGTGGAGTTCTCGGCACGCGGGTCGCGCAGTTGCTCGAGGCTCGCGGTGAGATCGCCGAAATCCATGGTGTCGATTTCGTTCCGCCGCGTAGACGGCTAAGAAAAGCTGTTTTCCATCGGATCGATCCTCGTCATCGCGACCGACTCAGAGATTTTGTTATCGAGTATGCGCCAACTCATGTCGTGCATTTCGGTGTCTATGAGCCAGCGTCACGGATGTCGCCTGGAGCCGCGGCAGAACGCAGCGAACAGTGCACCGCTACTGCGCTCGCAGCTGCCGCTCGCGCTGGGTCGCTAGAGGGTGTTGTGATGAGGTCGGGCATCGAGGTTTACGGATCTGGCCGAGGCCATGCGCTAGTCCCCGACGAGTCGGTGCCACCAGCACCGCGCACCGGATTCGGGAAAACCTTGTTGCGTGTCGAAGCAATTGCCTCGGCTGTCGGCCGTCGCAATGATGTTCCTGTCGCGAGCCTGCGGTTCGCCCCGATTGTTGGCTCGCATGTACCTAGTCCGCTCGGCCGCCTGTTGCGTCTGCCGCTCGTACCTGTTTCGGCTTTCTCGGATCCGACATTCTCGATGTTGCATCCCGAAGACGCATGTCGCGCGACGGTGCAGGCGTTAGTGCAGGCCGCTGACGGCCCGATAAATGTTGTCGGCCCGAGTGCTGTCACCCCGTGGCAAGCTGCTCGAATCGGTGGGAGGATACCGGTGCCGATTCTTCCGATCGGATGGGGTGGGGCGGCCTCAGCTACCGAGTTGCTTGGCGCAGCTATAGCGCCGCACATCATTGAACTGTTGCGATATGGCAGAACTGCCTGTCCGTCACGTGGACTCGATTTGCTCGGCCAGGGTCGCGTCCGTAGCACTCCAGAGGTGCTGAGAGAACTATTTGAGTGGGCCGAAATTGTGCCTATCGAAAGTGTCCGTGAGGCCGCATGATTGTCGCGCAGGCCCGTGAGATACAGATCGACGTCGATCGTGTCGCTCCTGCGGCTTCGCCGCTTGCATTAGTGAGACGGCGAATCAATGGCCGGTACGTGGTCGACCCATTCGGATTCGATCCCGACATCGCAGATCTAGCGTCTCCGGTCGTTAGCGCCACGGTGCACATCGATGTCGAAGGCACAGAGCACATACCTGCGTCTGGCCCTGCTGCGATGATCATGAACCGTGGGTTCGGTTTTGTAGAGCCGACCGCCGTGTCATTAGCTGTCCGTCGCGCTGTCGGCCGGCGCCTACGCGTGGTGGGCCTTCCTGGCGTCCCGTTCGTCAACGGTGTCGCTCTCCGTTTCGGTGCTGTATCTGCCGAAGTTGGAGACGTTGCTTCGGCACTTCGTGCCGGGCACCTTCTCTTGTTGCCCCTGGCGCAAAGTTGGTTGCGTACAGGCGCTGGGTCGTCGCCCCTCGCTCTGTTGCAAGCCATGAGGGCATACCCGGTCTTGCCTGTAGCGGTGAGACCAAGCGGTCCACTCGGGTTACCGTTGCGCTGGTCGGTCCGTATCGGAGCACCTCTCGAAACCGATCGGACCTACCCGATCGATGATCCCCTAGCTGCCGCAGAACTTGGCGAAAACGTTCGGCAAAACGTGGAAAAACTGCTCGGTCGCTCAGTAACCTAAAAAGCGTGCCATACGTAATTAGACCCGACGGAACCCGGATTTTCTTCGATGTTTCTGGACGTAGCAACGGCACCCCTGTGTTGTTAATCCAGGGTCTTGGAGCAGACTCGCGCGGTTGGGTGATGCAACGCCAACGCTTCGGTCGCACGCATCGTGTCATCACTGTCGACAATCGCGGAACCGGTCGGTCGGATGTTCCCGATGGTCCATATTCACTGTTTGACATGGCCGAAGATGCGGTTGCCTGCCTCGACGCTGCTGGTGTTGAGAGCGCCCATGTAGTCGGTGCCTCGATGGGCGGAGTCATTGCGCAAATAATCGGAGTTCTTCACCCAGATCGCACGCGCTCGCTTGTTCTTGCGTGCACAGCTTGTCGCCATCACCGCTGGAGGCGCGATCTGCTAGCCGAGTGGCGCGAGAGCGTCGCCAAAGACGGCATGGCCGCACTAGCAAGCAACGAAGGACTGCAGTGGCTTGTTGGCCCGCGTTTAGTAAGGCGCTTCGGGGTTGTCATCAACGTTCTAGCGCGTGTCGTGCTCTCCACTAACGCCAAGGCGTTTGCAGGCCAAATCGATGCGATTCTCGACGCCCCCGACGAACTTCGTGAACTCTTGCCGAATATCGGAGTTCCGACTCTCATCATCACAGGGTCGCAAGACTCACTCACGCCCGTTGCCGATGGCGAAGAACTCGCGGAGCTAATTCCGACCTCACGGTTTATCGTGGTTTCCGGAGCGGCTCACGGGGTGATGGCAGAAGCACCCGGCGCATTCAATAACGCAGTCCTAGCGTTCTTGGCTGAGGTCGATGCGGGAAATCTCGCCGTAGCGTCGTAGTCTTTCTTTTAGGAAGACCGTGTTACTAGACCGTCAACCATCGCCGCTAGGCGAGCGCAAACAGCCGGGTCGAGCGCATCAGCGCCCTCAAGCACGTCTCTTGCTTTTGTTGCATGGGTTCTTGCGACCTCTGTAGCGATACCAATTCCGTTTGATTGCAACACTTTTTTCCGAGCGATCTCAACCTCTGCCCAATCGAGCTTGGCACCTAGCAACCCGCGCAACTCTTTGTCGCCGGCCGCAGCGATAATTACCGGCAACGTGTAAACGCCTTCGTGGAGATCGTTGCCGCTCGGCTTGCCTAGTTCGGCTTCGGACTGGGTTAGATCGAGGACATCATCGACAATCTGGAAACACATTCCCAAGTGATGTCCGAACTGGGTGAGCGCATCGAGCGTCGCCGGGTTCACATTGCTCACCATGCCTCCGACACGCGCCGCAGTTGCTAGAAGCGAAGCCGTTTTTCCTTCGATGGAGGAGAGGTAAGCGCGCTCGCCGCGTTCGGCATTGAACAGGTATTGCAGTTCGAGCATCTGGCCACGGCAAAGCTCACCGATGGTGTCGGCCAACAAGCCAGCAACATCGGCGCCGAGGGATGCCGCTAACGATGACGCGCGGGCGAGCAAGAAGTCTCCAGCGAGAATTGCCGTGATGTTGGACCAGCGCGCGTTCACGCTTGGTACTCCGCGGCGTGTTTCGGCCTCGTCGATGACATCGTCGTGATACAAAGAGCCGAGGTGTACGAGTTCTACAGACGCCGCGCCCGTGATGACATCGTCGGACACCGCGATTACGCCATTTGCTGCATAAGCGGAACAAATTGCAAGGGTCGGGCGCAAGCGTTTACCGCCAGCCTTCAGCAAGTGTGCTGCGATCTCGTCTAGGAATAGGTCTTCGTGGCCCGTGGCCGACTGCAGGCGCTTCTCGCACCTCATGAGGTCTGCTGGTAGCGGTTCTAGGGCTAGATCGTCAATGATGCTCACTAGGGCATGAGGTTATGACCACTTTGTGCGTAACTTCCCAACCGTTCGGACCAACCGTGTGCAATCCCGGAGAGCAGCACGTGGCTTCGCACTGCAATTCGCCAAATATCGGCCGATGTGATGGCATCGGTACTGAAGTTAGGGCGCGAATTATTTGGAATTTGGGCCGATATGATGACAGCAAGAACGGCTTTCGGGTCGAGTAGTTAGCTCTGAAAGGCGGAACAGACAGTGTTCGAACGATTTACAGACCGCGCAAGACGTGTCGTAGTGCTCGCTCAAGAAGAAGCGCGCCTGTTGAACCACAACTACATCGGAACAGAACACATCTTGCTCGGATTGATTCACGAAGGCGAGGGCGTAGCGGCAAAGGCACTCGAAAGTCTTGGTATCAGCCTCGATGCGGTTCGCGGTCAGGTCGAAGAAACAATCGGACACGGCGGAAGCACCCCGTCTGGCCACATCCCGTTCACGCCGCGCGCCAAGAAAGTTCTAGAGCTTTCACTGCGAGAGGCGTTGCAACTCGGTCATAACTACATCGGTACAGAGCACATTTTGCTCGGCCTTATCCGCGAGGGCGAAGGTGTTGCGGCACAGGTTCTTGTCAAACTCGGTGCCGACCTTGCGCGGGTTCGCCAGCAGGTCATCCAATTGCTGTCCGGATACTCGGGTGGCAAAGAGTCGCAAGGTGCCGGAGCACCTGCAGGTGGTGGATCGCAGACTGGTGAAACCTCTCCTGGCGGTGGCAGCCTCGTGCTCGATCAGTTCGGTCGCAATCTCACACAACTCGCCCGCGACAAGAAACTCGACCCGGTCATCGGGCGCGAGAAAGAAATCGAACGCGTAATGCAGGTTCTGTCTCGTCGCACCAAGAACAACCCTGTGCTTATTGGCGAGCCAGGCGTCGGCAAGACCGCGATAGTCGAAGGACTAGCACAGGCAATTGTCGATGATGCTGTTCCTGAGACCATTAATAACAAGCAGCTCTACACGCTCGATCTTGGCGCTTTGGTTGCTGGTAGCCGTTACCGCGGTGACTTCGAAGAGCGTCTCAAGAAAGTGCTCAAAGAGATACGTACTCGCGGCGACATCATCTTGTTCATCGACGAACTCCACACGCTTGTCGGAGCCGGTGCAGCCGAGGGCGCCATCGACGCGGCGAGCATTCTCAAGCCGATGCTTGCTAGGGGAGAGCTTCAGACCATTGGAGCGACAACGCTCGATGAATACCGCAAACATCTCGAAAAAGATGCTGCGTTAGAGAGAAGGTTCCAGCCGATCAAGGTCGAAGAGCCGTCGGTTGCGCACACAATCGAAATCTTGAAGGGTTTGCGCGAGCGTTACGAGACCCATCACCGTGTCACCATTACCGATCAGGCCGTGGTGGCTGCTGCGAACTTCGCAGACAGGTACATCTCCGATCGGCAACTTCCAGACAAAGCCATAGACCTCATCGACGAGGCTGGTTCACGGTTGCGTATGCGCCGCATGCAAGCCCCGCCCGACTACCGCGAACTCGAAGACGCGATCACCAAAGTCCGCAAGGACAAGGACGCTGCCATCGAAGCACAGCAGTTTGAGCGCGCAGCAAAGTTGCGCGACGAAGAAAAGACGCTGCTCGAAACTCGTAAAGAAAAAGAACTCTCTTGGAAGGCTGAGGGAGTCGATCTTTTCAACGAAGTGAACGAGGAGTGTGTCGCAGAAGTTCTCGCACTGTGGACGGGCATTCCGGTCTACAAGCTCACCGAAGAAGAGACAGCAAAGCTTCTGCGCATGGAAGACGAATTGCATCAGCGTGTAATCGGTCAGGGCGACGCTATCCGTGCGGTAAGCCAAGCCATTCGCCGTACCCGCGCTGGCCTCAAGGACCCCAAGCGTCCGAGTGGTTCGTTCATCTTTCTCGGCCCATCTGGTGTCGGCAAGACCGAGACGGCAAAAGCACTTGCTGAGTTCTTGTTCGCAGACGAGTCGGCGATGATCACGCTCGACATGTCTGAGTACATGGAGAAGCACACTGTCTCAAGGCTTGTTGGTTCGCCTCCTGGCTATGTCGGTTACGACGAAGGTGGTCAACTCACAGAAGCTGTGCGACGCAAGCCGTTCTCTGTTGTGTTGTTCGACGAAATTGAGAAAGCTCACCCAGATGTGTTCAACGCACTTCTTCAGATTCTCGAAGATGGACGTCTCACAGATGCACAGGGCCGTAGCGTGGACTTCAAGAACACTGTCATCATCATGACCTCAAACCTCGGTACTGCCGACCTGCGCAAGACGGCAGTTGGTTTCGCTAAGTCCGATGAGGCAGCAACTTACGAGAAGATGAAGAAGCAAGTCAACGAAGAACTCAAGCGTTCTTTCCGCCCAGAGTTTTTGAACCGCATCGACGAAGTCATCGTGTTCCACGAACTTTCACAAGATGAGATCACTGCCATCGTCGACCTTCTGATTCGTAGGGTGACAGCCCAACTCGAAACCCAGGGCCTCAGCTTGCAGCTAACGACTGAAGCCAAGGTGTTCCTAGCCAAGAAGGGCTACGACCCGACGCTCGGCGCGCGTCCGTTGCGACGCGCTATTCAACGCTTGGTCGAAGATCCCATGAGCGAGAAGATCTTGCTCAAGGACTTTTCAGCTGGCGAAACGATCATCGTCGACACAGTGAAAAACGAGGACGGCGAGGAAGAGATCAGCTTCAGTTCGGTCCCAGGCCTAACGCCGCCTGAGCCTGCGACAGAAACCGTGAGCAGCGGGCCGGCTGAGTAGCTCTATCGCTGAATTTGTCCGAGGCCCCATGTAGGGTCTAAGGAATGACACGAACAGTTGTTCGCCAGAGTCCTTCCCAGCGCGCCAAGATGGCGGGCCGTTGCACGGCATGCGGTGCCGAGATGGCCAAGTGGGTCGGCCGCTGTCCGGAGTGCAACGAGTGGGGCAGCGTCGTCGAGATTGAGGTTGTGAAAGCGCCAGTTGGGGCTACGCCTAGGCGTGGGCTCCTGACCACTCCGAGCATCGGGGCGGTCCCAATCGCGGACATAGACCCGAACGGAGCACCGAAGGTCCCTACCGGTGTACCTGAGTTCGACCGCGTGCTCGGCGGTGGCCTCGTTGCTGGATCGGTCACGCTTGTTGGTGGTGAGCCAGGCATGGGCAAGAGCACCCTGATGTTGCAAGCACTTGGGGCGATGGCGAAGGCCGGAAAAACTGTTTTTCTTGTTTCAGCAGAGGAATCAATCGAGCAGATACGTATTCGTGCTGATCGTCTCGGCACTCTCGATCGGGGACTCAGCGTCGTTGCCGAAACGAACCTCGCGAGCATCGTCGCGCTTGTTGGCCAAATCACTCCCGATGTGCTCGTTGTCGACTCCATTCAGACAGTTTTCGACCCAGAAATTCCGAGTGCGCCTGGCACCATGACCCAGGTCCGCGACTGCGCTCATTGTCTTGTCCGTCTGGCCAAAGATCGTGGCATTGCGACTCTTTTGGTCGGGCATGTCACCAAAGACGGCAACCTCGCAGGACCGAGAGTGCTCGAGCACATTGTCGACACCGTCGTGCAGTTCGAGGGGGATCGCCATCATGGCCTACGTATGTTGCGCGCACTCAAGCATCGCTTCGGGCCAACAGATGAACTCGGCCTGTTTGAAATGACCGCGTCTGGACTAGTCGACGTTCGTGACGCGAGCGCGATGTTGCTCACAGATCGGTGCATCGGCCTGCCTGGCTCCGTCGTCGCGCCGATGCTCGATGGTGCTCGCCCGCTTCTGGTCGAAGTGCAAGCGTTAGTGAGCGAGACAGTTTTTGCCATGCCGCGCAGGTCAGCACAGGCTTTCGATAATGGGCGACTTTCGATGCTCGCGGCCATCATGCAGCAGCGCCTCAACGTACAAATTTCTACCCACGATGTCTATGGGTCGATCGCTGGTGGCGTACGTGTAGACGAGACAGGCGCGGACCTAGCGATGCTGCTTGCAATGGCATCGGCTTATTACAACGTCGCTGTGCCTGCCGACGTGGTGGTGCTCGGCGAGGTAGGGCTTGGCGGCGAAGTTCGCTCGGTTCCGCAGGCAACTCGGCGGCTAGTCGAGGCTGCGCGCCTGGGATTTCGGACTGCAATTGTGCCAGTCTCTACGCCGGACGTTGACGGGCTGAATCTTGTAAGGGTCGACGGCGCGCGAGCCGCAATCAACTACTTGTTTCCAGCGGGTTCATCGGTCGAAAGCGGCTTAGACGACTAACAGCTTTTGGCTACAGCGGGTATCGTGCCGCGTTCCGGAGGGAATATTCGTTGGACACGCACAGGAATCAGGCACTCTACGAAGCGCTGGCGCTAGTGGCGCCTGGCACGCCGTTGCGCGAGGGCATAGACCGGATTTTGCAGTCCAACATGGGTGCTCTCATAGTGATCGGTGATGGGCCAGACGTGTTGTCGATCTGTTCCGGTGGTTTCTTGCTAGATGCTGGTTTCACTCCTCAGCGTCTTTCGGAACTCGCAAAAATGGATGGCGCCATCATTCTTGCTGCCGACGGCAGCCGCATCGCTCGCGCCAACGTTCACCTGGTTCCCGATTCGTCTATCCCGACTTCAGAAACGGGAACAAGGCACCGCACAGCCGAGCGTGTTGCTCGACAGATCGCTAGGCCTGTAGTAACCGTCTCGGAAGAAATGTCGATGGTCTCCATCCATTTCCAGGGCACTAAGAAGACCCTCGAGGCCATCCCACGGGTTCTCGCAAGGTCAGACCAAGCACTTCAGATTCTGGGCCGCAATAAGGGCCGCCTCGATCAGGCGGCTGGCAATCTTTCGGCCCTCGAGGTCGAAGACCTCGTGACAGCGCGCGACGTCGGCGAGTTCATGATGCGCGCTGAGATGGTCCGACGCATCTCTGCAGAAATTCGTGGCTACGTAGTCGAGTTAGGAACCGATGGCCGTCTTGTCGAACTGCAGCTAGACGAGCTAACGAGCGGCGTCGTCGAAGACCTTCGCCTGGTCTGCTGTGACTACATGGTGCACGACAACGATAGAGATGCCGAGGCGGTACTCGCGGCGCTTGCTCGATTGCACGACGACGACTCGATCGACTCCCGTGAGATTCTCAGGGTGTTGCATCTCCCTGCGCACACCGAACTCGACAGTCCGCTTACCCCGCGTGGCCATCGTCTGTTGTCAAAAATTCCTCGTTTGTCAGACACAGTCGTAGCCAACGTCGTTGAGCAGTTCGGATCCCTAACAAAATTGATGCGCGCATCGATAGCCGATCTCGTAGAAGCCGAAGGTGTAGGAGAGGTGCGTGCCCGCTTAGTGAAGGACGGTCTTGCGCGCTTGGCCGAGAGCAGCATCCTCGATCGCTACAGCTGATCCTGCGACGTAATATTCGCCAATGGCAGCTCTTAGTGAAGGACCGTTCGAGGTCGAAGTCGAACATCGCATCCTGGTAATAGATGGCGCCGAGGTGCCTGTTACTCACGCTCGACCAGACGGCATGCCTCGGGCCGGAGTCGTATTGCACCCAGACATCATGGGCAACAGGCCGCTGTTCGACGACATGAGCAGGCGTCTCGCCTCCCATGGTCTCGCTGTTGCCTGCGTCGAACCCTTCGCCAGAGTCTCAGCAGCCGATCGAGCCACCGCAACCGATGGCATGTCGCGGTTCGGCTGGATTAGCTCACTTGATGACGAGACCCAGCTCGGAGATTTGTCGGCAGCCGCCGACATGCTCGTCGTGCAAGACGATGTCAGCCGCGTCGGAATCGTCGGCTTTTGCATGGGTGGGTTCTATGCAATGAAGGCAGCCGCAACGGATCGCTTCGATGTAGCTGTCTCGTTTTACGGAATGATCACCGTGCCAGAGGCATGGGCAGGTGCCCAACAGAGTTCGCCCCTTACGACAGCAGCAGACGTCTGCCCGACGCTCGCCATCTTCGGGTCAGTCGACCGCTGGACACCGCTCGCCGAAATAGGCCAACTCAAAGTGGCGTGGGCTGGACGGCCGGACTGCGAAGTTGTAGTTATCGACGGCGCAGATCATGGATTCGTTCACGACCCAGACCGCGAGGTTCATCGGTCTGAAGATGCTGCGCTGCTCTGGAGCAAGACTCTCGCTCGTCTGATTGGCTAGATCTTCGAGCGGATCAATAGTTGTTCGCGCTGAAGAATTCGGTACTGATTCCGGCCCTCGACAGCGATCCAGCCGAGGTTCGCGAAGGTCGCTATCGCTTTGTTGACGCGTTCACGCGACGCTCCGACCATCCCAGCTAATTCCTCTTGGGTGACAGGCATCCGGAAATCGTCTTCGCCAGCACTGATCTGAAGCAATCGTTTTGCGGTGCGGCCCGTCACGTCGAGGAACATCGCGTCGGCGAGTGATTCATCGGTCGACCGCAATCGTCGGGCGAGGATCCGGACGATTGCCCAGAGAACATCGGTGCGTTCGCTAAGGAGGCGCTCCGCATCTACGTACTTGATGCTGACTATGTGGGCAGTCCCGAGAGCGCGTACATCAGCGGAGCGCACACCTCCGTCGAACAGGGGCATCTCGCCGAATAGTGCACCAGGGCCCAGCACAGCGACAACAGACTCACGGCTGTCTTCGCCTCCGCGTATGGAGACAACGACTCGCCCCGAAAAAACGATGTATAACTCGTCCGCGGAGTCGCCCTGCTCGCAGATGTAATCGTTGCGAGTAACTCTCATTAGTTCCGTGCGGCCGCGGAGGTGCTCAAGAAGATCGGGTGGCATCTGACCGAACAGGTCGGACTGGTCAATCACTTTGCTTTTCGTCATCGCCCATTTCCCTTCTGGCGTGTAGACCGCGCTGTGCGCATGGGTCAATACCCGCATTACGAGAACTCATCGGCCGTTCCTGTGCGTTTCCGATGTATTCGAACCGGCGAAGCTGCAAATTCTTCTTACGTCGGGTAACTCAAAGTGTGTGATGGAATACGGAGCGTGAGCGTCTGGGCGATCGTTGTTGCAGCAGGTAACGGCAACCGGTTCGGTGGTGCCAAGCAGTTCGCTCGGCTCGGTAATTCAACGGTTCTCGAGCGGTCGTTAGCAACGGCTCGCGGTGCGGTCGATCAGGTGGTCGTGGTTCTAGCGGGCGACGCGCAGTGGTCGCCATCTAACGGCGAACTCGCGACCGTCGGTGGGGCCACACGCTCAGACTCCGTGCGCGCTGGTTTAGCTCTAGTACCTAACGACGTTGGGATCGTTGTCGTTCACGATGCCGCTCGCCCGTTCGCGACTGGCGCGCTGTATCGCTCTGTCATCGACGCGGTGCGCGCCGGTGCGACAGCGGCAGTTCCTGGCGTTGCGGTGGCTGACACCATAAAGCGCACGAGCGGCGTCGAGGTGTTCGACACACTCGATCGCTCAGACCTCGTCGCAGTGCAAACACCACAGGCTTTCGACGCGGCCGCACTTCGTGAAGCGCACGCCGCAAGCGGAGAAGGCACGGACGACGCCGCTCTCCTAGAGCGCGCAGGCGCCAAAGTCGTCGTCGTGGACGGTGAACATCGCAATTTCAAGATCACTGTCGCTGCAGATCTCGAGATGGCTGCGGCGTTATTGGAGGCGACATGAACATGCGAGTCGGACTCGGCTACGACATCCACCCGTTTGCAACCGCCGACTCCGACAGGCCCCTCGTGTTGGCTGGCTTAACGATCGCGAATGCCGTCGGGCTCGTTGGCCACTCAGATGCCGATGCTGTTGCTCACGCGGTTGCGGATGCGATCCTCGGTGCCGCTGGGTTAGGCGACCTAGGCACACTCTTCCCAGCGAGCGATTCTCATTACAGAGATGCTGACTCAATGGTCATGTTGCGCGAGGTTGTTGCGCTAGCGGCAGCAGACGGTTGGGTAGTCGGCAATATCGACGTTGTGATCAACGCAGAAGTACCAAGACTCGCGCCACATATTGAAGCAATGAAATCCAACCTCGTAGCGGCCTTACGTTGCGATGCTGTGAATCTCAAACCGAAACGCGGCGAGGGGCTAGGTGCTGTAGGTAGGAGCGAAGGTATCGCCGTACAAGCCGTCGTGATGCTCACGACGTAAATTACGAAGCAATGTTGCGCATCTACGACACTGCGGCGCGTTCCGTGCGCGACTTCGAGCCACGAACCGCTGGCAAGGTCTCGATGTATGTGTGCGGAGTCACGCCCTACGACGCTCCGCATCTTGGTCACGGTCGCACAGCCGTCACATTCGACGTAATCCGGCGCTATCTCGCTTGGCGGGGCTACGAGGTCGAGTTCGTAACCAATGTCACGGATATCGAAGACAAGATCATCGCCCGCGCGAGTGAACAGGGGATTACCGAACCTGAACTCGCAGCGAAGTTTGAGAAGATGTACTTCGACCAACTCGATCGTCTCGGAGTGCAACCGCCAGATCACTTGCCACGTGCAACAGAGTTCATCGCGCAGATCCACGCGCTCATCGCTGAGCTAATCGCGATGGGCCGCGCCTACGCGATCGAAGGCTCCGGTGCTTATTTCAAGGTTGACTCGCTCGGCACTTACGGCAAGCTTTCGCACAGAACACTCGAGCAACTTTTGGAGAGTGCTGGCGCTCGAGTCGACGTAGACGAAGACAAACGCAGCCCAGTCGACTTCGCCTTATGGAAGGCTGCTAAGCCTGGCGAGCCTGCATGGGAATCGCCTTGGGGCGCGGGGCGTCCTGGTTGGCATATCGAGTGTTCGGCAATGGCTCTAGAGATTCTTGGCGAGGACTTCGATCTGCACGGTGGCGGGAGCGACCTCGTTTTCCCGCATCACGAAAACGAGATAGCGCAGGCCGAAGGTGCTGGCCATCCGTTCGCCCGCTACTGGATGCATGGCGGCATGGTCATGGTAGGCAAAGAAAAGATGGGCAAGTCGCTCGGCAACATGCTGAGCCTCTCGGACGCGATCGACGTGCATGGGCCACGTTCGTTCCGATGGCTAGTAGCTCAACACCACTATCGCAATCAGCTAGAGATCAACGACGAAGCTCTAACCGCTGCGCGCGCAACTATCGAGGGCTACGACGCATTGGCTCGGCGTTTGCGTGCGGCTGGCGCGCCGATGGTCGCCGTTGGTGACACGAGCGCCTTCGCAGACGTAATGGACAACGATTTCGACACACCAAATGGAGTTGCTGTAATTGCTGGCTGGCGACGAGACGCCAACACCGCTCTGGACGCCGGCAACCTTGACGATGCTGCGAAGTCATTTGCTCTCGTGGTCGATGCGATGGGAGCACTCGGCATCGTTCTAGACGACGGCAGTTCAACAGGAGAAGACGCGAGTGCGATCGACGTGCTCGTACAGCAGCGGACAGATGCTCGGGCTAACCGTGATTTCGCAGAGGCTGACCGCGTGCGAGATGAACTAACGGTGCTCGGTGTTGTTCTCGAAGATACGCCTACTGGAACGATCTGGCACAGGCTGTGAGCTACAAACAATCCGGCGGTGGCGGTCGCAAGCAACAAAAACCTCGCGAGCAACAATCTGAGCAAGTACCGCATGGCTTAGGAGGCGACCAGGTAGAGGGTCGTCAGGCCGTGAAGGAGTTGCTTGCCGTCGGACGCAGGCGCGTGAAGGCCGTGTATCTGTCGATGTCTGTCGATTCGTCGCCAGTCATCGAGGAAATTATTGAACTTGCTGGGCCGCTCTTGCGCCGGGTTCCTGCAGAGAAATTGGTTTCGATGGCGCGATGCGAAGGTCATCAGGGTGTCGTCGCGAATGCTGCGCCTTTGCGCGCTGCTGATCTCGACGAACTCTTAGCCGACCCAACCGCGTTCTTGATTGCGCTCGACGGCGTCACCGACCCTGGGAATCTCGGGGCGATTTTGCGCAGTGCTGCAGCGTTCGGCGCGACTGGTGTAGTTCTCCCGAAGCATCGCAGCGCGCATGTAACGCCGACAGTCGCGAAGGCGGCAGCTGGCGCGATCGAACATCTTGAGATAACCCAAGTAAGCGGAATCGGCTCGTCTATGGAACGCGCAAAACGTGCTGGCGTTTGGACTGTAGGTCTGGCCGCGTGCGGCAAGACAAGTATCGAGAATCTGACAGTCGCTGATGCGCCGGTGATGTTGGTAGTCGGGAGCGAAGGCGAAGGACTTTCGCGGCTAGTTGAACAACGTTGCGATGTCGTTGCGTTCATTCCGATTGCTTCGACAACAGAGTCGCTGAATGCTTCGACAGCAGCAGCTATCGCCTGCCACGAGGTCGCTAGGCGCAGAAGGGCAGCTTGTTAGTAGCCTCTCGCTACAAAGTTTCGCCGGGTTAGCTCAGCTGGCAGAGCAACGCACTTGTAATGCGTAGGTCGTGGGTTCGATTCCCACATCCGGCTCCAAACATTTCATCTAGATGCCTTGGTTTAGCTACAGGTATCCGCGCTTTGGTGGCGCGCGTCTGCTCAAATCCTGAGGTATGTCCACCGATCGAAGTTCGCGTCATCGAGAACTAGACGACAACGAGCGCGCGGTGTTGGATTTCGAGCGAGGCTGGTGGTTGCGCGACGGCTCTAAGGACTCTGAGATTCGTGCCTGCTTCGAGGTTTCTGGAACCACTTATTACAGGGGTCTCGCGTCTCTTATCGAGTTACGAGCGGCTTTCGACTATGACCCTCTCACAGTTCTGAGGCTTAGGCGACAGCGCGATGCGCGGCGCAGAGTCAGGTTCGAGGGACCGCAAATCAGCCGTAATTCCTAGAGATTGCGATATTTCTCGACCCGAAGTAATTTTTGCGAATTCGCACAGACCGGTCGTCATGAGCGACCCACATAAGGCAGGATAAGTCCATGGCCAACCGTCGAGGTAAGAGCAAGCAGAGCATGAATCTTGGGGCACCCAACCGGTCGCGGGAGTCGGGCTCCAAAGTTGGCGCTGAAGCCACGATCGCGTCTGTCCGCGGTCTGGTGCTAGTCGCCGTCGCGGTCATCGTCGGGGTCGTATTGCTACAGGTCGTCGACGATGGCACCCCGAAGGCCGACAAGACCCCGACGGAAACTACGACTACCACCGACCGGTCGGCGTCGACCACAGCCACCACTGTTGAGCCGACTGAACTCATCCCTACTTCAGAATTAAGAGTCCAGGTATTGAATGGTCGCGGAGTCTCTGGTGTTGCGGGCGAGATGACAGAAGCCTTGCGCGCTAAGGGTTATACCAGCATCCTCGACCCAGGCGACGCTGAGCTTCGTGAAGGTGACGCTGTTGCGTGCAAAGACGGTCTCACAGGCGAAGCTGCCCTGTTAGTCACCCAGGTGGGCGAAGGCACGGTCGCTGAGTCAATGCCAGACCCGCTTCCTGGTGGTGCCGACTCGACTGCTGATTGTCTCGTTATCCTCGGCAGTGCCGCTAGCGCCTAATTAGCTCGTCTCGTAGCGGGCCTCTCGCCGCACCAATAGCGGTTAGTGCCATACCAAGCGCGCCATGCATCACGGCATTATCAGCAGACTCATTGATACACGCAGCAGCGAACTCAGGCTGATGATTCACAGCACCAGCAGTATCGATACCAATAGTCGGATGTATCGACGGCATCGCTAGTGAGACATTGCCCATGTCGGTGCTGAACGTCATCTCGTTGGCGTCGTCGTAATTGTGACCGAGTGCAATTGTGGCTTCGCGATAAAGCTCGACGAGGCCAGCGTGGTGTTCCATGTGTGAGTAGATCGGGCATTCGGCTTCGAACTCGACGCTCGCACCGGTGGCGATCGCTCCAGCATGAAAGCAGGCTTCGACGCGCGGAAGAACCTTGTGTACTGCTGCGATCGTGGCTGAACGGACCATCCAGTCGCCCTCGGTGTGCGCAGGGATGATGTTGGCAGCGTCGCCACCTTTGGTAATGAAACCGTGTACCTGGTCGGTGGCGCGAAGGTGTTGGCGCAAGAGGCCAATCGCGGTCTGCGCGACAACAAAAGCGTCCGCTGCGTTGACGCCAAGTTGTGGCGCTGCTGCCGCATGAGATTCTTTGCCTGTGTAACGCACACGAAAGTGCGAGACAGCACTCACACGTGGGCGCAAGCCATCGATCGGCGCTGGATGAACCATGAGTGATGCGTGGATTCCATCGAATGCACCACGTTCGAGCATTAGTACTTTGCCACCACCGCCTTCTTCTGCTGGCGTGCCGAGTATCGAAAGCGTGATACCTAGATCGTCAACTAGTGGCGCAAGGGCCAGACCAGCGCCCACGGCGGCAGCAGCGATGATGTTGTGACCGCACGCGTGACCAACGGCGGGGAGCGCGTCGTACTCGGCGCATATAGATAGGTGCAATGGGCCGGTACCGACTCGCGCGACGAAAGCTGTCGGCAGATCGCAGATTCCGAAGTCGACATCTAGCCCACGATCCGAGAGGAACCCGGCTACCCATGCACTCGACTTTTCCTCTTCAAATTTGAGTTCTGGATGAGCGTGAATGCTGTGCGACAAGCTGACAAGGTCGGTTTGGAGTCCAGTGATCGTGGCTCGTGCTAGGTCTCTCGGGTCGACGTTTGTTGCCATGTCTGCCACGATATGCCCGCCGGAACGAATCGTCGGTAGTTAGTCCGTAGGCTTCGGCCTCGTGCACGCGGTCGTTTGTCCAGACAAGTTTCGAGGATCGCTGACGGCCTCTCAAGCAAGCTCGGCAATTTCTTCGGGCATTCGCCGCGCTGGGATTGAAGACGTCCGCGAACTACCGATGGCCGATGGAGGCGAAGGCATCGTCGATGCACTCATCGCTTGTGTAGGCGGTTCGATACGAACAGCGCGTGTGACCGGGCCGCTTGGGGGAATGGTCGATGCGGAGTACGCACTTTTGCGCAACGGCACAGCCGTCGTTGAGATGGCACGAGCTAGTGGGCTTGCGTTGGTGGCCGGGCGCAACGACGCGCTGCGCGCATCGACTCGCGGCACAGGTGAACTCATCGCTGCCGCTGCGCGCGGTGGTTGCAAACGAATCATTGTCGGCGTTGGTGGAAGCGCGTCGACCGATGGTGGTCTAGCAGCGGTAGAGGCCCTCGGATGGCGCTTGCCAAATGTCGAGGTGGTCGTAGCGTGCGACGTCACGACAACGTTTCTCGATGCAGGCACTGTTTACGGTCCACAGAAGGGTGCGAGCGCAGCAGAGGTCGCGCTACTCACCAGACGACTTCGTACGATCGCGACCACCTACATGGAACGCTCCGGTTTCGATGTCCGACAGATCGAACATGGCGGCGCGGCTGGCGGCCTTGCTGGAGGGTTGGCTGCACTCGGTGCGCGCCTAGAGCCAGGAATCGAAGTCGTTGCCGACGCGGTTGGTCTGGACGATGTTCTTAGTGGCGCGACGCTCGTTATTACTGGCGAAGGCAAACTCGACATGACGAGCATGGCCGGCAAGGTCGTGGGCGGCGTAATCGAACGCGCCGAGGAATGGGAAGTACCGCACAGAGCCATCATTTGTGGGGAAGCAACAACTGATGCCCGCAAGGCATTCGAAACCAACGACACGCAAGTGTTGGCTCTAGTAGATCGAGTCTGGAATGTCGGCGAAGCATTCGCGCGTGCAGCATTGCTCTGTGAAGAAGCAGCAATCGAAGCAACAAGAATCGCGCTCGGTCGCTGAAGAGTGAAGGGTTTGACCGCTGCGGAGCAATCGTCAACATTTGTTGACAAATCGGTGTTGAGCCAGGCAACATGGAAGATGGATGGATATCGAAATGAGTGCACGGAAGCACTGAATTGATGATCATGACATGATGCATGCATACCGGAATCATTGGAAAGCATTCGCGACAAACGACGATGCTGTCACTATGTATATCGGTCCCACGCTATCTGGCATCCCAATCGAAGTTGGCGTTGTGGTTGACGAGGGTGGGGAAGTAATCGTTCACGCGATGGTGGCTCGGTCAAAGTTCCTGAAATGATGGTGGATCCAGTGACTAAATCGACACGTGCGGCGAAAGCCGCGGCGCTCGAAAAATGGGCTGCCGTGGTCGACTCGGCCGAGTTGATTGAGGCCGACACAACTGTGTTGCGCCATCTTGGAGAAATATCAGCACAGAGAGACGCGCTAGATGCCGATGTTAGAGCCGCGGTCGATGAAGCTCGTCGTTGCAAAAAATCGTGGAGCGAAATCGGAACGATGCTCGGAGTCTCGACGCAAGCCGCTCAGCGAAAGTATTCAACACGCTCGAATGATGCTTGAGTTGTTCTAATGACTGAATTTCTCTCGATATTGCGGCACGCTAGCTAGCGGCGGGCGTTCGCGTAACTCGACTGCAACTCGCCTGAGTTCGTGAGCATCAGTGAAACGAACTAGTTCGTGCAACTCTTTATCGGTTGTCTGAAGCCCGGCGCGTCGCAATGCTGTTGCGAGTATTGCGAACGCCGGTGCGCCGAGTTCGTCTAGTCCACGGTTGCGATGTTCACGCACGCCTAAATCGGCTTGTGCGATCGAAGACCGTCCGAAACGATTCGCGATGTCAACTAACAGCGCGAACTCAACACCCCAGCCATGAGCGAACGGAACCGCGGCTAGCGCGCTACGACGGCCAGCGTATTCGCCGGAGAGTGGCTGCACGATGTCGGCTAGATCTGGAAACAGGTAAGACAGCAATGGCCGCGCCATCAGTTCTGTTACTCTGCCACCGCCAGTTGGTTCGCCATGTAACGGTCGTCTGTAGAACGCCTTGGTGAACATGATGTTCTCGTCAACGAGCAGTGGACCGACTAGACGCGTAACAAAATGCGCTCCGAAGTTTCGGATGTCAGCGTCGATGAAACAGACGATGTCGCTATTGCTCGCGTACATCGCTTTCCATAGAGCGTTGCCTTTGCCGTGGCCATTACCGAACTCCGGCAGGATCGAAGCAACTGCGAGAACAGAAGCACCCTCGTCTGCTGCGGCTTCTGCGGTCGCGTCAGACGAGTCATCGTCGAGAACCAAGATCTCGTCTACGAGTTGGGTTCGCTCAACAAGTTCGCGTCGTATCGTCCCGACGATGTGGCCAATCGTGGATTCCTCGTTGCGTGCTGGCAGGCACACCGAGACGCTCAAACCATTCAGCAATCGAGCTTGAACTAGGGCGACTAGCTGCTCGACCTGCGATGGCTCGGCCTCAGACGGGGTCATATCAATGCTGAGCCTACGAGTCGCGGACAAGTAGGCCTCGAAATTCACAAGGCGAGCAACAGGCGATATCAGTTGCTGATCGTCAGAGCAGATTTGCTATGGTTGGCCTTCACATAGCAAGCAATTGCGCTCATCAAGAGCGGCTGAGGGACAGGCCCTATGAAGCCGCGGCAACCAGTATTCAGATCGCCATGAACCTATGGATCGACGATCGGGGGACCAGGTGCCAATGCCTGATCGATGAGATGCTTCCAGCGGGTTCCGCTCGGGAGTGCTCAAGTCAGAGCGCACCGACACTGAGAGGGAACCGAAGAGGCAATGAGTACATCTACAACATGCAAGGCGACAGGACTCCGATGTCGTGAGTGCAGCCACGAATATGAGCTTGCACCTATATATACATGCGAGTGGTGTTTCGGTCCGCTCGAAGTCATGTACGACTACGACGCGATCAAATCCTCGATTAGCCGCGAATCGATAGCGAATGGCCCCGACTCGATTTGGCGCTATGCCGAATTGCTACCAAGTTCGCGCGACGCAGCGGTTGATCTTGGCGCTGGGTTCACACCGCTCGTGCGCGCAGATCGCCTCGCAGCAGCATTAGGTCTTGGTGAACTTTGGATCAAGAACGACACGCTCAACCCGACCAACTCGTTCAAGGATCGTGTTGTCGCTGTAGCGCTAAGCAGAGCACTTGAATTCGGGTTCAAGACGGTCGCATGTGCCTCCACAGGCAACCTTGCCAACTCGGTAGCGGCCCACGCGGCGCACGCTGGTCTCAAGAGCTATGTGTTCGTGCCATCCAACCTTGAGTCAGGCAAGATCGTTACCACTGCCGTCTATGGCGGCAACGTTGTTGCCGTCGAAGGCAACTATGACAACGTCAACAAACTCTGTGCAGAGTTAGCTGGCATGTATCCATGGGCGTTTGTAAACGTGAACGTGCGTCCGTATTACGCCGAGGGTTCTAAGACTCTTGCGTATGAGGTTGCAGAACAGCTCGGTTGGCAGACACCAGACCACGTTGTTGTCCCAATGGCTAGTGGTTCGCTTCTCACAAAGATCGACAAGGGTTTTCGTGAACTGCACAAGGTCGGACTTCTAGACGACGAACCACAGGTACGTGTCAGTGGTGCGCAAGCGTTGGGCTGTTCGCCGATTGCTACGGCCTTCCTCGATGGCGCCGATGCGATCAAGCCAGTGAAGCCAGACACAATCGCCAAGAGCCTCGCTATTGGCAACCCTGCCGACGGTTACTTCGCTCTCGATGTTGTGCGCTCGACTGGCGGTGGAATGGCTGCTGTAACAGACGACGAAGTCGTAGAGGCGATGTTGTTGCTTGCTCGCACCGAAGGCATCTTTGCTGAGACTGCTGGTGGTGTCACGATCGCTACCTTGAAACGACTCGCAGAGCAGGGTGTCATAAAGTCAAACGAACGTGTTGTTGCTTACGTCACCGGCCACGGCCTAAAGACTCTCGACGCAGTAGTGCCTGTTGCTAAGCCAACAGCAACGATTGCGCCGAACATAGAAGCGTTCCACGCAGCATTCAATATCGAGGAGAACTGATGTCCGTAACCGTTCGTATTCCTTCGCAACTTCGTGAACTCTCCGGTGGTGCTGCCGAAGTCTCACTCGAAGCAGGAACTGTCCAGTCGATTCTCAAGGCCCTCGACGCTGCCCACCCGGGACTTGGTGCGCGACTGTTCGACGATGCCGGTGCGTTGCGACGCTTCGTCAACGTGTTCGTCGCCGAGGAAGACATTAGATTTCTAGATGGCGTCGACACGGTGATCGAAGACGGTCAGGTCGTGAGCATCGTTCCTGCGGTAGCCGGAGGCTGAAAACAAAGAGTAAAGTAAGCAGAAATCTTGAATCGTGGTCGATCCTGCACGGGCGGGGGTCGACCACTTTTTATTTGTTGCGGCCAGGTTCTGCTGATGCAAGACTTTGGTATGAGCGGGTGGTCTAACCAAGCGCGTGATCTTCTGCGCGGTGCATTTGATCTTCGGTATCGCTACCCAGTTGGTTTCGAAGGCTTCAGCGCACTCTGCCGGATAGATCAGGGCAACAGCGAAGACATCGAAGCGACTGTCGCCATGGTCGCAGCCGGGAATGTAGAGGCTGTGCTCGCTAGCCAGCCGCCGAATCCGACTACCGAAGCATGGCTCATGCAAGAACTTCGCAGTCTTTCGCGTGGCCTTTGGGGACACGACTTCGATGCCGGCGAAGGCAAGTTCGCGATGTCACTCACGGAACCTGACCATCCCCTAGGTCCATTGGTGCAACTCCACGATGATCCGCATCAGGCAAGTTTCCGGATACGCGGTGGCAGGATCACTATGTCGTCGCGACGGCAACAATCATTGCGCGAAATATTGCAGTTCCATCGTTGGCATGTCCGTCCAGACGGCAGGTGGTTGCCGGCGCAGTACACATCTGAGATTTGGGAGGTGGGAGTCGCTGGTCCACTTCGGGTTGATCGCTACACGGACCTGTACTGGCCAGTCGAAGGTGAACTATTTCCGCAACTTCGTAGGGTCAAGTCAGCAGACGATCTAGCGATGACGTCATCGTGTTCGGCGACGTTGCGTGAATGGCAATTGGCTGGCCACCGCGCTCAGACCTAGCCGACGGTTACGTGGAGTTGCTCTGTGACTCTCGCTGGCACGAAGTGTTCGCCGGTTGCTGTTTGTAGAACCGTTCCTTTTGAGTCCCTGCCCGTGACAGTTGCCTGACATCCGGGCATTAGTCGCGCCACGCCGACAATGTGCAGACCATCGTCGTCGATTTCGAGTTTCTCTGAGATCCGACTCACTGTGATGATCCCCTCATCGAGGCTCGCCAACGGAACGGTTGTGTCAACTCGACGTTGTCGCTTCGATCCTGGTATCGGGTTGCCGTGGGGACACGTAGCTGGGTCGCCCAAGAGTTCTATGAGTTTTGCCTCTACGTCATCTGAGATCACGTGTTCCCAGCGGTCGGCTTCCTTGTGGACCTTTTCCCACTCGAGGCCGATGACATCCATTAGAAGTCGTTCGGCAAGGCGATGACGGCGCATAACAGTTGTAGCGAGAGTCCGGCCCTTGTCGGTGAGCGTCACCGTGCGGTCGGATTCGAGTTCCAAAAAGCCCTGGTCGGCTAGGCGGTTCACGGTCTCAGAGACGGCCGCTGCAGAAATCCCGAGACGCTCGACGAGACGGGCACGCATGACTTTGGTGCCTTCTTCTTCGATTTCGAGGATGTTTTCGAGGTATTCCTCTGTTGCATCGTGATGATCTGCCATCTGGGTTCCTATTGGCTGAGTTCTGAGCACAGAGTTTGTTGCTCAGGTAAAGATAACCTTAGAACCACATGCAAGCTAGGGGCCACTCGACAAGCGATCAGAACGGCATAGTGGGATCTGTCGCGCGCTCGGTCGTTTCGGTCAGGGGCCTTTGTAAGACGTACGGCGAAGAGACTGCAGTCGACCGTGTCGACCTAGAGGTCACCGCAGGCGAACTCGTCGCACTGCTCGGTCCGAGCGGTTGCGGTAAGACGACGACGCTGCGCCTGATCGCTGGTTTCGATAGACCCGATGGTGGCGAGATTCTTCTTGACGGCAATCCCGTGGCTTCGGCCTCAGTTTTCGTTGCGCCCGAACGTCGCCGCGTCGGTGTCGTGTTTCAGGACTATGCACTGTTTCCGCACCTCAGCGTCGCTGAAAATATTGGTTTCGGTGTCCGTGATAAGGCAGCTCGCGCAGAGCGAGTTGGAGCGATGCTCGACCTTGTTGGTCTCGCGAGCAAAGCGCGGCGCAAGCCTCATGAGTTGTCTGGTGGAGAGCAACAACGCGTAGCGATCGCTCGCGTACTAGCGCCAGACCCGGCGATCGTCTTGCTAGATGAGCCATTCTCGAATCTTGATGCAGCGCTCAGAGGCAGGGTTCGCGAAGAGGTTCGCGACATCTTGTCGGCCGCGGGCGCTACCTCTATTTTTGTTACCCACGATCAGGAAGAGGCGCTGTCGGTAGCCGATCGGGTAGCGGTTATGAACTCTGGGCGGATTTTGCAGTGCGACGACCCGAGCACGCTCTATGAACACCCAGCAGACCGCTTCGTCGCCACGTTCGTTGGCGATGCCGACCTGTTGCCGGGAACCTCTGTTGGGGCGATGGTCGATACTCCGCTCGGGCTTGTAGCGGCTGTGTCCGGCGGACCGACTGGCTCGGTAGACGTGGTGTTACGCCCGGAGCACATCAGGCTGCGCCTCGATGGTTCTGGCGGCGCGACGGTTATGCGCATTGTGTTCTTGGGCCACGACCAGGTCGTCGAGGTCCGGCTCGACTCTGGCGAACGCGTGCGTGCGCGTCTGCGGCCAGAAGCCATGTTCCATGCAGGGGAAAGGGTCTCTGTGAACGTAAATCAGCCCGTCGTGACCTTTGCTAGTCCGGTTTCAGCCACGATTTGACTTAGGTAAGCCTAACCTTATAAGTTGTGCGGATGAAAACTTTCAGGTCCATCCCATTTCGATCGCTAGTAGCGGTCACTTCCCTGGCAGTAACCGCGAGTTTCTTCGCAGCGTGCGGTTCAGATGAATCCGGCCCCGACCTTGTCGTCTACTCGGGTCGCAAAGAAGAACTCATCGTTCCGCTCATGGAGCGATTCGAGAAAGAATCAGGTCTCGACGTAGAGGTTCGGTTCGGCCCTGACTCTGCTGAGTTTGCATTACAGATCGACTCAGAAGGCGACCGTGGCCCAGATGTGTTCATCAGCCAGAGTCCCGGGGCGATGGGTTTCCTTGACGAACAAGGTCGCCTCGTAGCCATCGACGAATCCTCAATCGCTGGAGTGCCAGACGAATACCACGCGGCCGACAACCACTGGGTTGGAACCTCGGCTCGGGTCCGGGTGCTCGTCTACAACACAGACAACGTGACGGCCGACGAACTTCCCGAATCGGTATTCGACCTCACGCAAGATGCATTCAAGGGTCGTGTCGGTGTCGCTCCAGACAACTCGTCGTTCATCGACTTCGTCACGACCCTGCGCGATCTTGAAGGCGACGACGCCACTGGAGCGTTCCTCGAAGGCCTTGCAGCCAATGGTGCTCGTGACTACGCCGATAACCATGCGATCCTCGAAGCGGTAGCGCGGGGCGAAGTTGATTTTGGTCTCATCAATCACTACTACAACGAGCAAGCACTCTTAGAGGTTCCGGACCAGCCAACCGCGAACCACTTGTTCGCAGACGGTGACCCCGGCTCGATGATCTTGATGACAACAGTCGGCATATTGAAGACCGGCGAAGACCACCGCGACGCAGCAGAGAAGCTCATCAGCTTCATGCTCAATGAAGAGTCACAGACTTACTTCGCTACCGAGACTCTTGAGTATCCACTTGTCGGCGGAATCGAACGTGGACTCGATGGCCTACCTGCGCTCAACGAAATCCATGCGCCGACAATTGATCTTGCGAGCCTCGGCGCCAAGTTCAAGACAACCCAAAAACTAATCTCCGATAGTGGCCTCATCGGTTGATCTAGAACTGCCGGTACGGGCGCGCCGCTATTGGCGCGCCCGTCCGCTGGGCCTGAGCATCGCTGGTTGGATTATCGGCGCGTTGTTCGCGACGCCACTTGCATACTTGCTTTGGGGTAACGCGACACGGTCCGGCTTCATTACGACAATTCGCGAAGCAGATATTCCCGCGCCACTATTTCGGACTCTCATTCTCGCGACGTCTACGGCGGTTCTTTCAGCGTTCTTAGGAACAACTCTTGCGTGGTTGCTAGCGCGCACAGACCTGCCGGGTCGTCGAGTGTTTCGCAAGATCGCGCCTCTGCCGCTTGTATTTCCGAGCTTCATTGGAGCATTCTGTTTTCTCGCGGCATTCACAGATGGCGGACTTGTAGAGCGATATTTTCTTGGACCATTAGGTGTCGAAAAGCTTTGGCGCATCGAAGGTTTTGGTTGGTCCGTCGTTGTGCTTGTGCTGTTCACCTACCCGTACGTGTATCTGCCAGCACTTGCGCGCATCTCGGCGTTAGGGCCATCCTTAGAGGAGAGCGCGCGATCACTCGGACGCTCACCGCTCCGTACTTTTACAGGCGTCGTCTTACCTCAAATCTCTGGCGCTGTTGGTGCCGGAACGATGCTCGTATTTCTCTATTGCTTGAGTGAATTCGGCGCGGTGTCGTTGTTGCGTTACGACACGCTCACTAGAAGCATCTATCTCGCTACGCAATCCTTCGACAGGCAAGCTGCGTTTGCTCTCAGCCTCGTGCTCGCAGCGTGTGCACTCGTTGCCATCGGAGCCGAGCGACATTGGGCACGCAGGCGTGTGCTCACAGAAGCGGTTGGCGCGGGCCGGCATGTAATCATCTACAGCCTCGGCCGTATGAAGATGCCTGCCGTTGTCGGTGTTGTTTTTGTACTTGTCCTTTCACTATTTGGTCCGCTCTCCGTCCTCGTGCAGTGGAGCGTGCGCGGAATACAAAATGGTTCGCAGGTCCACGCCGGCAGAATCTGGCCAGCGCTATTGAACACTGCGAGGTTCGGAATATTCGGCGCTGTCATCGCAGTTGCCATTGTGCTGCCGATCGCGTACTTATCTGTCAGACATCCGCGCGCAGTGGTGACAAGATTTTCGAGTGCTATGGCCACGAGCGCGTTTGCGTTCCCTGGGCTCATCATTGGTTTCGCGTTCGTAAGTGTCGCTGCCTCATCGTGGGTTCCGTCGTCTCTGTATCTCAGTACAGAACTGTTGGTCGTGGCCTACGTGGTGCATTTCGGCGCCCAAGCTTTGCGCTCAGCCGAGGTCGCTGTCGGTGGCGTACCACGACGTCTCGACGATGCTGGCAGGTCGCTCGGCGCCTCGACGCTGCGACGATTCCTGAGAATCGATCTCCCGCTCATGAAGTCCGGCTTGGCTGCTGGAGGAGGGCTAGTGCTTCTGTCGATCATGAAGGAGCTTCCGCTGACACTCCTGTTGATCCCGAACGAACAAGACACTCTCGCTCTGCGGGTCTGGTCCGCAGCGGACAGCCTTTACTACGCGCAGGCCGGGCTTTTCGCGCTGGTCTTAGTGGCAGCCTCGGGGGTTCTCACCTGGTTGCTCACGATCAGGCCGCTCGAACGCTCGCGATCCTGACGGCTTGCACTCTCGGTGCCCGAGTGCCAGAATGACTTAGCACTCTGCTACCTTGAGTGCTAACCAGCCGCCTCGGCATAGAGACCGGTCGGTTGTTTGATTCAGTCATTTATTCAGCTCTGAAGCCATTGCGGCCAGAAGGGGTATCGAAGATGCCAAAGCAGATTGCATATAGCGAGACCGCCCGTCGTTCACTCGAAGCAGGCATGAACAAGCTTGCCGACGCAGTGCGCGTCACACTCGGCCCGAAAGGCCGCAACGTAGTTCTCGAGAAGAAGTGGGGCGCTCCCACAATTACAAACGATGGCGTATCGATTGCGAAAGAAATTGAACTTGATGATCCATGGGAAAAAATTGGCGCAGAACTTGTTAAAGAGGTAGCGAAGAAGACTGATGATGTTGCTGGTGATGGCACAACCACCGCGACCGTATTAGCCCAAGCGCTAGTTCGCGAAGGTCTACGTAACGTTGCAGCTGGCTCAAACCCAATGGCGTTAAAGCGCGGAATTGAAAAAGCTGTCGATGCAATTTCTGCCGAACTAAGTGCGATGTCAAAGCCAGTTGAAACTCGTGACCAAATTGCCGCGACTGCTTCAATCTCAGCCGCTGATTCCACAATCGGCGACATGATTGCAGAAGCAATGG
>SXJP01000012.1 GCA_005779395.1 Actinomycetota bacterium
CAGTTTCAGCGCGGTTATGTCTGGAATGGGTTCGATTCCCGTCACCCGCTCCAAATGTCCTACGCGGCTCCGGCCATTGGAACACAACATCATGGGCGGGGTTCACTGTGTGCGTGCGGAACACGCGGCGCTGTCTCCACAATCGTCGGCATGATCGCCGAGGCCATGACCGTGAACGAAATCATCAGCGACTTTCCACAACTCGTGCCCGGGGCATCCGCGACGCGTTCAGGTATGCAGCTGCGGCCGTTGACGAACGACGCCAAACTACTGAGCACCGCCTTCGAGCAGCCTCTAGATGTTGATCGTGAGAGCAGTGAGCACGAAGTCTTCGACGGCTATCTCCCCAACGTCGACACAATTAGTTTTTACCTGGGCTGAAATTGTGTGGGTTGACACCTTGAATTGCGTAAAAAGAGCCAGCGGTATCGAGAACTCCTGCACAACTACCCCACCGAATGATCCATCTATCGAGATTTCCTTGGTTTCGCCATCGATCGTCACCTTCAGCGTGAGAACCGGCGGGACATTACCGTTCGGTTGAGTTGCCCAATCTTCGCATGGGGTCGACGAGCCAAAGCTGATGTGGCCGCGGAACACTTGCGTCGTGCCCGGTGGTTGTTGCCAGGTCGACTGCGTCAATGGCATCGTCTCCCAAGAGGGCGATGGGAGATGG
Source organism: Actinomycetota bacterium (assembly GCA_005779395.1). GTDB lineage: Bacteria > Actinomycetota > Acidimicrobiia > IMCC26256 > PALSA-610 > SXJQ01. The sequence continues at coordinate 677 of SXJP01000012.1, forward strand.
TCATTGACCGTGTACCCACCAACTGGCAGCTTGGTCAGCTCAACCGTCATGAGTAACGGTGAGCCGTCTGCACCGTCTGGACCGGTTGGGCCTGCAACACCCTGCGAGCCTTGTAGACCGACGGGACCCGTGGCGCCATTCGCCCCAGGATCGCCATCGGTGCCAGCAAGCCCAGTGGCACCCGGTGATCCAGGCGAGCCAGCAGTGCCCACAAGACCGCTCTGGCCTTGGGGGCCTTGCAGACCTGTCCATCCTTGCATGCCCCGTGTTCCTTGTGCGCCACCCGGGCCCTGCGGGCCATCTGCCCCATCGTTGCCCTGAGGTCCGGGGAGCCCGACGGCACCATCGATACCGCGCGGGCCCTCAGGGCCGACCGGACCTATAGGACCCTGCGGGCCAGTCGCTCCACTGGGTCCGTCGACACCCGCGTCACCAGCTACACCAGCGACCCCAGGTAATCCCTGCAGACCACCAACGCCATCGATGCCCGGGGCACCATCGACACCGTCAATTCCAGGACTTCCCGGAATATTCCAAGAGATAGGCACCGTCATCCCGGATTTCGGACACGTCGAGATCACCCTCAGTTTGAATGCGCCGGTTGAAGGGTTATAGCAACCGTAAATTACGCCAGAATCACTAATAGGACTCTGCACTGCCGAAGCCACCCCACCAAATACGAAAGCAGCAATCAACGATGTCGCGATCACGACTGGACCACGCGACCTAAGTTCTCGAGCCATCGACCTCTCGCACCTCTAGAGTCGACTGTGACAAGCGCGGCCGATGGCCATTATCAGAGTTCAAGTCCCACATGGCTTACCGCCCCCTCGCTAGCCGGAAATCGTGTAGGCAATAATTGTCAGACCGGTGACCATGATCTCGGCGAACATGCAATTGAGTTTGCCTAATATCGAAATCGTGTGATTAGTTTCTTCGGCCTCAGAGAACATCGCGATCGGGACGTCGAATTGGATCTCGGATAAACCCACTCCGCTGGTCACCAAATAGGTTTCGATGGTTGACCCGTCGATAGTTACTTTGAGAGTCAACTCTGGTTGCCAAAACTCCTGAGTCGTGCCTGCAACGTTGGCGATGCAATTATTTACGTATCCGTCCGTAGATACCCATCCCCTAAACACTTGTGTGGTGTTTGCCGGTTGTACGAACGTCGCAACTGTCCTAAGCGGCAACTTAGGGGCCAAACGAATCGGCCAGCCTTGAAATAGCGTCGAGGTCGAACCAGAGATCTGAGTAGTTCCCCAGTTTTCGGCGACAGTCGACACAGCCACTAGTGATGTGCCATCCGCTCCCGCAGGACCCTGGATACCTTGGAGGCCCTGAGGGCCTTGCGGACCGACCTCGCCGTCGAGACCGTCAACGCCAGCAATTCCCGGAAGGCCTTGAGGACCATCGACACCGTCTGAACCATCGATTCCACGGAGGCCATCAAGACCTCGCGGCCCCTCAGGTCCTGCTGGGCCCTCAGGGCCCTGCGGCCCTTCGGCACCGTCAATACCCGCGATACCCGCTACACCTTCGGCGCCAGCCGGACCGGCTACACCATCACTCCCCCTTGCGCCATCGGCACCGCGCGGGCCCGCAGGGCCGACCGGACCTAAAGGGCCCTGCGGGCCAGTCGCTCCAATGGGTCCGTCTACACCCGCCTCACCAGCTACACCAGCTACACCAGGTAAGCCAGGCTGCCCATCAACGCCATCAGTGCCAGCCACGCCATCCATGCCATCAACACCGGGAACCCCGGCTAGATTCCACGAGATCGGCACCGTCATCCCGGTACTCGGACACGCCGTCGTTACCCTCAGTCTGAATGCACCAGTTGATGGGTTATAACACGCGTAAATAATTCCAGTGTCGCTAGTGGGACTCTGGGCAGCCCAAGCCACACCCCCGACGACAGAGGCAGTAATGACTGTTGCCACTATCGCCACTGATACGCGCGACTTCAGAACTAACTTCAATTCACGCTTCCTCTGCAGCCCAACTCGTTGTGTCGACCACAATCTATTATTCTGGCTGGCTTCATGTCAATACCTGACTTGAACTATGAACGATGCGTCCTGTACTGTTGCGGGTAACGAATATGCATTTTGATTTCCGCACTTCGCTGGCCTTTGACCGCAGGTGCTCCGCCTCAATGGTCTCGCCGCCCCTGAGTTCTATTGCGCCTCGGCGTCTTCCCGACCCTGAAGCCGTGTATGACGAGCGAGCGATCGAAGCCGTCATGGATGTCTTGTGCACACGCTTAAAGACCTATCTGTTTGGTTCTCAGCAAGGTGAAAAAGATCGCCACGGCAACCTCTCAGACGGGACGCCTTTCGCGACCTGACATTTCAGTCCTAGCGTGCGGGGCATAACTTCGAGCCTTCCGAGATTGGCGTTGCGTACGGCCGTGTCCAGATAGAAAACTCCCTACCTGCAACGGGATGCGTCAGCACATCTCGAATCGCCTTTATGACCTGATGACAAGCCATGAGGACAAACTCGCCCGGCAGGTGACGGCGCATGACATGGAGACAACTTGGATACGGCATCCGTTCTTGTCACACGAAGCCATCGACCGCAGCGCTCTACAACGCGACCCGACGGACAATGGGTTACCGACTTTCATGGTGTGAAGTGGAAACTTCGCGTGCCATCCGGGCTTCGCGAAGGTGAAGCATCGCACTCCAGCAACTGGCCTGCCCAATGCCGATGCGATAACGGAGCGAGCCTTGTCGTTGCCATCACATCACGCGCTATCTAACGATGATCTCGGATACATGGTCGAAATCGTCGGCGACGTACTCGGCAGGCTGTGAGCATCACTCGGACTAACGCGACATAAGCCGTTACATTCGGCAGATGCCAGATGAGTCAGACGAACTCAACATCCATCGTCTTATCGAACTCACCGAACAGTTAGAAGCCATCGTCGCAGACCCTGGGCTGCTCGCGGGATTGTCTGTTGAAGAACGCTCCAGGCTCGTGAACGCTGCTGGCGACCTTTTTTGTCCGGATCCGGTCGAGCGCCGACAACGCACGAGAGCAAAAATCCGTCGCTCGCATGCAAAGAAACTGTTACGCGACGAGCAGGTGCTCAACAACACCGGCATTCGTTCACTGAGAGCAAAACCAGTGTTCACCACTCCGAACTCGGCGGCTCCTCCTGCGCTCTTGCCACCGGAAGCAGAGTTCGCCGAAGCGATCTCCAGCCCTGTCGGGCCAGGGCGTGATGTCCACACACCTCAGCATTGTTACGTTTGCAAAACCAAGTATTCAGAAGTTCACGCTTTTTACGACCAGATGTGCACCGACTGCGCCGACTTCAACTATGTCAAACGTTCCGAGACGGCCGATCTTGATGGCAGAGTCGCACTCCTAACAGGCGGACGGGTCAAGATCGGCTACCAGGCTGGCATCAAACTGCTGCGTGCCGGGGCCACTTTATTCGTAACGACGCGTTTTCCTCGCGATGCAGCACAGCGATACGCGAGTGAGAACGATTTTGACGACTGGGGCCATCGCTTGCAGGTTTTCGGTCTTGACCTTCGACATACGCCAAGCGTTGAGGCATTCTGTTGGCATCTCACAGCTACCACGGACCGTCTCGACTACATCGTAAACAACGCCTGCCAAACGGTCCGTAGACCGCCAGAGTTCTACCGACACATGATCGAACTCGAAACAGCCAGTGATCCGGTCCTCAATCCACGAGCTCGTTCGCTTCTCGGCGCATACGAAGGTCTACGCGAATACGAAATGTTGCCGTCCGGGTTAGCGCGCGCATCCGAGTGGACTCAAGCTGCCCTCCTTGACGACGAACGACTATCTCCAAATGGCTTGCTGCGATCCAACCTGTTTCCTGCTGGCGAGTTCGATCAAGACCTCCAACAGGTGGACCTCCGAGACCGGAACTCTTGGCGGCTCACGCTCTCCGAGGTTTCGTCGGTCGAGCTACTTGAAACCCAGTTGGTAAACGCCGTCGCGCCTTTTGTGCTGAACGCACGGCTGAAGCCACTCATGATGATGACGCCAAACAGAGACAAACACATCGTGAATGTTTCCGCAGTCGAAGGCCAGTTCTACAGGCGTTTCAAGACAACTCGCCACCCGCATACCAACATGGCCAAGGCCGCCCTCAACATGATGACAAGAACATCCGCGGCGGACTACCACGGCTCCGGCATCCACATGAACAGCGTCGACACCGGTTGGGTCAGTGACGAAGACACCGTCGAAATTGCCGCACAAAAAAAGCTGGAGCAGCGCTTCCACCCTCCACTAGACATCGTCGATGGTGCGGCGCGAATCGTGGACCCAATTATCGACGGCACAAACACCGGAGTACATATTTGGGGCCAGTTCCTGAAGGATTACAAGCCGACCGACTGGTAATCAGGCCAGCCCGAAAAATTCTGTCAGCCGAGGCGCAGGGTTTCTAGCGGCTCGAGCCTCGCGGCTTTGATCGAAGGGTATAGCCCTGCAATCACAGCAGTGAATACAGCCGCAGCTACGCCGATCGCACACAAGGTTGGGATGCCGAACCAGAACGCTGGAAGATGCAGGCCGAAGAGGTCTAACTCTGGTGTGAGCACATGAACCCAGCCAGCGACACGGGACGCCACAACCACTATTCCGATGCCGACCCCAGCGCCCAAGAGACCACCGAACAATCCGACCGCTACAGACTCAAGCAAGAACTGCCATGCGATAAGTGAACGACCGTGGCCCAATGCACGCCGGATACCAATCTCAGATGAGCGTTGAATAACAGAGATCGACATGACGTTCGCAATTCCAACCCCGCCAACGACCAGAGCGAGCAAGCCCATCGAAGCGACGATGATCTGCAGCGTCGAGTCTGCCGCAGCCGCAGACTCAAGAGCGTCTGTGGGCACAGATGTGGTCACCTCTGTGCTATCTCCAAGGTTGATTGCCGTCGACATCGCGGCTTCTGTTTCTTCTGTGGTGCCTTCGATGGCGCGCACATAAAGCTTCGTGGCTTCTGTGCCGGTATCAAAATCTTGGTCTGCCGATTCGAAGCTAATGAACAACCCGTTATCGAGGTTTGGGTCGAGAATGACGCGCTCGATTACTCCAACGATTCCGTAGTCAACGCCGCCTACGTTGATAGTGCGCAAGCTACCGGGGAGGTAATCGATTTCGTTTGCGAGTCCTGTTCCGATGACTACCGAGCGACCACCGCTGCGATTATCGAACTCGTTGAGCCAACGACCTGAACTCAACTTGGCGCCCATCACCGCAGGAAACGCCGTGTCTACCGCCATCACAGGGATCGGAAAAGCCTCGTAATAGCCCTTCGCAGCGTCGTAGGGAGTAGTCGTGATGCCGCTGAGGTTTAGCGCGGCCGATGCGCTTTCGACTGTCGTGACGGCCATCACGCGATCGACAACATCTTCCGGGAACGTTGGGTTCTGCGAGCCAAACGAACCCGTGGCTTCTACGGTAATGAGGTTGGTGCCCAATGCAGCGAGAGTCTGCTGCAGGTCGCCTTTTGCCGACTCTGTGAGTCCGACAGCGGCGACAATTGCAGACACACCGATTACGGGACCGAGCATGATTAGGAACGTACGGGTGAGCTTCGCAGTAAGGCCGCTGACAGCTACTCCGAGGATGTCGAGTACATCTCTCATTGCAGCGCCCCAGCATTTCCCATCGTGCCGCCGTAAGACTCAACTTTCGCTGCGCGAATCTTTTCGTCCTTGGCGATATGGCCGTCGAGCATCGAGATGCGTCGCTCTGCAGTGGCGGCGACATTCTGGTCGTGAGTAACAATTGCAATCGCTCGGTCCGGTGTATGAAGCGACTTGAAGATCTCCATCACGTTTGCTGCATTCTTTGAGTCGAGCGCTCCGGTTGGTTCGTCAGCGAGAATCAGCCGAGGTTCTGTGACGATTGCCCTCGCGATCGCGACACGCTGTTGCTCTCCACCTGAGAGTTTCACTGGGGTATGGTCGGCGCGCTCCAAAAGCCCGACCATGTCGAGTGCGCCCAGCGCTCGGTTCCGTCGATCCCGCGGTGTCAGACCACGGTAAAGAAGCGCTGCCTCAACATTGCGACGAGCATCGAGATGTGGCACAAGATGGAACTGCTGGAAAATGAAGCCGACGACGTTGCCACGCAACTTCGAACGCGCAAAGTCGCCGAGTTCCGTGACCGAAGTACCCGTGACACGCATCGTGCCAAGCGACGGCAGGTCCAGAAGACCAAGGAGTCCGAGCATCGTCGACTTCCCTGAACCCGATGGCCCAATAATCGAAACGAACTCGCCTTCTTCGATCGTCATCGAAACCTGATCTAAAGCATGAACCTTGACTTCTTCGCCATAGATGCGAGAGACGTTGTCGAGTTCGAGCAGAGGGGCGTCAGACATCAACCGACAGTCACGTCGACGATGATTGTCTCGCCACCCTCGAGACCTTCGAGCACTTCTGCGAACGATCCCTCTTGAAGACCGGTCTTGATGATGACCGTCGTGATCTTTCCCGACTTGGGATCAACCACCTTGACGACATCGTTGCCTTGACCGTCTTGAGACACAGCAGCACGGGGAACCACGAGAGCATCGAGTCGCTCCTCAAGGACGACATCGATGGTGACAGAAGCCCCATCTACAGCCATGAGGTCCTTGGTGATATCGACTTCGCCTTCGTAGCTCTCAGCACCACCTTCTTCGACTGTCGTCACATCGTCGAGTACCGTGATTACACCTTCGGCCGACTGGTCCCCCGCCTCGATCTCGACCGTGACTGCCATTCCGACTTCTAGCTTCGAACGGTCGCTCGGGCTAGCCGAAAGCGCGATCGTGAAGTCTGGTTCCGTGAGGTTCAGGAGGACTTGGCCGAGTTGGACGGTCTCGCCCTCGTCGACGAACACTGTGCCGACACGTGCGGGCCAGTCAGCGATGATGAGGTCAGACGGGTAGAACAACACATCGTCGTCGAGTGTCTCGACAATTAGTTGCACCGAGGTGTGCCCTGCAAGAAGCGTGACGGTTCCGGTGAGCACATTGAAGTCGGCACCCATAGATGCCGAGCCGTCAATCTCGTAGTCAACCGAGACATCGTCGACCGGCGCTTCGTCGGCTTCGATCGTCATTACGATGTTGCCGCCTTCGCCGATGGTGCCGTCACCCTCGAGGGTTAGCTCCGGCAGGTCTTCGTCCTCGATCGTGACTGTTCCCCTACGCGCACTTCCCAGCTTGTATTCGTCGTCATCAGAAGTGAACGGCAACAACCTGACCACAAGCGTCTCATCGTTTTCGATGATCTCATCCTGGGTTGTAGCGATAGTGAGCGTTGTCTCGTCGCTCCCAGCAGCAAATGTAAATGTCGGCGTGTCGTCTTGTTCGTCGTAGTCATCGATCTCGTCAGCTGTTCCACCAACCGTGTAGTTGATCTCTACGTCTTTGCTGAGTTCGACGCTCGATGAAATCGTGTAGGTGGCTGAACCGCCTTCGTCGACTTTGTCGTCATCGTCATCGATGAAGAGCGTGAACGTCGGGACCTTGACAACAGACGTGTCGAGGACTTTGACCGTCATGAGCTTGAGCGAGCCGGGGTTGTAGTTGACGGCCTCGCCGAATTGCGCCTCAGTCGCGATCTCGATCGTCCACTCTTCTTCGTCTTCGTACAAGTCGTCCGAGAAGGTGCGAAGCTCTAGCTCATATGTAGTTTCGCCAGCTTGCCAAAGAATCGGCGAGTCTTCGAGTTCGTCGTTCAGGAAGTCGATCTCGTTGTCTGGATCGTTGTGGTCGTCGAGGTCGCCGCCGGTCATGTCGCCACCGAAGGTGAGGTTCACCTGAGTGTCGGATGTCGGGGCAAAATCGGCTTCGAGCACGATCGTGATTGTTTCGCCTTCGTTCATCGTGACGTTTGCGTCGGGAACGCTGATGCGTGGCAACGCGGGAGTCTGATTAGCTAGTCCAGCGAAAGTGAGACGGTTGTGTGTACCTAACTTCGCTGGTACGCCACCAGGAACCGACGGACCGATCTTCCAAGAAGATGTGTCCTTCTCTCCAATTGTGTAGCCATTTCCGTCTGCGAGCGTTACCCGGACAGTCTCAACGGGTTCGGGTGTAGCGCCACCGTAACCGTGCTCGACCTGCCAGTCCCTGAGTGCCGTCCGAGTTGACTCGGTATAGAGCCTGTCGACACTTCCTGGGCTGAATCCGTCTGCTGCGAGGATGCGTTCAAGTTGAAGAACGTCGGGGCCGTCGGAACCGACGTCTAGCTGCCGGTAGAAAGAAAAGTCGCCGTTAGCCGCTACCGAGGGGCGACCATCGAGTGCTAACAACACATCGCCTGGCTCAACTGTCTGGCCGTCTTCGACGCCGACCTGACTGACGCGACCATCGAACGGAGAGTTGACCTCTTGGATCTCCTCGCGGCGCAACTTGCCCGTGATTGTCAGTTCGTCGCGCAGATCTTTGCGCTCAGCCTTGCCTGTCAAGATCTGCTTCTTTGGGCCAGTGTCAGCGTCTGGTTCAGACGACTGCCACCAGACAACGCCACCAACTAAGACCGCGGTGGCCGCGATGATTGCAATGATTTTCTTTTTTGTGAATTGCATTTAGATCTAGCCCTTTAGCCCAATCCCTCGATGTCGATGCCCTGGGCCTCGAGCTCCTCTTGTGACTTGTCAGCGCAGTCTTTCATGGTGTCTGCACCAGTTAGCGCTGACTCACCGTTCGGGCCGGTCATGTCGATTCCTGGTTGCAGCATGCCGCGCTCGTCTGGCGAAAGCTCGACATTCCAGCCCTTGCCGATCATGCACTCTTTCCATAGCGTGATGCCCTTGTTGGAGTCCTCAATCTGCTCTGGTGTCAGGTCTTTGCCAGCGTCTTGCCAGGCTGTCATGGCGTCCATGATCTTTGACTTGGCTGCGCACGTACCCAACGTCTCTAGGTATTCGGGGTCGGCGGCAGGGCTGCCCGGCTCTGCAGTGCGCGGATCGCCGAGGAACTCGACACCGTGTTCTTCGAGGCAAGAGTTAAATATCTTCATTGAGCTGAAGAGACTGTCGATGACATTGCCGTCTTCGTTAAGTGGAATAGTGGTGTCAGAGCTATCGCCCGACTTCGGGTCGGTGGTCTCAACGACCTGGTCCTCAGAGTCGACGATCTCGACACCATCGCCAAGCTTTTCGGTCTCTTTGCTTGCGTCTGAGGTGCCACCGCCGCACGCTGAGACGCCGAGCGTCGCCACCATCAAGAATGCGGATACGGCACGATTTGTTCGCGACATTTGATGAGTTCCTTTGGGTAATTGAGGCTGGCTCACTGCAGGTAGAACACGTTCTAGTTGAGAAATAATAGGCGTGTCCAACCGCGCAGGCTTGATCGCGGAGTTTGCTAAGGCACTAGGACTATCTTGCCAGCGGCGCGTCGCTCGAGCAGGGCGGCCACAGCAAAACCAGCCTCTGTTAGCGGCCGTTCTACCGGGGCAATCGGGTTCAGTTGCCCCTTGGCGACGGCGTCCATGACCTCACCGATTAGCAGACGATTTTCTTCGAGATTCCTCATGACCCAACCACCCCACTCGACTCCTACGACTGTCCGATTGTTGAGCAGTACGAGATTGAGCGGCACACGCGGTATGCCACCCGTGAAGCCGATGACGCAGAAACGGCCGTCGAATCTCAACGCTCGTAGCGCCGCTTCTGCGACCTCGCCTCCGACAGCGTCGTAAACCACGTCTATGCCATCGCCATTGGACAACTCCCTGGCTCGCACTTTGATGTCCTCTGTCGAGGAATCGATTGTTGCCTCGGCCCCCATCGCTATAGCGAGGGCGCGCTTTTCTGCGGTTGAAGCAACCGCTATGACGCGTCCTCCAAAGGAACGCGCGACATCGATTGCCGCGAGTCCGATACCGCCACCAGCGCCTGTCACGAGCACCCACTCGCCCACTTTGATGCTTGTGCGGCGCGTGAAAGCGAACCATGCCGTGCAATACGACTGATGGAACGAAGCCGCACGACCAAAGTCGAGTGAGTCTGCGATAGGCACCAGCGACTGGGCGTTCACCAGCACGTACTCGGCGAAGGCTCCAGTACCGAGCGAAGCAAAAACGCGATCACCCACAGCGACCGAATCGACACCTTCGCCGACGGCATCGACAATGCCGCTGAGTTCGGACCCAGGGACAAAAGGCGGCGGGACCTTGACTTGGTACCGCCCATAGGCGAGTAGCCCATCTACGTAATTGACCCCAGCGGCCCGCACCGCTACCCGAACTTGTCCCTGCCTTGGCTCGGGCATCTCGACGTCCTCAACAACTAGCGACCCTGGGCCGCCATACTCCTTACATACCACAGCTCGCATAAGTCGGCACGTTACCGACCGCACCGTGTCATGCAGCGTCGGAGAGAATTCGTCGAGACCAACACGACCGCAACGCCTGTGGCACAACACCAATGCACTCGCCAGTAATTGTCTGCGGCGATGGGTCACCGGCGACCCTCAAAACTGTGACGATCTCTGAGTCATTACCAATTGCTGTAGTACAGAACATTCTCTTGCGTTGCGGATGCACACTCGGACGCGGGTGCTCTGGCCCGCTTCCATCGAAACTCTCGGCGACTGGAGCAATCCAACCTCCGCATTGCAACACCAACGCCAGGCAACCCTCAGGAGGCTTCACATCGTCGCTGAGTTCGGATTTGGACACGACTCCGTACTCGATGAGTTCAAATGAGTCGCCCTTCTTGATGACTGCGAACAGATACGGATCTGCTTGGCGATCGGCAGGATCACCCCTGAATATCGCGTCGCATAATTCGGCAAGTGAACTGAGATTTACAGGTTCCATCACGGACCTCCCAAGAAAAGACTTACGGGTAGGGTCCGCGATCGTGGACGCTTCACCAGACGGAACTGGTTCGAAGTAGAAAATAGCAATCGACTCGGACAGCCGCAACGGGCCATCGGCATCTGTGCGGCTAGATAGGTGTCCCGTCGATTGCCGCGCAATCAGCCTTGTAACCATCACCGAGAGCATTGCGATGCAGCACGGCCTTCTGAGCGGCGATCGAAAGCCGCGGCGAATCACCGGGTTCGACGGTAGCTACACCATCAACAATCAGGCTGAACCCGAATTCATCGACAGCCGGCCACAACAGACTGACTTGAGGCCGACTCGACGCGTTCGTAGCCGACTTGCGACCCACCTGACATCGCAATACGCACTCGTCGAGAGTTACAACTACGTGGGTAAGGTGCGGACGCTGATCGTCGCTCGTAGTCACGAGGAATGGTGTCGAACCGTAGGTCTCGATTTGGAATTGCAATTGCGACACATCAACGTTGACACTCATGCTGGCTCCTCGGCGCTGATCTTTCCTTCACGGAAGTGGCGCCTGCACAACAATACGTAGGAGACGACGTCGCCGAACAGTGGCACAGCCCCTGAGCTAGTGGTGTCGCCAACTGCGACGACATCACCGTGCCGCACGAATCCGCCGTTCACTAGTCGCGCATTGTTGAGGGCCCGACTACCACACCAGCAACGCGCCTCGACCTGCAATGAGACACATTCATCGGCGAGTTCGAGCAGCCTGGCTGTCGCGGCAAATAGCTGACCACGGAAATCTGTAATCAACCCGAATGCGAAAACATCGGCATCGAGTTCATCGACTATCCGTCCAAGTTGTTCGGCCTGCTCGACGGAGAAGAATTGGGCTTCGTCACACACGACATAATCAAGGCTGCCTGTTTCTGCCTTGTACTTGTACGCGAATTCGACAAGATCAAGTTCTTCATCGACCTCGATACACGGCGCCGAAATGCCAAGTCTGCTCGTCACATGGGAGTCATCGCGACCCAGGCGCGCCAGAAGCATCCCTGAATGGCCGCTCTGTTGCATGTTGTGGTGAACCTGAAGCGCGAGAGTGCTTTTACCTGAGCCCATCGTCCCAAAGCTGAAGCGCAAGACAGCCATAACGGTTGCGAGGGTAGCGCCAAGATGCGCTCGCCCACCTAGGCACTCTTAAGTGAAATTACGCCAACTCAGAAATCAGGTTCCAGAGTTCGTCAACACGTTCGGCTACCGGCCAAGGGCTACCGATCGCGACTCGAATTACAAGAGTGCCATCGAGGCGTGTTGTTCCTAAAAATACCCGGTTCGTCGCGTTGAGATTATCGACAAGCCGCTGTGTGGCGATATCGCCGTCGCGATGAGCAAAACACACGAGAGCCAACGAATGCGGAGCGCTGAGGAGTAGCCGATTATCTCCACGAATACGCTTTTCAAGTTCTGCCGCTAAAGAAATGTGCTCGCGAAGATGCTGCCGCAACGGCTCAGCGCCGAATGATCTGAGCGTGAACCACAGCTTCAATGCACGGAAGCGTCGGCCAAGTGGAATCTGCCAATCCCGATAATCGATAACGGCAGCGTTATCGGTCTGCGCGTTTCGCAAATACTCAGGGACGATCGAGAGCGTGTCGATCAATTCTTGTCGATCGCCGATCCAAAACGCTGTGCAGTCAAAGTTCGTCATCAACCATTTATGCGGATTCCACAGATAGCTATCTGCGTACTCCAGGCCTTCGAACAGCTCGCGGTATTCATGACATATTCCAACTGCACCAGCCCATGCGGCATCGACATGACACCAAATACCTTCGGATTTGGCGATTGCGCCGACTGCGCTAAGCGGGTCGAACGCACCTGAACTAGTCGTTCCGAGGGTCACGCACACGAATGCAGGCACGAGACCTGCATCGCTATCCATACGGATTGCCTGCGCGAGCGCGTCGGCATCCATCGCGAAGTTCTCATCTACCGCTACCTCGCGAATCATGCCATAGCCAGCGACTCGTGCACCCTTCACGAGCGACGAGTGAGTCTGGCTGCTCACGTACGCGACCGTCTTCTCAAGCGGTAAGCCCGGAGTAACTCGGCGGACACGCTCCCGTGCTGCCACGAGCGCGACTAAAGACCCGCTCGACGCACTGTCTTGAATTACTCCGCCACCAGTACCGTCGCTACGAAATTTTGCAGGCAGAGCACATAAATCTGCGAGCCAATCCATCACGTGAATTTCGATCTCGGTACACGCAGGCGAGGTCGCCCAGAGCATTCCTTGTTGTGCGAAACCTGCGCTTAGAAACTCACCGAGTACCGCCGGTGGCGCACTACTCGCAGGGAAATATGCGAACCAACCCGGAGACTGCCAGTTCGCGATTGCTGGCATCACGATCCGTTCAACATCGCTGAGAATCTCGTCCCAAGATTCGGGCTGCTCCGGCGCCTTGGTCGGTAGTTGAGCACGCACCGAACCGGGCATCGCTCGAGTCTGGACCGGCGCGTCATCTAGCCCTTCGAGATAGCTCGCGATTAGATCGACCGTTCGATAACCGGCGTCGCGAAACTCATCGATGTTCACAGCGATATACCATAAGCGTCGCGTTCTAAAGTGCGAGCAATGAAACGGCATCCCGCCTGGCGCATGGCTTTCTTCGCTGTGGTCGTGCTAATGGGTGCATCCGCGTTTCGAAGTACCCCAGGCGTGCTGATCGGACCACTACGTGACGAGTTCGGCTGGAACGAAGCCACGGTGGGCTTTGCGATCTCAGTGAACCTGATCCTCTTCGGTCTTACAGGACCATTCGCAGCCGCGGCGATGGCCCGATTCGGAATGCGGCGCGTAGTCGCCTCTGCTCTGTTGGTTGTGTCTCTGGGAACGACGCTAACAATCTGGATGACACAACCTTGGCAACTCGTCGTCTGCTGGGGCGTCCTTGTCGGTGGTGGCGCAGGCTGCATGGCAACTGTTTTCGCTGCCACAGTCGCGACTCGATGGTTCTATGAGAAGCGCGGAATTGTCACGGGTGTACTCACCGCGGCGAGTGCAACAGGACAACTGATTTTTCTTCCTGTGTTGGCGACTCTCGCAGACGGCCCCGGCTGGAAGTGGGTATCGCTCACAACAGCAACGGCCGCGGTCGCTGTCGTGCCACTTGTTCTTTACGGACTCAAAGACAAACCAGAAGACCTCGGCGCGATGGCCTTCGGTGCGCCATCTGGGTTCAGCACGCCAGACCCGACACCCAACCCAATCCGGTCGGCATTCAGCGGGCTTGCCTTCGCTTCTGGTACCGGTTCTTTTTGGTTACTAGCGGGAAGCTTCTTTATATGTGGCTTGTCTACTAATGGATTGATCGGCACACACTTCATCAATGCCGCGCATAGTCACGGCATGGCTGAGCCTGCAGCGGCTGGACTGCTAGCGCTAATTGGCCTGTTCGACGTCGTTGGCACTATCTGCTCTGGGTGGCTTACCGATCACGTCGACCCACGCAAGTTATTGCTCATCTACTACGGCTTCCGCGGCCTGTCGCTACTCGCGCTCGACACTGTGTTAGATCGCGGCGGAGTGATGCTCGCAGTCTTTGTCGTTCTGTATGGGCTTGACTGGGTCGCAACAGTGCCTCCGACAGTCGTGTTATGCCAACGCGTTTACGGCGAGCGAAGTGGCGTCGTCTATGGATGGGTAATCGCTAGCCATCAACTCGGAGCGGCGCTAGCAGCATGGGCCGCCGGAGCATTCAAAGCATGGACAGGCGACTACCGCATGGCTTTCGTGATAGCCGGAGGTCTCTGCATCGTTGCGGCATTCAGTACCCAAAAAATTTCTGACCGGCAGCCGAATCCGGTACTCGCATGACGTTCGACCTTCGCGGTATTCGACCGTGGCAACAGCCCGAACTCGTTTCTATGTCGCGGCTACCAATGCGAATCCCAAGACTCGGCGCCCCAGATATCGCGACAGCACGCGTAACGGATGGGCGCGATGACTCACCATGGTTTCAGCGACTCGACAGCGAATGGCGGTTCGCGTTAGCGCCTAATCCCGAAGCCGCCCCACAAGAGTTCTCACGCGAAGCCTTTGACGACTCTCGTTGGGAACAAGTAAATGTCCCCGAATGCTTCACAATGCGCACAGAAGCCAAGCCGATCTACACAAACGTCCAGATGCCGTGGGGAGATGAACTGCTACCACCTGTGGTCCCCGATGAAAATCCGACAGGCCTTTACCGAAGCCATTTCCGGATTCCGAAGGAGTGGTATTCCAGACGAATCATTCTCCACTTCGGCGGCGCAGAATCGACACTGCTCGTGTGGGTCAACGGACGATTTCTCGGTCTCGCGAAAGACTCAAGGCTGAGTTCAGAGTTCGATGTAACAGACTTTGTGCGCGCTGGCGGAACGAAAAACACGCTTGCGGCAATGGTTACTCGTTGGAGCGACGCGAGCTATCTAGAAGACCAAGACCAATGGTGGCAAGCGGGTCTACACCGTGAGATTTTCCTATACTCGCCGGGCGTTGTTCGGCTGCGGAACGTGCAAGCGAGATGTGGCCTGACAGATGACATGACAACCGGAACGCTCACCGTTCGCGCAGAGGTCGAGTTCGCAGCGAAGCCAGTCGCCGGATATCAGGTTGAGATCGAAGTCTTCGACGGCCGCAAGCGCGTCGGCAAACCGCTGGTCGAGGCAGTCCCCCACCAACTCGACACGTACATTTTTTCGGGGCATGTAGCTACTCTCGAGACGACAGTCCCAAACGCTCACGCATGGTCTTCGGAACAGCCACACCTATACGAACTTGTCACGACATTGAAAGACCCGAACGGTCATGTGGTCGAGGTGCAACGAGAGCGCGTCGGTTTTCGAAATGTCGAAGTAGTCGGCGACGAACTCCTCATCAATGGCATGCCGGTACTTATTCGCGGAGTGAACCGCCACGACTTCGCTGCCGATACCGGACGCGTGATCGACATCGCAAACATGAGGCGCGATGTCATCATGATGAAGCAGTTTGGCTTCAATGCCGTTCGAACCGCTCACTCACCTAACGACCCTCGATTTCTTGACCTTTGCGATGAGTATGGGCTCTATGTCGTCGACGAGGCCAACATCGAAAGCCACGCATGGATCGGTTCGCTTTGCAACGACCCTACATATCGCGCGCAATGGGTTGAGCGCGGAGCGCGCATGGTGCAGCGCGACGAGAATCACCCCTCAATCATCATGTGGTCGCTCGGCAACGAGAGTGGCTACGGCACAAACCACGACGCGCTAGCCGGATGGATTCGCGGCCACGATCCTTCGCGTCCGCTGCACTACGAAGGCGCGATCATGCTCGACTGGGCAGGCGGAACCAACGCCACTGACGTCTTGTGCCCCATGTATCCGCCGATTAGCGCGATCGTCGCGTTTGCGACCAAGCCGTGGGGTCCAAAGCGCCCGCTAGTCATGTGCGAGTACTCCCATGCCATGGGCAACAGCAACGGCTGTCTCGCCGACTACTGGGATGCAATCGAATCGACACAAGGACTACAGGGCGGGTTCATATGGGAATGGTGGGACCACGGCCTCCTGCAATCCGTCGGCCGCGGCGAGTCGCGTTGGGCATACGGCGGCGACTGGGGCGAGCAACGGCACGACGCCAACTTCTGCTGCGACGGAGTTGTCTGGCCAGACGGTCGCCCGAAGCCAGCGCTCGAAGAGCACAAGTGGCTTGCCTGTCCTGTCGCCGTCGAGTGGTCGAGCAAATCGCGCGAGGCCTTCAAGATCACAAACAAGCAAGACTTCACAGACACGTCATGGCTAACGGCGATCCTAGAAATTGCGATAAACGGCAAGGTTGTGTCGTCGTCCGAGATTTCGCTGCCATCCCTGCCTCCTGGCTCAAGTTCGACTGTTCCCCTGCACGTAGAGCGCCCGAAACTGTCGAAGGGAGAGGAATGCTCGATCACTCTTCGCTTGCGAGCGACATCAGAACAGCGATGGGCTTTGGCGGGATTTGAGATTGGCTGGAGGCAACTCGACTGGTTCAAGGCTCCACGTTCGAAACCAAAGTCATCTAAGAAGGCAGGCCGTTCGATCCAACTAACGGACGGCATCGTGTCGTCGTTTGTCGTCGAGGACGTCGAGATGATTCACGAAGGTCTCGGGCCGCGGCTGGCTCTGTGGCGCGCTCCGACCGACAACGACGGGTTGAAGCTTGTCTACGAACAACCCGGCAAACCACTAACACGGTGGCGCACCTGGGGTCTCGACCTACTAACGCATGAACTTGTTGATATCGAACAACTTGCTCCCGACCGCTTCATTGTTACGAACGCATACCTAAGCAATGATCCTGATTCGCCAATCTTGCACAGGCAAGAGATTCATTCCACTGCCGACGGAAGACTCGAGTTTTCTGAAACCGTAAATATTCCAGCGCTAATTCGCGACGTCCCGAGAATCGGAATACGGATGTCACTCAGTCCACGACTCGAACGCCTCAGCTGGTTCGGGCGCGGATTGCACGACAACTACCCCGATCGTTACCGCGGCGCAGATATCAGCCAATGGTCCTCAACTGTGTCCGATCAGTACGTTCCGTTCGTCATGCCACAGGAACACGGACTCCACTGCGACACACGTTGGACACAGCTACAAGATGATCACGGCACCGGCATTCGCTTTGCCGCGAATACCCCAGGAACTTTCGAATTCAGCGCGCTGCACTTAGCGCCAGAAGATCTAACCGATGCGAGCCACGCAGAAGACCTCTCGGCACGACCCGAAACAATCGTTCATCTCGACCACAGACACAGAGGCTTAGGCACACTTAGCTGCGGCCCAGACACCCTCGAGCAGTACCGAATTCGGCCTGGCGAATACCAATGGTCGTGGCACATGCTTCCTGTCGTGGCCGAGGCCACGAAATGACAATGGCCCCCGCTTTCGCAGGGGCCAAAGATTTGGTGTTGCCGACTAGCTAAACAGCTTCTAGCAAGCTCCGTGCGCCAACATCGCTCGCTGGGTGGCGAAGCTTTGAGAGTGCACGAGCCTCTAGTTGGCGAATCCGCTCACGGGTAAGCCCGAAGAACTCGGCGATTTCTTCAAGTGAACGCTCTGTGCCATCGAGGCCGTAACGCAAACGCAGAATCGTGCGTTCACGCTCGTCGAGTACAGACAAGATGCGTTGCATCTCTTGAGGCAACATTGCCGTGGCCGCAGCCTCAAACGGGTTGGTCGCACCCGAGTCGGCAACGAAGTCGCCGCGCTCTGCATCGCCGTCATCGCGGAGTGGCTCGTCGAGCGATACAGGATCGCTGGCGTAGCTATGGACTTCGACGACCTTCTCGAGTGGCAAGCCAGCTTCGGCTGCGACCTCCGCGATGGTCGGCATGCGTCCGAGTTCGCCTTCGAGTTGGGCACGAACCTTCATGACGCGTGCAAGCGTGTCGCCAGCATGTACTGGCAGACGGATAACCCTTGAGCTGTTGGCAATACCGCGCTGAAGTGCTTGACGGATCCACCATGTCGCGTACGTCGAGAACTTGAAACCCTTACGCCAGTCGAACTTGTCGACAGCGTGGATCAGGCCGAGGTTGCCTTCTTGAATCAGGTCCAGAAGCGGGAGGCCAGATGCCTGGTACTTCTTCGCGATTGAAACGACAAGCCGCAAGTTGGCGTTTACGAACTCACGAGTTGCTGTTTCGCCGTCGCGCATCGTGCGACGCAACGCACGCTTTTGCGCTGGGGTGATCTTCTTGTCCAATGCAAGCTCAGCTGTGGCTTCGCGGCCAGCGTCGATGCGCTGAGCGAGGCGTACTTCGCCGTCTTTGTCGAGTAGTTCGTGACGCCCAATATCTTGCAGATACAGACGTACTAGATCTTGATCTTCGCTACGTTCGCGATCGTCTGAAAACTTCACTTGTTTCCTATTCCTTCTAAGTGACCGCTACTGAAAGCAGTCGGATTGTCCGGTAATTCTGTTGCTGTTACCCCCGAGAGCATGACAGCATCGCAATCATCCTGCACGGAATTTTCCGCAATTCTTTGAGATTCTCCCAGGCCCACTGCCCTAATGCACATCGGAGACCCTTTATTTGCCTAAGGGTGCTTACCCCCTAACAGTCGATCTCGACGAGAATCTGAAGGGATATTTGATTGTGACATGGTTGCCTGTGGATTACCACCACTTTTGTTGCCTAGAAGCGATAAGGGACTAATCGACCAGGCCCGGGTGGTTCTTAAACAGTTGCAGGGATTCTGGGTTAGCTAGAGCCTCAGTGTTGCGTACGTCACGTCCCGAGAGCAGGTCAGCTACCGCTAGCTCCGCGATCTTGCCGCTTCTGGTGCGCGGCAGATCCGAAATTTGGATAATTCGCGCGGGGACGTGACGGGGAGAGCACTGCGACCGAATCTGTGACCGAATGCGTGCTTCGAGGTCTTGGGACAGCTCAATTTCGGCGGCGAGGCGTAGGAACAAGACGATCCGCGTGTCGCCATCGAATGGCTGGCCGACTGCTAGAGCCTCAAGAACTTCCGGTATCGCTTCAACACATCGATATAACTCCCCTGTCCCGATCCTTACGCCTCCCGGATTCAGAGTCGCGTCACTTCGGCCAGCAATTACGAACCCGCCATTCGGTGTCTTGTACGCGAAGTCCCCCTGCGCCCACACTCCAGGAAATCTCTCAAAATATGCCGAGCGGTACTTACTGCCGTCGGGGTCGGAACCGAACCGAAGCGGCATCGACGGAAACGGTGCCGTCACGACGAGGTCTCCAGCTATGGCAACTTCGGCAGGCGATCCGCTTTCTGTGTACACCTCAGCGGCAACACCTAACGCTGGGCCTTGTATCTCTCCGGCAAACACTGGACGTGTGGGATCGCCCATGACGATGCAGCCACAGAGATCAGTGCCACCACTGATCGAGGCAAGGTGAATGTCGGACTTGATTGCCTCATACACGTACTTGAATCCGTCGGGAGCGAGCGGCGAGCCTGTCGAACAAATTGTTCTCAGTCGCTCGAGTTGGAATCGATCGGCGGGACGGATGCCTTCTTTACGCGTCGCATCTAAGAACTTTGCGCCGACGCCAAGCAACGACACGCGGTGCCGGTCCGCGATGTCAAACAGTCGCATCGGGTCTGGATAAAACGGCGAGCCATCGACGAGCACGATCGTTGCCTCGGTACCGAGCGCGCCGACCAGCCAGTTCCACATCATCCAACCGGCGGTCGTGAAGTACATGACGCGGTCGCCAGCTCGAATATCGCACTGCAGTTGCTGCTCCGCGAGATGCTTCAGGAGAATCCCACCTGCACGATGGACGATGCACTTGGGAACGCCTGTGGTGCCACTGCTATAAAGCACATATAACGGATGATCAAAACTAAGTTCCGCGAACTTGAGCGATGCGCCGTGATACGGATCAAGCCATTCATTCCACGACGTCGCGCTGAGCGCGATGTCCCGGCGAGGATCGACCAGCACCGTGCGACGCAATGTCGGCAAGCCAGCCTGGACCTCCGAGACACGTTCTGAAAAATCGAAGTGTTTACCGCCGTAGTTATAGCTACTTGTGGTTACGAGTACCACCGGCGCGATCTGGCCGAACCGATCCAAAACTCCTTGAGCTCCGAAGTCTGGCGAACAAGACGAAAAAGTCGCTCCGATCGCTGCAGCACCGAGCATCACAATCACTGTCTCGGCAATGTTCGGAAGATATGCAACTACACAATCGCCTCCCTCCACACCGTCGGCGCGTAGAGCGGCGCTCACACGCGCTACTTCTGCACGTAACTCACTCCAAGTAAATTCCTTGTCTGCTCCTGTCTCACAACACGAGATAATCGCGACGTCGTTGTCTGGCCCGCGCAACACGTTGCGCGCGTAGTTGAGAGTCGCGTCCGGGAAGAAACTTGCCCCTGGCATCGCTTCACGATCTACCGATCGGCGGTCACCGCGAGTTCCTAGAACATCGCAATAGTCCCAAATCGCAGACCAAAAGGCCTCGCGATTTTCGATCGACCACTTGTGCAAGCCAGCAAAGTCAGTCTTGTGTCCTGCGTGATGTTCGCGGAACTCAGTAATCCGCGCTCGCGCTACCTGGTCAGCGCTCGGTCGCCAGAGCGGGCTAGTCATAAATCGCGACAGTACAAGCTCAGTGGGTGAGAAGTTTCGTGAGTAGTTGGGTAACGGGGTTCTCATACACAAATGACTGAGGGACTCTTCCAAGAGCGCAAAGATCGGCCGCAACGCGGGTCATGATCGCTGCGCTCCGGACTCCACCCCAAATCTCATAGAAGTCGATATCCCGGACCTCGCGACCTAGATGATGTTCGTATCGCTTGATAGTGCCCCCGCGATCCGGAAAGCCTTCGAGCTGTGACGCGAATTGCAATGCGGTTCGCTCAATGAACAAGTACCAGCCGAGATCGATCTCAGGAGGACCAAGCAGTGCCATCTCCCAATCGAGAACGGCCCGAACGCAGAGGTCATCGCCGTAAATGATGTTGCCTAACCTCGTGTCGCCCCACACCAATCCAGCTGCTGGTTCTGTCGAGGGGCGATTAGCGACACACCATTCGAAAGCGTCGTCGATCGCACTGAACCTCTGGCCCTCTGCCGACCAGTCGAGATAGTCACTCCAGTAGGAGAACTCGGAGTCGAGGCCGACTCCACGAAACGACGAGCGGAGGCCGGCACTGTCGATATCGACGTTGTGTATTGCGGCAAGAGTCGAAATTGATTCATCGAAGACACGTTGCTGATCCGGTCCCGACAGATCTTTTAGCCACCCAGAGAAGTGGTAGCCCGGATTGTCTGTCGGGATACGTCCATCGACGCGCTCCATCACCACGAACTCACGCCCAAGTGGCGCTGAGTCTGTTTCGTGCCAAAACACGACTGGAACAGGGACTGCGCTGTGCATCCGAAGGCCGTTCATTACTTGCACCTGCATGGCTAGGTCATAGCTAGGGAAAAGTCCTTTGCCGATCGGCGGCAATCGCAATACAAGACCTCGCGTGCCTTCACCCCAGTCGACGTCGAGCATGATCGTCTCGCTCGATAAGCCGCCAGCGCTCGGCCGAGTCGCGTCGCCGATGGTGACCTGCGGAGTCCCGAGTTTTTCCCGCAACCATGCGGAGAAAGCAGCCTTCGAAATCTCGTCCACGAGGAGCCACAGTATGCGCATACTGTCGCGGTGCATGGTTGCACCGAGAGTCGCCCCGAACGATCCGCACTGGTGGCTAAAAGAAGCTGAACAGGCATACCCGTGGCTGCGGGCAAACGCGCCAATGTTCGAGTACGAACCTGGGATCAAAGTCGTCTCTCGGTACGACGACATTCGAGCGATCTCTCGTGATCCAGAAAATTTTTGTTCGTCGAAAGGCGTGCTGGTTCTAGATCCGATCCGGGCGAAGCTGTTAGCGGGCGACCACACTCCCGACGTTGGCGCGCGAAGCGTGCTGTTCATGGACCCGCCGGAGCACGCGCAATTCCGCAAGCTAGTTAGCCGCGCATTCACACCTCGCGCTATCGAGGGACTCACTGACGACATCCGTGCTCGAACTCGCAAGATTCTTGCGGACGTACCGGGCGCAGAATTTGACTTCGTCGAACACATCGCAGTGCGACTTCCCCTGCAGGTCATCGCGGCGCTTCTCGGCGTGGACGATGTTGCCGAATCAAAGTTTCGCGAGTGGTCTGACGAAACGGTCAAGGCAGCCGATGGAATGCAGGCAGATTTTGCCGTTGTCAACGAGTTCGTCGGGTTCATGCTCGGCTGCATTGCATCGCATCGCGAGGCGCCACGCGACGACATACTCGGACGACTCGTCGCAGCAAATCTCGACGGTCGCTCCTTAGATGATTCTGAGCTACTCATCTTTTGTATGTCATTGCTCGTTGCCGGCAATGAGACCACCCGGAATCTCATATCCGGTGGACTCACGGAACTCGATCGCAATCCCGAACAGCGCGACTGGCTAGTCGCGAATCGCGATGCCACGCACAATGCTGTCGAAGAAATGCTGCGTTGGGTGACACCAGTCAAGGCGTTCGCTCGCACCGTCGCCCACGATTCTCTCGTCGGCGAAGTCGCGGTTGCCGAAGGCGACTACGTAGTGATGCTGTATGCGTCGGCCAACCGCGACGAACGCGCTTTCGGCCCGACCGCGAGCGAGTTCAACATTCGCCGCGCGCCAGATCCTGCGCACCTCGCGTTCGGGTTCGGCGAGCACCTATGTCTCGGAGCAACGTTGGCGCGCATAGAAGCGCGCGTCATGTTCGAAGAACTGCTAACCACATTTCCCAGCATTCGGGTCACGAAAGAGCCAACTCGCCTCGAATCCACTTTGATGAACGGCATTATCGAAATGCAGGTCACCGTCGCTTAGACGGTTTCTAGAAACACCGTTGCTAATCGGGTTGCCGCAAGCCATCTAGCGAAAGCTCCCTTGCGCGCTTCAAGTTCTGTCGGCGCGCCATCTTCGATGATGCGTCCGTCTTCCATAACGAGGACACGATCAGCGCGCATCGCTGTGTTGATGCGGTGGGCAATGACGATCGCCGTGCGGTTCTCTAGTAGGTGAACCATCGCATCTTCGACAAGCAATTCTGTCGCTGGGTCGAGGTTGCTTGTTGCCTCGTCGAGGACGATCACGCGCGGGTCGGCTATGAATGCCCTCGCTAGAGCAACTAGCTGACGCTGCCCTGACGACAAGGTAAGACCGCGATTGCTTACGATTGCGTCGAGGCCTTCCGGAATTGCTTCTAACTGCTGAGCGAACCCAAGTTGTTCACACGCTGCATCAACCTGGGCACGGGTCGCACCCTCGAGTGAAATCGCGATGTTGTCTGCCACTGTGCCGTCGAACAAGAAGCCCTCTTGCGGTACGAGGACCACTCGGCGCCGCAAAGACGATGCCGTAACAAATCGGATGTCTTGGTCGTCGACGACGACTCTGCCAGCGGTCGGGTCGTAGAACCTGACGATCAACTTTGCCAGGGTGCTCTTGCCGGCTCCGCTACCACCAACTATCGCGACACGCTGGCCAGCAGGAATTACCAAGTCCAGTTCCGGAATCACACATGGCGCGTCTTCGCTATATCGAAAGCTCACGTCTTCAATACGTACCTCACCATCGGCTTCCACGAAGTCGACTGCACCTTCGTGGTCGACGAGCATCGGGACGCGTGCTTTGAACTCGAACACGCGGGCGAAACTCGCTCCAGCTGACTGCAACATTGAGTTGAGTTCTGTGAATTGTTGAATCGGTTCGAAGAGACGCGTAAGGAAAATCGTGAATGCAACGACTGTGCCGACAGTGACTGCGTTGTCGTTTACCAACCATCCGCCAGCGCCGATTACCGCTGCTAGCGCGAGAGGGTGAGCGAACTCAATAGTTCCGTAGTACATCGCTGCAAATCGGCCGCTCCGTATTTTTGCTGTATAGGTCTCGCCGCTTACGTCGCGAAAAGTTTGGTGCAAGTCGCTCTCAATCGTGAACGCCTGAACGACGCGCATACCGACTATCGACTCATTCACATGAGCGAGCATGTTGCTAGTGCTCTCGCGAATATCTAATTGCACTGAATATGCCCTCGGCCGATACCAGAGCGAAATACCGATGAGCACTGGCATAACTGCAAACGCCGCGAGACCCAATTGCCACGACCGAACAAACATCACCACAGACGAAAACAGAAGTAGTGCTCCGCTACGCACAACCATGGAAAGACCGATCTGCACAAACTGTTGCAGATTCTCTACGTCTGCGGTCAGTCGTGCTACTAACCGGCCAGCTGGTTCGTGCGTGAAATAATCGATGTCAAGGCTGTAGAGGTGGTCCATGAGGGAACCACGCAAGTCGAATAGGTATCGCTCGGCGAATTTTCCCATCCAGTGGTATTCGATCCAACTCCCGATGATCTGCCCGATCACAAAAACACCACCAAGTGCGAGGCTCACGAGGACCCACCCTGTCGAATGTCCGGCGACACCTCTGTCGATCATCATCGCCACTACGAGGGGCAGCGAAATACTGCTCACGGTCATGATGAGCACACCGGCTATTGCGATGCCATAGTTACGCCTGTGGGCGCGGAACTCTGCGAGCATCTGCCGGACAGGTGGACGCGGAGGAGGTGGCTCCCACATCGCTGCGATGCGCATCAGTCGCCTGCGGCTAGTTCTGACAGCATGTTCGTCACTGCCAGAGAGTCGAGAGCGAGCGCAATTCGGTACTCGCGTAATCCGAGCAACTCTGAATGGGTTCCATCGGCAATGATCCGGCCCTCGTCGAGCAGAATTATCCGGTCGGCAAGGCTGACCGTCTCAACCCTGTGCGCCACGATCAGTGTCGTGCGGCCCTCCATCGCTTCTACAAGACCCGTACGAATCTCAGCCTCAGTTTGCGGATCGACCGCGCTCATCGCATCGTCGAGCACGAGAATACGAGAGTTACGCAAAATCGCGCGTGCGATCGCCAGACGCTGACGCTGCCCGCCAGAGAGTGAAAGTCCTTGCGGTCCGACAATCGTGTCGTATCCGTCTGGGAGTTCCGCGATGAAATCGTGCGCCTTCGCGAGTCGCGCCGCGGCCTCGATCCGATCGTCTGTAGCGGTTAGTTCGCCGACCGCGAGATTCTCCCTGATCGATGAGGTAAACACAACGGTGTCTTCGAATACGAAACTCACGGCTGCTCTTAAGTCGCGAAGCCGAGCCTCGTCAACCCTGCGACCGTCGATGGAGACCGAACCGCTCCACGTGTCATAGAAGCGTGCCAGCAAGTAGACAAGAGTGCTCTTGCCGCTACCGGTTCGTCCGACGAACGCCACCGATTCGCCAGCTTTGATCGACAGAGTCAAGTTGTGGATGACCTGCAACTCCGGCCGGTAACCAAAACAGACGTTGTCGAACTTGATGCGACCACCGCCAGCAGGCAATTTCTTCGAGTGGTGAGGTTCTTCGACATCGGGTTCGACTGCAAGCACTTCGGCAATGCGCGCAGCCGCTGCCATGCCCTGTGGCCATTGGCTCAACAGTTCGGCGCCAGCAGCCACCGGAGCAACTAAGAGCGCGAGGTACTGAATGAATGTCCACAGCTCCCCCGGCGTCAGCTGTCTATCTGCGCCGAGATAACCGCCGTATCCAATAATGACAAGCATCGCCACCCCCGGGACGCCGATCATCGATGCCTGAAAAACTGCGCGAATTCCAGAACGATGTAGCCCCGCTACGCGCAACTCGCTCGCTACCTCCCCACCGCGTCGTCGGAATTGTGGCTCAAATCCTTGGCCTTTGACTACGCGTATTCCTTGAACTTGTTGTTCTACGAATTCCGCGAAGTATCCGAGGCGCTCTTGAGCGTCGACCGCAGCTGGATACAGGCCCTTAGCTGTTCGCAACGCGAGCACCATCGACACCGAAATAACTGTGAAGACCGCTACGGCCAAGTGGGTGTGAATTGTGACCAAGATCGTTCCACCGACAAAGAACAGGACTACCGATTGGCAAAACCATGGCAGTGGGCTGATCGCTTGCTCGATCATCGAGATGTCTGTCGAAGCGCGCGCCATCAGCTGGCCAGCGCCAACGCTGTCGTGAAATGAAAACGAGAGTCGCTGCACATGCTCGAACAAACGACCGCGAATGTCGGCGCTCACGATCGCAGGATTCTTCGTCGCGTAATACTTGCGCATCGCACCACCACCGGACCGCGCGATAGCGAGGCCGGTCAGGATGATGAGATACCGCCAGAACTTCTTGCTGTCGTGGTCTGCTACGACCTCGTCGATAGCGCGACCAGCGACCAACGGAATCGTGAGGACGATCGCGAGATAGATCACAGCACCAACTAATGCCATTTCGATTACTGATCTACGTCGCCAGAGATGTTCAATTAGCAACCTGCGAGCGTGGCCGCGCAGTTCCGGCCCACTCTCGCTCTGATTGATCATCATTCCTCCCTAGGGCTTCGACCATACAGGCGCACTACACAGATTTTTCGGTCATTAACAGCTACCTTCTGGCGTCTTCAATCTCTCTTTGCTTCTTCGCAGAAGCCCGAACGGAATTCGCATGGCCAGTACATCTAGACGAGAAATACTCAGCGCTGCTCTCGCTCAATTCACCAACGCAGAACTTGATTCGGCGATAGCAGGTCTCGGCGAAGGCGACCACATAGGCAACCTCGCCCAAGTACTCAACGTCAAGACGGCGGCGCTACGAGTACACCCGAACCCATCGTCGTTGGTATGGGGCCGAGTGCGGTCCGGTGGCCCAGTTCGCGCTGCTATGGCGGCCTCCGAAATCTCTGGTGCTTGTGCCGACGCGTGTATTGATGATCTTGGGGACGAACGCAGTGACGATCCTCAACTCGAAGACATGCTCGAAGTTCTCCCACCACTCTTAGAGGAGTTCGGTAGCAAACTCGTCGTCCTGATGCTCGCGAGCTATCTAGCGATGGACGCTCCGTGCGCCGACGTGTTCGAGACATTGCTAACTACCGATGACCGCTTCGCGATCGGCGAAGCTTCTGCAGACTCTGACGCCGCGAAAAGTGTGGCGCTCACCTCAGTTTCGTCGCCGATAGACACCAATCGCGACGAGATTCGGGCACTTCGCAAAGCCTCAGATGCAAAGAAAAAGGACGCTGCACGCAAGAGTCGCGAAGCTAAGGAGTCAGCAGCGGCGGCACTCAAAGCCGCACGTAAAGCCAAACAGCATTAGCTCGATGAGTGAACCGAGCTAGATGAGCAGCGTCGCCGTAGTACACGGCATCGCCCCACGACTCGACTTCGCCATTTTCTCTGACCGTGTAACCGCCGTTCGTTACGAGTTCCGTATCCGCGATTCTTGGCGGTGGGTGTAGCGCGTCCCAGGCTTGCGCGATCGGATCAGTAGCAGGTTTTCGCCGCGTCGTGCTTGCCCCTAACTCTTCGAGATGATGCAAACCACCAACCGCTCCGAGACGAATCTCGGTACCTTCGGAGCTCACGAGAATCAGACCGCCGTCAGAAGCGGCGCGAGCATCAACGACCGGAGCGGCCCGCTCAATTTGCGACCGAGCGCTGATGACGATTGGAACCGAGCCGAATGCGAAGACAGAACCATCGCACTGAACTAGGTAGTAACCATCGGTCGCCGGCACTAGCGCGACGACGCGATCGCCCGGAACGGCCGCGTCGATTAACCGGATACCAATTCGTGCTGCGACCATTTCGGCCAACGTCGTGCCGGTTACGGAAGCCCCAAATCGCGTGAGGTGGACCTGGTCTGGCATCCAAAGGTCCTGCTGGACATCTGCACAGTCTGGAGCGCTAGTCCGACGCCGAGAGCCGTCCTTGCGAACTGCGGCATTCGGGTCGAGGATCGCTGTCCCGAGCACTTGAAGTACGGGCCGCATCGTCGACCATATTTCTGCGGCGTGAGTCTTGCTCGGAGTCGGAGCTACCCACACGACGTCCGCCCCTGCGCTCTGCAATACCGCTACTAACGAATGGACCTGTTTCGCGATCATCCGGCGTGCCTGGATCGAGCCGAGGTCGGCAATCGCCACACCGTGGGCATCTGTAGGAAACGGCCACCAATAGTTGTGGTTGAGTTCAACGACGACGAGCGTCGGATCAACGTTCTCGACAAGTTCAGAAGCCAACGACAGCCAGTGCACGCTGTCATCGCTCGGACGGCGATCGCTCATCGTGCGACCACTGCGATACTGGCCGCCCGTTAGCAGCGATGAACCCCATGCCGTTTGTACGTGAGTCGTCACGCCCGACTGTCTCAGAAGAAATGCGGCGTGATTACCTTGTTGGTCCATCAGGGAATCGCCTATGAACAGGACGTGCGGAGGCTCCAATTCCACTGTGGTGGCAGACCTAACTCGGTCGTGGGCGCGACTCGCCACCACCGCGGCTGACACGAGTCCGATAAGGGCCGTCGCGACTACCGCCCCAATCGCGCGGCGGATAATCCGCGCGCGTACCACGTTCTCATTGTCGTCCTTTTAGGTCGCTTGCTAAAGCGAAATTAGGGCACAAGAACTACTAGGCAGACCAAGTTATGCAGGCAGTGCGCTCTGTCCGCCGGTCCGCCAGTAGTGGGCTGTGATATTTAGATCCGGCTTCGGTTCGATCTCCTCGTAAACACGTTTGTAGCCGGTCGTCGCGATCTTCCACTCACCGTCGTTCTTGACATAGGTGTCGGTATAGAAACAGCAACCGCGAACAACGAGCTTGAGATCCTCCATGATTACACGGTCGTCTAGCGCCCAGGTACCGGTGGCCGAGTCTGGCCCCGTCAATACAATCTCGGGGTGATGCATCTTGTGGCTAGACAAAAAGGTCTCAGCACCCATGCCTTTCTTGATCCATGCCACGATGGCATCGGCGCCTTCGTGGTGGTACTTGCCGCCGCTGTAATCGCAGACACAATCGTGGGTTAGGCACGCGCGCAGTTCGTCCCAGAGTTTGAGGTCGAGGCATCGCGCGTAGCGGTACTTCAGTTGCTTGATTAGTTCTATCTCGACTAGGTCATCTGGTGTCATTTGTTGCAACCTAGCTAGCGCTCGTCGCGGACGAATGGCATGCCGAGAGCGGCGGGCGCACCGAGGCGCTGGCGCGCCGTCCCGAACGACATGACAATTAGCACGATGATCGTCAGAGCGTATGGAAGTATGTCAAGTACCAAGCTAGGGATGATCGTGATCCCCTGTGCCTGAAATGTGAATTGCGAACGTATCGCGAACCCAAAAATGAAAGCACCAAAAAGGGCACGCCCCGGACGCCATGTCGCGAACACGACTAGCGACAGCGCAATCCAACCAATGCCGTTGGTCGTGGCTTCTTGGTTCCAGCCCGGTGCCCGCGCAAGCGCTTGGTAGGCGCCACCGGCACCAGCGAAGAGGCCGCCTAGCAAGACATGAACATGGCGCACACGCGCTACCGATATTCCTTGAGCATCGGCGGTCGCTGGTGATTCACCGACGGCACGTAGTGCGAGGCCAAGGCGGGTCCGATTGATATATAGCGATACCAAGATGACCGCAGCCCAGGTCGCGTACGTGAGTACGTCCTGTTGGAACAGCACTCTCCCTACCGCGGGCAAGTTCCCTACGAACGGCATCTTGATCTCATTGATCGACGTTGATATCGCTACACCATTCACAGGCTCACCGAGATACTTCGCAACCCCTGTTCCAAAAATCGTGAGCGCTAATCCGGCCACAATTTGGTTAGCTCGAAACGTGACTGCGAGCAAGCTATGAATGATCGCAAGCGAACCGCCGGCA
This sequence comes from Actinomycetota bacterium, assembly GCA_005779395.1. GTDB lineage: Bacteria > Actinomycetota > Acidimicrobiia > IMCC26256 > PALSA-610 > SXJQ01. The sequence goes on from SXJP01000012.1 coordinate 30,793, forward strand.
AGAATTCCGCAAAGCAGTGCGAGCCAGACGTTGCCCCATGCATCTGCTGCGAGAAACGCTGCGACAGCGCCGATCAGCATCATTCCTTCGACACCGAGGTTCAGTACACCGGCACGCTCGTGGAGTATCGCTCCGAGTGCAGCTAGAACGATCGGGGTTGCCGCTGCGAGAGAGGCGCCGATTGAGATGATCCAAGCGTTGCTGTTCATGCTTCGGCGCCTAATCGCTCGTGCGGCGTCGCGGCGTTGAACGCAACCCTCGGGCGATACCTACTGAAAATTTCGCCGCCAAGCACGAACAAGAGAATCGTTCCTTGCAACGTGAGCGCTAGCGATTTTGGAACCTGAACGTCTGACGCCGCTTGAATGGATCTGCCTGCACTTTGCAATCCACCTAGGAAGAACGCCACCAACGCAGCACCAAACGGATTCGCTCGCGCGAGCGCGGCAACCACGATCCCCGTGAAACCGAGCGACAGACGCAACCCGCCAGGATCGAGTTGGTACGCGCGAGCGCCGACTTCCGTAGCCCCCGCCATTCCAGCGAGTGCTCCCGACATCAGCAGGGCGACAACGATCGTACGCCGTTGCGCGATGCCTGCGTAACGCGCTGCGTTCGGCGAGTCACCAATCACCTTCATCTCGAAGCCAAGTGACGTACGCCAACCGATCGCCCACACCACCAGCACCATGACCACGGCGACAGGCAACGCGACGGTTACGAGCGAACCATCGAACCACTTCGCGAATTGAGCAGCTTCAGGAATGCGCTCACCCTTCGGAAACCCAACAGAGAGCGGGTCGCGCCAATAAGAGTCCGAGCCGAGAATTAGGTAGTCGAGAAGGCGGTCGGCAACGAACACCATCATCAACGTCGTGATCACTTCGGATGTGCCCAAGAATGCTCGCGCCAGCGCTGGAATCAGAATCCAGACCATGCCTCCTACTGCGCCAGCAACGAACACAACTGTTATCGCAAAGGGGGTCGACGCGTCTTGTGTCCAAGCAAGCGCCGCCCCGGAGGACGCGATCGCTCCCGCGTAAAGCTGCCCCTCGCCACCTATGTTGTAAAGACCCATGCGCATCGCTATGGCGGCAGCGAGTCCCGTGAAGATGAGCGGGGTGCAGGTTCCTAGCGTGTTCGTGATGCCATCCATGCTCCCGAATGCAGCTTCGGCCATGTGTGACAAAACAGCGCCAGACGGTCGGCCCGTGGCCTCTAGAAATACCGCGCCCGCAACTAGCGCGGCAAATATCGACATCGCCGGCACCGACACAACTAAGAAACGTTTGCGTTCAAGTCGGCGCTCGAGCTTCACGCTGATCATGCGATTCCAGCCATAGCGCGACCGATTGCGGAACGATCTTCGTAGGGTCGCGACTGTTCAAGCGTGATCCCGCCGTCGTACAGCACAACTATCCGGTCGGCCATAGAAAGTACTTCGTCGAGATCTTCGGAAATTAGGAGTACCCCAGCTCCTCGTTCGCGTGCGTCGTGGAGCAATCCTCGCACCTGTTCGATAGCACCAATATCGAGACCGCGTGTAGGCGCAGCGGCAATCACAACAGCGGGAGGCGTTCCGTCGCCCTTTAACTCGCGAGCCACCAATACCTTCTGGGCGTTGCCACCCGACAGGACTCTGCACGCCGCGTTAGGACCCGGCGCTTTCACCTCGAACTCGTCGATGAGTTCTCTCGCCTCTTGGCGAGTCGTGCGCAAGGAGATGAATGTCGGTCGTGAACGTGTCAACAAGAGGTTCTCAGTAATAGAAAGCGACGGCGCCAAGCCTGTGCCGACCCGCTCTTCTGGGATAAACGCGAGTCCAAGTTTGCGTGCTCGTTTGGCACCAACGTGACTCAGTGGAACGCCAGCAATTGTGACGGATCCACGAGTCGTTTCAGCGAGTCCTGCTAGCACGTCGGCGAGTTCACGTTGGCCATTGCCTGAGACCCCGACTACTCCAACAACTTCGCCTGCGTTGACCGCGAGGTCGATGTTCTTGAGCACAGTGCGCCCACCAGTCACAAGACTCACCTCACTCGCAACTAAAGCTGGCTCGCCTGGTGGGTTTGATGCATATCGTTGCGCGTCAGTTTCGGTGGAGCGTCCGACCATCAAGTGTGCGAGTTCATGACGGTCAAGTTGAGTCTTCTCTACACTCGCTGTTACTCGACCCGCGCGCATCACGGTCACACGATCAGAAATTTCGGCGACTTCGCCGAGTTTGTGGCTGATGAACACGACAGATTTTCCGGCTTTCGTCATGGCGCGCACGGTGACGAAAAGGGCCTCTGTTTCGGTTGGAGTGAGTACAGCTGTGGGTTCGTCGAGAAGCAAGACATCTGCGTTGCGGTAAAGCGCCTTGACGATCTCGACACGTTGGCGTTGGCCGACAGCCAAGTCGTAGATGTACGCGGTGGGATCGATTGGTAACCCAAACTGCTCACCGACCGCCGCAACTGCAGCATCGACTTCGTTCCGATTCAAGAATTGCCCGATCGACGGGTCGCCGAGCACGATGTTTTCTGAGACAGTGAAGCGTTCGACCAATCGGAAGTGTTGGTGAACCATCGCGATTCCGTGAGTTAACCCATCGTGAGGGCTGTTCAGAATAACGGCCTCGCCATTTCGATACACAGCACCAGCTTCAGGCTGATAAGCGCCGCAGAGCACAGAGGCAAGCGTGCTTTTACCAGCACCGTTCTCTCCGAGGAGCGTGTGTACCTCGCCTGCTCGCAACTCGAAATCGACATTGTCGACAGCTAAGACACCTGGGAAACGCTTAGTGATTCCGGTTGCTCTGAGCACAGGTGCGCCCGGACTTTCGCCCGGGCGCACCTCGTTCTGATGATTCATTCTTGCAGATCTAGCCCTTTGCGCTTCCGATTACACCCTCAACGAGGTAGTCCATTCCGAGGAGTGTTCCTAGGTCTGGCGACTCGCCAGCTGCAACCTTCTCGTTACCGTCCTGGTCGTTGATCGGACCCGTGAAAGGCTTGAAGCTACCGTCGATAATCGTGGCCTTTACAGCTTCGATGTGATCCCTTGTGGCCTGGTCGACCGAATCACCATAAGACGCAAGCCCAACCATGCCATCTGCCATTGTCCCGTAATACTGGGCGTTAGAGCAGGTGCCATCAATGACTTCTTGAGTCGTCTTGATGTAGTACGGCGCCCAGTCCCACACAGGACCTGTGAGCCATGCCTCTGGAGCAAAACGGCTCATGTCGTCGTTGTACCCGAGCCACTTGGCACCAGCAGCGAGTGCGGCTTCACCGGCTGCTGCTGTGTCCTGATGCTGAGCAACTACGTCGACGCCAGCATCGAGCAATGATTCTGCAGCCTGCTTCTCGATGTCAGGACCAAACCATGTGCTCGTCCATACAACTTGCACTGTTGCATCTGGGTTGATCGATTGCGCACCGAGCGTGAACGCGTTGATGCCACGCAAGACTTCCGGGATCGGGAACGCTGCAACGTATCCGATCTTGCCTGATGCCGACGAGTGTCCTGCAGCAATACCACTCAGGTAGCGCGCTTCTTCTGCCGCACCAAAGTAGGTACCGAGGTTGTCGGTGGTCATGTAACCCGTCGCGTGCTGGAAGCACACATCTGGGTTCGCTTCTGATACCGCAACCATCTGGTCCATGTAGCCAAACGAAGTCGCGAAAATGAGGTCGGTTCCTTCTGCAACAAGTTCTTCGAGGACCTGCTGGCTGTCTGGACCTTCTGGGACGCTCTCTATGTACTTCACTTCGATCGCTTCGCCGAACTCGGCTTCTAGTGCCAAGCGACCGTCGTCGTGCTTCTTTGTCCAGCCAGCGTCGCCGATTGGACCGACATAGACGAACGCGACCTTCAACGGATCACCTGCCGGAGCGTCGGTCATGACCGAAGTGTCGCCCGGCGCCATTGTTGTTTCTGTTGTCTTATCGTCACCGCAAGCCGCGGCAACTAACGCTAAGCCAAGAATGGCCGCGCCAATTCGGAACGATTTCTTCACGGGTCCCCCTTAGAGACGACTATCAATAAATGTACGACGCTCCCAAGAACGCTGCCTCGAATCCGCCGGAACAGTTTCTAACACAGATTCTTCTCGCCTCATGCCCAAAGCCGTGATGCGCGCTGAGCTAGCTGAGCTTTTGCCGCGGCTAGATCGAACGATCTGTGCTGGCCCGCCTCTATTACTCGCTCGCCGCCAACGAACAAATCTCGGACCTTGCGGTCTGGACCAAGAACTAGCGCCGTGACAGGGTCGGCGATATCGCCAAGATCGGCTGCGGGCCAGACAGCCAGGTCAGCGCGCATGCCAACAGAGATAGCCCCGATGTCGTCCCGGCCTAGGCACGCAGCGCCACCAACTGTTGCGCGAGCTAGCGCGTCGTTCGGCATGAACGCGCTCGCGTCACGGGCGCGTTGCCTAGCCGTATAGAGAGACTGGCGTAGTTCAGCGAACAGTCCACCAACCTCGTTCGACGCTGCGCCGTCAACGCCTAGCCCTACGGGCGCTCCAGCTCCAACAAGGTCCGTTACTCGACACATGCCTGCGCCGAGGCGAGCGTTCGAACTCGGACAGTGGGCCACTCCACACTCTTCGCCGCCGAGTCGCGCTACCTCTGCATCGTCAAGGTGAATACCGTGGGCAACCCAAACGTCTGGCGCAATCCAACCCCACTCGTCGAGTAGGTCTACGGGTCGACGGCCAAAACGCTCTTGGCAATGGTGTTCTTCCTCGATGGTTTCAGCTAGGTGCGTGTGCAAGCGAAGACCATGTCGACGAGCAAGTTCTGCGGACTCCCGCATTAGCTCGCGACTAACGCTGAATGGCGAACACGGAGCGACGACGACGCTGATCATTTCTCCGTCGTGGTATTGGGCAATAAGGCGTTCTGTAGATGCCATGATCGCATCGAGGCTCTCTACGACATGGTCGGGTGGCAAGCCACCATCTTTAACTGACAGGTCCATAGATCCGCGTGACAGGTGTAGTCGGATACCAACTGTGCGAGCTGCTTCGACGATCGCGTCGAACACAGAATCGTCGCCGCGGGGCACGAGGTAATGGTGATCCGAAGCTGTCGTGCATCCAGTCGCCGCAAGCTCGCCCAATCCGACGAGTGCCGCTGCGTGTACGTCCGCTACATCGAGCCTGCCCCAAATCGGGTACAACTCGGTCAGCCATCCGAACAAGTCACAGCCAACAGCGCGACCACGCGTGATGCATTGGTAGAGGTGGTGATGGGTGTTGACGAAGCCGGCTGTGATGATCGTGTCAGAACAATCGATGACCACATCGCTAGGCCCTGCAATGATGGCGCCGACTTCGACGATCATGCCTTCGGAAAAAGCAATATCGCCCGGGTGTCGGGCGCCCGTCAGTACCGTGCGTGTGCTCATAGCGCTAAATCCTGCGGTCGGACAGGTATCCGATTCACTGGCTTATTCGTGGCGGCTCGAATCGCGGCAGCTACAGCCGCCGTGCTCGATATGCATGGCGACTCCCCAATTCCCTTCGCTCCGAATGGCGCACCGGGCTCCGGTTCTTCAATTAGTGCACCGATACGAACAGTTGGCATGTCGAGAGCTGTCGGAAGCAAGTAGTCCGTAAAACTCGCGTTGAGTATCCGGCCATCTTTGATCACTAGTTCCTCCATTACCGCTAGCCCTACGCCTTGAGCAATACCGCCTTCTATCTGGCCGACTGCTTGGAGTGGGTTAATGATCTTCCCAACATCTTGTGCCGTTGCGATCTCGATGACGCGCACTAGACCGAGATCAACATCGACATCGACAACGGCGCGATGAGCAGCGAAAGCAAACGACACGTGTGCATCGCCCTGACCATTCTCGTCGAGGGTTGTAGTCGGCCTGTGATGATGTTCATAGGTGAACTCGTATCGGCCTTCGGTCGATCGTCCTGCTGCTGCATCGGAATCGCGCATGTGCCGGATCGCTTTGCAAGCGCCCTCGACGGCGCCACCGCTCATCATTGTTTGGCGACTCGCGCTTGTGCTTCCAGCACTACCGACGGTTGTGTCGGCCGGAGCGACTACTACTTCGTCAATGTCTAGAACCGCGCTTGCGATCTGCTGCGCAACCGTAACGAAACCTTGACCTACCTCAGCGCACGCGCAATGGATCGTTGCCACCCCGCCGTCGACGACAACACGTGCTGTCGAGAAGTCATCAAAACCTTCTGAAAACATTAGGTTTTTGATGCTCACCGCGAATCCGACGCCACGAACTATGCGGTCGCGTTCTCCTGCTGCCGTCCTACCGGCGCCGCCAGGTAGTTCTAACAATTCACCAGACGAGTCCGTCGGCAGTGGAACATCAGCACAGGCGCGGATCACAGCTTCGACAGGCGCTGCGCCTGTGATCATCTGATTCGTGATCAGACGATCGCCTGTCGCTAGCGCGTTCTTAAGGCGAAGCTCGATCGGGTCCATGTCGAGTGCGACTGCAAGTTTGTCCATCTGCGCTTCGTGACCGAAACATGCCTGAACATTTCCAAAGCCACGCATTGCACCACAGGGCGGGTTATTTGTGCGCACAGCGAAACCCTCGATGCGTGCGTTCGGGACGACATAAGGACCGGCAGCGAAGCAACACGCGTTCGCGAGCACAGCACTGCTAGTAGAAGCGTAAGCACCGCCGTCGAGCACTATTCGTGCCTCGACTTTGACGAGCTTGCCATCCCTACTGGCATGGTGCCGATACTCGAGTTTTGCCGGATGGCGATGGACATGGCCGACGAAGCTTTCGTCACGGCGGTACTCCATTTTGACTGGTCGCTTCGTCCGCAACGCCAGCATGCACAGGTGAACCTGCAGACTGATGTCTTCGCGGCCACCGAATGCTCCCCCAACTCCCGCCACAGTCATACGTACTCGCTCAGGGGCAAGACCGAGGCACTTCGCTGTCTGGTCGCGATCCACATGCAAAAACTGCGTGCTCACAAATAGTTCGACACCGGCACCGTCGTCGTCTGGAATCGCTAGCCCGGCTTCGCAACCAAGAAATGCCTGGTCTTGCATACCGACTTCGTAGCTACCTTCGACGATTACATCGCCTATGGCGTCGGGGTTTCCGTGGCTAATCGTCAAGTGCCGAAAAACATTGCCTTCTGGATGAATAGGCGGCGCTGTTATCGCTTCTTCACTATCGACGAGCAGGTCGAGAGGCTCGTAGATGACTTTGATGAGCGCGGCAGCTCGACGTGCCGTCTCTGGGTGTTCAGCAGCGACAATTGCTACTGGCTCACCGAAATACCTGGCGATTCCATTTGCGAGAACGGGTTGGTCTGCATGTTCAAGTCCGTAAACGTCGGCACCCGGAATATCTGCGTGGGTCAATATCGCGTGGACGCCAGGTACTGCCGATGCCCGCGTGACATCGACGCTGACGATTCGAGCATGGACTTGCGGCGAACGAAGCGTCACACCGTGAAGCATCCCTTCGATCCACATGTCGTTGCTGAAACCGAACTTGCCTTGAACTTTCGCGGGGGCATCAGGTCTGATCGCCGACTCGCCAACACGCGGTGACCTGATTGTGGTTGCGCTCATCTATCGAGTTCTTTCGGTAACTACTTGAGCTACCGCGTCAAGAATGCGGCCGTAACCAGTACACCGACAAAGATTTCCGCTCATTGCTTCTCGCACCTCTAGCTCGGTCGGCCGCGGATTTTCGTTCAGTAGATGGTTGATCGCTACTACGAAACCTGGGGTACAGAAGCCGCATTGCACGGCGCCAGCCTGTACGAATGCTTGTTGAATATCCGTAAGCGATTCGGTGCCATCGCGTCCATTATTCGCAATCGCTTCGACGGTCTTGATTTCGCGACCAATACAAGAAGCTGCGAGCATCAGACAGCTACAAACAAGTTTGTCGTCGACCACCACAGAGCAAGAGCCGCACTCGCCTTGTTCGCAGGCGTTCTTGGAGCCCGGAAGCCCTAGCCGTCCGCGCAGCACGAACAACAGCGACTCCCCAATCCAGGAGTCAGAAACAATGTGATCTTCCCCATTGACTCGTAGCGAGTATGTCATGCAGCGGCTCCATACATTCTTTTCACCGCTCGCTTGGCCATTACCCCGATCGCATGCGAGCGATATTCCGCCGTTGATCGATGATCGTCGATCGGACGTGCCTCGCTAGCGACGCGTTGGCCGAACTCGGTAGCTGCAAATGGATCAAAGCCAGTTTCGGCGAACCATGTTTCTGCTGAGCGCGCTCGGATAATCGTCGGTCCTACAGAGCCGAGCGCAACACGAATATCTGCACGACCCACGTCGTCATGGCCAGCTACAAGTGCGATATTCGCCACGGCAATCACCATCGCATTGCGAGTACCTGCTTTGAGAAATTCTTGCGGCCCAGAGAAGAGTGGCACCAAGACGCCCGTGATCATCTCTGCCGTCTCGAGTGCATTGCGCTTCGGCCCGATGAGAAAGTCGTGAATAGAGACGTCCCGTGTGCTGCCGACTCTCGCACAGCAAACCCGTGCGTCTAGTGCGCTCAGCACAGGTAGTAGGTCGCCCGCTGGTGACGCCGTACCAAGGTTGCCACCGATCGTTGCCGCGCTCCTGATCTGAGGTGACCCGACAGTGCGGGCAGCCTGGGCGAGAGCAGGGACCTCGGAAGCGAAGGGCTCGCCCTCAAGCGTCGCGCAAGTCACTCCGGAGCCGATGAATACTTCCGCACCACGGTTTGCCCATGTGCGAAGTTCGGTGACCGCATGCAATGAGAGGACAGCTGCTGGTCGGCGATGTCCATAGTTGACTTCAACCATGAAATCCGTGCCACCACCGAGCACTGCTAAATCTGGATTTCCCGCCAACGCCTCTAGTGCATCCTCCAAAGCAGAGGGAGCAACGACTGTCATGCCGACTCCCGAATCGCATTTAGGTAGTTGTAAACCGTCACGCGGTTCACGCCCAAGACATCGGCGACATCTTCAATGCTCCTGCGCAGCAAGAATGCTCCACGCTCGTCGAGGAGTTGCACGGCACGCTGTTTATCTGTTCTCGACAAGCTTGCGAGTTCACCGCCGAGGTCGAATTCTACTTGTTCGATCAGTCTGGTGAGCGCGTCGTTTATGTCCGGCATGCGCAAACCTCCCACGACCACTCCTTCCCAAACGAGAGGAATGTCGTTCGGGCCGACCTGCGCACGCGACACGATCGTTGCCCCAAGACGCGTAGCGACAGGTTTCAGAGCGACGAGCAACGGATGGCGAGCCACCTATACACCTTCGACCGTAATTGAAATTCTTGTGGCGCCAGCGGTGGTCGCAGCTTTTATCAGTGCACATACGCACTCAGCAACCATCGGCGCATCGCCGACAATTGAAGAAGCGAACGGTCCGACCTCAACCTCGACACCTAGAGCCTCGACCGCCGCAACGGCCGCATCTACGTGTAGTCCCGGCTGTCCGGCGTTGAATGGCTCTACGGTGAACTCGGCTTTCGATAGTCCCACGGCGATGAGTCTACGAAGTCAATCAACCGAAATTGCGATTCATTTTTACATTTTGTAAAAATTCTAGTGTTGATGTCGTAAAGTGAGAAAACATGGCCGGTATCGAGTTCACTGATCTGCGAGTCAACGGGTCTCGATTGTTGCAACGTATTCTTGCCCTTGCCGATATTGGCGCCATCGACGGCGGCGGCGTGTGCCGACTCGCTCTAACAGACGAAGACCGTCTCGGGCGCGACCTCGTAGTTTCTTGGATGACCGACCTCGGCATGGATATTCGCATCGACGCCATCGGCAATGTCGTTGGTACTTGGGGCGGCACCGATCCATCTCTTTCGCCTGTCATGTGCGGTTCGCATATCGACACTGTGCGGACCGGCGGAAAGTACGACGGAAACTACGGAGTATTGGCTGGCCTAGAAGTAGTTGAGACACTTGCCGAAGCTGGCATCGAAACAGATCGACCGATCGCAGTTGGCTTCTTCACCGACGAAGAAGGCGCGCGCTTCCACCCCGACATGCTTGGTTCCCTTGTCTACGCGGGGGGCATGGCGATCGAGGTAGCACTCGACCTACCAGGTATCGATGGCACCCGCCTCGGAGAAGAACTCGACCGCATCGGCTACGCCGGACCTCACCCTTGTCCGGGAGTCGTGCCTCATGCCTTCGTAGAAGTCCACGTCGAACAAGGTCCTGTGCTCGAAGCTAAAGGGATCTCAATCGGAGTAGTAACCGGCGTACAAGGCATCCATTGGGAAGAAATCACTATCACTGGCCAATCGAACCACGCAGGCACTACCCCAATGGCCATGCGCCACGACGCCGGCAATGCCGCGGCTCGGCTAGCTGTCGCAGTGCGCGACATTGCGATCACAATCGGTGGCACGCAGGTCGGAACTGTTGGCGCGATCGATTTGCAACCCAACCTCGTAAACGTTGTTGCTGGGCGCGCGGTGTTGAGCGTCGACCTGCGCAACACCGATAGCGCAGAACTCAAACGCGCCATCGACGCACTCGGTGCAGCCTGCGGCGAGATCGCAGATACCGAGGGGGTCGCTATCGAACGGCGCACGACAGCTGACTTCGACCCAGTCGACTTCGACCCAGAAGTGATCGCTCTCATAGAACAAACAGCAGATCGACTCGGCTGCTCAGTTCAACAGATGGCATCCGGCGCTGGCCACGACGCTCAGATGCTTGCACGAGTTTGCCCCGCGGCGATGATTTTTGTGCCATCGGTGAAGGGCCTGTCGCACAACGTCAACGAGTACACGCGCCCTGCCGACCTCGAAGCAGGAGCCAACGTATTGCTACACACTCTCTTGAAACTGCAAGCGGTCTGATGCCAGCAGATCTCGAAGCACAGCGGATAGTCAAAGTCGCTGGGGCACAACTCGGTCCGATCCAACGCAACGATGATCGCAGCTCGGTCGTGGAACGACTCATCGCTCTATTGCGCTCGGCACATGCCCAAGGCGCAGAACTCGTCGTCTTTCCAGAACTTGCTCTCACCACGTTTTTTCCTCGCTGGTTTATTGAAGATCCTGAGGAGATCGACTCGTTCTTCGAGCGCTCGATGCCGTCCCCTGTCGTCCAACCGTTATTCGATGTTGCGAAATCGCTCGGTGTCGGGTTTGCTCTCGGGTACGCGGAGATGACAGCAGACGGCCACCACTACAACACGACGATTCTTGTCGAGCGTGACGGTTCTGTCGTAGGGCACTATCGCAAAGTCCACGTACCGGGCCACGAAGAGCACGAGCCTTGGCGTCCCTTCCAGCACCTAGAACGTCGCTACTTCGAACCAGGCGACAAGTTCGAGACTTGGGACGCGTTCGACGGCCTCGTTGGTCTTGCTACCTGCAACGACCGTCGCTGGCCTGAGACATACCGAGTGCATGGGTTAGCCGGTTGCGAACTTTTGATGATTGGTTACAACACGCCAATCCACTATGCGCCAGACCCAAGCCAAAATCGTTTGGCAGGATTCCACAACTCTCTTGTCATGCAGGCTGGCGCGTACCAAAACGGCATGTGGGTAGTCGGTGTTGCTAAAGGCGGTGTTGAAGAAGGCGTTGACTCGCTCGCGGAGAGTTGCATCATCGCTCCCTCTGGCGAGATAGTCGCGCAAGCGCTAACTACAAACGATGAGGTAATTGTGGCTGACTGTGATCTCAACCTCTGCGCCAACTACAAGAACACACTGTTCAACTTCGCCCGATATCGGCGCCCCGAGGTTTACGGCGCGATAACAGACAGCTCAGCGAGATGAGCGAGCCAACGACGACGGTCGAGTTCACTCTCAACGGTGAGCATGTCGCAGTGCGCGCCGATCACCCACACCTACTTTCAGCGTTACGCGACGAACTCGATGTCACGTCGCCGAAGGATGGCTGCTCCCCTAGTGGCCAATGCGGGTGCTGCACGATCCTGATTGATGGCAAAGCATCGGTCTCATGCCAGATGGGCCTCGCAAAAGTTGCGGGGCGATCCGTCACGACCCTCGAAGGTATCGACGCTGCGGAACGCGATCGGTATGCGAATGCGTTCGCCGCTACCGGCGCCCTGCAGTGCGGGTTCTGCACGCCTGGGATCGTCATGAGAGCTAAGGCCCTGATCGACAAAGACCCTGAACTCACAAGGGAAAAGACTTCGCGTCACCTCGGCGCCCACCTCTGTCGGTGCACTGGCTATACCAAAATCCTCGACGCGATCGATCTTCTCGCGAGCGGCGCTGAGATCCCGCAGTGCACTCTTGGTTCTGAGATCGGCGCGAGTGGAATCAAGTACGAAGCTCAAGAACTAGCTCTTGGCGACCGTGGCTACGTGGACGACATCCGACGCGACGGTTTGTTACATGGGGCGCTGCACCTGACCTCTTTTGCGCGCGCAGATGTCATTGCGATTGACACCGCGGAAGCACTCGCTGTTCCTGGAGTCGAGGCCGTTTATACAGCAGCCGATGTTCCTGGGGAGCTGATGGTCGGCATCATTTACACCGACTGGCCAGTCTTTATTCCTGTTGGTGGTCGCACTAGCTACCTCGGTGACGTGTTGGCGATCGTTGTTGCGAACGACCGCGAAACTGCTAGGGCAGCAGCAAAACTCGTTAAGGTTGAGTACCGCGAGCTTCGCGCTCTCACGGACCCGCACGCCGCGATTGCTGACACTGAGATCGCAGTATGGAGAACCGAAAATAACGTGCTTTCGCGTTCTGAGTACCGCCGCGGCGACGTTCAAGTAGCACTTGAGGAAAGCGCGTATGTCGTACGCGAAACGTTCAAGACGCAACGAATCGAGCACGCCTTCCTAGAGCCTGAATCAACCCTCGCCGAGCCAAGACCAGCAGGACCGCATGGATCCCAAGCAGGTCTTCATGTGTATTCCGGTGGGCAGGGAATCTGGGATGACCGCAACCAAATCGCTTCTGTCCTCGGATTGGACCGGGAACTTGTCAGCGTTGAACTCGTGAGCAACGGCGGTGCTTTCGGCGGCAAGGAAGACATGAGCAACCAAGCGCAAACAGCGCTTGCTGCATGGTTGTTGCAACGACCAGTCAAGTGCACGCTGTCTCGCGAAGAGTCTCTATTGATGCACGCCAAGCGCCACCCAATCGAGATGCAATACGAAGTCGGTTGCGACGCGAACGGAAAACTCACGGCACTGCGCGCTCGCATGATCGGCGACTCAGGTGCGTACGCAAGCGTTGGCATGAAGGTCCTTGAACGTGCCGCTGGGCACGCATCCGGCCCTTATCACCTACCAACGATCGATGTAGAGGCAATTGCCGCTCGAACCAACAACCCGGTATGTGGCGCATTCCGCGGCTTCGGGGCAAACCAAGCACAGTTCGCGATGGAAGGTGCGCTCGATCGACTCGCAGCAATGGTCGGAATCAGCGGCTGGGAGATTCGATCCCGCAACGTCATTGCGCCCGGCAAGATTTGGGGTCCAGGTCAAGAGATGGACGATGGTTGCACAGGAGCACGCATGTGCCTCGACGTGATCAAGCCTCACTACGACGCAGCACGTAGTTCCGGTAAGGCCATCGGGATAGGACTAGGACTAAAAAACAGCGGACTAGGTAATGGCTTCAAAGAATCCGGCAAAGCTGTCGTGCGCTTCATGGCAGATGACACGATCGAGGTCCGCCACTGCTGGACCGAAATGGGCCAAGGCGTTCACACCGTTGCTTTGCAGGTCGCGGCGGAAGAACTCGGCGTTGAGCCCGAACGTATTCGAGTTCTCGTAGATACGAGCTTCGAACTTGGCGCAGGTCAGACGACCGGCTCACGTGGCACTCTCATGGCTGCTGGTTCTGTGCAACAGGCATGCGCCGCTGCAATCGCCGATGGGTGCAAGGTAGGTGTCGCTTACGAAGGTGACCACCGGGTCGACTGGACTAACTCCCTATCGGACGGTGTCGATGCTCCGCTAATCCACGCTGCGTTCGGCTACGCGGCCCAGCTCGTCATCATGGACCGCGATAGCGGCGCAATCGAACGTGTCATCGCGGCGCACGATGTCGGCAGGGCGATGAACCCATTGCTTTGCGAAGGCCAGATCGAGGGCGCAATTCACATGGGGCTTGGCTACGCACTCAGCGAGGATTTCCCTGCAGACTCTGATGGCCGGCCCACAAACATGACATTGAAGTCGCTCGGAATTCTGCGCGCCAAAGACGTGCCACCAATTGACGCGATACTGGTAGAACACCCGCAACCACGATCGCCGTATGGCATCAAGGGAGTCGGCGAGATTGGGTTAGTGCCTACAGCTGGGGCCGTAGCCGCAGCTCTACACGATCTCGATGGCACGTGGCGTTCTGAACTTCCGATGAGACGCGACTCGTGAGCCCCGTAACCCCAGGCCTCGTCTGCGCACACCACCACCTCTACTCAACGCTTGCCCGCGGCATGCCTGCACCGCCGCGCACGCCGACAAAGTTCTTGGAGATACTCGAGCAAATCTGGTGGCGGCTTGACGTTGCTCTCGATCTAGAAATGATTCGCGCGTCGGCGTTGTTGGGCGCGCTCGAAGCAATCGAAGCTGGCACGACCGCGATATTCGACCACCACGAGTCGCCGAATGCAATCGAAGGATCACTCGACGTGATCGCCGAGGCGTGCGCAGAGGTAGGAGTGCGCGTCGTGTGCGCGTATGGCGTAACCGATCGCCATGGCGCCGAAGGCACTGCCCGCGGCCTCGCCGAAAATGAGCGGTTCATTCGCGGAGGCGGAAGTGGGCTTGTCGGAATCCATGCTGCGTTCACGTGTTCTCCTGCGACCATCGAACGCTCAGCAGGTCTCGCTATCGACCTCGGTGTCGGGGTCCACGTTCATGTAGCCGAAGGTATCGACGATGCTGACGCAGCTTCAAGACTCAGCGAGCTCTCAACAGATGACTGGCTGCTCGCTCACTGCGTACATCTCGATGAGTCAGCTGGCATGCGCGGCACTGTTATTCATAATCCTCGGTCAAATATGAACAACGCTGTCGGATATGCGAACCCGGCGCGTTTCTCGAATCCTGTCGGTCTTGGTAGCGACGGCATTGGAGCCTCGATGCTCGACGAGTTCCAGATCGCGTACTTCCGCTCACGAGACGCTGACCTCAGCGCCACTCCCGATACATCGTGGTCATGGTTAGCAACAGGCTGGGACCTCGTACCAGAAGCGCGCTCCGATCTTGTCACTTGGAGCTACGACGGAGTCGATGACCCATGGCGACTCGCGTTCACACCCGGTGTGCACGCAGTAGACGTCGAAATAGATGGTGAGACCGTTCTCAAAGACGCTGTTGCTACGCGCGTCGATCCAGCGGAAATCCGATGTAAGGCAAAAGAACAAGCAACGCGCCTATTTGCGCTGCTCTGAATTGACTTGAATTGATCTACTAGCAGGAGAGAACCAATGAGTGTCGCTTTATACCTCCAGGATGCACACCCGATCAGTGAGTCCATCGCGCTCGCGCAATATGCAGAGAGCCGAGGGTTCGACGCTGTCTGGCAGGCCGAAAGTCGGCTCGTCCGCGAAGCAACCGTGCCGATGGCAGCAATGGCCGCGACGACATCTCGAATCTCGATAGGTAGTGGTGTCGTTGACTGCTGGAGTCGTAACCCTGCACGACTCGCCGCAACATTTTCGACCCTCGATGATCTCGCCCCCGGTCGCATAATTCTCGGCATCGGTGCGTGGTGGGATCCGCTCGCAGCGAAGGTTGGCATCACTCGCAGTCGACCGCTCGGAGTAATGCGCGAGATTGTGACAGCTGTTCGAAGCCTCCTAAACGACGAGCACGTCACGTTCCATGGCGAGTACGTGCACCTAGACGGCGTCGAGCTCGACTACGTGTACCAAGAACGTCGAGCCAAGGATGTTCCGATCTACATCGGAGCGACAGGACTCAAGATGATGGAACTCACCGGAGAAATCGCAGACGGGGTCGTCCTCAACTACTTGGTGTCCCCTAAGTACAACGCGCAAGCGATGGAAGCGTTAGCGGCTGGTGCTGCTCGCGCTGGGCGCACTGTCGATGATCTCGCCCGCCCGCAACTCATTGTGTGCTCGCTCGACGAAGACCGCCAGCGCGCACTTGACGCTGCCAGACTCATGATCACTCAGTACCTCGGCCAGCAACCACACATCATGAAAGCCAGTGGTGTCCCTGATTCTCTATTGAATGAGATCAGCCAGGTACTTACATGGCCAGCATCGCATGAGCAGATCGAAGCTGCGAGCAAACTCGTGCCAGACGACATCGTGCAGATGCTCGCGGCCGCTGGAACTGCGGATGAATGTCAGGCCCAGGTGCAGCGGTATGTAGACGAGGGTTGCACTTGCCCGATTCTCTATCCGCTTGGCGATGATGCCCGGGCAATGATCGACGCTTTCAGCGACTTCTAGGAACGAAATGACAACTGAACAAATCTTGCGTAACCCTGGCCGAAAGGCAACCGAAACCGTCTCCACACCGGGTCAGTCGCCACTCGACTTTCATCGCAAGCTCCCTGGCTACGCGCAAACGCCATTGGTCGAAGCGCCGGGTATCGCAGCGGACCTCGGTGTCGCTCGGGTCGTTGTGAAGCTAGAGACCGACCGTTTTGGATTACCAGCTTTCAAGATGCTCGGCGCTTCGTGGTCTGTCTATCGCTCGCTCGTCGCCCGCTTGGGCACAGAGCCAGATTGGGACAGTCTCGACGACCTCAAAGCCGCGCTCGCTCCGTTAGGGAACCTTGCTCTCGCTGCTGCAACCGACGGGAACCACGGGCGCGCAGTCGCGCGCATGGCAAAACTTCTCGGATACAAGAGCCATATTTTTGTTCCTGATGACATGGTCGAGGCTCGGATCGACGCCATCAAGAGCGAGGGCGCGGAGGTGACAGTCGTTGCCGGAAGCTACGACGACGCAGTAGCTCTCAGCGCGCTAGCAGCTACAGACGATTGTCTGGTGATTTCCGATACTTCATGGCCCGGATATGTCGACCCTCCGACATGGGTCATGGAGGGCTACTCAACAATCTTCGCCGAGGTCGATGACGTCATCGACGGCGAGGTCGATGTTGTGCTGCTCCCCACCGGCGTGGGTGCGTTTGCGGGCTCAGCAGTTACCCACTACCGCGATCACAACGACGACGTGTCGCTAATTTCTGTCGAGCCTTCTGACGCTGCCTGCGTTCTCGAATCGTGCAAGAGCGGAAGAATGGTCGAAGTACCAGCACCGCATCGCAGTTGCATGGTTGGCCTTAACTGTGGCAACGCTTCGCTTATCGCATGGCCGATCCTTCGCGATGGTCTCGACTGGTGCATCGCAATCGACGATCACCGTGCAGAAGACTCAATGCGACGCCTCGCAAAGGAAGGCATCGTCGCTGGAGAAACCGGAAGTGCCGCAGTAGCTGGAGCATTCGGCGCGCTCGACTTAGGCGTAGCTGCAGAGATCGGTCTTGACCCAGACGCCGTCGTGCTCGTAATTGTCACAGAAGGTGCGACCGACCCGGCAAACTATGAACGTGTCGTCGGCAACAAACCCTAGCGGTGTTCTAATTCGCGGCGGTACGGTCATCGATGTCGATGGCGAACGCGTAGCTGATGTTCGTATCGACCAATACGGCAAGATGGCAGCGGTCGGCAACCTGGCACCTCTCGTTAACGAAACCGTTCACGATGCCGTAGGTTGTTTCGTGATCCCGGGTGGCATCGATGCTCACACACATCTTCATCTACCCGTCGGTTCTGTTCGTGTCTCAGACGACTTCGACACTGGAACTCGCGCCGCTGCTATCGGCGGAACCACGACAGTCATCGACTACACGACTGCATACCGTGGCGAAGACCCCATGGCCGCGCTTCGCACCTGGAAGAGTTGGGCCGAACCTTCTGTAATCGACTACGGCCTGCACATGACATTCACGGAAGCGGTATCCGAGCGAACGGTGGCTGAATGTGTCGAGGGCGGAGTGACCAGCATCAAGTTGTACATGGCATACCCAGAGTTACTCCAGGTAGACGACGACACGATCCGCAAGATCTTGAGACACTCCCAAAAGCACGGCGCGCTTGTCACGCTCCACGCTGAAAATGGCGGCGCGATAGAGCAGTTGCGACGCGATGCCTTAGCTGCTGGGCGTACCGGAGTCTTCGAACATGCGAACACGCGCCCTGCGCTGCTAGAAGCCGAAGCGACAGACCGGGCGGCGCGCATGGCCGAGGATACTGGCGCTCCTGTTTACATCGTGCACTTGTCGAGCGCTCCAGCACTCGCGTCGGTGCGCGCTGCACAAGAACGCGGCGTGAACATTCTCGTCGAGACATGCCCGCAATACCTGCACTTAGATGTCAGCGCGTTGCAAGCATCGGGAGGCGAGAACTTCGTTTGCACTCCCCCACTCCGAGACCCTTGGCACCATGAAGAACTCTGGCATGGGCTAAGCCAAGGTTGGATTCATACAGTGGCTACAGATCACTGCCCGTTCTGGATGCACGATCGCACAGCAGGCATCGGCGGCAACGAGCGCTTCAAGGACTTCACAGATATTCCCGGTGGCCTGCCCGGAATCGAAACACGTTTGGCGCTCATCTACGACGGTGTTCGCGCAGGTCATATCACGCGGGCCGACTGGGTACGTCTCTGTGCCGAAGCTCCAGCGAAGATTTTTGGAATGTGGCCAGATAAAGGCCACCTCGGAGTTGGTGCCCACGGTGACGTTGTCGTTTGGGACCCGACGATGGTTCAGTCGCTCGACGCAGAGGCTTTACATATGCGCGTCGACCACAGCCCTTATCAAGGCCGCCAGAGCGTCGGGTGGCCGAAGCTCGTGTTCAGCCGCGGTCGTCTCGTAGCCCGCAACGGCGAGTTCGTGGGCGAGCCGGCCGCAGGCAAATTCATAGAACGCTGTCGACCGCTGCTCGTTTGAGGCAGACTTACCAAGTGGAACGTCCCGGCACTCATCTCACAGCGGTGCTAGAAAACCCGGACTTCTACACACCGGAGCGGTACGCCCACTACGCCACGATGCGCGCCGAGGCACCTATGGCTTGGCACCAGGGACACCGATACTGGGTAGCAACAAGGCACGCCGAGGTCATGGAAGTTTCGCGCGATCCCGAACTGTTCTGTTCGGCGAAAGGGATCTTGTATTTCGAAATCGGCGTCGAATACGGCACGCCGCCAACGATGATGCACACGGACCCACCGGACCACACGCGTTATCGCAAGCTTGTTTCTCCAGGTTTCCGGCCTTCGATCATCAAGGCATTCGAGCCACGAATCCGAAAAAGGGTTCGAGAACTTCTCGACGGAATCGAAGTCGGCACCGACATCGATTTCACGAAGGCTGTCTCTATCCCACTTGCTCTCGGAGTGATCGCTGACTTTCTTGGTATCCCACCAGACAAGAGCAACAGGTTCTTCGACTGGTCAGAGGCTTCAATCCCTGGCGCGAATGACTGGACGGACGAGTACCGCGCCGAACTTCAAACCGAGATGCAGACCTATCTTCTCGAACTGACGCTAAGCCGCCGTGGTCTCTCAGCTATCGAGGTCGGCGACGACATCACGAGTGTGCTTGCTAATAGCGTCGTCGATGGCGAGACTCTGAGCGACTCAGAGATCTTGATGTTCCAGAATCAACTTCTCGTTGCAGGCAACGAGACAACACGCAACACAATTTCGTCTGGCATCTGGGAACTCAGTCACCGCCCAGCCGAGTGGACGCGCCTCCGAGAGAATCCTGCTCTCATCCCAACCGCTGTCGAAGAGTTTCTACGTTGGTCTACGGCTGTAATCGCGTTCATGCGCACAGCTACACGTGACACAGAACTCGGCGGAGTCACGGTGAAGGCAGGCGAGTCCGTTGTCATGGTCTACTCGTCCGCCAATCGTGACGAAGCCGTGTTCGGACCTACGGCCGACATGTTCGATATAGGCCGCGACCCGAACCCGCATGTGGCGTTCGGTTTCGGCCACCATTTCTGTATCGGCGCTGCGCTAGCACGCTTAGAAATACGCGTGTTGCTAGAAGAAATGTGTAATCGTTACGTTGCACTTGAACCGGCGGGTGAAATCGTGCGTACTACATCTCCAATTATCGATGGCGTGGTTTCTACGCCAGTCAGGTTCAGCAATTGAAACTCAACTGGCAAAAGACCGAACTTCACGGACTCCTTCCCGATCCAAAACCGCGAAAGGTGAAGCGAACAATTATCTCAGTCGATGACCATCTTGTCGAGCCTCGGCACATGTTCGAGGGACGTTTGCCGAAGCACTTAGCGGACAAAGCGCCTCGGATAATCGAGACAGAGGAAGGCCACGAGGTCTGGCAGTTCGACGGACAAACGTATTGGCAAGTCGGCTTGAACGCAGTCGCGGGACGACCCCGTCAAGATTGGATTCTTGAACCGACGCGATTCAACGAGATGCGGCAAGGGTGTTTCAATATCGATTCGCGTGTCTACGACCAAGACATTAATGGGGTTTGGGCTTCGCTCAATTTTCCTAGCCAAATCAGTGGCTTTTGTGGTCGGGTCTATTCCAAATGCGCAGACCGCGAACTCGGGATCGCTACCACGCGAGCGTTCAACGATTGGTTCTATGACGAGTGGTGGCAACCATTTCCGCAACGCTCGATACCGTGTGGCATCACGTATCTAGGCGACCCTGAAGAAGGCGCCAAGGAAATCTACAGGAATGCCGAACGCGGGTTCGTAGCTGTGACCTTGCCCGAACAACCGCATCGAATTGGGATGCCATCGATCTTCTCTGAGTGGTGGGAACCAATACTTCGTGCATGCGCCGAAACCGACACGATCGTCTGCTTACATGTCGGCTCATCTGGAGTCGCTGAAGTCCCTAGAGATGCTCCGGCTGTACCACTCGTCGCAACACTTTTTGGTCAACTTTCGCTCACTGCGTGCGCAGAGTGGCTGTGGTCTGGGTGGCCCGTACGCTTTCCTAACTTAAAAATCGCGCTCAGCGAAGGAGGCATCGGTTGGGTTGCGATGCTTTACGACCGCCTCGAAAATATGGTCGATCGATCGGGTTATAACAGGTTCTTCGTAGGTGGGCTACGCCCTTCTGAAGTCCTGTTACGTAACTTCTGGTTCTGCACGCTCGATGATCCTTCGACGATCGTCACGCGCCACACAATCGGTGTCGAGAACATCATGTTCGAGACCGACTACCCGCACGGCGACAGCACCTGGCCAGACAGTCAAAAAATCTTCAACGAGGTGTTCGGCGATCTACCAGCAGACGAAGCCGACATGATCGCCTACAAGAACGCAGCTTCGCTTTTCCGACACCCACTACCGGTGTCTGGGTCCCGCCACTTCGTGCGCTAGGACGGCTGTTAGCGAGTCGGCCAGAGCGGTTCGGGGATCTCGAAACCGACAGGATTGCCCCACCCATTGCGATAGGAGACTTCGTGGGCTGGCGTACGTGGTGCAACGCCCCAACGGCCTGTCGGGTACCCGAATGTCGTGCACGAGGAAAACAGCCAGCCTTCGTCCTTCGGTACGCGGAGGATTTCGAGTACTCGGTCGAGTTGGAAGAAAAACACGCTCGTCAGAGCCGAACCGACTCCTTCGGCGCGGGCGGCGAGCATCGCAGACCATGTGGCCGGATATATCGACCCGCCACTCGGATCGTGCTGAGCAAAAGAGAACAACATGAGCGGATACGCCTCGAACTCATCGGCTAGGTGCTGTGCCGAACGCTGAATCTTCAGCATCTGAACACTCTCAGGGTCCTCTGGGCTTGCTGCCGCTTGGTCGATGCGGTCCTTGTAAATCGTTGCCCACAACATCGACATGCACTCGCGATAGATCGGCCCTAGAGCGCCGAGCATCGCTTTGTCATCGACGAGCATGAACTTCCAGTTCTGGCCGTTGCCACCAGACGGGGCGCGCACAGCAGCGTCAAGAATCTTGGCCTGAACATCTAGTGGAATCGGGTCGGGCTTGACTCGGCGCATCGCTCGGGTCGTGTAGAGGGCTTCGTAAATATCCATCGGCGGAGCGTATAGGTAACAACATCCAATCACGATTGGCGTTGCGCGAGACTCTCTCCTATGCCAATGACCACTGGAAGCCGCGTAAATGCTGGAGACCTGTTCGAATTACAGACTGCAGGCAAACTCTTGTGCAAGATCGACGGTCTACCTGTGGTCGTGTTCTGGGCCGACGACCGCGCCTACGCGATCGAGGACCGCTGTCCTCACATGGGTTTCCCCCTGCATCGTGGCACGCTCGAAGGTGGACTGGTCACCTGCCACTGGCATCACGCGCGTTTCGATCTTGTATCGGGCTGCACTCTCGACCTGTGGGCCGACGACGCTCACGGTTTCGTTGCCGAAGTTGAAGGCACGTCGGTTTGGGTCCGCCGACGCGACACAGGCGATGAAATTACGCGCATGCAGGCGCGGCTTCGCGAGGGCATGGAAGACAACCTCAACCTCGTGATCGCAAAGAACGTGCTCGGACTCATCGACGCTCGTGCGACTGCCTCAGAGATTGTTCGAACCGGTTTGGAGTTCGGCTGTCGTTACCGATCACAAGGCTGGGGCGCTGGCCTGACGGTGCTCGTCGCGATGGCGAACGTTCTCGATCACTTACAACCAGAAGAGAAGGCCACCGCACTCATTCACGCGCTGCGATTTGTTGCTAGCGACAGCGCCGGACAACCTCCGCGTTTTCCTGTTTCGCCACTGCGCACTACCGAAATCGCGAACGAACGCCTCGACGACTGGTATCGCCGCATGATCGACACGCGTTCAGCAGATGGCGGCGAACGCACTTTGCAGACGCTCATAGGCAACGGCGATATTGATGCTGTCGAGATAACGATGATGGCCGCAGTCACTGACCACATTTTTATAGACGAGGGCCATGCGCTCGACTTCACGAACAAGGCGCGTGAGGCACTCGATCACATCGGTACAAATGAAGCAGCGCTAACGCTGCCCACCCTCGTGCTGCAAGCTGCAATGGCCGACCGCGCAGATGAGCACTCTGAATGGCAGTACCCGCACGACCTCGTAACGCTTGCCCAAGAAACAATCGCAGCACTCCCGGGTGCTGTCGCAGAAGGCAAAGCAAGCGGCCGGGTCTATGGCGACGTGTCCAAATTGGCGGGGAGCTTCCTCGAGGACGATCCGCACGCCGTAGTAGCAGCGTTGCTAGAAGCGCTGCGTGCCGGCGCTACCGAAGAACAAGTCTGTCTGGCAATCGCCCATGCTGGTTCCTTGCGATTAGTTCGGTTCCATGTGCAGAACGAACACGGCGACTGGAATTCTGTGCACCACAGTTTCAGCACGGCGCACGCGCTACACGAATCAGTCAGGCGCGCCCCGGCGCCGACATCCTTGCGTGGCGCAGTGCATGGCGTCTTGCGCGTATACCTAGATCGCTTTTTGAACATCCCTGCGGCGCGGCTTCCTCATGCGACCGAGGGAACGCTCGCCGAGCTTGCGCTGTGTTTCGATGAACAAGGACAGGTCGATCGCGCAGGCAACATCGTCTGGGGCTACCTGCACTCTGGCGGCGACCGCGAGTCCCTAATCGCTGCTCTCGGCCACCACATGCTGAACGAAGACCCTGAGTTCCACGCATATCAGTCGTTCGAGGCATCGGTCCGACACTGTTACTCGTGGCCTCGGGACTCTGACGAGTCAGCATTCGCACTCGTCGGGTTCGCGCGTTTCTTGGCAGCACACACGCCAAGCCGGCGCGAACTACCGAACGTGCTCGCGATCAGTCGGCGACTCCGCCGCGGCGAACACCTCTTCGAAGCTGAGTGAACGAAGCCCGTTCACACCTCGCTTGTGAGCGCCGTGTTTGTGGCTACGCGGTACTGGCTTTGCCCGCGCCAGACTTTCTTATCAACCAATTTCTTGGAGCAACGCCCAGAACTCTGCTGGCGAATAGATGGGCAGCTCCTCGGCGAGACCTAAGAGATGACCATCTCCTGACACGATCACGGCCAGCCGCCCTGCCAAGTGCAGGGAGATAATCATCGCTAGGGTCCGGCGAACGCACACTCGTCGGTTCTACGGGGTCGTCCGCCATGTGTGCTTCACGGCGAAGTATCTCGTTTAGCGCCTGGGACTCCGCGACATCGATCCGCTTGCGAAGCTTCGGGTAAGCGAGCGCGCGGTCGAGTTCGGCGAGCAACGCGTCAGATGCAACTAGTTCGAAGGCTCCGTCTAGCCACGCTCGCAACAAATTGGCCGGGGTACCGTGCGGTGCGAGCACGGCCAAGATGATGACGTTGGTGTCGAGAACCGCACGCTCAGAAAGCCCCGATTCGGAGTCATTCGCCGCGTGCGCCACCGCTGGGGGGGGGGACGACACCCAACCCCACCGAACTACCCACGGTCGCCCCGATAAGTAGCCATTTGCTGAAACCACGGACACTCTTCAAAACAACCCCCCCACGGTTGATCTCAGAATCAATGTTGTGGACGCAATGTAGTGATAGATATTTCGTCTGTCAGGAGATTTGTTCCGCTATGTCACCTAGTGTCGGCCGTTTCGTAGCAATCTGTTCAGGAGGCCGAAACCATCGCAGGGTTGCCTCTCCCCACTCCACCCTTCGAAGGTCGCGCTGGCCGACTATTCGCAGACTCAGAACCGAAACGACTCATGGCTACAGGCGCTCCAGAACGCGCGCCGAACGTGTTGCTCATAATGCTCGACGATGTCGGTTTCGGGTCGTTCTCGACCTTCGGCGGGCCTGTCCCAACGCCTGCAATTCAGTCGGTCGCAGATGATGGCCTGCTCTATAACCAGTTCCACACGACTGCACTCTGCTCGCCAACACGCGCAGCGTTGTTGACCGGACGCCAACACCATGCCGTGCACATGGGCGGCATCACCGAGATCGCTAACTACTTTCCTGGGTACGACTCTGCCATCCCACCCGAAGCTGCGACCGTCGCGCAGGTGTTGCGCATGTCCGGTTATTCCACAAGTTGCTTCGGTAAATGGCATCTGACACCACTTTGGGAGCAAGGCCCTGCTGGCCCGTTCGAACGTTGGCCGACCGGGCTGGGTTTCGACCGCTTCTACGGGATCATTGGTGCTGAAGCATCGCAATGGGAACCCGCTGTTTATGACCAGACGACCCCGATCGCTCCCCACGTCGGCAAACCCGACTATCACCTAACCGACGACCTCGCAGACCGTGCGATCGAATGGCTCGAGCGTCACAGAGTCGCAGCGCCCGACCGCCCGTGGTTCTGCTATTTCTCGACTCCGGCCGTACACGCGCCACACCATGCACCACGCGAGTGGATTGATCGCTTCGCCGGTGCATTCGACGATGGATGGGACGCGTTACGCGAGACCATCCACGCCCGTCAACTAGAACTTGGTGTCATCCCGCCCGACACGGTTGCGACTCCTCGCCCAGAATAGATTCCAGCGTGGGACGAATACCCCGAGCGCTGTCGCCCCGTGGCGGCAAGGCTCATGGAGTGCTTCGCCGGTTCTTTGCCCACACAGACCACCACATTGGCCGTGTCGTAGATGAGGTGCGCCGCGCCGATGCCGAGCGCGGCACAGAGACGCTCATCATTTACCTGTCCGGAGATAACGGCGCATCGGCAGAAGGCACGGTTCATGGAGCGTGGAGCGCACCGTCATTCCAAAATGGTGTACACGAAGAACCAGAGTGGCTTCTAGAGCACATGGACGACTTCGGTACGGCGCGGTGCGAGAACCATTTCAACGTTGGTTGGGCTTGGGCCCTCGACTCGCCATTCCAATGGATGAAGCAGGTGGCATCGCATTTCGGCGCGACGCGTAACGGGCTCGCCGTGTCTTGGTCGGGGCGGGTCGGCGCTGGTGGACTCCGCAGTCAATTCCACCACGTAGTCGATATCGCACCGACGATCTACGAAGCTGTCGGCATCGTTTCACCGACCGCGGTAAACGGCATAGAGCAGATGCCGGTACACGGAGTGCCGATGGGTTACACGTTCGGCGCCGACGGGCCGAGCAATCGGCACACGCAATATTTCGAGATCCTCGGCAATCGAGGCATCTACCACGATGGCTGGATGGCTTCTTGTTTCCATGGCAGGGTTCCATGGATACGCATGCAGGGCTATGAGTTCGACGGGCCCCAGGAACGCTGGGAGTTGTACGACATCCGCACAGATTTCTCCCAGTCGGTCGATCTCGCTGCCGAGCGCCCCGACAAACTCGCCGAGCTGCTAGAGATCTTCGATGCTGAGGCACGCCGTCATGGCGTCTACCCACTGCGAGATGCTGGCTCGTCAAAACATGGGGAATACTCGGTGCCGAGCATGCTCGGCGATCTGACGAAGATGACCTACACGACAGCGCACGTTCGAATGCCCGAGTCTTCTGTTGTGAACTTAAAGAACTGTTCGTGGCGGATCGAGGGCATTGTGTTGGTGCCAGAAACGAACTTACATCCGGTCGAAGGCGTCATCGCATGCCAGGGCGGAAACATGTCTGGCTGGTCGATGTGGTTGCGGGACGGCGCACCGCGCTTCACATACAACTGCTTCGGCCATGAGGTCCTCACGCTGGCTGGACCGGAGCTGGCGCTCGGCGAGCACAACATCGAAGCCGAGTTCCACTACGACGGTGGCTTCGGAGCAGGAGGCGAGCTAGTGCTGCTCGTCGATGGCATAGAAAACGACCGCTCGCGAATCGAGCGGACTGTGCCGCTCGTGTTCTCGATGAGCGACGAGACCTTCGATGTAGGCATCGATACTGGCTCGCCTGTCGGCGATTACCCACACGAGTTCTGTTGCACTATCGCCATCCGCGGTGTAACGCTCGAGAGACTCTCCGAACCTGGCGTAGCCGTTCGCTCGGCCGAAACCGCTGGAAAATTCCGTGCGGCCCTCAGCACCAAATAGGTCGAGTCCGCCCACCTATCCTGTTGTCACTAGCGCTCGTAGCTCAGCTGGATAGAGCAGGGGACTTCTAATCCTCAGGCCGCAGGTTCGAATCCTGCCGAGCGCGCTTTTTGTGACGTAGAGCTAAGAAACCTGCGCTCTTGCTAAACGCGCTACTAGTTCGCTCTGATTCTTGACGTCGAGTTTGTTGAAGATCGACGACAAGTGGTTGCGCACTGTGCTTGCCGAAAGTTCGAGGTCTTCTGAGATGGTCGATACGCGATAGCCATCGGCAATCATCGTCACAACGGCATGTTCACGTTTGGTTAGCTCAGCAATGATCGGGCCGAACGCCTCTGTGAGCGGGTCGTAAACGGGAGCAACAAGCACAAGGATCGCCGCGACTTGTGGGTCGTCGAGCATGTTCACAAAACGAATATTGGCGTGAAGAAGGTCGCCGCCAATTCCTTTGGCTCGTACATCCATCGACTCAAGTTCAACAGTGCCGTCTACTCCTGCAGGATTGCCCTGAACCCTTTCGAGCATCTCTGCGATTAGTAGCGCATCCGATGGCTGGATGAGATCTAGTGCGCTACGGCCATTGAGTTGTACGGGTAACCAGCCACCTATCTGGTCGCTATTGGGCGACGCATACTCGATTACGAAGTCGGCGTTGATCAGAATTACTACTTCTGTAACACACCTTGCGAGCGCTCGCTCGACACGGTCTTGAATCTCTAGCGTCTCTTGCATCATTTGTTACCACCTGGTAGTCAGAGTGCTCGCAGCACCTCGGCTCCCCCCACGGAAGGTAGACGAATCATAATGTTGCCTTTTGTCTCTGGTCAACTCCAGGGCTCAGAAAGTACGGAATTTTTCTGTGGCGGTGGTCGCGACCAGGTGCCGATAGGTGTCTTGCTGTGCTCGAGTTAGACGGTCGACGAGTTCGCGTTATCGGCTTGCGTCGAATTTGCTAAATATCGCAGAAACGTGGTTGCTTACTGTTTTGGTTCGTTATCAATAATTTCTTACAAGTGCTGCGACTACGGCGGCGACAAAAATTACGCCTACGAACGGCACTCGTTTTAACGCTGCGACGCTACCGGCGGCGACTCCAGCAGCCCTCGCGTCGATCGTCAGCAATTTCGCGCCATCGAGCGTCTGCACTGTTACTAACGCAGCCAACATCGCGGCGGGCAGTAGCGCTAGCCAAGGATCGAGGCGTTTCAATATCGTCAGTCGTGGCCCGATCACAAGGCCAGCGAACTTGGCTGCGTATGCGCCCGCCGCTAAAAGCAAGATCGCGGTCCAACTCATGGTCGACGCCTAACTAAGGCCAAGGCGACTAGTGCCGCGACTGCTGCTAGCAGGATCGGGATGCCCGGTTGTGTAAGAGGAATCGCGACAGCAGCAAAGGAGGCGCCTAGCCCTGCGGCAATGAGCGTCGATCGTTGACGCAGTTGCGGCATCATCAGAGAGATAAAGCCAGCAGGAAAAGCAGCGTCTAGGCCGAGCGCACTCGGGTCTGCAATCGCGTTGCCTGCAACCGCGCCAATAAGAGTTCCGATATTCCACGCTACGAAGACTGAGACTCCAGCCCACCAGAACGCGCCTTCTGAATCTGCAGGGTCGCCTTGGGCGACAGCCATCGCGGTTGACTCATCGATTACTAGTTGCGCAGCGATACCTCGACGTACACCACGAGATCTCAACCTGCCGGCCATCGCTAATCCGTAGATGCCGTTGCGCGCACCGAGTAGCAAAGCACTCGCCACCGCTGTCACCGCCGAACCGCCAGAGCCGACGACGCTCACTGCAGCGAACTGCGATGCGCCAGTGAAGACGAGCAGTGACATCACGCATGCTTTCGCGCCAGACAGACCAGACTCTGCGGCCAATACCCCGAACGCAATCCCGAATACGCCAACTGCAAGACCAAGCACGACGCAGTCACGGGCGTAGTGCGGGACACGCGAGCCCCGGACTGAGTCGCCGCCTAAGAGTTCGTCAGGTACCATGCACCCTTCCTGGTGGCTGTAGCTCAGGTGGTTAGAGCGTCGGGTTGTGATCCCGAAGGCCGGGGGTTCGAGTCCCCTCAGTCACCCCATTAACAGATGCTCTGATATCCTAAACTTTCGAGATAGCAGAGCGTATTAGCGCGTTCCTGATCATGCGCGTAGCCAAGGCTCCTACGGTCTCTGATGGAGCGATCGTAGTTGCTGACAATGGCATGCACAGCTGGCGTTCGCTTAACCGCTTCCATTGCGATAGTTTTGTCAGAGGAACTGCAACTACGATGAACGGTGGAGGATCTGTGACCAAGATTGTTTCGATACATTCATTCCGCGGCGGTACAGGCAAGAGCAACACCAGCGCGAATCTTGCCGCCCAAGTTGCAGCGACAGGCAAGCGTGTTGCGGTCATCGATACTGACATTCAGTCGCCCGGCGTCCATGTGCTCTATGGCTTCCACGACGACACCCCGAGCCCGGCGCTCAACGACTACCTCTGGGGAAAGTGCGAGATTTCCGATACAGCTCACGACGTGACCAGGTCAGTCAATGGTGCAGCCGTGGCCGAAAGCTCACTGTCACTGGTCCCGTCAAGCGTAAAGCCATCAGACATCGCGCGAATATTGCGCGAGGGCTACGACGTCGAAGCCCTCAATGAAGGATTCCGCAGCCTATCGAACGACCTCCAATTAGACATGCTCGTTATTGACACACACCCGGGCCTCAATGAGGAGACTTTGCTCTCGATCACCATTTCAGACACACTCATACTGCTAATGCGCCCCGACAAGCAGGACTACCAAGGCACCGCCGTGACAGTCGATATCGCCCGTCGTCTAGCCGTGCCGGAACTCCTGATCCTCGTAAACAAAGTTCCGAGCGGGGCCGACCGCGCGACGCTGGTCGCCGACATTGAGCACATCTACGCGGCAGAGGTCGCTGGCGTGCTTCCACTATCCGAAGATGTCGCTGTCAACGCGTCAGCGGGACTGTTCTCGGTGACGCAACCAGATCACCCTTGGTCTCAAGAGATCAGAAAAGTTGCTGCCCGCCTCGACGTGTAAGTGGCGCGAAAAACTTATCTATCGCGACAGTTCTTAGACGCTCATCCCCGGGCCTGTTTCGGGCGCTGACATCTGGCTCCCTAGCCGGTCCCAGATACCGCCACCACCGCCCGCCTCGGTTACTAGAAGCCTGTCGTACATCGATTTTGTCGCCTCGGGGGGGAGCGCTGTGCGAAGCCAAATCATGGCGGCTACGCCGAGGCTACGGCGTAAAGCGTGTACCTGCTTGTGCAACTCGGCAATTTGCTCTTCCGACGAGCGAACGGCCCTTCCACTGCCGTCACGAGCCGAGTGCGCGCGCACGCCAATCTGCGCTTGGAGCTTCAGTAGTTCGACTGCCTGCGTCGTACGTTTCTGTCCAAAATGAACTTTGAATGGCGCTAGCACTCGCTCGATGTCACTCAGCTCTACTACTGCCGCTGCCTCACCCTTGGTTACGCCGAGAGACGCGTTGAGGTTCTTTCTCATCCATGCACGCTCACGTCGAAGTGCAAGGATGATCGCCCCTGCTAGCACTACCGCTGACCCGGCCCCGATCGCGATGAGTGGCGCTAGCGACGGAACCGGTCGATTCGCGACCGCGTTGAAGGTTGAGTGCAACCCGTAGGCCACTGCGAGAGATATGGGTACTACGACGATGCGCTGCCAACCGCGGTGCGTTTTCGCCCAGCCGAGCGCTAGCCCCACGATGCCTGTGGCAGCCGCATGCATCAACGCCGTCGATCCGACACGCGATACGGCGAGCGCCAAGTCATCACCGCTCGCCCGCGCTATGTACAAGAGATTCTCAAGGATGGCGAAGCCACTCCCAGCCGCGAATCCATAGACGGCACCGTCGACCGAGTACGTAAACGCCGGCAGAAGTACCAGACCGACAAGAATCAGTGCCTTCGAAGGCTCCTCGATGGCTGGCGCATACCAACGCGACAAGTGTGCAAGGGCCACGGCGTACGAATTACCGCCGTCTTGAAGCCGAGCCAAGATCGCATCGTTGATCGGGCGCGCTAGATCGAGGGCGAACCATCCCCATGCTAGACATGCGCTGAGCCAGACAATGCTTCCCGACGAGTACAGATCGAGGTAGCGGACCCCTAAGACGTATAGGAGCGGAATGGCTACCGCGACCGCAGTCGCGACGCTAAAGGATGCATCGAATGGCGATGAGAAGTCCACCGTTAGAAGATCTCAGGCATCTCTACCGGCTCTGGCTGCGGTGAGCAGTGCCCGCAAAACAATACGCCACCGACGACGATCGCCTTGGGCGTGTCTTTGGCCCCGACGAAAATCGAGACTATAGAAGGTAGCGATTCGGCATGACTGCGACAGACTCCGCGCCCGCAAAACGAACACGTGCCGCGCGCCGGATCATCGCAGGAGTTACACAGCACGTCAGTTGTCCTCTGCAACGGGTACGCCTGATTCTGGCTCCACAAGCGAATCGCCGAGCCGCGCCCAGAGTCCTCCTGGCAACACGCGCGCCTTTCGGCGTCCTAGTTCGGCCCGCCACGTGGGCGGCTCTGACTCGCCCACCAATGTCACTAACCCTTGTTCCCGAAGTTGTGCTAGTGCCGCACTGAACGCCTCGGGCGAGCCAGCGATTTCGACCAAATCAGGCTCTGGCGTTCCTCCATTGCGCACTAGGTGACGCAGAATCGATACAGATTCCATATCGAGGCTGAGAAGCACAGCTGGCGAAAGCGTGGCTTCATCATCGCCGCCGATAGACCCTTGCAGGCGGTCATAGATGCTCATGAACCCTCCACCAGTTCTAGCTTGCCCGAGGTTACTCGGGCAACTGGTACGAACGCACCGTTTCGGACTTGGTACACGAATACCGGGCCATCGCTGATATCTCCCGTCGCTGTGAACTGAATCCGCTTTGTGATTCCGGCCATATCGATGGTGCGCAAGTAGTCGGTGATTCCGTCGCGTGAGCGATTGCCGTTTGCGATTGCTTCGAGCAACACTGCTGCGGCCTCGGCAGATTCGGCGGCGAACCTCGGTGGCAATTCACCGAAGCGACTCTGATAGTCGGTAATGAACGTCTGGTGTCGCGATGAGGCCACTTCGATCTCGGACGGTACGCACGGACAGGTGGCGTAGTCACCATCACTCGCTGCACCCGCGCCTACAGCGAATGTGCTCGTCAGAAGACCATCGGAACCAACCATCGGCACGCGCAACCCAGCAGCGTCCGCTTGTTGCACCAGCCGCGCAGCGACTTTGTCCAAACCGCCGTAGAGCAAGACGTCGACTTTCGCCCCGACGAGGTCGCTCACTACCTCTCGATAGTCGGTGTCTTCAGCGTCAAGTATCGCCGTGTGCACGACCTCGACTCCCGCACCAAGGACTGCCTCCTCGACGGCCGTTGCAACACCGGCGCCATAGGCCGTGCCATCGTCGATGATCGCGACCCGCGTGGCACCAAGACTCTTGACCGCGAAGAGCGCTAACGACGGACCTTGGACACCATCATTTCTGACCACTCGATGGAATGTCTTCCATCCTTTAGTAGTCAACTCAACGTTTGTGGCCTCGGGACTAACAACCGACAGCCCGGCCGCGTCGAACACGGGCATGCTGGCGAAGGCGGGGTGACACCATACGGGCCCAACGACGCCAACGATCTCCGGGTCACCTGCTATCCGTTCGGCTAGGGCGCGATTTTCTGCGTCGGTCGACATCGCGTTGAACTCGACAAACCCCACTTGGCAATCCTCGTGGCTCTCGTTGTACTGCTCAACCTGGAGCGCTACAGCGTTTCGTTCAGGCGTGTTCGGGACTGCGTCCTCTCCTGTGAGCGGGCCGAGGTACGCGATAGCAGCGCGCCCGCAGGCGATCTGCGTACCTCGATTACTGGCAGCGCTACCACAGCTGGCGAGACCGACGGTCACTGCCGAAACGAGCGCGAGAGTTGATCGAATCACAACTGCATTCGCTGTCGCATCGCCGTCGCGCGTGCTTCAAGGTCTCTGAAGAAATCAGTTTCGGTAATGTTCGCGACCTCGCGGCTACGCCGGTCGGCGTCGACTACGACCTTTAGTGCCGCGACCTGTGCCTCAAGTCGGGCCTGACGATCGCGAACTTCTTCGCTCATCATCTCGAACATTACGGCTAACTCGCCAAGTTCGTCCGACCGCTTCGCGAAGTGTGTGAGTTCCGCCTCGTCCGGCAACTCGTTTCGTCGGATCGCTGCGGCTGCCTTGGTGACTGCACGTATCGGTCGTATGAGTAGGCGCGCTGCGAGCAGGGCGGTGACCAGCACTAACGCTGCAACGACTATGAGAATATTGACGTTCGATCGAGCGAGCCGGTCGATAGGAGCAAGGAATATCGACCGTGGTTGAACCACTAGCGCGGTAAAGGGCTGGTCCACCACACGTGCAAAAGCCACTGCATCGCCACTTGAGCTCAGAGAGACATCAATGTCAGCACCTCTGTCGTGTTTCGCCACTCTCTTGGCGAACGCATCCTGGCCAAGAGATGGGAATGACTCGACCGGATACTTCCCAGAATCAAGTAACGATTTTGCGGTCTTCGCCGGGATGTTGCCGAGACTATGAAACCGCAAACGACTGTCACTCGAGCCCGTGATCAGACCATAACGGTTCACCAACACGGCCTGAGCGCCCTCGCCAAGCGGCGCCTCAGCTAGCGCAGAGACAAGCACATCAGCGCGCAACTCGACAACAGCAACGCCAATGGTGGCCTGGTTAGGTGGACGCGCAGGTGTCGCGACGAAGACGCTCAACGTGCCCGTCTGGGTACCCTCGACTACATCGGACACCATCGTCTGACCGCTAGCTGCAGGAGCGAACCAATCTTCATCTTTAATTTGGGTCCCTACAAGCGAGGCGTCGGATGCCAACTTGACGACCCCGCTCAGATCGGAAACGAAGGTCGTGTAGTTAGTGGTCCCGACTTCGATCGTAAGCATCTGTTCAGCTGAAGCTCCGGGAGGGCACCGATCGTTGGCGCAAGTCTCGTCGCCAGACGGCCCACCAGACGGCCCACCAGACAACGCCGCGACTACGATGGGGTTGACCCCGATTCGCCCAACTGTCGTGCTCGTCGCTTCGAGGATCTGGCTGATACGTCCTGCACCGAACGTAGCGGCACCCTCGACGGAGCGCAGCTCGGCGGCTTCGACCGCATCGGATCCGGCCTCAACACTTACGAACGCTACGACTCCCAACGGGACGAGGGCAACGATAAGTAGCGTCGCGACTTGCTTAGTTCCGACTGTGGCACGTAGCCATCGGCGTGGCTTGGCTGTGGAAATACCTGCCTCCGCGATTTTCATTGCGCCTCGCATTCGAGAAATCCCGTCGTGACGCGACGAGTCAGGCCACGATGCTTGCCTACTGTCATTCCGACTGTTACAGTACACCCGTCAATTGTCATATTGACTGTAATAATAACATGTAGCAGAACTTGGTTCCAAGGTTCGTTGCGTGCCCCTAGGAGGAATATCTCATGCGCAAATCTCGACTCATACTCATTGCGGTAGCGGTCGCACTGATCGCCGGTGGTGTTGCCGTATGGCAAGTGTATTCTCCGGTCGGCAACCTCGCTGGCACCGCCACCACGCCGTGTGCTCCAACATCAACCCACTGGTGCGCACCCTCATATATCAAGAACTCACCAGGCGAAGCCCACTGGACCAATACCAAAGCGATCAAGTTTGAAAACCGCAACAACGATGGCAACAAAAACCAGATCAAGTGGTGGGCCTCGCATGGAAAATATACCTCGTCGACGTTTTTCTTCAATGTCGACACGAACGCATCAAAGACGCTTGAGTTCCCGTGCGCTATCGACCACGTATTCGCTGACAACAAAGGACCAGCGAACACCGTTTTCACGAATACAGTAGATCTGCCGGATATTCCACGCGTCGTCGATCCAATCGTTCAGGACGGATACGAAAGCTTCGTTGCAGTCGGTGAAACAGTCGAGATGATAGCGGGTCACCACACATTTGAGGACGTGCGCGTTCTCAAGATCAAGAACAAGGATCCCGAAGAAGACGCGTACATCAACTGGGCATGGCAGAAGGTCCCTAATGAATACCAAACGCTCAAAATGTTCGAAATATGGGGAATGGATGATATTCCTCCATGGGATGGCGGATTGGCTCATCAATACAGCAACATGAACCAAATCGATATAAACCCCCTCGGGACGGCAACGATCGTCCTGCCGTGCAACGCGAACATTGGGATCGAGAACAATGCCAAACGGTCGGCGGCATTCGTTGACTGGCTCAAAAACTGTGACGTGAACGCCACTGCATATCCACGCTGGGAAGATGACGGGCGCTGCCACTCCCTGGCCAACCTCACTATCACGAGGGTCGCATAGCCATGTTGCGGAAATCTCGACTCATACTCATTGCGGTAGCGGTCGCACTGATCGCCGGTGGTGTTGCCGTATGGCAAGTGAATTCTCCGGTCGGCAACCTCGCCGGCACCGCCACCACACCATGTGCTCCCACATCAACCCACTGGTGCGCACCCTCATACATTAAGGACTCACCAGGCGAAGCCGAATGGACAAACACAGCTGCTGTGAAGTTCACAAACAACAACAACGACGGCAAGAAGAACACGATCAACTGGTGGGCCTCACACGGTAAGTACACCTCGTCGACGTTCTCCTTCGAGATAGGAAACAACAAAACGGAGTCACTCGCGTTTCCCTGTGCGATAGACCACCTCTACGCCGACAACAAAGGGCCAGCTAACACGGTCGCCACGAGCACCGGTATGGCGGTCGATAATCCTGTGAACGCTCATGAACCGGACGGTCGCACATTCAATTGGATCGACGACGACACGTTGTCCGTTGAATTCAACGGCGTAAAAGTGCTCACAGTAAAGAATACGAGCGGCAGCATTTCCGCGACTATTCATTGGGCGTGGGAGATTGCCGGTCCCGACAACGCCGAAATTTATTGGGACTACGGCGACTACCCAGCCAGTTTCAGCAAGAAAAGCAAGATCGAACTCGGGCCAGGCAAGACGATGAAAATCGTGTTGCCTTGCGCTGCCAACCTGACAATATTTAACGGCAAATTGTACGAGGACAATGCGAACCTCGAGATTGTTCAATTGCTCTAGATAACTAAGCCACCCCAAAATCTGCATTTAGGTGGTCCATGCGTCGCTGGGCTGCGGCTGCGTCTGCCCAAACTACGAGATCGTGCTCTACTCCGTCGCGATCGTCTATAACTAAGAGGCCCTCGACTGTTACAGCGAGGGAGCGTTTTTCGATTTGAACGAGTTCACCTAGCAGCGCTAGCAGTGCGAGCGGGCCTTGCATGCGAGCAGCAATCGTCTCGCAGATGTGCGTCGGCGTGAGTAGCAAATCGGTGGCCTCGGCGACCACGACGGCAGCAGACAGCGGGTCGATGCCAAAATTGCTATTGGCCACGTCTGATGCGGTCCGGGAGCCATCGCTTGCAAGGATGACACCGGTCACTACGGTTGGCACGAGAGCGATGCCTGCGCGCAAGAGCATCGCAAGATTGGTGAGAGGACCTATAGCCAAGATCGCCTCAGCCATATCGAGAGCGCGCGGGTCGGGTGGGCCGGCATAGATTAGTGGTGCCGCTCGGTTCGCGTTCTCGAAGAATTCACGCACTGCTGTCGCTGCCGTAGCTACTTCCGAACCGACTGTAGAGATCCCAACGATCTCGACGCCCGGGTGCGCTATGGCGTAGCGCAACGTGCCGACGTCGTCGCTTGAGTTGAACTGAGTATCAATCCAAAGTCGTAGCACCGCTGACGCTTACTTAGCTAGAACTGATCGCAGGGCTTCTTCGATCGTGTTCGAGCTGAACTCAAACCCATCGGCCTCAAGCGCCTTAGGAAAAACTCTCTGACCGTGTAGCAACAAGTTCTCTACGAGTTCTTTGCCCATTATGGCGTTGAGCGCAAATATCGGCGTGTGTAATTTCGTCGGTCGATGCAGAACAAGTCCGAGCGCCCGCGTGAAAATTTCGTTAGAACATGGATGAGGTCCAGTGAGGTTCACTGGACCAGCTAGGTCGCCGTCGATGATGTGCAGAATTGCGCGCACCTCGTCGGTGAGCGTGATCCAACTCATGTACTGGCTCCCGGGCATCGTCTTGCCGCCGAGACCAAGCTTGAATGGCAACAACATGCGACCGAGCGCGCCACCCTTCGGTGCGACGACAATGCCGGTGCGAATCCTTACGGTACGGATTCCCGCTTCACTCGCTGGCTCAGTAGCTGCTTCCCACTCGCGGCAAAGCTGGGCTACAAAGTCGTCACCAGGACTCGACGACTCATCCAGCAATTCCTCGCGGCCACGATTGCCGTAGTAGCCAACCGCACTCCCAGAGACGAAGACCGATGGCTTGTTGTCACACGCCGCGAGTGCCATCGCTAGAGCCTCTGTGCCGATAACCCTTGAGTCTTTGATCTCACTCTTGTACTCAGGCGTCCAGCGGTGGTCGCCGATACCTGCGCCGGCAAGATGCACGACGGCGTCGAAGTCTTCGACCGAGCCGTTGATGAGTCCGACGAGAGGTTCCCAATGAATACCGCTTTCGCCGCGAGTAAGAGCGACTACCTCATCTCCTCGCGCATGTAACGCACGACACAACGAAGTACCAATTAGACCTGTCGCACCACTAATTAATACGCGCATCGCACGACCCCTTTTCTCGCTCGCAGGTTAGAGAGTGCGCGTGCGCAAACACCGCTCGCATCAAGTCGCCCTCGTGCAACGCACTTGGCTACGATGAGCCAACAGCTAGCGCCTCTAGCTCAACTGGTTAGAGCTACGGACTCTTAATCCGTCGGTTCCGGGTTCGAGTCCCGGGGGGCGTACCAAAAGACCGTGAACATTGCAAGCGTTGCAGCATGGGCTCGGCTTGCGCTCCGACTAGCCGAGCTTGTCCGTCGCGCGTCGTTGCGTCAGAATACGCGACGAACTAGACGGTGAATCGTCTCTATCGACCTGAGACGACCTACAAATCTCGAGTCACTA
>SXJP01000050.1 GCA_005779395.1 Actinomycetota bacterium
CCGTCCGCATAAGTCGCTATCTGACATGTTGAAAGGTAAGCAGGGCCGGTTCCGTCAGAACTTTCTCGGACAGCGCGACGACTACTCAGGTCGAACCGTAATCGTAGTAGGGCCGCAGCTTCGTTTGCACCAGTGTGGTTTGCCGAAGCAGATGGCACTCGAACTCTTCAAGCCCTTCGTAATGAAGCGTCTTGTAGACATTGAACACGCGCAGAACATCAAGTCTGCAAAGCGCATGGTCGAGCGTTCACGTCCGCAGGTTTGGGACGTGCTCGAAGACGTCATCAAGGAACACCCGGTGTTCTTGAACCGTGCACCAACGCTTCACCGCCTCGGTATTCAGGCGTTCGAGCCAGTGCTAATCGAGGGTAAAGCAATTCAATTGCACCCGATGGTGTGTACGGCGTTTAACGCTGACTTCGACGGTGACCAGATGGCCGTTCACTTGCCGCTTTCTTCGGAGGCGCAAGCAGAAGCACGTCTGCTCATGTTGAGCGCTCACAACATCTTGTCGCCAGCTTCGGGTCGCCCGATCGCGACACCAACCCAGGACCAGATCATTGGTGCCTTCTACATGACAGAAGTCGTAGACGGTGGTGTTGGTGAGGGTCGTACTTTTGCGTCGCTCGAAGAAGCAAAGCTTGCCTACTCAGACCGCCAAACTGCAGATAACGAAGGTGCTCTTGCGTTGCATGCGCGTATCAAGGTCCGCATGTCACACAGCCGTTTCCCAGAGGACTTGTTCCCGGCACGTCAAGAGTTCGACGAAGCTAGCTACACATGGAAAGACAACGCTGCGGCTGCTAACTCAGTTGTGATTCGCCGTGACGACAAGGGCGTGCTTGCCTACAGCTCGCTTGGTCGCTTGATGTTCAATGAGTCACTTCCTGAGGGCCTTGCGTTCGAGGACCGTTCGATGAAAAAGCGTGATCTCACAGAGATTGTTAGCGCGATGGTCGAGCAGTTTCCGAAGGAACTTGTTGCCGCAAGTCTCGACGAAATCAAGGCACTTGGTTTTGAGTTCGCAGCTCGTTCTGGACTCACGATTTCTGTCGCAGACGTCAAGACGCCAGTAGCCAAGCGTGCTCTTCTCGACAAGTTTGAGGCAGAAGCAACCAAGGTTGAAAAGCAGTACGAGAATGGTGTCATCACTAACGAAGAGCGTCGCCAGAAAGAAATCGAGATCTGGACGCAGGCAACTTCGGAAGTGACCGACGCGATGTTGCAAGAGCAGCGTGGCGAGAAGTTCAATCCGATCGACATGATGGTCGGGTCGGGTGCACGTGGAAACGTCATGCAGGTTCGTCAGATCGCCGGTATGCGTGGTCTTGTGGCGAACCCTCGTGGTGAGATCATCCCGCGCCCAATCAAGTCGAACTTCCGTGAAGGACTCTCTGTTCTTGAGTACTTCATCTCGACTCACGGCGCACGCAAGGGTCTTGCTGACACTGCATTGCGTACCGCCGACTCCGGATACCTCACTCGTCGCCTCGTCGACGTTGCTCAGGAACTCATCATTCGGGAACAAGACTGTGGCACTCGTCGCGGTATCTGGGTCGAGGACGTTTTCGGCGATGCCGATTCACGTCGTCTGCTTGACACGCGTTTGCTCGGTCGCTGCCCGCTCGAGGACATCACGCTTGCAGATGGAACCATCATCGAAGCAAACACGCACATCGACGACGACCTTCTTGACGTAATCGCGTCGGACCCGTCAGTTACCCGAGTGCGCGTCCGTTCGACACTTACGTGCGACACCCTTGTGGGTGTATGCGCCAATTGTTACGGCACGATGCTCGCAACCCAGACCACAGCCGACCTTGGCGAAGCCGTCGGCATCATGGCAGCGCAGTCAATCGGCGAGCCTGGGACTCAGCTCACAATGCGTACATTCCACACAGGTGGTGTCGCTGGCGCTGACATCACGCATGGTTTGCCACGTGTAGTTGAGCTTTTCGAGGCACGTACACCTAAGGGTGCCGCACTTTTGTGTGAGTCTTCTGGTGTCGTTCGCGTAGGCGAAAATGAGAAGGGCAACAAGACGGTAACGATTGTTGCCGACGATGGCTCCGAAGAGGCGTATGAAGTTTCACGTCGCATCGCACTAGCTGTTCGCGATGGGGCAGAAGTCCAAGCAGGAGACCGTCTAGTCGGTGACGACAAGACCCCGATGGATCCGAAGAAGCTTCTCGAAATCAAGGGCATCCGCGAGACACAGCAGTACCTCGTAGATGAGGTGCAGAAGGTGTACCGCGAACAGGGCGTGTCGATTCACGATAAGCACATCGAACTCATCGTTCGTCAGATGCTGCGCCGTGTGACCGTCGCCGAGCCCGGTGACTCGCCGTTCCTACCTGGTGAGAAAGTTGACTCACGCAAATACGGTGACTTCAACCGCTCGCTCGTCGAAGATGGCAAGCGCCCAGCAGAGGGACGCCCAGAACTCATGGGTATCACGAAGGCATCGCTAGCTACCGAGTCATGGCTATCGGCTGCTTCCTTCCAGGAGACCACACGGGTGCTCACGGAAGCTGCAATCGAAGGTCGCCACGACGGACTTGCTGGTCTCAAGGAAAACGTGATCATCGGCAAGCTCATCCCGGCTGGTACCGGACTGTTGCAGTACCGCGAGATTCAGACGGTGGCTCCTGAGTATGCGCCGCTGCCGTTCTACACATCTCCCGATGATGACAACGGCGATATTGACATTTCTGACTGGCTTCGTGATTCCGCAGCGCAGCAAGTTGCGAGCATGTCAGCGGTCACCGATGTCGAGACAGCATTCACGAACATCGCAGATGCACCAGCAGAGTCAGAAGAACCATTAGAAGCTGCTGAGTAAGACAACGGTTTCGGAGGGATAGCTGAAATGGGCCGCAAGGTTTTCGTTATCGGTGTAGGCATGACCAAGTTCGAAAAGCCAGGTGGTCGCGACTGGGATTACCCAGACATGGCCAAGGAAGCGGGAACGAAAGCTCTCGCCGATGCTGGGATTGCCTACAACGAGATCGAACAGGTTGCCGTCGGCTACTGCTACGGAGACAGCACTGCGGGACAACGCGCGCTGTACGAAATCGGCGTAAGTGGCGTGCCTGTCGTGAACGTGAATAACAACTGCGCGACCGGTTCGAGTGCCTTGTACCTTGCTAAGAAATTCATCGAAGGTGGCTTGGCTGACTGCACGTTCGCTCTCGGGTTCGAGAAGATGGAAAAGGGCAGCCTCGGAATCAAGTACACCGACCGTGCCATGCCAATGCAATGGACCTTCGACGCCATCGTCGAAAAGCGTGGTTTCACAGCATCGCCACCAGCAGCGCAGATGTTCGGCAACGCAGGGCGTGAGTACATGGAGCGGTACGGCGTAAAGGCCGAGAGTTTCGCTCGAGTTGCAGAGAAGAACCACCGTCATTCGGCTAACAACCCGTATTCGCAGTTCCGTGACATCTACTCGCTCGAGGACATCCTCGCAGCGCCAATGATTCACGATCCACTCACGAAGTTGCAATGTTGCCCAACTAGCGATGGCGCAGGTGCCGTCGTGCTCGCAAGCGAAGATTTTGTGCGCAGCCACGGCCTCGAAAATCAGGCTGTCGAGATTCTCGGAATGTCGATGCGTACCGACTTCACTAGCAGCTTCGATTCTGGTTCCGACATGAAGTTTGTCGGGTTCGATATGTCTCGCCAAGCTGCGCAAGACGTGTTTGAACAGAGTGGCAAAGGCCCAGAAGACGTCGACGTGATTGAACTGCACGACTGTTTCAGTGCCAACGAACTCATCACGTACGAGGCACTTGGTCTCTGTGAAGAAGGCAAGGCCGGCGAGCTAATCGACTCTGGAGCCGTCACATACGGCGGCGATGTTGTGGTGAACCCGTCCGGTGGCCTTATTTCTAAAGGCCACCCGCTAGGCGCGACTGGTCTGGCGCAGTGCAGCGAGCTCGTATGGCAATTGCGTGGCACAGCAGACGATCGTCAGGTCGAGGGCGCTGAGGTTGCGATGCAACACAATCTCGGTCTCGGCGGCGCTTGCGTAGTCGCTATGTACCAAAAGGCCGCTCTGGTCTGAGATTCTGTTGCGCGCGGTTTGGCCGAGTGGCTATTTCGCGCCTAGCGTGTCACCGCTGGCCTAAGGCTGCGCTGCAAAGCGCGCTCGCCGAACGGCGTCGCCAGGCAAGTTTCATCTAGTAAATGTCGCATCTACGAGTATTGAAGGATAAGAGTGCCCACGATTGCCCAACTGGTCCGCAAGGGCCGGGAAACGAAGCCAGAAAAGTCGAAGACCCCTGCTCTCAAAGGGTCACCGCAGCGCCGTGGCGTGTGTACCCGCGTGTACACAACTACGCCAAAGAAGCCGAACTCGGCGCTGCGCAAGGTTGCACGTGTTCGTCTCACCTCCGGTGTTGAGATCACCGCTTACATCCCGGGTATCGCACACAACCTCCAGGAGCACTCGATCGTCCTGGTTCGTGGTGGTCGTGTCAAGGACCTTCCTGGTGTCCGTTACAAGATCATTCGTGGCGCGCTCGACGCGTCTGGCGTAAACAACCGCAAGCAAGCCCGTAGTCGCTACGGCGCGAAAAAGGTGAAGTAGTAGAATGCCCCGCAAAGGACCAGCACAACGTCGTGAACTCATGCCAGACCCGATCTACCGGTCTGTTGTTGTGACCCAACTCGTAAACAAGATTCTCCTTCAAGGCAAGCGTTCGACTGCAGAGCACATCGTGTACACGGCACTCCGCGAGATCGAAGCCAAGACGCAGCAAGACCCAGTGACAGTTCTCAAGCGCGCGGTCGAGAATGTTCGTCCCGCACTCGAGGTCCGTAGCCGCCGCGTCGGTGGTGCGACCTACCAGGTCCCTGTCGAAGTGCGCCCGCGTCGCGCAACTACCCTCGCCATTCGTTGGATCGTTGGTTTCTCGAGGCAGCGCCGTGAGAAGACAATGGCCGAGCGAATTGCTGCTGAGTTGACCGATGCAAGCAACGGCATTGGCGCGTCGATCAAACGCCGCGAAGACCTACAAAAGATGGCCGAATCCAACAAGGCGTTCGCGCACTACCGCTGGTAGTCCGCGCAACATAGAGAACACAGCAAAGCGCTCCTGCGGCCGGGCATTCGTGTCTGGCCGTGTCGCTTTAGTCCAACGTTTATCAACACAGAGGTTACGCAATGCCCCGCGAGTTTCCAATCAAGAAGGTCCGCAACATCGGGATCATGGCTCATATCGATGCTGGCAAGACCACGACGACTGAGCGAATCTTGTATTACACGGGCCGTACCTACAAGATTGGTGAAGTCCACGAGGGCGCCGCGGTCATGGACCACATGGTCCAGGAACAAGAGCGTGGCATTACGATCACATCTGCAGCTACTACTGCTCAGTGGCAGGACTGCCAGATCAACATCATTGACACTCCAGGCCACGTCGACTTCACTGTCGAAGTAGAGCGCAGTCTCCGGGTTCTCGATGGTGCCGTTTGTGTTTTTGACGCAGTTGCTGGTGTCGAGCCACAGTCGGAAACTGTGTGGCGCCAAGCCAACAAATACTCGGTTCCACGGTTCTGTTTCGTCAACAAGATGGACCGTGTTGGAGCAGACTTTTTCCGCTGCGTAGAGATGATCCGCGATCGCCTCGGCGCAACGCCAGCTGTCGTGCACTTGCCCATCGGCTCAGAGAGTGAGTTCCGCGGCGTCGTCGACCTCGTCCAGATGAAGGCCATCGTGTGGCCGCTCAGCGACGACACCGAGGGCGCAGAGTTCGAAGTTGTAGATATCCCGGCCGACATGGTCGACACCGCCGCTGAGTGGCGCGGACAGTTGCTCGAGACCGTGGCTCACGTCGATGACGACTTCCTTGAGAAGTACCTAGGCGACGAAGAATTCAGCATCGCCGAGCTTAAGGACGTGATCCGCAAGGGCACGCTCGCATTCGAGTTTGTCCCGGTGCTTTGTGGTTCGGCGTTCAAGAACAAGGGTGTGCAACCCATGCTCGACGCTGTTGTCGAGATGTTGCCGTCGCCTGTCGACGTGCCCGCTACCGAGGGAACAGACCTCAAAGAGCAGTTGATCACCCGCGACGCATCCGACGGCGAACCGTTTTCGGCACTCGCATTCAAGATCGTTGCCGACCCATACGGCAAGCTCACCTACTTCCGTATTTACTCTGGCACGCTCGAAAAGGGCGCAGACATCTACAACTCCACCAAGGACAAGAAAGAGCGGATTGGTCGACTGTTGCGCATGCATGCCAACAACCGCGAAGACATCGACATCGCTTACGCGGGCGAGATCGTCGCTGGTCTCGGTTTCAAGCAGACGACAACCGGTGACACGCTGTGTGTTCGTGAGAACCCGATCATTCTTGAGCGTATGGAGTTCCCGGAGCCGGTTATTTCTGTGGCCATCGAGCCTAAGACCAAGAACGACCAGGACAAACTCGGTAAGGCACTTTCCTCGCTCTCCGATGAAGACCCGACGTTCCAGGTCCGCACAGACGAAGAAACAGGTCAGACGATCATCTCCGGAATGGGTGAGCTT
Organism: Actinomycetota bacterium; assembly: GCA_005779395.1. Classification (GTDB taxonomy): domain Bacteria; phylum Actinomycetota; class Acidimicrobiia; order IMCC26256; family PALSA-610; genus SXJQ01. The sequence continues at coordinate 6,536 of SXJP01000050.1, forward strand.
CACCTAGAGGTTCTTGTCGACCGCATGATGCGTGAGTTCGGCGTCGAAGCGCACGTAGGTAAGCCGCAGGTCGCTTACCGCGAGACGATCACTAAGACTGTCGAAAAGGTCGAGTGCCGTTATGTTCGTCAGACCGGTGGTAAAGGTCAGTACGGCCACGTCGTCATCTCGCTCGAGCCGACTGGCGCGGGCGGTGGCTACGAGTTCGTCGACAAGATCTCAGGCGGTGTTATTCCCCGCGAGTACATCCCGTCGGTCAACGCTGGTATTCAACAAGCGATGGCTGGTGGAATTCTCGCTGGCTTCCCGCTAGTAGATGTTCGGGCGACCCTGACGTTCGGTTCATACCACGACGTTGACAGTTCCGAAATGGCTTTCAAGATTGCCGGATCAATGGCGCTCAAGGAAGCAGCCAAGAAAGCCAAGCCGCAACTTCTCGAACCGGTGATGGCCGTCGAGGTTGTTACCCCAGAGGACTACATGGGCGATGTCATTGGAGACATCAACAGCCGTCGTGGTCAAGTTGAGGGTATGGAACAAAGAGGCAACGCTCAGGTCGTCAAGGCGAAGGTGCCGCTTTCTAATATGTTCGGCTATGTTGGCGATCTTCGTTCGAAGACTCAAGGTCGAGCGACATACACAATGCAGTTCGAGGCCTACCAACCGGTGCCGGACTCGATTGCACTCGAAATCATCGCACGCGTTCGCGGCGAGTAGTTCTAACTAATAACCGATAACCAGAAACGCCGCAGTTCAAAGAGGAGATAAAGATGGCTAAGTCGAAGTTTGAGCGGACGAAACCGCATTTGAATATTGGGACGATTGGTCATGTGGATCATGGGAAGACGACTCTTACCGCGGCTATTACGCGGGTGTTGGCTGATCGGAATCCGAATGTGACTGCGACG
>SXJP01000051.1 GCA_005779395.1 Actinomycetota bacterium
CAGATTCACGCGCTGTTTTGGTAGTTGATCTCGGCAACGGCGATGTTCGGGTTCACGACATTAGTTTTGCTGGCGAGATCAGTGGGCTAGCGTTGCTCGAACAGGCAGGTTACGCACCCGTTACGAGGTCGTTTGGTGGACTTGGAGGCGCGGTCTGTGCGCTGACGATTGATGCCGAGGTTCGTGGTTGCCCTGCAGACTCGACATGCTTGTTGTGCGATAACCCAAGGTTTTGGAGTTACTCGCGGGATGTTTCCCGTGCCGGTGCATACACGGTGTCGCGTTATGGCCCGAGTTCAACAGTTGTCGGTGACGGCTACGTCGAGGCCTGGCGGTGGGGCAGTGGAGCAACCCCTGCCTACGTGAGTTTTGAGTCGCGGTTTCCGTCGTCGACCACAACGCCGACCGCGTCGAAACCAACAACGACCGTGGCGAATAACCCTACGGTTGGGTCGGCAAGTTCTGACCCAGCGACGACAACGACCGCAGCAAAGTCGCCTACATCTGTTACTGATGTCGACCCGGTTGTCTCATCCACCAGTAGCAACACGGCAACTACCTACTCTGCTAGCGGTGACGGTGCCGATGATCTAAAGGCCGCGTCACCTGCTGGACCACCTGTCGTCGACGAACAGGAAGGCAGTGGCACTGGGCTGATTGCGTTCGCGGCACTCGTCGCAGTGTTGCTTCTGGTAATTGTTGGGGTACGGCTCCGAAGCCCGAAGACAGACTGACGCTCGCGGTCGCTTCGTCTCGGATACGTTGCGCCTATGAGAAATCGTAGGTTCGAGTTTTGGAGTGCCGTCACCGCCATCGCGCTTGTTGCGGGTTGCTCAAGCGATGGCACTAATCCGACGTCGGAAGAATCCACCGACACGACCTTCGGGATTCGTGGCTCCATCACGCTCGCTACGGATGTAACCGACAACGCCGATCGCTGCGACCCTCTCGACGGCCGCCATTGCATGTTGCCGTTCCCTTCTGACACGTTCACGGTTGATGACCCAGAAACGGACACCACGAAGCGAATCAATTTCGCGCTCGAATCGATGCCGACGAACGTTGGCGGGACTCACATTGACCCGACCGAATGGAACCGTAACGACGGGTTTTCGCCAGGACAAGCGATCTCGCTGTTCGTGCCAGGCGTGGATCTAGATCTCACTGGCGCTCCTGCCGTAACCGACATTGAGTCTTCGCTCGGGCCCGATGCACCAATAGTTCTGCTCGACGCGACCACTGGCGAACGTTGGCCGTACTGGACGGAGCTCGACGCGTCTGTCGAGAGCGAAGACGATCGCGTGCTTTACATCAGACCAGCGACCAACTACCTCGAAGGCCATCGCATGGTTGTGGCATTGCGATCGTTGGTCGGTGCAGATGGTCCGATCACAGCGCCTGATGCATTCCGCGCATATCGAGATGGTCTTGACACAGGAGTACCTGCGATCGAGGCGCGCCGTGCTCGCTATGAGCAGGTTTTCGCAGATCTTGCTGGCATCGGTGTCGCCCGCTCCGATCTCTACATCGCGTGGGACTTCACCGTTGCTAGCGAACGCAACCTCGCAGAACGAGTCCTGCATATTCGCGATGACGCACTCGCCAGCCTCGGCGAAGCTTCGCCAGCGTTCACGGTGGATCAGGTCGAGGTCGACCCAGACGTCGAAATCGCGCGCCGCATAACCGGCACTGTCGAAGTTCCCAAATATCTCACAGGAGATGGACAGCCTGGCACGAGGTTCACGAACCTCGGCGGTATGCCACAAGCCGATGGCGTCTATCTAGCCAACTTCATTTGCGTGATTCCTCACGGGGCCCTCACCTCTCCGGCTCGAGTTTCTCTATACGGGCACGGCCTTCTTGGCGACGCAGGTGAGGTCAACGCTGGCAACGTTCGGGCTTTTGCCTCAGAACACAACATCGCCTTCTGCGCAACTGACTGGATCGGCATGAGCGAAGCAGATATCGGCAATGCTGCTGCCATCTTGCAGGACGTTTCTAAGTTGCCGACTCTCGCAGACCGTTCGCAACAAGGATTTCTGAACGCAATATTTCTCGGACGCGCAATGACTCACGCTGACGGTTTCATGAGCCATGAGGCATTTCGCAATGACGCGGACGAGTCAGTAATCGATGGCTCAGAGCTGTTCTACGACGGCAACAGTCAGGGTGGAATTATGGGTGGTGCGCTCGTAGCACTATCGCCAGACATCGAACGCGGCGTGCTTGGCGTGCCGGCGATGAATTACTCAACGCTGCTGCAACGCTCGGTCGACTGGGATACTTACCGCGCGATCTTCGATCCGTCGTATCCAAAAGTCATCGAGCGTGGCCTCACAATCTCACTGATCCAGATGCTTTGGGACCGTGGCGAGGCAAACGGGTTCGCTCACCATATGACAACCGACCCGTATGCGAACACGCCAGCACACCAGGTTCTGATGCACGTCGCATTCGGAGATCACCAGGTTTCTATGTACGCCGCAGATGTTGAAGCTCGCACGATCGGGGCCAAACTCAGGTGTCCAGGGGTTGCAGACGAGCGGCTTGGAGACATCACGCCGCAGTGGGGAATTGAGTGTCTTAAAGAGCCTGCGCCAATGGATTCCGTTTTGGTGATATGGGATAGTGGTGCCTCGTCGCCTCCGACTGTCAACCTCGCACCAACCGAGGGACGCGATCCTCATGAGGACCCGCGTGCAACAGCGATAGCGAGAGATCAAAAGAGTGCGTGGCTGTCTACTGGTGGGGGATTTGTCGAGGTGTGTGGGGCCGCCCCATGCGTTGCCGACCAGACCGACTGAATCGTCGCGGCGTAGTAGGGCGCTTTACGCGGTTTTTATGTGCGTGTGTGTGAAGATGAGAGCGCTATGCGCGTACTCGTAGTCGAGGATGAACCCGAAATTGCTGACGCAATCGTCAATGGATTCACAGCGGAGGGCTGGGCTACTGATTGGGCTGCCGATGGCGACGACGCGTTGTTCAAATGCAGCGCCGTTCATTATGACGTCGTGTTGCTAGATCGGGACCTACCGAAACGCCACGGCGACGATGTGTGTCGCGCACTAGTTGCAGAGAAATATCAGGCCCGCATCTTGATGTTGACCGCATCTGGCACCATCCCTGCGAGAGTCGAAGGCCTAGAGATCGGCGCAGACGATTATCTATCGAAACCGTTCGCTTTCGATGAACTAGTCGCGCGAGTTCGCGCGCTGGCCCGTCGACCTTCGCAGGCGCATCAGCCTGTACTTGAAGTCGCAGGAATCAGACTCGATCCAGCAAAGAAACTTGTGACTCGCGACGGAAACCTAGTGAAGTTGAATCGCAAGGAATTGGGTGTGCTCGAAGTCTTGTTGGTTAGCAACGGGGCCGTTGTCTCGACCGAGGAGTTACTCGATCGGGTGTGGGATGAGCACACCGATCCGTTCACCAACACGGTTCGCGTCACTGTCATGACGCTGCGACGCAAACTCGGTGAACCGCGCGTAATCGAAACTGTTGTTGGCACTGGTTATCGATTGGTTGAGACCGCAACATGAAAAGTGGCAACACAATTCGTATGCGCCTGACGCTGTTGTACGGAGCCATATTCCTTGTCTCCTCGGTGATCGTCTTAGCCGCGACCTTCAGGACGGTGGATCGAGCACTATCGGAGACGCCGCGCCAAGTGCGTGACGAACTCGGAGTCCCGTCGCGCCGCCCGAACGGGCCCGGACCCCAACGTGGCCCTCTTGCCACGATGGATCGGCGCGAACTAGCGCGCCAGGTTCAAGAGTCGGTGCGCGATCAGGCGTTAGATCGGCTGCTTGGTCGATCGCTATTCGTATTCGGTTCGGCAGCGGTTGTCGCTTTGCTCGCCGGATGGCTTGTGGCCAAGAAAGCGCTGCGGCCAGTACACGCGATCACCGAGACTGCGAGATCTTTGTCGGAGACGAACTTGAGTTCACGTATCGGACATGTTGGTCCGGACGATGAACTAAAAGAATTAGCAGACACATTCGATGCACTTATCGCCCGCCTGGAACTTGCTTTTGAGAATCAGAAGCGTTTCGTGGCATCGGTGTCCCACGAACTCCGTTCGCCACTCACGATCTTGCGCGCTCGTGCCGAGACGCTTACCGACGAAAATGAACTCAGAGACGTAGTAGTGGCACAGGTCGAGCGGTCTGATCGTCTAATCGAAGCGTTGCTCACGCTCACGAGAAGTGAGTCGGCTTTCATCGCGACCGACGAAGTCGACTTCGCTGCGCTCGTAGGCGACGTATTGTTGAAGATGAGTAACGTTGCGACCGAAGCAAATCTCGAATTCGACTTCGATATCGAAGACAGTTTTGTGAAGGGCGACGCTGTGCTGCTCGAGCGCCTAGTCGGCAACCTCGTCGGTAACGCGATCCAACACAACGTCGTAGCCACGCCTGATCATCCAGGGCGTATCAAAATCGTAGTCGGCGGGGGCAACACCGCGTTCTTGAAGATTGCTAACGATGGTCGCGAAATTGCACAAGACAAGGTCGCTATTTTGCTCGAACCCTTCGAGCGTGGGACACCAGATCGGGCGATTAGTGGCCACGGAATCGGCCTTTCGGTGGTGAGCGCGATAGCGAAAGCGCATGGCGCGATGCTTGATTTGCGGGCGCGCGAACATGGGGGCCTCGAAGTTTCTGTGACGTTTCCGCAGGTCAGAACCGATTCGACCAACTTATAGCTCGATAGTTGTTGCGTTTATCCTGGTTTTATCTGCGTTTTTGTATCGTGATTTTTGTAGCTAGCGAGGGTCGCTAACTAGCCCGTTATGGGCATCGACGAAGGAGCAGAAACGATGAAGGTATTCGGACAACGAACACGGCGAATAGCGATTGGCGCTGGCATCGCTGGCCTTTGCATCGCTGGAGGTGCAGCGCTAGGCGGTGGCCCAGGCACGGCTTTCGCCGACGATACGGAGGCCCGTCACCGCGAAGGCAGGCCAGAATTGACCGACGAACAGAAAGCATGTTTGGAGGAGAATGGGATCACCGGACGACCCGACGGGGTGCCAACTGCAGAGATGCGCGAGGCATTCAAGGAAGCAGCAGAAACTTGTGGCATCGAACTGCCCGGACCGATGCACCGCCGAGGACACCATCGTGGCGATAGGCCCGAGCTGACCGACGAGCAGAAGGCATGTATGGCCGAAGCCGGGATTAGCGAGCGGCCCGAGCGGCCACTAAGCGAAGATGAGCGCGCGGAATTCAAGTCGGCTGCTGATGCTTGCGGTATCGAGCTTCGTGCCAGCGGACCAGGCGCTCACTGCACACCGCCTCCTCTAGAAAAAGAGAGCCTTGCCTCGTAGCATTGGCGAATGGTTCAGGAGTTTGATGTAGTTGTGGTCGGCGCCGGTGTTATCGGCGCCGCCACTTCGTTTGAGCTCGCTCGCACGGGCCGCTCAGTTCTTTGCGTTGACAATTCGGGTGCTGTCGGTAGCGGATCGACTAGCGCGAGTTCGGCGATCATTCGTTTTCACTACTCGACATGGGACAGCGTGCTGACGAGTTGGGAGTCGGCCTGGTTGTGGTGGAGGTTCAGCGAGCACCTCGGCACAACGGCCTCAGCAGCGCTTGCGAAATTTGTACCTACCGGAGCGCTTACGTTCGATTTTCGCGGAACGAATCGCGATGTCACCGTCGCGCTGATGCGCCGTTGCGGAATCGCTGTAGAAGACCTCTCAGCGAACCAGATTCGCGAACGGTTCCCCGCACTTGATGTCGCTGACTTCGGCGTAGCTAAGCGAGTTGACGATGCTGCGTTCTTCGATGACCCTGTGGGCGAGGTCGGCGGATACTTCACACCAGACGCCGGATTTATCGACGATCCGATGCTTGCGGCCCAGAACTTCATGGACGCCGCAATGCGCGGTGGCGCCAAACTGCGACTGCACTCGAAGGTGGTCGAGATCAGACGTCGCGGAGACGCTGTCGTCGGCGTAACGCTTGAATCTGGCGAGTTGATTGACGCTCATGTCGTTGTCAACGTTGCTGGTCCTGCATCGGCTCGAATCAACGAGATGGCTGGTGTCAGCGGCGAGATGAAAATCAATCAAAGGCCGTTGAGACAAGAAGTCCATGTTGCCACGCCACCACAAAACTTCGGACTCGATGGCACGGGACCTCTTGTAACAGACATGGGTCTCGGCACTTATTTCCGACCTCATTTGGGTGGAACGATGATCGTTGGCGGGACGGAACCCAAGTGCGACGATCTCGAATGGGTCCGAGACCCTGATCAATTTTCGGATCAGCCAACGACGGTCGGCTTCGAACGATCGATGTTGCGCCTCGGCCGGCGGATGCCAAATCTCGCGATACCGAGTCGACCAAAAGGGCTCGCTGGTCTTTACGACGTTACGGACGATTGGGTCCCTATTTATGACTGCTCAAGCCTGAAGGGCTACTTCATGGCATGTGGCACTAGCGGCAATCAGTTTAAGAATGCGCCAATGTCAGGCATCTTCATGACTGCTCTAGTAGAGGCTTCTGAACAAGGAATCGACCATGACACAGACCCGGTACAAGTCGTTGGCGCACATACAGGAATGACGATCAATCTTGGCGCGTTTTCAAGACTGCGCGAACCGGAAACAACTACCGGGACGGTGATGGGTTAGCGAGAACGGAAGAAAGGGTTCCAGATCTCGTCGCGAAGCGCGAGGACATCGTCGATGGCTGGTTCACGATATTTTCCTGCGCGCAGAGCGTTAACAGTTGCTATCGAGTTGTTGTCGAAGATCGCCGCTGCATCGGCCGCGTGTGGATCGACCCAGACTGCAGCGATCAAGAGCAGTTCGTCGACTGCTGACTGGTCTATTAGTCCGAGCGCTACGGCGTCGATGACGCCTCGAGCAACACCAGCCTGCGCTGCTCCCCACGTGATCGTTCCGTGACCATCTGTTGTGACGGTGGCTTTGCTAACGAACAACGTGAGAGGTTTGATAGCGATTCCTGGTTGGGCTACGACCATGAACGGCGTGTGCCCTGGCGACGGTTGGGCTAGAGCAGTTGCCCATGCTGTCTCGACCGGTCCACCGAGCGCGCCCAGCACCGTGTTGATGTGGGCCGTGCTTGTGCCTGTACCAGCAAAACCTTCGCCAATCTGGGTGACGAACGCTTCGGTCACGCCACGCTCCGTGTGGTCGTGCGGCCGTAACGCATCAGCTTCAGCCCATCGGAACTTTGCGTGTCGGGTTTGGTGTCGTAACCGAGCAGGGCGACGATGCGCGGAGTCGTTCCGATCACAGGGGCGACACGATGAAGTGAATTGCGACCCATGAAGACCATGAGTGTGCCAGGAGTCATCGGATAGACACTAACTAGGTCGCCTGCCTCGCCCGACAGCACTCGCGCCACCGATTCATAGTTTTCCTCCTCGGCATGTCGGATGTCGCGGGCGCATTCGAACTCGCCACCGCAGTCACTGCTTTGGATCGCGAGCGACACCACGAAGTCGGTGCTGTCGTAGTGCCAGCCCTGGACGTGATCATCTTCCATGAGCGTCAGGTTGAGCGCCCCGAGCGGATCAGCCATTCGAAAAAGAGGCGTGCGTCCGAGGATCGCACTGATGAACTCGGTTAGCCCATCGAATTCGAACAATCGCCTAACGGGGTTGTGGCTTGGCACAAGGTCGTAGTCGAAAACCCAGGTTCGAGAGTGTTGGGCGTTACGTCGCGGATGTCCTTCGGGGTAGCTGGTGTCGACAGCGCCGAGATACGCGGTGCCCGTAGCGTCCTGCAGATTCGCTGAGTGTTTCTCGGCCGTCGCATACGAAGCGACTTCGGCAATCACTTTGTCGCGTAGAAATCCGGGAAGCGCGACCACACCGGCCGAAGCGAGCGACACTCGCGCGGACTCGATGATTTCGGTCGTGATAGCGCAATCGAGGTCTGCGATTGGATAACGAACCGTATCTACGACCGCATCGAGGTCATGGAAGTCGTCTGCGCTCATCGCGTGAGAGGTTAGGCCCGTGCCGGTTGCCTGATCAGAAGGTGTCTACATAGTGTCACGCAAGAATGTTGGACAGCGACCCTAAGGAAATCCGGTGGCATCAAAGCGCGTAGCGATCTTGGTTCCGATGCAGATTGAGTTCGATCCAATAATTACCAAGCTTGATTTGCAACTAGTTGACGACACCTACGTTGGCACTTACCGCGGCATCGAACTTGTGACGTTCCTAACGAACATAGGGATGTTGGAGGCACGCAAGGCGGCAGAGCGAGCAGTCGGGCTTGATGTCGACCTCGTGATGGTCGTGGGCATCTGCGGAGGACTCGATCCCGATCGTGAGATTGGAACCGTGATCAGGCCGCTCGTCGTAGCCGACAGAGATCGCGGCACGCAGTATCGGCCGGTCTGGGCCGAGGGCGTGAGTGCAAACGGCACACTGAGCAGTAGCAACGAGTTTGTAACCGATCCTGAAGCTACAGAAGCCTTGCGAAGGGCCGGGGTGATTGCTGTAGACATGGAAACCGCGGCTGTGGCCAACGTTTGCGAAGCCGCTGGGGTCCCGTGGTCGGTGCACAGGTCGATCAGCGACAGGGCAAGCGACGGACTAGTCGATAACGACATTTGGGCTTTCACGCAACCCGATGGTTCTGCCGACCCTGACGCTCTAGCAAAATACTTGCGGGCAGATCCACGCCGCGCTGTGGCACTTGCTCAAGTCGCAAGAGATACAGAGATCGCCGCGAACGCAGCGGCCGACGATGCAATCGCCCTCTTGCGCTCCTTGGCTTAGCGATCTTCAGCGGTACAACTTGAGGATCTCTGTTGCCTGCTGCGACCGGATCTTTGCTCGGTCCGGGTCGTCGATGACCTCAGCTTCTGCTCCAAGTACTACAAGTGTGTCGATGAGACGATGAGTGCTGTACACGGTGATGTCGGCGACGACGACCTCAGCCTCCCCTGAAACGACAGATACCTCTACCGGAGGCAATATCCGGTCGAGCGCTTGCTTTGGCAGACGAAGGCGAACGGTTTGTTTGTATTCATCGAGCGGGAACTCATCTGGTAGCGCGATAGAAGTGTCTGGCTCGCATGGCGTGTCGGTGACGGTTGCCGAGATCATGCGATCGATGCGGAATGTGCGCCGTTCTCTAGTGCCTGCGGTGTAGCCGATTAGATACCAGTTGCCCCACGCCGACCCGACGAATCCAGGCTCGATCTCGTACTCATTGCGTTGCGCACTCGCCTCGCCGAAGTAAGCGAACGAAATATTTCGTTTCTGCTTCAGTGCGTCTTGGCACGCTGCGACGAGCGGCGGGATGCTTATTTTGATTTCAACTGCGGCGTTCACCACAGCCTTGAGCTTGACTAAAGCCTTTTCGAGGCCAGGCACGCTGGTGCCGCTGTCAGAAAAAATGATTTGTGCACTCATGGCTGCAACCATCAGGCGCACAGCGTGTGCGGCCGTCGGCGGCGCTGATTGTGCAGCGGCTAGCCAGTGGCCCTCGTCTATGACGAGGTGATCGTCTTCGGTAATCAGAAATGCACGGTCAGCGCCTGTGATATTTCCGACACGGTCGCGCCACTGAAGAAAAACTACTGGAGTAATTATTTCTTTGAGGTGCTGAACAGTCAGTCCACGCTCGGCAGCAAACGCTACGAGATCTACTTCTCCTGTCACTTCGAGTTGCGCGAATACAGCGATGATGATTTCAAATCGTTGCTTCACCGTGGTCGCCATTAGACGCCGACTTCTAACGCTTCGAGCCAACTCGTGATGCCCGAAACCAAGACTGGAGGGCCTTGGACTCTTGCGTGTGTTCCGAGTCGCAAGATGCGGTCGCGGAATGATTCGTAATCGCGAACCTCTAGAGAGAATTGGGGCCATCCTTGGTAGCTGTTGCCATCGGCTGCCACAGCGGTCCCACCGAGATCTTCGAGCAGCCTGTGCACATGGTCGGGATGAACGTCGATGAGTGCTTCTACAGCGGGATCGGAACCCCATTCGTTGGGATCTAGGCGAAGGTGGTCTCGGCTACCAACGTCGGCGGGTGGTCGGTATGTGCTGTCGGAGAGAACTTCGATTGCGGCACCGTCGTTGGACTCGATCCGGTCTAACCGATACCGCCTGTATGAGTCGGCAGTTAGGTCGTTGCCAACGACGTACCAGTTGTTGCGCCAATGTCCGAGTGCCCAAGGCTCAAGCACACGGTCACGACCGTGATAGCGGAACGCAATCGGATGGCCTTCGGACATTGCGGAACGAATCGCGAGGAAATGTTCGTGCAACGCGATGATGACGCTTCGACCGGATGAATCAACTGCCGCTGCGTACTTGGTCATCGCCGCATTGTCTTGGGCAATTCCTTCGACCTCGACGACTGCTAGTGCTGCGATGAGAGCCGTTCTCTCTGCACCGTCAAAGAACTGACTAGCGACCTTGTAGCAGTTGTCTTCTGCGATGAACTCAAAATCGATGCCGAATTTCTCGCGGAGTTCAATGAGGTCCCGGCCAAATTTCTTGCGGACGTCGTCGGCCGCTGACCCGTCGTGGGCGGCGTCGCGGTCCTCTGTATAGCCAGGGATGTCGCTGGTCGCCTCCGCGATGGTGAAGGTCTGACCGCGAAAGGCGTAGAGCGCTAGGCGAACGATTCGTTCTGTAGCTACCTCGGCTTGGTCAGCCATTTCATACCCCGAATCTGATCGAGAAGTACGACAGTGTACCTATGGGTGCAAACGAATCATCTTGCGACTACTGACAGGGCAAAGGTATTTCTGGTGCTCCCTGGGTGCTGACATCGCAGTAGGTGCGCAGCGTCACCAGCCACACGCCGTCGATCCTCACGGAAGCGCCAGGTAAGTGATCTAAGACTGCTGCGCCGTCTAGCAAGAGCGTGTACACAACATCGACATTGTCGTCATCGATGCCGGTCACAGAATCGATCCGTACTGTTATGCGAGATGCGATGACCTTTTGGATTTCGTATGACTCCAAGAAATACGGGCGGAGAACATCGGCATTTTCGAGCGACGCGAGCTTTACCTCGATGTCTGTCACTGTGCCATCGAAGAGATTCGAGTATGCGGCAGTCACACCGTCGAGAACGTCGTCGGAGACGCCTGACGGAGCGGCAGTAGTCGTACTAGTAGTCGCTGGCGCGGTCGCAGCGGTGGCAGCCTCTAGCTGTTCGGCACTCGTAGCGCACCGCAATGTGGCTTGTACGCCAGTGTGGTCCGAGGCGTAAGCAAAATCGTTGTCCTCAGGCGCCGCTCTGAACAGTCCGGTCGGCGCGATTGCCTTGCAGTCTCGTTTGCCACCAAGGAACAGATAGTCGATGCGCTCTGTCTGTTGGCTGGCTGGATCTTGCAGGTCGATTAGTGAATCATCGATCCGACCGCTGGTGCACTGCTCGCCCGTTGCGGCGTCGCACTCGGCGTTACCAGCCGCTAGATGCGTGTCGACGAAACCAGCATCGGCGACTGCTGTAATAGTTGCTTCGCTTGGCATCGCGTTCAGATCGCCGCCTATGACCACAACCGAATCGGTGTCAGCAGAAACTTCGAGTGCAAATGCCGCTAGTTCTCGACCCTGACAAATGTTGAGTGTGTCGGTCGGCTCGCAGGGGGCAAGGCATGTAGTCGCATCACATGGCCTGTCATCGCTACTGCTAGCGAGGTGACTGCTCACATAGTCAACAAGTCCGACATTCGATGCAACCCGGACCCAGAAGGCGGTACGCAGCGGTCCAGCAAGGCTCCTGCGCTCGGTGTGGATTACGCGTGCTGTACTTAGTACGACCTCGCGGTCGAGGCTCGGATCGTCATCCCACACGAAGTTGTACCTGCCGCCACATATCTCTTCGACGGCAGGGCGCAACAGGTTGGCTGTTTGTTGGTTCGCCTCCTGAATGCTCACGAGCTGCGGACATCCTGAAGCCTCTAGTTGCTGCGCAAAGAGTTGGACTCGTGCGGGCAGGTCACACCGGTTGGAATCTTCTGCGCAGGCGATGCCATGCAACAGGTTCTGGCTGACAATCGTGATGCTCGGATCGGCTTTACTTGCGACCGTTGTTGCGGGGTCGTCTGACGAGCCGCTACAACTCGCTAAGACGAGGAGCGCCAAGCAACCAAAGACCAACCATGATGATTTGATTGACCACATATGCCGGACTTTATTGCGTGCGAAGCGGCTGTGTTCTCGGCGGGGGGGCGGAGAACACAGCCGCTACATATCAGTCAGTCAGATCTGTGACTGATACGTCGATACCGCGCGTCGTGATATCTATTGCGCGGATCGCTTGCACTGCTCTGACCGCGGCCATGTCGCGTGTGGCCTGGTCGGCTTCTGCGGGTACTGCGAGTGTTACTTTGAGTTGGCTGTCTTGCCTCTTCACCGACGCTGCCCCACGGGCATCTCCGTGGCCCCGGCGCATGAGCACTGCGTTTATCGCACTCGTGGCCGCGTCTACATGGCGCTTGAGATCACTAGCCGCGGCCTCTTCGACAGCCGTCACTACATCGCCATCGCGCTCAACGATCCGTGCCGCATAGTCAGCAAAGGGGTTGAGCAGGATTTGACCAGAGACGACGAGCGGGATGTGGTTTCGAATGGCGCAAGACACGCCATCTTCAAGTGGTGTCGGATGCGTTCGCGCCACAGATCTAACGGCTAGTACGGCGCTTATTGCCGAACTCTCTATCGGGCAAGCCCGCCAGTCGTCAAGAGCGGGGCATGGGAACGCTTCTTCGCCGCGAACGCGACAGCGGTGGATCTCGTGACCGGCGTTCTCAAGTTCCCAGACAGCAGCATCAGCTGCGCCGTGTTCGCTCTCGGTTACCAATACACGGAGTGGTTTATGGGTCGCCTGTTGCATCGGTTGGCCTTTCACGCGTTGATATGTCAAGGACATCATCGCGACAGGGCAACGCTGCTGGTAGGGGACCTTGGCGCAGAGTGAAGGGTCGAAGGTCCCAATCCGCGGTATGCAGCGATTAGTTCGAGCGGGTTGCTGCTTCCTCGGCGGAGAGCTTTGTAGCAAACACTGCGGCCTCTGTGCGCCGTCCCATGCCTAGTTTGCTCAAGAGGCTCGACACATAATTCTTGATGGTCTTTTCGGCGAGATGCATGCGCTCTGCGATCGCGCGATTCGTGAGACCCTCGGCAATTAGTTCGAGGATTCGCCGTTCTTGGTCGGTGAGGCGCTCGAGACGCTCGTCTTTTGGGGCTCCATCGCGGAGCCTGCGTAGTACGCGGTCGGTGACCGCAGGGTCGAGCATCGAGCGACCCGCAGCGATCTCGCGGATCGCGTCTACCAAACTGGTTCCGCGTACCTCTTTGAGCATGTAACCAGCGGCCCCAGCCATGATCGCTTGGAAAAGCGCTTCATCGTCGGCATGTGAAGTCAGCATTAGGCAGCCGATCTCAGGGTGCTTAGAACGAATCTCGCGACAGACCTCTACACCGTTCCCATCAGGGAGACGGACATCGAGCACCGCCACATTTGGTCGCGTCGGAGGAATCCGGCTCAGTGCCTCTGCTGCCGTCGATGCCTCGCCGACTATCTCAAGGTCGTCGCGTGAGTTCACCAATGCAGTGAGCCCACGTCGAACAATTTCGTGATCGTCAAGTAGAAATACTCGAATTGGTTCAGCCACAATCTTCTCCTTGCCATTGCGCCATTAGCAGTAAATGGCAACGCAATGATTTCCGCTAGGGCCATAAGTCACGAACATATGGGCGTTTGTGACGAATAGTTTTCTCAAAGCGTAGTTTGGTTGCCCTATGGCAGCCGATGATTCTGGTGCGAGCGTATTTCCGATCGGCGAAGAACACCTGGCGCGCGGCATCGTCGCCAACGCCCCGGACGGGATCGTTGTCGTCGACGAATTTGGGCTCATGGTCTGGGCGAATGAACGTCTCGCAGCGATGCTTGGTTACACCGTTTCGGAACTGATCGGCGAGAAGATCGAGATGCTCATCGCTGAATCGCTTCGCGATGCTCACGAACAGCAGCGCGAAAAGTTCCAGGAAGCGCCTACCCAGCGGCCTATGGCAGCCAACCTCGACCTCAGCGCTCGTCGCAAAGATGGTTCCTCTATTTTCGTCGAAATCGCTCTCGGCCCGCTTGTCGATTACGCGAGTGGACATCGCTCGATCGCGATCGTGAGAGATATCACGCAAAGGCGCGAAGACCAAGAAGGTCTGCGCATCGCCGAGGAGGCACGACTATTAGGAGCAGAGCGTGACAGGATTGCCCGCGACCTGCACGACACGGTCATTCAACGCTTGTTCGCGACCGGCCTTACCCTGCAAGCCGCCGCTGCCAAGGCGGTCGCGGCCGACGTAGCTGAGGGTCTCGGCGAGATGGTGGACGAGATCGACGCGACGATCCGTCAGATTCGTAACGCGATCTTTGTTCTAGAGGCACCACCAGAGTTGGCGAGTCTCCGGCATTCGGTATTCGAGTTGATCTCTCGATCAGTACGCGGCATGGGTTTCCAGCCAACGGTGGCATTCGCTGGCGCCGTAGACACATGGACAGATGAGGTCGGCAGCGCCGCGTTGCTCGCGACTTTGCAAGAAGCTCTGTCGAACGTCGCTCGCCATGCTCAAGCGTCCAGAGTCGATGTAGAAGTTTCGGTTCGCGGTGGAAAGTTGTTGCTTAGCGTTGTCGACGACGGCATAGGGATCTCTCCCGACCGTGTCGGCGGTTCAGGTATTGCAAACATGACAACACGTGCAGAGGCTTTGGGCGGGACGATCGAATTGTTACGAGGTCGAGTCGGTGGCACCACAGTGAATTGGACAATTCCGCTCGACAGATAGAGAGTTGCGCGAACGAGGTCTATCACGATCTCCCCGACCCTGGAATCGGGACTTTTGGCCCGTAAAACGCTGTCGGTTGCCTCTGCTGCGATCTCAGGTCAGCCTTCAGACTTAGAGGCAACATGTCCTAGAGAAAGAGCAAATACAAAATGCGCGAGTCTGAACAATCTCGACCATCGGTCGTAACCACGGTAGCGATGACGCTAGGAGTCGTCTCGCTCTTGATAGCGGCTGGTTCGGTAGGGATCGCTCTAAACGATGGCGGTTCGGGAAGCAAAAAGGTTGGTTCGCCACAACCAGGAGTCACAGCAAGTACGTCGCCGGCCCCAACCGTCGACCACAGGATCGACTTCGCTGCAAAGCCAGAAGACGCTTTCGTAGCGCGTGATCCTTTAGCTCCAGCGTCAAGTGGCGCTACAGGCACTGTGCATGAGATCAGCCTTACCGCAGAGGAAGTCGAGATTGAGATCGCTCCCGGCGTCAAGCAGATGATGTGGACTTTCGGGGGTCAGGTTCCGGGGCCAGTAATCAGAGGCAAGATTGGCGACACTTTCCGCATCACTTTGACGAACGCGGGCGAACTAGGCCACTCGGTCGATTTTCACGCGAGCAAGGTTGCGTGGGACGACGAGATGCGGACCATCGCACAGGGCGAGACGCTTGTCTATGAGTTCGAAGCCAAGCACGCAGGCGCATTTATGTATCACTGCGGAACTGCTCCGGCGCTCCACCACATCGGCATGGGAATGTACGGCGCGATAATTATCGACCCGCCAGACCTAGAACCAGTCGATCGCGAGGTTGTGTTCGTGCAATCGGAGCTGTATGAGGCTCCAGTCGGCGAGGCCGCTTCCTACGACGCGATGGTTGCAAATCAGTGGGACGCGGTTGTGTTCAACGGCTATGTGAACCAATATCGTGACAGGCCAATCGAAGCCAAGGTCGGCGAACGCATCAGGGCGTGGGTACTCGATCACGGACCTTCTGAGAACTCTTCTTTTCATGTAGTCGGGACCATTTTCGACACCGTCTACAAGGAAGGCGCTTGGCTGCTGCGCAGGGACGATGGCTCCGGCGGCGGCTCTCAGGCACTTGACCTTCAGGCATCACAGGGCGGCTTCGTCGAGTTCAGCTTCGATGAACCTGGTCTGTATCCAATGGTCACCCACAAGTTCTCGAATGTCGTCAAGGGCGCGTTGGGTCTCTACAGCGTCAAGTAATTCAGTAGGGAAATCGGCTGACGCTGGTCCCAGTTAGTTCTGGGATCAGCTAGCGCGGCGAGTCAGGCTGCAGTTATGAGAGATGCGCCGGCCACTGATCCGTTGGCCTGTGATTCGCACTACATGATCTCTAGCGCCAGCTACCCAAGGTCGTAGCGATAGGGCCTTGACGACTTCGCGGGTCTTGTTGTCCACGATCTCATGAGCTGCACCAACGACAAGAACGCTCCACCCGTCATGGGAGATCGTTGTCGCTCCGTCGATCTCGAAGGCAACCGCCTGGTTCTGATCTACTGCGCTCAGCTTGGAGCCTGCACCTGTCCAGAAGACCACATCGCTACCAAGCATTGCGTAGTTCACGGGCAGGATCTGTGGTTGGCCGTCGATGACGAAGCCGATACGCCCTAGGTACTGTGACCGCAACAACTCAAGGCATCTCTCATGGCTGAGTGCTTCGAGGCTTGTCATGGTTCTTGTACGACGAGTGCCGTGACCATGCCAAACATGCCAGTTTCACGTTCGACGTGGTTGAGGATATGGCAGTGCCACACCCAGGTTCCTGGCGTACTCGCTCGCATGAGCACTGAGTAACGCTCGCCGGGGGCGACAGTGACGGTGTCAACCCAATATGGGTGGTCAAGGGGGAAGCCATCTCTTGCGAATACCAGTTGAGGAAACTGGTGCTGGTGCATTGGGTGGATCTGCATGCCTTCGTTGTAGTAGTGCGCAACGATCCAGTCGCCAGTCTTTACGACGTATGGCTCGGTAGCAGGGAAGGACTTCCCGTTCAGCGAATAACCGATGACGCCGGCATCGTTGACGACCATCGGGATTTCCTTAGCGATTTTTAGGTCGGCTGGTATTGCGACGCCACCGACCGTCTGCCCCCTCGGTACAGGGGCGTCGCCGATTGTGAACGTTCCGAACAATCCGTTCGGCACCTGCATTTGGGCGTGGTGGTGAGCGTGATACATCGCGACCGTAGGTATTTCTGCAACGAACTCGTACGCGAACTCTTCTGAAGGTTTGATGAGATCTTGGGTGACTGGCGCCACTCCGTCCATATTGAACGGCAGCTTTACGCCATGAAAGTGAACATCGGTGCCCATCGGCAGTTCGTTGTGCACGATCACGCGCACCTTGTCGCCAACGGAGACTTTCATCGCTGGCCCAGGCACTTGACCGTTGTATGTCCAGGCGTCGACAACCTTGCCGGGCTCGACTTCCCACTTGGTGACTTTGGCGGTTATATCGAACTGCTTTGTGCCGTCGGCTAGAACCCTCGGCTCGAGCGGCTGATTGCCTAGACCTTCAGTTGCGGCCGGGAACTGCGCAATCGACTCTGCCATCGCCTTGTCCATCGCCGCATAATCATGCTCTGGCTTGGTGTCGGTGCTGGTCGTAGCAGTAGACCCGCCCTCGGTGATAACGAGTGTGGTGCTCATCCCGGCTTCTTTGTGCGCTGGCAGGGAACACCACAGCTCATATGTACCAGCCTCAAGGTCGCCAAGGTCGAGGGTTTCGGATTCGCCTCCGCCGAAGTCGCTCGAGGACGCGCCTCCCACTATGCCGATGTTGTGGGGGACCGAACCCTTGTTGGTCGCATGAATCGTCACAGGTCCAGCAGGAGCTGTGAGCGTGCCAGTGATCGCGAACTCGCTCAATGACACCTCAAGTACGTGCGCGTCCTTAGTCGACGACGGGCCAGTGCCGCTACCGCCACCGCCGTCGTCTGTAGCGACAATGACGATTGCTGATACCGACGCGACCAGCGCCGTAGTAGATGCAAGCGCGGCGAGGAAACGCCACCGGTTCTCTTGGGGTGTTGACATGCCTTCTCCATTGCTCGAGCGAAGAGTTATGCGGTCAGTATCACGACCACAAGCCATACTCAACAGGGCAATTGGTCACAACTTTCGTGGGGACAATGGTGCCAAGGAAGTGACTTCTGCATGAGCAATCGGACTCTCTCGTCGATACGATTTGGCGTCATGACGACAGACTCGCAGCGTCACCTACGTATCGCAATTATTGGAGCAGGCATGGCAGGAATCTTGAGTGCCATAAAGCTCACAGAGGCTGGCTATACCGACTTCACTGTTTACGAAAAGGGCGATTCGGTTGGTGGTACGTGGCGCGAGAACACGTATCCGGGTCTCGCGTGTGATGTCCCTTCGCAGCTTTACTCGTATTCCTTCGCTCCGAATCCGAATTGGACACAGCCCTATTCGCGGGGCAGTGAAATCCAGGCGTACTTCACCGGAGTAGCACAAGAGCGTGGCGTCATAGAGCGCACTCGCTTCAACGACGAGGTCAAAAGTTGTGAATTCGCGGATGGCAAGTGGCATCTCGTCACTGCCAATGGGCACGAGGACGTTGTCGATGTAGTGATCGCTGCGACCGGCGTATTGCACCATCCATCGATGCCAGACATTGCCGGACTCGAGAGTTTCGGCGGCAAGTCATTCCACAGCGCGCGTTGGGACCACGATGCGGTTCTCGATGGTGCCAGGGTCGGACTCATCGGCACTGGCTCTACGGGTGTCCAGATCGTTTCGGCGATCCATGATCGCGTTGAACGCCTAGATGTTTTTCAGCGCACCGCGCAGTGGGTTCTGCAGATGCCGAACGAACCGTTTACGTCAGAAGAACTCGAAGGTCACCAGGACCTCGATGTCTTGCGCGATAACCACGAAAAACTTTCGGTAGCTTTCCGACGTTTCAGCAATGCAGTGATCGACGCTGAGTCAGAAGAAACAGCCGTGATCGGTGCCGCGTGTCTATTCAACCTCGAGCAGAACGTCGCCGATCCAGAGTTACGCGAACGGCTGCGACCGACCTACACGGCAGCATGTAAACGGTTGATCATTTCCCCCGATTTTTACGAGGCTATGCAACACGAGAATGTCGTCTTGGTCACCGATCACATTGCTGAGATAGTTCCGCAGGGCGTGCGCACCGACGATGGCGTGGTTCACGAACTCGATGTGCTCGTGCTCGCGACGGGATTTCATGCCGACTATTTCGTGAGACCAATGAAGGTAATTGGCAGAGACGGTGTGACGATTGATGAAGCTTGGAAAGACAGGCCACTTGCCTACCTATCGATCGCGATGCCTGACTTCCCGAACTTTTTCATGCTTAACGGGCCAAACGGTCCGGTCGGGAACTTCTCGTTGATCGAGGTTGCTGAGATGCAGTTCGCATATATAGAGCAGCTATTGGCTGAACTTTCGAATGGCACAGCTGAAATAAGCCCCAACCGCGAGGTCACTCTCGCTTGTGAGGCAGAGCGTGCAGCAGCGGCAGCCAAGACCGTCTGGATGACCGGATGCAAC
Organism: Actinomycetota bacterium; assembly: GCA_005779395.1. Classification (GTDB taxonomy): domain Bacteria; phylum Actinomycetota; class Acidimicrobiia; order IMCC26256; family PALSA-610; genus SXJQ01. The sequence continues at coordinate 19,358 of SXJP01000051.1, forward strand.
AGTTGGTATCTCGATGATCGAGGGATACCAGCCACTTGGCCTTGGCCATTCGACCGGTTCCGTGACGCGATGGCGAAACCAAATTGGGAAGCGTTCGACCTTGTCTCTGCAACGCAAAGAGGCCCGCGCTAGCGCGCGGGCCTCATCGCATTCCAGGGGTCTTAGGCGGCGCGCACGACTCTGTGCTCGCCGAGAGTTTCGTCGCTAGCTGCACGGTCGTGTGTGAGGTACCCGAACAGGGCACGCCACGGAACCGTCAAGCCTGCGATGATGAACCCTGTCATCCAAAGGCCGACATTGCTGTTGCGGACGGCTATGCCGAAGCCTTCGAATACCGAGTAGTCAACGACTAGTGCTGTTGCGATTGAGAGCACGAAAGTCATGAGTGAGCGGTAAGTCTTGAGGATCGCAACGCTGTCGGTTAGAAAGTCAACAAGCTTGACGACGGCTAAAGCCATGAGTGCGACGATGGCAAATGTATACATGCTCCTACCTCCGTAGAAACTGAGGCTGGCACCGTTGCCAGCGGAGGTATTGACCGAACCCAAAAACAATGGTTACAAGAATTTTACGGAATCAGTACGACTCGCCCAGTTGCTTGGCGACTTTCTATATAGGAATGGGCCGCTGCAGCCTCAGATAGTGCAAACGTACTATCTACAAGCACGCGTAACTCACCACTCGCAACGTCCTCAATTAGCCCTGCGATCATTGCCTGAACTCTTGGCGAAATTATCTCTGCCCCAAGGAATACCCCGGTGAGCGAATGGTTTCCTGCACCTAGTAACGAGAGATCAAATGGTTGTGGGTCCCGACCGGCGCTACCGACGGTGATTGCTCGCCCCCGATACCGCAATGACCCAATGCTGCCACGCAGCACCGATCCACCAACCGAATCGACGACTAGATCAACGCCGGCGCCGCCGGTAATGGCTCGCACCTGGTGAACCCAGTCGTCGTTCGAGTAGTTGATGCCGTGGTCGATGCCGTAGGAGGCGATTTTTTCTAGGCGAGCATCGCTTGACGCTGTGGCGATCACGGTTGCGCCAGCGCGGTTGGCGAGTTGCACTGCGGCAAGTCCAAGTCCGCCCGCAGCTGCCTGAATCAATACGGTCTCGCCTGCTTTTAGGAATCCGAACTCGAACAGGCAGTCGTGGGCTGTGCCGAACGCGACGGGTATGCATGCGGACTCGATGACGTCAGCACCTGCTGGAAGCACCCACGTGATGATCGCAGGCACCGCAACTAGAGCCGCGTGTGAGCCCCACATCATGGTCGCGACAACGCGCTGGCCCTCGTGGCGGTTCGTCACATTTTCGCCGACCTGAATGATTGTGCCAGCGCACTGATAGCCAACGACGTGCGGCACCGACGCCATCACTCCGCCGAGACGATTAAGAGTGTCGCCACCCTCGATGCTGATCGCCTCAACCGAAATGAGTACGTCATCAGCTCCGACGGTGGGATCGGGGACATCCTCATAGATGAGGACAGATGGATCTCCAGTTGAGTAGTAGACGGCAGCTTTCATGGACTGAGCCTAAGGCTGCCATCGGTAGTTGTTCACAGGGAGGTGCAAAAACACTCGATGGTTCAGGGTGCTGTTGTTCTACTGTGGCCTCCACAACTAGCGCGACTTCGGTCGCTTGGGCCATATCGAAAGGAAACTCAGGGTGAGTAGCGCAACAGAGGCAGCATTCGCATTGAACAAAGCACTCGAAGGCACAGAAGAAGGTGTAGGTGAATGGTTCGAGATCACCCAAGAGCGAGTTAATGCCTTCGCTGATGCCACTTTGGACCACCAGTTCATTCATGTCGACCCAGAGCGCGCGAAGGCGACACCGTTCGGCGGGCCGATCGCTCATGGTTTCCTAACACTTTCACTCCTTGTCCATCTCGACAACTCGATCCCGAAGGCGCCAGATCGTTTCGCGGGCGCGGTCATGGGTGTGAACGTCGGTCTTGACCGTGTGCGGTTTATCAACCCGGTGCCGGTCGGCTCGCGCGTTCGCGCGCGGAGCGTTCTGAGCGAAGTCGAGATGAAGGGCGACGCTTTGCAGACCAAGCGGACTCTCACGGTCGAGATCGAAGGATCAGACAAGCCCGCGATGGTTGCTGAGTGGTTAACCCGGACTTTCTATGGCTGAAATTGATGAGTGCATCTGATTTTGTAGTCGTCGCTCGGTCGCTGACCAAGCGATTCAAGGACAAGGTCGCGGTCAACGGCCTTGACTTGGAGGTTCCTGCCGCATCGACGGTCGGCTTGCTCGGTCCGAACGGTGCGGGCAAGACGACCACTTTGCTGATGTTGCTCGCGGTAATCACTCCTGACTCTGGGACGATCGATCTCGTGGGGCAACGTTTGCCGCGTCATCGATCGCGCGCGCTTAGCAAGGTCGGATTCGTAGCCGGTTACCTGCCTTTGCCAGAGAACCTAAAGGTTCGAGAAGCGCTCACAATATTTGCTGGTTTCTACGGGATCCGCAGACCAGAAACGGTCATCTCGCACGCAATCGAGCGATTCGGGATCGGCCATCTCACCGAGCTTCAAAGTAGTGAACTTTCTAGTGGACAGCGGACGCTTGTGTCGATCGTGAAATCGACACTGCACACCCCTGCTTTGCTGATACTTGACGAACCGACAGCCTCGCTCGACCCCGAAGTGGCTGGTCGAGTTCGGTCGGCACTACTCGACATCCATCGCGAATTCGGGACAACGCTTCTGGTGACGAGTCACAATATGAAGGAGGTGGAGACTCTTTGTGATCGCGTCGTGATTCTGAGTGGCGGTTCGATCGCAGCCGACGGTTCGCCGACGGAAGTCGCGGCAAAGTTCGATACAGAGGACCTTGAGGCAGCGTTCCTCGAAGTTGCGTCACGTTCGCGCAAGTTCGGCACCGCTGATGATCGCCTCGCTGGTGACCGCGGAGGTGAACACAGATGAGTTGGACCAGAATCCGATCGGTCGTGCTTCGCCATTGGATTGTTTTGCGCCGCGCGCCGCATCGCTGGTTCGAGATCTCCGTGTGGCCAATTCTCGACGTGATGTTGTGGGGCTCCCTCGGAGTATTTGTCGCCAAGAGCGACACGACCTCGCGGGCGGCTACCCCTTACCTACTCGCTGGCATAGTGATGTTTTGGACGTTTACGCAGGCACAGTTCGCGATTTCTCTTGGCGTGAATGAAGAAACATGGACCCGCAACATTCTCAACGTGCTCACGACGCCTCTGAACGAGGCTGAGTACATCGCTGGCCTCGTAATTTTTGGCATGTTGAAAATGGTCTTGTGCATGGCCACGCTCACAGTTGCAACCGTCGTGCTCTTCGATTTTGATGTATCAGAACTCGGGTGGGGGATTATTCCTATCGCTGCGCTATTGATTATCAATGGTTGGGCTCTCGCTCTTGTCGCGGTTGGGCTCGTACTACGACTCGGGCAGAGCGCCGAAATACTCATTTGGGGACTCAACTATCTCTTGATGGCTGTTTCAGGCGTGTTTTTTCCTGCAGATGCCTTGCCGCATGGGATCGGCGTTGTTGCCGATTATTTGCCGACCACCCAGGCGTTTTCGGCGTTGCGAGAATTACTCGATGGCAAACCACTGCCTTGGGGCACACTCGGAGTCTCGTTGGTTGGGTCAATCATCTTTTTCGGTTTGTCGCTAGCTCTCGTCGTCTGGTTGCTGAGACTTTTTCGCCGTAGGGGATTCGTGACGCGGTACTCATAAGGAATCGCATATTGACCTACCGGCGGCGCTACGGCCGTGCAACTCGTGTCGGGTAAGAATGACCTCGTGAAGCTCAATCCAACGCCGCTCACCATTACATCTGACGACGAGTCGATTCTCGCGTTCGTCAAGGCCGCGAATCCAGCTCCGCTCTTGGCTGCGGTCGCGCAAATCACAGGCGATCTTTCATTGCTTAGAACCGAGCTGCGACCTGATTCTTCGAACATGCTCGACCCGACCGGCGGCCTCACCCCGATAACGGTCGCCGAGATCCAGAGCGTCGCAGCTTCAGCGTTGGCGAAGTTTCGTGACGGCGGGTGCGAGCGTGCCCCGCTCCCGAATGCTGCTGAGCTAGCGATCATCATGGAGTACCTAGCCGGTGGCGAGATCGAAGCTGACTACGTGCCGCTGCTCACTGAAGAGTTGGCATTGAATAAAGACCAAAGGGCGCCCAAATGGACGAAGGGCGATGTTGCGCCGGACGCTGCCTTCAAGGTCGTCATAATCGGTGCGGGAATGTCTGGAATTGTTGCTGCCCATCGGCTACAGCAAGCTGGTATCGATTTTCAGATACTCGAGAAAAATGGCGAGGTCGGCGGTACGTGGTGGGAGAACCAATACCCAGGGTGTCGTGTCGATATTCCGAACCATTTCTATAGTTATTCATTCGCGCAGACGAGCGAATGGCCAAACTATTTCTCGCCACAGAAGGTGCTGCACGACTATTTCCGTAGTTGCGCTAACGAGTTTGGACTGCAGAACAAGATCGAACTCAATACCGAGGTCCTGAGCGCCGACTGGGACGAAGCCGACCAACTCTGGCAGTTGCTAGTTCGTGGAGCAGATGGCACTGAACAGCGCCTGTCTTGCAACGCCTTGGTTAGCGCTGTCGGCCAATTGAACAGACCCAAGATGCCAAACATCGCAGGCGTCGAAAACTTCGCGCGGGAATCGTTTCATTCGGCGCGGTGGGACCACTCGACCGATCTCACAGGCAAGCGTGTTGCTGTTATAGGGACAGGAGCAAGCGCTGCTCAGTTCATCCCGCCAGTTGCGGACGCAGCCGGAACGCTAACGGTCTTCCAACGCACACCACCGTGGGTGCTACCAGTCGAGACTTATCAGGCCGAGATCCCAGCAGACCTGCGCTGGGTCTTGCAGCATGTGCCCGAATACGCGCGCTGGGATCGCTTGTACATTTTTTGGCGGACCCACGAAGGTTTGTTGCCGATGGCCGTGGTCGACCCAGATTGGGAACCGCAAGAAAGGTCTGTCAGCGCACTCAACGATTTTGTGCGCATGTTTTTCTCAGCGGTCTACGCGGCAAGTGTGCCTGATCCGGAACTGCTCGCGAAGGTGTTACCGCAGTATCCACCAATTGCCAAACGCATTGTGTTCGACAACGGCATCTACCTACAAACACTGCAACGCGAGGATGTCGAACTCTGCGTCGAATCGATTGCTGAAATTACGAAACGCGGGATCCGTACCGTCGATGGCATGGAGCGCGAGTTCGATGTAATCATCTATGGGACGGGTTTTGAAGCTTCGAAGTTTCTAAGCCCGATGAAACTGCATGGCGTTGGCGGCGTAGATCTTCATGAGCGATGGGGGGGTGATGCGCGGGCTCACCTCGGTATCGTCGTACCAGAGTTTCCGAACCTGTTCTTGATGTATGGCCCGAACACCAACATCGTGATCAATGGTTCGATTATCTATTTTTCTGAGTGCGAAACCAACTACATCCTCGAGAGCATCAAGATGCTGCTCTCGCGCGGTCTGCGGTCTATGGAATGCAACGCCGATACTCACGATGCTTACAACGAACGAATCGATGCGGGCAACAAGAAAATGGCGTGGGGCGCTTCGACCGTGAACAGTTGGTACAAGAACGACTTAGGACGGGTAGCGCAGAACTGGCCGTTCTCGTTGCTTGAATATTGGCAACAAACCCGTGTGCCTGACCCGGGCGAGTACACGCTTCGCTAAGTTTTTGCGGCTAGCTAACTAAGAGAGACGGAGCAGTAATGCTTTCAAAGTTCGATGACTTTCCGATTCATCAGACGGCTGCGCCAATCGCGCACCCGATCGGCGGCGACCGAAATCATTACGACCGATACTGGTTCAACGGCTATCAAGATGACGGCGATTTCTACTTCGGCATCGGTGCTGCACGTTACCCAAACCTTGGAATATTCGACTGCGGGTTTTCGGTCGTTCACGATGGGGAACAACACTCGTTCCACGGTTCGCGGCGCGCACCTCATGAGCCGACAGACCTTTCGGTGGGTCCATTCAAGATTGACGTCGTCGAACCGATGCGCAGGATTCATTTCTCGCTCGCTGATAATGACACGGGGATCAGTGCCGACCTCATGTTCACGGCGCGCACAGCCTGTGTCGAGGAAGGACGCCAAACAATCGCGCGTAATTCGAGAACGATCTTGGACCTGACCCGATTCGCTCAGTTCGGCAACTGGGAAGGAGAGATCACATATCAGGGCCGCACTATTGCGATTGATCCTGCACGCGTACTCGGGACCAAAGATCGAAGTTGGGGCGTACGTCCTGTCGCTGGACTAGATCCTGCGATCGCGCCGGAACCGCCGCAGTCTGCGCAAGTATTTTTCTTATGGGCGCCGATTCATTGGGACGATCGGTGTACGACCTTCGGAGTGTTCGAAAATGAGCAGGGGCGCAAATGGCACATGGACGGAGCAATTCTGCCGGTCTACGACAATGTCGCTGACATTCCAGGTGCTGAGGACCCCGCCACGGTCGCTCTCGCTTCTGTCGAACACAACATCAAGTATTTAGCAGGGACCAGACGAGCCGAAAGTGCAGAGGTTTCCCTCGTGCTCGAGACAGGAGCCACAGAAGTCATCTCGCTCAAGCCTCTCCTGTGTTTCCAGATGAAGGGCATTGGCTACATGCACCCAGAGTGGGGCCACGGCATGTGGAAGGGCGAACTTGCCTACTCTGGAGAGAGTTGGAAGACCGCTGATCTCGACCCGATGGCATTCGACAACCAACACATACAGCAGGTGATGCGCGCCACTTCCGGCGACAAGGTTGGGATCGGTGTGCTCGAACAACTCAGCTTCGGGCCACATGCCAAGTACGGCTTCAAGAGCCTCCTCGACACCGCTAGCGAGTAGGTACTGCACCAACAAGTGCTACGACAGGTTTATTGCAATTTGCCCGATTAAAGGCTTTTGTGGCATTTGCCGATGAACTGTCTGGGTGGGCGCGAGCGAAAGCCGAGTCCGAGCGGTGTTTGGTGTTTCTTGTAGTCGAATCAAGGCAGTTGCGGCAATCTTGGCCTTTTGGGTAGGCGCTGGGGTCGTTCTACCTCAGTCGAACGCGTCGGCGAACTTTGACCGCAAGGGCCGGCCAACCCGGCCGTTCGGATCTGTCTGCCCCTACTCCCATACCTCTGGCGATGATCCCATAGTGCACCCTGGCATGTCATCCATGGCGCACAGCCACGACTTCTTCGGGAATACGAGCACCGATGCATTCTCAACAGAGTTCACTCTCGCCACGGCTCCAACGACATGCCGCTTGCAGAGCGATAGGTCTGCGTATTGGGCGCCGACTCTTTACGACGACGGCGTCGCAATTAGGCCAATCAAGGCTCACGCATATTACGCACGAAGGGTCGCGGAAGAAGTCGAAGCCCCGCCATTCGGGCTACGGATCATCGCTGGCGACAAGAAGAACGTTCGGTTCAGTTGCATCGTCTCAGGCATGCCACAGCGGCTTGGACATATGGTGCGAAGTTGCGAGGGTGGGATGTTCACGATTGGGATCAAGTTCCCTGAATGTTGGAACGGAGTCGATCTTGACAGCGCGGATCACAAGTCGCACATGGCGTATGCGGTAAATGAATCTTGCCCAGCCTCCCACCCGGTGGCAATCCCTCGCTTGCGCCTATTCCTTGCGTATCCGGCTCCGTCTGCGACGGCGGTGTTGACTTTGGCTTCTGGATCTTTAGATACAGCGCACGCTGACTTCATTAATGCTTGGAATCCAGGGGTCGTAGGCGAGATCACAGGATTTTGCCTCAACGACATCGACCCACGGAATTGCGCAAAGAGACTTCCGAAGTTCTTGCGTGAACAGGACAAGGCGTTTGGGTCGCGACTAGAAAGCGAAGCGTAAATTGGACTGCCGAACACGGTCGGCCATTTCGAGGAGCGCGATCGTTGGGCCTACATGTGTTGCCACCACAACCTGTGGGTGTCGCCTGGCCGACTAGAGAATGGCAGAGCGCGCCCTGCAAGTCGCGGAGACTTGAGGCACTACTAGATCTGATGTTCGAAGATGCGACCGTCTACGGCGAGACGTACGCAGCGCTAGTAGTCCGCGGTAGCGAAATTGTTGCCGAACGCTATTCGGGAGCATTGCCGAATTTTGTCGGCCCGGCAATTCCTGTAGATATAGACACGCCTCTGCTGTCTTGGTCGATGGCAAAATCAATTACGCACGCTGCGGTTGGAATCCTGAAGGGCCGCGGGTCGCTTGACGTAACCGATCGTTTATCGGTTCCCGAATGGCAACAAGACGAACGCCGCAACATCCGTATTGACGATCTCTTGGCGATGCGTGACGGCCTCGACTTCGTTGAGGACTACATCGATGGTGAAGCCTCAGATGTAATCGAGATGTTGTTTGGCGCGGGCGCGGACGACGTCGCTCGGTATGCGAAAGCGAAGCCGGTTGCGCACGCTCCCGACGAAGTTTTCAATTATTCGTCTGGCTCTACCAACATCGTTGCTCGGCTAGTCGGCGACATCGTCGGTGGTGGCGAACCCGGTATGAGACGGTTTCTTACTACGGAACTATTCGGCCCGATCGGGATGACGAGTGCTGACCCTCGCTTCGATGCGACTGGCACATTTATTGGTTCTTCTTATGTCCACGCAACTGCGCGGGACTTCGCGAGGTTTGGCCTCCTGTACCTACGCGATGGCATGTGGGATGGCCGCAGGCTGCTACCAGAGGGTTGGGTCGACCATGGCCGGACCTTGCGGTCAATCGACCCAGAAAACTGCCGCGGTTACGGCGCTCAGTGGTGGGTCGTCGGCGACGAGTTCGGTAGTTTTTGGGCTAGTGGCTACGAAGGGCAGATGACCGTGTGCGTTCCATCACTCGACTTATTGATCGTGCGACTTGGCAAGACCGACGCGAGCCTCGGGCCGAATCTCTATGAGTGGCGTGCACGCGTAACGCAAGCTTGCGCAGAGGACTGAGTATGGAATTCGACCCTTTCGCGCCAGAGTTCTTCGACGACCCTTACGAGATCTACCGCTGGTTGCGCGAAGAACAACCGGTGTACCACAACGAACGAATGGGATTCTGGGCGCTTTCGAGATTCGATGATGTCGTAGCAGCGCACCGCGACTTCGAAACGTTTTCATCAGCGTTCGGTGTAACGCTTGAACAACTAGGTGAACACAAGCGCGCGAATTTCGGCAGCATCATCACGATCGATCCCCCAGAACACGAACGCATGCGCAAACTTGTGAGCCGAGCGTTTACGCCACGTGCGGTAGCAGCGATGGAACCGATGATTCGACGCATCCAATGTGAGTTTCTTGACTCGCTTATGGATCGCGAATCGTTCGACATTCTTGGCGAGTTCGCAGCGCCATTTCCATGCGAAGTCATTTCGACCATCCTCGGCGTGCCCGAGGCTGACCGTGAAGGTGTACGCCACCGCACCGACCGCCTCTTGCACCGCGACGCTGGCAACCCAAATACGACACCAGACGGCATGCAAGCAGGTTTCGAAAGCGGCCTGTATTTCTATGAGCTAGCAAGAGAGAAGCGAGCCAAGCCAGACGACTCGATGATCAGTCTGCTTTGTACCGTCGAGGTCGAAGGTGATGACGGCACAACACACAGGCTCAATGACGAAGAGATCGCTAGCTTTTCGTTGTTGATCGGGGCTGCCGGTAGCGAGACGGTCACCAAACTCGTCGGTAACGCGGTCGTCGAGTTCTACCGTCACCCAGAACAGTGGAGACTCGCTACTTCCGGCGAGGCAGACCTTTCAAGTGCGGTAGAAGAAGTGTTGCGCTACTTACCGCCATCGCAGTATCAGGGACGAATGTCATTGGCTGACACTGAGTTTGAAGGTGGCAAGATTCCCGCTGGCAACCCCGTGCTTCTAATAACCGGTGCTGCTACTCGTGACCCTCGTGCATATTCCGACCCTGACCGGTTCGACATCACGCGGAAACCGCTCTTAGGAATCGGCTTAGGCCACGGGATTCACGCATGCCTCGGCGCGGCACTTGCCCGAATCGAGAGTCGCATCGCAATAGACGAACTTTCGAAGCGTTGGCCTGTCTACGAGGTCGAGGAATCTGGCCTTGAACGAGTTCAGATGGCGAACGTTGCCGGCTACTCGAAGATTCCGATGAAGGTGCGTTAGCGGGTGCTAGGGAAGTTTCGCGACGAGGCATTTTTTTGGTTCGCCGTTTTGGCCCTGACGCTCGGTGGAGTTGTTGCGTGCGGTGACACCGCTAGCGAACTAGCTAGTACTTCGTCTGCGCCAACAACGTCCAAACCGGTCGAAGACCTCGTAATGACAGACTCTGACTTCGTAAACATTCATGCGATGACACCCGTAAATGGCAGGTTTATCGACAATCGCCTAGGCCATCTCGAAGAAGCTCTAGCGGTGGCGCGTTCAGAGACGGGTGGCATATATCCGGTAGGCACGATCATCCAACTTGTTCCACAAGAAGCGATCGTGAAACGCAAAGCCGGTTGGAGCCCGAGGACTAACGACTGGGAGTTCTTCTTTCTGGATGTCACGGAGACGGGTACCAAGATCGCGATGCGCGGCACTGTCGATACCAAAAACCGTTTCGACATGTACTGCGTGTCCTGCCATCGGGAAGCCGAAGCTGAGTTCGATTTCACATGCGGTGGCGATCATGGCTGCGCGTTGTTGCCAGTAGGAGAAGAAATCATTCGCGCTACTCAGGATGCAGACCCGAGGCCGATGCCCTGAGCAGTTTTTCGGCGCTCCTATGGTTGGTAGAAGCAGGGACTAGTCGCACCAGCTGGAATGGCTTCTAGCGGTGTCGAAATCTCGGCGACTGTGGGGCCATGGACCGCCGCCAGCGGCGCTAGCGCATCGAGATCGAACCCGTAAACGTGGGCTGCGTTCACTGCGAAGATCTGGTGCAGATCGCTCGGTGCGTCAGTATGAAAAGCGCGCCGGATGCTCTCTTTCGAGAATGGTGTCGCACCTTCGTGGTGCGGATAATCGCTACCCCACATGAACTTGTGCAACCCGACTTTGTCTTTGGCTTTGCCGTCACTCGGGCTAGGGAAGCTTGCGCCAATCCAACAATTGCGATCGAAATACTCACTTGGCTTTAGCGGAAGTGCATCGTCCTTATTGAACCCGACTTCTCCAGTGCGACCCATCTTCATGCCTATGTGTAGCCCATCGAGCTGACGCAACTGACCCGGAACCCAACTTGCACCACTTTCGGTCATGACGAACTTGAGTCGCGGGAACCGCTCGAAGACGCCACTCATAATCATGAACCACAGCGGGCGGTGAGCGAAGAAGGGGGTCTCTACTACCCACAGAGCCTGCGTGAACGGGTATTTGCCGTAATCGGGAAGACCAGTTCCAGCGTGGCTGTTGATTGGCATGTCGAGTTCCTGGCATGCCTCCCAGATCGGGTCGTACATTGGGTCGTAAATCGGTGCAGAGTCGAGGTAGTCAGGCGGAATATTGGGGAGAAGGATGCCTGCGCGCAAACCGTTTTCTTTAGCCCAATGAATCTCTTTGACGGCCACATCTACGTCGTTCAAGAAGATTTGTGCCATGCCAGCACGGCGTGTCGGCGCGAGTGAACAAAAATCGGCGAGCCAGCGATTGTGGGCGCGTATTCCGGCATTGCGAAGTTCGAACTCAGAGTTCGTCGGTGGCCGAGCGATAACAATTCCGGTCGGAAAAAATGGCGGGATCGTGTTTGGGAAAATGACCTCTGCTACTTGCCCATCTGCTTCTAGGTCAGACCAACGTCGCTCGTCATCCCAGTTGCGGGTACGGCCGTCGCCTTGGAGGTCTCTGTAGGGGTTCTTGTAGCCACCGCGCCACGCATCGAACTCGTCGTGATACTTGGATTCCAAGTAGTCGCGGTATGTATCGGTGGCAGCGCCACCGTGGCAGTCGGCAGAGATAATCGTGTAACGGTCGGAAGGGGCGGTAGGCGTTGCGACTGTCATGGGGATCCTTTCGAAGGGGCCAAATAAACCTGACACGCGTGTCAGGTACGATACCCCTGCACTCGGGGAAACTGTCGAAAGGACGAGGACGACGGGACTCGGCGCTACGGTTACCCACGTGACCAAGGCCGCCGCATTCTTTGACCTTGACCGAACGCTTTTGAGAGGCGCGAGCGGACCGGTAATACAAGAGCAACTGCAGGCCGCCGGACTTCTATCGTCTCAGAGCATCCCCGGTCAGGGCCTCTTCAACCAGGTCTACGACATCTTTGGCGAGAACCGCCTCTTCATGGCGGCGACCAAACAGCTCGTGAGGGTCGCCAAGGGTTGGGATGTGAGCCGGGTGCAAGAGGCTTGTGCAAAAGCCGCGCAGCATCTTGTCGATCTAGTGCAGCCGTATGCGATCCCAGTCATCAAAGAGCACCACGATGCTGGCCGGCTCGTGGTGCTTGCGACCACGACTCCTTACGACATGGTGAAACCGTTCGCCGACGCGCTCGGCTTCGACGATGTTGTCGCGACTCGCTACGGCATCGATCATGGCCGCTACGACGGAACCTTCGATGGCGGGTTCGTATGGTCTAAAGGCAAGCTCGAAGCAATCAAAGTTTGGGCCGACGCAACCGGTATTGATCTCGCTGAGAGCTTCGCGTATACCGACAGTTACTTCGACACGCCATTGTTAGGTGCAGTTGGATTTCCGTGTGTAGTCAATCCCGATTTGCGGCTACAGGCCGTCGCTCTAGTACGCCGCTGGCCAGTTATTCATCTCGATGCGCCAGACGGCGTCCCGAAGGTTTTGGGAATAGAACCGCAGATGGTCGTACAACAGTTCTTCAGATCAGAGCTAGTCCGTTACGCACATTTTGACATCGATGGCGTCGACAACATTCCAAAGAGCGGCCCTGCGATCCTTGCTTTGAATCATCGCAGTTACTTCGACATAATCGCCGCTGGCGCAGCAGTAGTGAAAATTGGTCGTCCAGTTCGCGTACTGGCAAAGAAGGAACTATTCGATATTCCAGTGGTTGGTCAGGTGTTCAAGGCCCTCGGCGCGATTCGAGTCGATCGCGGGAGCGGTTCTACTGATCCGTTACGCGACGCGGCTAAGGCCCTTGAGGCAGGTGAACTAGTGGCCTTGTTTCCGCAAGGCACGATTCCAAGGGGACAGGCATTCTTTGATCCGGACCTGAAGGGTCGCCATGGGGTAGCGAGGCTTGCTGGCGCGTCTCGGGTTCCGGTAATCCCGATCGGTATGTGGGGTACGGAAAAAGTCTGGCCTCGCAATGCCAAGGTTCCGAGTGCATGGAACCTCCTGCATCCTCCGCTTGTAAGTGTGCGCGTTGGTGAACCGGTCGAGTTGGGTTATGAAGATGTCAATGCAGATACACGCACGCTGATGGCCGCGATCAAAGAACTATTGCCAGCAGAGGCGCAACTGAGAACCATTCCAACCCCAGAGCAATTACGTCGTAGCAATCCGGGAAGCTAGCTAGTTCTCTATTCGACGACCGACGCGAGTCGTTCGAGAGTCGCGTGAATCGACTTTAGATTCTTCGACGGGTAGCCCATCAAGGTGATTAGCAATCGGCTACGAGCATGTGTCCAGTCGAAGGTTTCTGTCACGGTCGTGGAATCGCCGTTGGCTTCAAGTTCGTAACGCCAAACGTGGTGACCGAAGTGACGCCAACCAATGAGTTTGTTTTCTTCGAACTCAACTACCTCATTGCTGATCTTGTAGCTCATACCAATCTTCATGTTCATTCCGAACTTGGCGCCGAGAGAAAGACGTGTCGGCGATTCGGTGCTTGCGCTTTGAACAGAACCGGAACCGTCGAACTCGTGGTGACGTGAAGGGTCGGCAAGCAGATTGAAGATCTTGTCGGCAGGCGCTGTGATTACGCGGGAGGCAGATACTGAGTAGGCCATGTATGCGACCCTAACCGAATGGCGTCAACGCTCCATCTTCGCTCATCACATAGAACGACACGACATGGCCGTCGCCTTGCATCCACGATGGAGGAATGAGCGCAGCGAAGCGTGCAGGGTGACCTTCGCCCTTCCAGAAAAAGGTCAGCGATGTCGCGGCTACGCGTCCGTCAACGGCCACCACGACAGTTTGGTTTGCCCCGCCGTGGCTTAGGTAGCCCGTGATAAATGCTGGCAGTTGTCCGTCAACAGTGTGGAACTCCCCGCTGTCGGGGAAGTCGACCGTGACTTGGCCAACACTGAGGTCATTTGTGAATCGCAAGCTTGTGACCAGATCGCCGATCAGCTCTCCCGACGGACCTGCGCGCAAGATCGCGATGTCGTTGCCACCGTCGGTTCCGGCGGCCGGGCGACGAGCGAGGAGTTGCTCAAGGTGTCGGCTCACATCAACGGTCGTTAGTCCGTAATCGGGTTGATGGCTGGTTTCGACGATGTGGGAATTTCGGATAAGGCTGCCGAGTTTCGTGACACTCACACCATCGAAAGTCCATGGGGCGGTAATTTCGGAAAGCTCGGCGATGGTCGGGGCAATATCGACGGATTGGACCGGCCGGTCATCAATGGCGCCGTGTTTGAATCCAGGACCATGAATAAGTAGTGGCACTCCAAGAATGTCCACAGAACCTGCACTAGTCCATTCCCTGAAGGTTCCTCCCGGATCGAACGCTGCACCATGGTCGGCCGTGACAATCACGATCGTGTCATCCCAAGTTCCAAGTTCGACGAGTCGGTCTCGTAGCGCCATCACCAGAGTGTCGACGTAACGAACTTGGAGCAGGTGCCGTTGCTTCGCTGAGATAGCAGCACCAGGGTCTGTAGCCCACTCTGCTTCGAATACTCCAAGGATGTGTCTGAAGTTGCCGGGAACCGCGTACGCGAGACCGTTCTCATCATGTCGAAATGGATGATGTGGCAGCGTCACATGCAACATGCTGAACGATGGGTCAGCGACATCGGCATCCATCCGGCCGAGCCAGTCAGCGAATCGTGACGGCTGTAGAGCCTGCTTTGCACCAGATGTTCGCTCAGCGGTGGTTTCGGCCACTGATTTGAGGTCTACCGCTTGCGGGGCAGATGTACTTGTCGGAGCGACCGTGATCGACGAGTCGGTTAGTTCCTCGTGGACGACATCTTGCATCGCCTCAGTGTCATGCAGTGCGATCATCGATCCGAATTCTTTGCCGACGCGCTTTAACAAGGTGGTAAGGGGAGCGGGATTCGATGAACCTTTGTTCGGAGGCGGAGTTACGTCTGTCGGTCCCTTTTCCTGAGCGTCGCCCGGGGCGTTTGCAGGATTGTCGGGGTCGCATCGCGGCACACCACAAAGGTGTGTCGAGTGCTCTGAGACGTTCAACCGGTAGCCGTTGCCTAGGAGTCGAAAAACGTTGTCGGGATGGTTCTGAGCAACTGGCGCTAGTTCTTCAGCTGCCGGATATTTGCCTGTGAGGATTGCAGGTACAGCGTTTACTGTGAGGCTTCCAACAGATGTGGTGTTGCGAAACCAAGTGGATTCTTTTGCGATGCTGGCGAACCCGGGGAAACGTTCAGCATCGACCTTGCCATCGGAGTCGAGCAACGTTCGCGTCGGGAGTTCATCGAGTACCAGGAGCACTATGGGTGGGCGTTGAGTAGTCGGCTTACCTGCCTTAATCGGAATCGACACGTCTTTGTCTTGTGCTTGAGCGAGCGAATGTGACGGTGACATAAACAGGAAAGTCGCGCCAAACAAGATTGGAGCGAAACCTCCGAACCTGAGCCATTGTCTGACCCAAGGAAACTTCGCCCTGCTGACGACTAGCAATACCGCGACAGCGATTGACAAAGCCAGTAGCGGGTCAGCTTCGATGCCGGTCGTGAGCCGGATGGCGCGCAGCGCGATAATCACGCCTAGCGCTCCTAGGAGTGCATGGTGTAGCGCTCTGCGAACTTTGTTGCCACCGAGCGCTCCGACGAGGAACTCAAGAAAAGCAGCGAGCAACGGCGGTCCGAGACTGACGAGACCAGCGAACCACCAAATGTCAATTCTGTTGGCTTTGGCTTCGATGAATACGTCTGGGGCACGTCCGAAGACATCAAGCACAGGCATCGCAATTGCGACTCCGCACAATGCAGCGAGTTCAGCAAAGTTGGCGAAGATGTTGTCTCGCAATTGCGGCTGGTCGGGCGTGACTTCCGGTTTCACCTTGGTGAGACTAACGCCGGTCGGAGTGTCGTCTCGCTAGTCGAGCGGGGCTAGTTCGTCGTTTTCGGTTAGCAAGTAGAACGACACTTCATGGTTGTCGCCGCGCATCCACACTGGCGGGATCAGTGCAACGAAGCGGGCTTCACGGCCAGCGCCGTCGTAAAAAGTGAGGGCGGTTGCGCCTACGCGACCGTCAGCGACGACAACCACGGTTTGGTTCGCGCCTCCGTTGCTGAGGGTCCCTAGAACAAGCGCAGATACGAAGCCGGTGTCAGACTGCGAAAAATTGCGATCGGCCGGGAAGTCAATGTCGACGCTTCCAACGTCAGCACGTTCCGCGAACTCAAGTTCATCGATCTTGCGTCCAATCAGTTCGCCCGAAGGACCCGTTTTCATGATCGCTAAATCGCCGCCACCGTCTGAGTTTGCGCTTGGCAACCGTGCCATAAGTTGCTCTAGGTGCCTGCTGACATCGATTGTCTTCACTCGGTAATTGAATACATCTGTAGCTTCGGCGATGTACTTAGTTCTAACTTTGTCGCCGAGTTCGGTGAGAGCGATGCCGTCTATGTGCCAGGGTGATTTGATACCAGCGACGCTCGCGATAGTCGGAGCAACGTCGACGGTCTGCACCGGTCGGTCATCGATCACTCCAGACTCAAAACCGGGTCCGCGCACGAACAATGGAACTCCGACGACACTCACTTGGGACTGCTCGTCGATTTGGCGGAAACTTCCGCCTGGGTCGAAACCAGAGCCGTGATCTGCCGTGACGATGATTACAGCCTCATCCCACAGACCCTGTTCTTCTAGCCGTTTTCGCATCGCGGTAATGAGAGTGTCGACGTAACGGACTTGCAATAGATGTCGTTGCTGCGCCGAAATCGCGGCCCCCGGATCTTCGCGCCACTTACCCATGTAGAAACCAAGTACATGGCGATTGTCGGTGGGTACCTGATATGGCGTGCCTGTTGAATCGATGTAGAAGGGGTTGTGAGGCAGCGTCAGGTGTAACACGTTGAATGCGGGGTGACCGGTGTCGCCATCGATATTTTCGAGCCAGTCGGAAAAGCGCGTCGGCTGAACTGTGGCTACTTGTTCGGCTGTACGGTCAACCGTGGTGTGAGTAATGGAACCTTCGTCTACAGGTTTAGGAGTAGTCGATGTCGTTGCGGGCGCGACGGCGAGTTCTTCGTGCTCGACTTCCGGGACGGCTTCGTTGTCGTGCAGTGCGACCATTGTTGCGTATTCGTCCCTCGCTCGCTGTAGCAACGTCGCGATCGGAGACGGAGATGATTCCTTGCGCGCTGTTCGGACAACATCTTTGGGGGGTTGCTGTACGAGCGCCTTCGTGGGCTTATTCTCGGGGTTTTTGAAATCGCATCTTGGGACAGCGCAAAGCTGGGTAGTGAGTTCTGACACGTTGAACCGGTAGGCGTTTCCGAGTAGTCGAAAAATGTTGTCTGGGTGATCCTTAGCTGTGGCATGAAGTTCCTTAGCTGTTGCGTACTGGCCAGTAAAGACGGCTGGCACGGCATGGACGGTATGGCCCGCGACCGAAGTCGCGTTGCGGAACCAGGTTGAGTTTTCGGCTAGCGCACCGAATCCTGGGAAGCGTTCTGCATCGATTCCA
Organism: Actinomycetota bacterium; assembly: GCA_005779395.1. Taxonomy (GTDB): domain Bacteria; phylum Actinomycetota; class Acidimicrobiia; order IMCC26256; family PALSA-610; genus SXJQ01. Next base: position 37,153 of record SXJP01000051.1, read on the forward strand.
CCGCCAGCATCTAACAGGGACCGGACGGGGAGTTCATCAAGGACTAGCAGCACTATCGGAGGACGCTTCTTCGGAGTCTCTGCAACAGCGACGGCGGTCGAGGCAACCTTTCCTGCACCTTGTACCAGTGAATGGGCAGGAGAGGAGAACAAGAAGACGCTCGCAAACAGGATCGGAGCAAAACTCCCGAACCGCAACCATTGTCGTACGGCTGAGAACCTCGCGTAACCGGTTGCGAGAAGTCCACCAACGAGGATGGAGGTAGCTAAGAGCGGCAAGCCTTCGAGGTGCGTGCCAAGGCGCAGAGCGCGGACCGTAACGAGACCACCAAGACATGCGACAAGCATGAGGTGAACTATTTGAGCGATGCGTTTTCCCGCGATAAAGCCGACGATGAGTTCTATGGTGCAGAGCAACGATGGCGGTAACAGCGCAACGAGTATCGCGAACCACCAGAGGTCTGTACTACTTGCTCGTGCTTCGGTGAAAACTTCTGGGGACTTCCCGAAAACTTCGAGCACTGGCATAGCAATCGCGAACCCGCATAGTGCGGCGAGTTCGATGAACACAACGAAAATGTTGTCTCGCTGGCGCGCAGATTCCAATCGCGTAACTGACTTCACCCAGGCGAGCCTAACGCCGCGGCGGAGTCGGGCTAGTTAGCTGAGCGCCAGTAGCGCACCATCGTCGGCGAGCAAGTAGAAGGAAACTTCGTGGCTCTTGGCAGTCATCCACGTTGGTGGAATCAGCGCTGCGAAGCGCGATGCGTGCCCTGTGCCGTCGTCAAAAGTGAGCGAGGTAGCGCCGATGCGACCATCGACCACGACAACGATTGTCTGGTTCGCTCCGCCCGTGCTGATATCACCAATAATGAAGGCTGCGACGGTTCCAGTTTCGGTAGGCGAAAAGTTCTTATCGGGTGGAAACTCGACCTCGACGGTCCCCGCAGGCGAGTCGAGAGCGACCTTGAGGTCTTCGACCCGCTTTCCGATCAACTGACCCGATGGCCCGTTCCTAAGGATTGTGAGGTCGTCGCCACCGTCTGTTCCTGGGCTCGGTAACCGCGCGAGCAACTGTTGTAGATGACGACTGACATCGACAGTCTTTGTCTCGTAGTACTCGCCGGGCCTGAGCGCTTCGGCTCGATACTTGGTCCTAATGAGGTCACCGAGATCGGCAAGGTTGACGCCGTCTACGGGCCAAGGCTGGTCGATGTCAGCTAGTGCTGCAAGCGTTGGTGCGATATCAACGCTTTGGACAGGCCGATCATCTGTAACTCCCTGCTCGAATTCGGGCGCATGCACGAAGAGCGGGATGCCTAGGACATCGACCTGCGATTGGTCGTCTAGTTCGCGAAAACGACCACCAGGATCGAAGCTCGCACCGTGATCCGCCGTGACTATCACGACGGCTTCATCCCATATTCCCTGCGCGACGAGATGTTCCTTCATGACGGTGATGAGAGTGTCGACGTAGCGGACTTGGAGCAGATGCCGTTGCTTAACCGAGATCACCGCACCTTCGTCTGGGCTCCATCTCGAAGCGGCGAACCCGACCAACTGTTGCGCGTCGTCAGGCACTCTGTAGTTAGTGCCTTTCGAATCGACATGGAAGGGGCCGTGTGGCATTTGGATGTGGAGCACGTTGAGTTCGGGGTTCTCGATGTCTCCATCTATTCGATCGAGCCATTCACTGAAACGAGTCGGCTGAACCACAGGTAGAAAATCGAAGCCGCGATCGACGGTCGTCGGAGTAATGGAACCGCGATCAACTGGACCGGCAATTGTCGTGGTTGTGGGTGCAGTGGTCGCCGGAACGGCTACGAGAGCATCGTGATCGACATCGGGAGTTGTTTCGATGTTGTGTAGAGCAACCATCTGTCGATATGTATCTGCTGCGGTTTCGAGCAATGTCGACAATGGCGATGGGTTCGATTTCGTGACGCGTGGCTTAGGCGCATTCGCAACAGGCTTGGGTGTCTCAGCGGTCGCATCGGGAGCGTTTTCAGGATTCTCGATGTCGCAACGTGGCACAGCACAAAGTTGTGTAGTGAGTTCGGAGACGTTGAATCGGTACGCGTTGCCGAACAGTCGAAAAATACTGTTGGGGTGTTCGCGCGCTATTGGACTGCGTTCCTTGACCGACGGATATCGCCCCGTGAAGATTGCTGGTACTGCGTTGACCGTATGGCTTGCCACCGAGGTTGCGTTGCGGAACCAGGTCGAGTCTTCTGAGAGAGATGCGAATCCGGGGAATCTCTCAGCGTCGATCTTGCCATCTGAATCGAGCAGTGAACGGATAGGAAGTTCGTCGAGCACGAGTAGCACGATCGGCGGTCGGTTCTCTGCTGTTGCAACCACGGGAATTGCGGTAGACGCCTTCTTGCCTGCACCCTGGGCTATCGAATGCGCCGGAGATGAAAACAAAAAGATGCCAGCAAATAAAAGCGGAGCAAAACTCCCGTAACGCAGCCACTGACGTATGAGTACAAGCCTGGTGTAGACGACAGCAAGAAGACCGGCGGTTAGAACCGCGAGGGCAAACAGAGCAATGCCTTCGATGTCGGCTCCGAGGCGTATCGCACGCACGGAGAAAAGCATTCCGAGAAGAGCAACGATGGCGATATGAAGCACTCGAGCGAAACGGTTCCCTGCGAGCAAAGTAACGATGACTTCTGTTGTCACTAGAAGTAGGGGTGGCAATACAGCGACGACGAATGCGAACCACCAGAGGTCGGCGCTATTCGCCTTCGCTTCCGTGAATACCTCTGGCGCGCGCCCGAACACGTCGAGCACTGGCATCGCGACAGCAAATCCACAGAGGGTTGCGAGTTCGATGAACGAGATTAGAGATGCTCGAAGCGTGACGCGCCTTTGCGACTCGCGTGTCGAGGTGCTTGGCACTATTTCGGAACGAGTTCGTACAACTTACGTGGTTGCCCTGGAACTTCTGCTGTGCGAACGGTGTCGAAATGAATGGCTACGAGTTCTTCGAAACGCTCGCGTGTGTAGTCGGCGAACAGTCCCGCAGGCTTGTTCGCAAGCAACCTCTGCGACTGCGGGTCGTCGGGGTCGACGAACTCGATTACGAGTCGCGAATCAAAGCCGCGCATCCACTCGACAACCATCGGAAGTGGAACATTGGCGCCGATTGACAGGTGGTGAATGAGCGCGAGAGCTAGCACAAGATCTGGCTTCATGCGCTGTTGCCATGGCGCGCGTTCTTGGTTTGCCCACCCGATGCCAGGCGATGGGTCTGTTAGGTCGACAACTAATGGCAACACATTCGGTGGGCCTTCGGCACGCAACCTTCGGTACAGGCGATCGACCGTGAGTTCGTCGAAGTCGCATGCGATTACCTGATCGCAATGGGGCGAAACAAGTATTGAATACTCGCCGTCGTTGGCACCAAGATCGAGGATTCGTTTGGGTGTTCCTGTCTTAGCTGCAACTTCGACGAAGTCGCGTTTCATGGCCGCTGACTCGCTTGTGTAAGTGCAGGTGGTGCGGTAGTCAGACCAGGTTGAGCGGGCCTTGGAAGCGTCGAGTTTGCTAACAAGTTTGTGGAGCGATTTTGCGGCGGCCTTAGCAAGCTCAATAGTCGCGCCGGACTTCGCGAGGTCCTTTTTCATGGACTCGCTTGACGAGGTCATCTTGTCTTGCAACGCTGTCTGAAGAACGACGTGTTTGAGAACTCCCTTCTTGAACACTCGCCGACCTCGGAATACCGAACGGGCCTGTGTTGCTGGAATGCCGTTGAGCTGACCGCGGAGCATCGCCTGGTGGGGCAGACCGAGGTGAGCATGCATTAAGAGAGAAAAGAGTGCTGTCTCACAGAATTGGCGGTACCCGTGCCATGGCCCGTCGCCTTTGGCGAAGGAACCGACATCAATAAAAACGGGACGTGTGCCAATGAACTGAGTATTGAACATTGTGCCATCTTTGAGCGTGAGCCCATCTTCGAGTGCTGCGCTAAGAACTTCGAGTTGCAACAGTGCCGCGTCTCGCAACATGGCGAACGGCCACTCATACGGATAGCTAATCGTGCTGATTGCTTCGTGTTCTAGAACGCGCTCCCAAGGCGTACCACGCGGCGAGAACGGAGACTCGCCAGCAAATTCCGTCGTCTTGACCAGCTTGCCGGATGCGGTCAGCGAACCGAAGGCTTTACTGCCACGCAGCAAATCCCAGTCTCTGGCACCACTTTTGGAAAGCCCGCGCAGGATGCGGTCGCCATCACGAAAGACGGAACTATCGGGATCTCTAAATGATGCCGTTTCGGCTTGAGCGGAGTCGTTCACGGCAGTCGTTGCAGACGGATCGGAGTTCAGATTGCTTCGCCATCGGTGGCGGCATCGGCGGCGGACTCGACCGGCTTGCGGAGTATGAACCCAACGACGCGACGACCGAAGGTCTTGATGACTACTGCGATGCCGGCGACTCCACCGGCTAACGCTGCGACCAACATGCTGCCGGTTCCTGCGTCAAGGTAGGCGATTACACCCATGCTTATCTCCTGAGATTGTCGTGGTTCCCTAGTTGCTGAGCTCTATATTTTCGCACCGACGATGACCAGTACGGCAGGGTCAGATGAACCAACTTAGACGGACAAGCATGCTGTACCACGACTTTCGGGCCGCGCAAAGCGCCGTTCGGCCCCAAGGATCGGTACGAAATGACGACTAGAACCTGACACGCGTGTCAGGTATGGTAGCGATTTATGACGACTGGAATTGAGCTACCCAAGATCATCAGTGTCGACGACCATGTCGTAGAGCCACCACATGTTTGGCAGAACTGGTTACCTGCCAAACACAAGGAAAAGGGACCGCGGGTTGAGCGTGGCGCGTGGGGCGACTTTCGGCTGAACCCCGGCGCTCAATATGACCAACACCAGGTCGAAGGTGGCCGACTCGGCGACTTTTGGGTCTATGAAGACAAGGTCATCTATGTCCATAAGCGGTTCGTAGCAATCCCGTTAGATGCGACGCCGGGTGGCGACGTCTCGAAGTTCGACCGCAGTGTCATGGACATGGTCGCGATCACATACGACGAAATGCGACCCGGTTGCTACATACCGAAGGAACGCAAGGCCGATCTCGAACTTGCGTGGTGCGATGGCTCGCTTCCATTTCCGACGTTCCCGCGTTTTTGTGGCCAGACTTTCCTTGAAGGCAACGACAAGGAACTCGGCCTTGCGTGTGTCGAGGCATACAACAACTGGATGATCGACGAGTGGTGCGGCGACTCCGATGGATTCAACATTGCTCTGTGCCTTATCCCGCTCTGGGACGTTCAATTAGCAGCAGCAGAGGTACGCCGTGTCGCTGCGCTCGGATGCAGGTCGATTTGTTTTAGCGAAATTCCTACTCATCTCGGATTGCCGTCGATCCACACCGGATACTGGGATCCGCTTTTCTCAGTCTGCAACGACCTTGGTGTCACGTTGAGCATGCACATCGGTTCGTCTTCGAAGATGCCGATCGCGTCCCCTGATGCACCGCCAGGAGTTGCTGGGGTATTGCAGTTCAATAACTCGATGGCATCGCTTGCAGACTGGCTCTACTCTGGCGTGCTCGTGCGGTACCCGAAACTCAAGCTTGCATATTCCGAAGGTCAAATCGGCTGGATTCCGTACGCGTTAGAGCGCGCCGACACGATCTGGGAACATCACGATTCGTGGATTCATTCCAAAGAACGTGTCCCTGAACCGCCGTCGAGTTATTACTACGGCCGGATATTCGGATGCTTTACATCAGATGACATCGGACTCAAGAACATCGATTCCGTAGGTGAGAACAACGTCTGCTTCGAAACCGACTATCCACACACTGATACTTCCTGGCCGGACACCAAATCCATCATCGAGAAGTTTCGTGACTATCTCACAGATGAGCAGCTTTACAAGGTGTTGCGAGGTAACGCGATCAGGATGCTCGAGTTAGACCGAGTCTGACGTGCGTTTGCACAAAGCCCAATAGGTCAGTCCGGGGACTGTTAACCCGCGACGCGAACTAGATACAGATAATCGCGCTTCGGATTGCAAGGCCGCGAGTACTGCTTTGGTTAGAAAATCGCCGTGCGTCCACCTGCCGATGCCCTGTTGGCTTGACTTCTTGCGTAATTTCTCGATACCGATCGCGATTGCGCGCGCTATCAGTAATGAATGGAACAAGCCACCTTGCTTGCAGATTTCGAGACCACAGTCGGCTATGAGTGAGCGGCATTCCCGCGGGCTATATCGACGAAAGTGTCGAAGCTGAACATCGTGCTCGGAAAATAACTTCTGGTAGGCAGGAACGGTGATTAGGACTCGGCCGTCTGCATTCAGATTCTTATCGAGAATGCCTCGCAGAAATCCTCGATCGTCTTCGATGTGTTCGATGACATCCATCAGAAGTACGCGGTCAAATCGTTCGTGAGGTTGCTCGATGGTTAGTTGCAGTCGACCCGAAGACTGACCGACAACTTCTTCGGGTGTGTAGAACACATCCCACGCCTCGACTGATGCCGTCGTCGGGAGACTCCTGAGCAACTGTTTTGCGAACCAGGCGTCTCCAGAACCAACGTCGAGCCAAGTGTCTGAGTCGAGTAGGTCGTTACGCTTTAGGAGTCGACAGAAAAACGTGGCGCGAGCGATCTCCCATGGGTGGCGTTGCGCACCATGTTCCGAGCGCTCGATGAGGTCCACGCTGAAACTCTAAGCCGGAGCTTGCGCAGTCTTGATGTGGCGCCTTCGTCGCCTGCTGACAGCGACGAGAATCGCGCTCGACGTGAGTGTTGCTAAGAACCCGACGTAGTCGCCAAGCGTGCGGGTGCGCGTTACCACGATGTCGTGGTGCCCTGGTTCCACCGAAACTGCAACTAGCCCCAAGTGGTCGACTCGGTCTGCTGGCAGGCCATCGGTTGAAGCGCTTACAAATCGATATGCGGTGACTGGAATTCTGATTACTGCATCGGTAGTTGCGTCGAGTTCTACACGCATGCCGTCGTCCGTGCGCTCCCATGATGTGATCTCGCCGCTGCCCTCGAGCGTCGGTTCAGGAGTTACGCCGCGCGCCGGGTCAGTAGCGTCGGCTGTTGTTGGCAGATATTCATATCGTGATGTGTAACCGAACGCACTGCGAGTACTGCGCGATGGCATCGGTCCAAGCGCTGCCGGATCGAACTTGCCGTCGCGCACGAAACAACCGTCGAGCGTGTAGTCGTTTGGCGCACGAACGTCGTCTGCGGTGAAACAACGGTCGGTTTGATCTGTACGGTCTGCAGGGTTCCGTTGTACCGCTGGAAGCAGAACCGTTGTTGCTACTCCAAGCGCAACGAGTACCGCACCGCCGTAACGTCGATCGCGTAACAAGAGTGCCCACAGAATTGAGACCGCAGCCGCAATTGGAGCGAGAGCGCGCCACGGGAACTGGATGTACGCGAGTTGCGGTGGAGCTAGCGCCGCGAACACAGACGGCCAGACGATGAAGCCGATCCACAACGCAATAGCGAGCACCAAACCCACAGCCAACATCGAAACGTCGCGCAGTGGGACCTGATTCTTGCGTCTGGCCTTGTCACGAAGAAACATCGCTGCCGCGACTAGTGGCAGAGCCATAGCGATTGGCCCGAGAATCAAGTTCGGGATCGCGACTAGCGGTGCATCCACCCCGCCTGTGTACCCACGGAAGAGGTCGGTGGCGTCTCCAACTAGGTCGCGGAACGGCACACTGTTGCCGTTGAGTTCGGAGTCAGTGGTGAGCATCACTGCGGGCGAGCTTGCAAAAACGTCGCCGAGTTCGAGTTGTTGCGGTACGAGATAGAAAGCGCTCAAACTGACACCGAGTCCTACACCGACGCAGAGAGCAGCGAGCCCGCGCCACAAACGTTGGATTGATGCGATGACGGCGAAGATGGCCAGAGCGAAGGCAGTTATGATGATGCTGATCGTGTGGGAGAGGAGCAGCCCAGCGACTGCGACCGGCAACAGAAGGTCTAGGCGCTGTCGCCTGACCGTCTCGTAGCTAGCGGCAAGGATCAGCGGGAACCAGACGAACGCCCACATCTCCGCAAGAGCGCCACGCACGTTGGCGTCGTACAAGTGGTAGGGCGCCGCTGTGTAGATGGCCGCGGCGCCGGCGGCGAGCCAACGGTCACCGCCGACGCGCCGAACCGCCAACGCCATAGCGAATCCGGACACAAGTGCTGCGAGTACGAGCGAGCGGTTTACGCCGAGCACTACGTCATTCGCGATCGCCCCAATGAGCGACGATGCGAGGTAGGGCAGTGGGGGATAAAAACGGGGAAATGCAGTGCCTGCTCCGAGCCGCGCGTCTGGGAGCAACTGCGGCGGGAAGTTGCCGTTGCTGATCTCCTTTGAGATCTGCTGGGTACGAACGTATGGGTCGATACCTTCGTGCGTCTCGATCGCATGATCGGTAAGCCAAGCACTGAACACGACCAGGGTGATTGCCGTGATGAGGGCCGCTGGCCCAACCCCGCCGATGCTTCGACGCAGAAGAGCTCTAGCAGCGTCCATGTCAAGGTGACGCTACCTGAATGACTGATTCGGAGTCTGTCGTTGGCAAAGGTAAGCGCAACGATTGAGCGCCCTCGCCAGGATTCGAACCTGGGACCTACCGCTTAGGCGGCGGTCGCTCTATCCCCTGAGCTACGAAGGCGGGGGTTGAGAACGACTCGAACGAGCTGGTTCGCCAACGAGGAAAGGATAATTGCTAACGACGGACCAGGTCGCGTCTAGGGAATCAGGGAATGATGCAACTCGACGTTGCTGAAGCAAACGTCCTACCAAAAGTAACCTGGTAGTAAAGCGAGAAGCCGTCACCTGGCTGGTTGTTCAAACCACGGTTGTAGCTAGCGCGTTGCGCATCGGCTGTCCATGTGGACGTGGTCCAACCCGAGGATACGATCGTCGCGTCTAGACTCGCATAATTGAATCCGTAGAAGTCGACTTCTGCTGTGTTTAGTTTGATTTCTCCAAGAGAACCACGTTCCGACGATCGAACCCGTGCGGATGCCGCTGACCTCAGCTCTCATCGTAAGGTGCAAGTTGAAATCGAACGAACATTGCGGGACCAGCAACGTTACGGCTTTCCCCATTTCTATCGGGGCGTAAGCGGCTTTCGCTACTGGGGTTTGAACAGCCGATGCTGTGATGGCGCTGGCCACTGCTACCGCAACGGCAATTCTCGTACGTCTTGAACGATGTTGTATCGGTTTCTTAAGACACAGTGGGGTATTGGCGACGTATTACAGACCGGATTGGAAGCGCCTCTTGGCAATCTTCCCCATGCTTGCAGCGCCTCTAGCGATCACTCATCGCGCAGGGCGTTATCAGATCGTGCAGTTCGACGATGCGTTGAACATCGCTCGTGCCGTTACGACCCAGTATGTGATGGAGATGATGTCGCCTGGCTGATTCGTAGCGACGTCAGCAGAGAGCGTGTTGTTTGCTGGTAGTTGTAATTCGTTTGTCCATCCACCACCAGTCCTCACTTCGTATACAACTGAAGAGGGGTGGTTGCCATAGTTGATTCCCCAAAGCTGTGTTTCGTGACGGACTTCGATACTCGTAACGTTTCTGAAGTCCATGTACACGCCGGTAATCGAACCTGATCTAAGCGCCGCATAGTCCATTTCCCCGGTCAGAACCAAGGGTGACTTAAATGAACACCGCGCATTGAAGTTTGGCACTGCCTTACCCAATTCGATTGGTGCCTTAGCGGCGTTTGCTCGGTTGAGGCATCGCGAGATGATTTACAGGTATAGGTAACCAACGGCTACAGCGGTACTTTCGCTTCGTGTATACGTTGAAAATGACAACTCGCGAACGACTAGTGGCTGCGGCTATCGATTTTCTCGAACAGGGCGGTGAGGCTGCGGTCCGTGTAGACGAAGTTGCAGCCGCCGCTGGCGTCAAGAGGCCTTCGATCTACCACTATTTCGGTGACCGTGAAGGTCTGATAATCGCCGCTCAGGCCGAGCGTTACAGCAGGACTCTGCTCGAAGGTATAGAGGAACAGACGAAGGCTGTCATCTTGTGCAAGACGCGCGGCGACTTCTTTTCCCTGTTGCGGTCATGGATAAATAACAACTCGGACAAGAGCGGCGTGCGCCGGAGGCGAATCCGGGTTGAGGTTCTCGGCGCATCGACAACGCGACCGGAGTTGCGGTCGTTGCTAGCCGAACGCGAAAAGGCTGCCATGAAACGCATCGCCGCTGTTCTCGCGATGGCGCAAGACAAGGGATGGATCGATTACCGACTCGACTTCGAGACGAGCGCTATTTGGTGGATTGGCGTGATGAACGGGCGTTATCTAGTTGAGGGCGATGGCGCTAGTGGCGAAGGTGTTGAGTGGGACAGGATCACAGCCGAGGCTCTTATTCGACTCCTTGGACCGCCAGCGATAGAGAAACAAGAAAATGGCGGGCCCGGGGGCCCGCCATAAACAATTACAAAATCGCGTTTACGGGGCTATCGCTTCGTTGAGAACCATCGAGAAGTTCGCGACAGTCGCTGAGCTGCCAGTCGTCGGGTTCGCTTCGAGACTCACGGTGTCGCCAATGACTACCTCGACATTGACTGGTCCGGAATCGCATGTAGTTGCAGCCTCGGTCACGTTGCACTCGAGTCCGGTGTCGACGCCGTTGACGAAGATATTGAACGAATAGCTCTCGCCTACGCCCGGTGCGGTGGTGAGCCTTATTACAAGGTTCGACAACGTACCGTTAGTGGTACTGGGACGGCGGCTGTGGCCTGCGCTGCGTGGCTCGCGAAAGCACCGACGCGGATGTATTCAGTCGTGTCGCCGCCCGGTAGCGAGGCACCTCCAGCGAGCAATGTCCCACCGTTGGATCCGTTCGCTCCATCGGCTCCGTCGACACCTGGAGCTCCAGCGACGCCTGCTGGGCCAGCGGGTCCCTGCGGACCCGCAGCACCATCGGCACCTGCAGGACCTGCCACTGGCGAAAGAGGGACGTGAATTTCGACTCGATCAAGGTTTATCTAGAAACTTTGCGCTTTCGAAACCAAAGATGGCGGGCCCGAAGGCCCGCCATCTTTGGAAATATGGAGTTGACTAGACGGCCGGGGTCAGAATCATTGAGAAGTTCACGACCGTTGCCACGCTCCCAGCGCTCTGAATCGCTTCAAGGCTCACCGTGTCGCCAATCAAGACAGCATGACTTGCCGGGCCGGAGTCGCAACTAACGCCGAAATTGGTGACGTTACATTGAACTCCAGTGCCAAGTCCATTGACCAAGACGTTGAACACATAGGACTCAGCGATGCCGGGCGCACTCGTGACGGCGATGACGAGATTCGACAATGTGCCATTGGTCGGAACGGGTACGGCTGCATTGGCCTGCACCGCGTTAGTGGCATATGCGCCAGCCCGCACGTATTCGGTAATTGCACCACCGGTAAGCGGGCCACCGCCAGCAAGCAGCGTTGCTCCGGTTGCTCCGGTTGCTCCGGTTGCTCCGGTTGCTCCGGGTGCTCCGTCAGCTCCCGTTGCTCCTGCGGGACCTTGTGGTCCGTCGGCTCCGGTTGCTCCGGTTGCTCCGGGTGCTCCGGGTGCTCCGTCAGCTCCCGTTGCTCCTGCTGCTCCTGCGGGACCTTGTGGTCCGTCGGCTCCGGTTGCTCCGGGTGCTCCGTCAGCTCCGTCAGCTCCTGCTGCTCCTGCGGGACCTTGTGGTCCGTCGGCTCCGGGTGCTCCGGGCGCTCCTGCGGGACCCTCTACGGTGTTAAGGGGCACGTGAATTGCGCTTCTGTCCGAGTGGTTGCAACGGGGTGTAGCCGTGGCGCTACGGACGGCTATGTCGCCTGTCGCGGCGTTCACACAAAGGTGGAGGTAGGCGGGATCGGAGTTGTCGCCATGAGCACCAGCAACCGTCGACCCCAGTGGCCCGAGTAGCCCGAGAGCAGCAACTAAAATAGCTGTGGCCATTGCCCTTGACGCTTGCCTAGAAATTGGCCGTGATGATAAATCCATAGAATTTACTCCCTTATTGTTCAACAAGTAAAATGAATCAGTAAAGATGATCCTATATAAGGCCTGGCATTTGTCAACGGATTGTCTACTGAATTTGCTGTGCATATCGAGACCTCGAGAGCAAATGAGTCCTATTTATTTGTGGCTAATTACTGAATGCCCGCTATCAACCGGCAATGCCGTATTTATCAGTGTGTAGACTTAATTGGTCTTTTTATCTAATTACGAGCTTGGCCATAGCCAGACTTGAGGGCGCGCCCTAAGTCGGCTTCCCACCCGAAAGTCGTGCTAATTCAGCGGACAGCCAAGGTTGTCTGCTCCGTCAGTAGCCGTTGCAGGTGCCAGGATTGTTGGCCTGTCAAGCGACGCAAGCGCGTCGTTCACTGCGCCCTTAATGCCGTTCGCTAAACGAGGGTCAGATGCCCACGGCTCGTACGGAGAAGGCGTGAATCTGCGCAGCGGGTATCCGACTCCCTCGTGGGCGGCATTTAGATACGCCGCCGTAGCAGCACGGAACATGATTGTCGCAGCACCTGTTACACCAGGACCGCCACCGCCGTTGAGTGCTCCGAGCATTGTCTGGCCACTAAACGAAGCCAGTGGTGCC
>SXJP01000052.1 GCA_005779395.1 Actinomycetota bacterium
ACCTGCGCAGTCGCCGACGTTATCTGCGATCGTGGCCGGTTTGCGCGGGTCGTCTTCTGGGATGCCAGCCTCAACCTTGCCAACAAGGTCGGCGCCGACGTCTGCTGCCTTGGTGAAGATTCCGCCACCGACACGCAAGAAGAGTGCGAGTAGCGAACCACCGAAACCGAAACCGACGAGGATCGCCGAGCTTGTGTTCTGGAACATCATGATGATCGCCGTGGCACCGATGAGGCCGAGACCAACGGTGAACATGCCTGCTACGCCACCTGTGCGAAAAGCGATCTCGAGCGCCTTTGGCATCGAGCCGTTGCGTGCAGCAGCAGCAGTGCGAACGTTGCCACGAACAGCGAGGCCCATGCCTATAAAGCCCGTGAGGCCCGACATGAAACATCCTGCAAGGAACGCGAGCGTGCGAGCAAGACCTGACTCAAAGAACGACAAGGCGATGCCACCGTCCGGCTTGAGAACTTCGGTGCTTGTCACGAACACGATCACGACTAGCGGGATCAAGATGAACGAGATCGTACGGAACTGGCGTTTCAGGTACGCCATAGCGCCCTCTTGAATCGCTCCGGCGATCTCCTGCATCTTCAGAGTTCCCTGGTCTGCAGCAAGCACTCCCTTCATGAGAGAGAACCCAACGGCGATCGCGAGCACTGCAGTTAGCGCTGAGCCAATGAGGATCGCCCACTCACCGCCCTGCAACACGAACTCCTGATACCCGCCTTCGGCGGCCAGCAAATTATTCATCTTTTTGGTTGTCCTTTTTTGTCGTGCGTGGATCTCACGCAGTTCTTCTTACGTGCACCTGGTTCGCAACAGTGCTGCCAAGTGTTCGTTCTCTGCCACCGACGCTCAAGACGAGCGGGCCATCGAATGGGTGCTTTTCTTTTACTTGGACCGTGACTCCGGGCCGCAAACCAAGCGTGTCTAAGAACTCAACGATTTCGGGATCGGTCCCACCAGGTACAGCAACGATGGCGACCTCTCCGGGTTCGAGATCATAAAGCGGCGGCGTCGCTTCCATGACACCTGTCTCTTTTGCCGGGATTGGGAACCCATGTGGACAGGTTTCAGGGCGGTGCAGCGCAACGAAGATTCGGTCCTCGACCTCTTGGGGCAGGTCGTGCTCGAACGCCGCAGCATGGCGGTCGGCTTCGTTCCACGGGTAGCCAAGCATGTCTGCGAGAAACCGCTCCACTATGCGGTGGCGACGGATCGCAGCGACCGCAGCGACTCTGCCTGGGTCTGTAAGCGTCACGCTTATATACGGCGTGTGATCGACAAGCCCGCGGTCTGCGAGGCGCTTGACGGTTGCCGTAACTGTTGCTGGAGCAACGCCCATGCGATCGGCCACTGTGCCGGTATGGGCTTCGCCGTCTGTACCAGCGGCATCTACGAGCCGGTAGATGGCTTTTAGGGCCTCGCGCTCGGTTTTGCTGAGTGACTCAAGTAGGTCTTGGATGTCGAGAATCTAGGTTTCAGCACTGTGAAATTACGAATTAGGTGTTGAAACTCCTGGCCACAGCATCTTTATCACCCTAGATAGCTCTGAGGCAATATCGATCGCTGTCTCGCGATACTCCGCAAGGTCTTTCCCGTATGGATCGGCAACTGTGAGAGGTTCGGGGTCTCCAAGCATCTCTGTGCGGGCGCGATCTTTACTTACTTTGGCGATCCACTCGAGCGGCGTTGCATCTGACGCACGAGGTCCGATGCGCTCAGCCCTATTCGCGAGTTCCCTCAGAGTGAAGGACTTAGACCATGCATCTTCGCAAAACTCGACTGCCGCAATCACGTGGCGCGGTTCCATCGCGATTATCAGATCGGCGCCTGAGACAATTTCTTCGGTGAGTTTGCGGCTGATGTGCTCGGCGATGCTGATGGCGCGGGCGTTCATTACTGCGACGGCCTCGTGCGTTGGTTCCCAGCCGTCTGCCTCAAGACCAGCCGAACTGACAAGTGCATCGACGCCCATCTCAGACAAACTGCGCCGGAGCAACCCCTCAGCCATTGGCGACCTGCAGATATTGCCTGTGCATACAACGAGGATTCGCAACACCTGGGGAGTCTTAGTCTTCGATGTGATACGGAACCGATATGACGACCGTGTTTGGCCTGAACAGCAAGCGTGCCTTCAACATGAGCGCGCTCTGGTTATGCAGAAGTTTTCCGAACCAGCCAGCAACCACGAACTCTGGCAAAACGACCGTGACGATGTCGTCATGCCAAAGAGCATCTGTCTCGTCGATGAATGTCGTTATCGGACCCGCCAGATCGCGATACGGGGAGTGCACTACCTCAAGCGGAATATCGATTCCGCGTGCCGCCCATTGCTCTTCGATGTTGTGCTGCTCGTGCTCATCCGAAACGATTGTGACAGCTACAAGATGATTCGGTGCAAGTGACTTCGCGTAGGCGAGCGCTTCAAGTGCCCCCCTGTGTAAGTTGCCCACGAGCACAATCACAGTGTGGTTCATGCGGCGTGGCCTGTAGTCAATCGCTGTGCGAAGCCCGGCCGCGACCTTGCTGTAATGCGACTGCACCGAGCGAAAGAATGCGATCACGATGAGAACAACGAGTATCGATACCCACGCACCTGTCGCGAACTTGGTGATTGCGACGATCATCAGCACGATGAACGTAGAAACAGCACCGACCACATTGATCGCTACGCCTCGCTTCCATGCCGGTTCGCGTTCCTTCAGGTGGTGCCTCACCATGCCTGTCTGACTCAATGTGAAACTCGTAAAGACGCCGACAGCGTAAAGAGGAATCAGTTTCGACTCGTTGGCGCCAAATATCCATACGAGTAACGCCGATGCGCCTGCCAATGCCAAGACACCGTTGGAAAAGACAAGGCGATCACCACGAGTTGACAACTGTCGTGGCATGTAGCCATCTGCGGCGATGATCGACGACAACCGTGGGAAGTCTGCATACGCAGTGTTGGCCGCGAGCACGAGAATGGCAGCGGTTGCGAACTGCAGCACGTAATACAGGACACCGGTACCGAACACGGCGCGTCCCATTTGCGAGAACACAGATTCGCCGACGTGCAATGGCACCGGTTTCAGGTGGTGCGCGAGTACTGAGACTCCGAAAAACAGGCTTCCAAGTATCACTGCCATCCATGTCATGGTCGTTGCGGCGTTCTTTGATTCGGGCCTTCTGAATGCTGGAACGCCATTAGAGATCGCTTCGACCCCCGTTAGAGCGACAGCGCCAGACGCGAAGCCTCGGAGCAATTGGAATAGCCCCAGTGAGCCGCCAGCCATGGCCAGATTCTCCAAGACCTCTTTACGATGCTCTGGATCGACGACGTCGTTGAACTTGATCGCTTCGATCTCGAGACCGAAGATGCCGAATGAACGTGCAAGGCCGTAGACGACAAGAGCGGTCAAGATAACGATGTACACATATGTCGGTACCGCAAAAACCCGTCCAGACTCCTTGACGCCGCGCAGGTTCGCGACTGTGATCAGCGCGATTAGGCCTAACGAGAGCGGAACTGCTGGAAGATCATTGAATACCTCGATCGATGTGATTGCGCGCACGCCAGCGCAAATAGACACAGCGACCGTAAGGATGTAATCAACAAGCAATGAAGCACCCGCGACCATCGCCGCGCGTTCACCAAGATTCTCTCTGCTTACGACATAAGACCCACCGCCACTCGGGTAAGCAAAGATTGTTTGGCGGTAAGACGCGACAACTATCGCGAGCAGCACTGCGACCACGATCGAAAGGGGAACGAGGTTGCTTAGCCCTAACGCGAGGCTTGAACCGCCGAACGCGATAACCAACAAGATTTCCTGGGTCGCGTAAGCCGTCGAAGAGATCGCATCTGACGAGAACACGGCCAACGCAATTGGCTTTCCGATCCGCTGATGTTCCTGCTCTGAAGTAGCAATCGGACGGCCGACGAAGATCCGTTTGAGTGTGTCTAAAGCCATCGGGCCACTTTTCTGTTCGAGAATCCCTACCGAACCCGAATCGCCCGAGAGGTAGCCATGAAAATTACCTCACCTCTACCCACACGATTGACCTGTCGATTTCAGAAGTCCTAGCATCGAGCGCTTGGTCGCAGTAATCGCTCGACCACCGATCCGGGTAGGGAGGCCATCGTGCACGTTGTTGTCGTCGGCTGTGGTCGAGTAGGGAGCGAACTCGCTGGGCACCTTGAATCGCTTGGCCACACAGTCGCTGTAATTGACAAGGAAGCCAGAGCATTCAGACGGTTGCCGAGCGACTTCAAGGGAAAAAAAGTAGTTGGATTCGGGTTCGATCGAGACCACCTGGCCGAAGCTGGCATCGAACATGCCGACGCTTTCGCCTCCGTCACCAACGGAGATAACTCGAACATTCTTTGTGCCCGAATCGCTCGCGAAACCTTCGGAGTAGAGCGCGTGGTCGCTCGCATCTACGACCCACGTCGAGCGCTCATCTATGAGCGTCTCGGTGTACCTACCGTGGCGACAGTCGCTTGGACCACAGATCAAGTTCTACGGAGACTCGTGCCGTCGACATCGCAACACGACTGGGTTGATCCATCGGGCAAGGTCTGTCTAGTCGAACGTGCAATCAGCACCTCAGCAATCGGTCGCAAGCTCTCCGAGTTCGAACAGCCTGGTCAGTTCTGGCTCACCGCAATAAGCCGCTTCGGTGAGGCTTTGATCCCTGACTCCGACGTAATCGGCCAAGAAGGCGACCTCCTCTACTTCATGTGCGCAGTAGACGCGCTCGCCGATCTACAAGACCGACTAGTCGGTAGCGGAGGTACTCACTGATGCGCGTAGTAATTGCGGGAGGCGGCAATGTCGGGCTGTTCATCGCCAACGACCTCCGTGCAGCGGGCCACGACATTGTCTTGATTGAACAAAACCCATCCGTCGTGGAGCGATCCGAAGCAGCCGATGGCGTCCGTTGGCATATCGCCGACGCATGCGAAGTCACGTCACTGAAGGGCAGCGGTCTGACAGAGTGCGAAGTCGCAGTTGCCGCAACCGGCGACGATGAAGACAACTTGGTGTTCTCGCTGCTCGCAAAGCAAGAGTTCGCCGTCCCGCGTGTTATCGCGCGAGTCAACCATCCGAAAAACGAGTGGCTGTTCAACGAAAACTGGGGTGTCGATCTATCTGTATCGACACCCCACCTAGTGACGGCGCTCGTCGAAGAAGCAGTCTCGGTTGGTCGACTCGTGCGCCTCATGTCATTCGAAGGCGGCAATGCTCGCCTCGTTGAGGTAACTCTCGCAAACGACTCTCCGGTGATCGACAAGGCAGTCAAAGAAATCGAGTTCCCGCGAGACGCAACAATCGTCGGAGTTGTCCGCGGAGAACACGTAGTTATGCCGCGCGGTGACACCATATTTCAGGGCGGTGACGAAGTACTCGCGATGGTTACTCCGGACTCCGAAGCACTCGTGAGAGCAATTTTTACCGACTCAGAGGCCAACTAGAGCAGTTCGTAAATCGGGTTAAACATCAGGCAACGATTGCCGTCCTGGGCGACCATTCCCTCGATTACCAAGCGCCTACCGGTGGTGACCCCGCCGACTCGGCGGCGCCCAAGAAATACTGCGGTGATCGACGCGCTTCCATCGTTGATTGTTGCTTCAACGGCCGCCGCCCCGGCGCGAGGGACGATGCGAACGCTACGAATTTCACCGGCCACCCGAGCTCGCGTCCTCGGGGTAAGGCCACCGATTGGCGAGACTCCGAGACCTTCGCAAAATGCTTCAAGCTTCTCGCGGTCGATTTCTTCGATCGACTTGGTGATCTTTTTTACGAAGCCCCTAAGTGCCATCGGTCCCTCTCCGGCACAGAAGTGCCTTCGAAATCGAAATCGGTGAGGTGTGCGCGCCTGACCAGGAGATTCACCTTAGCTTCGAAGCCCTATGGCATCCTTGTCGGATCATGCGCTTTCACACGACTCAGTTCTCGCGCGCGGTAGCTGTATTCCTTGTCTTTGGCGCGTGCAGTAGCGGTCCGACAAGCGAATCGGAAAAGTCGAACGCGAGCAACTCGTCAACATCAACTGAACAACCGGTTGAACTTGTCGCTACGTTAGGCCGCACGTCAGTACATGGCACAGGTATCGAACCAGGTACAAGAGCGAAACTAGACAAAGCGATCGCCGCGAAGGTCATCGCTGTTGTGGACCAATTCGTTCAAACTTCATTGGTCGGCCCACTCGAAGGTAGGCCTGTCGATTTTGATGGGCTCTTGACCCCGGACGTAGCCACGAGACTCGCTACTGGAAAACCGGATCGTTCGGTGCTTACGACCGAAGGAATCATCAGCGCATCCCGTGTCCACGCAGAACTTGCCAAAGTGCGACTAGTCGCGCTCACAGAAGGCCTCGGGTCAATCTCGCTCATAAGCGCGTCGATCGATTTCGATGCGACCCTTACCTCCGATGGTACGCAATTGACGGTCCAACATGTCGGTGAAATCCTGCTCGCCGAAGACAGCGGCTGGAAGATCGTCGGATACGAGATGACCGTCACGAGGGACGACGGGTCGAGCGCGACGTCAGAAACCTCAGCCGTGGTGACACCATGAATGTTCGGTCAGGGTTTCGGAGGTTCACAGCAATCTCGACCGGTTTCTGCCTAGGCCTCGGTGGTCTAGTGATGTCATGGGTCGCTGGATACCGGTTGCCTCTAGTTAGTGGCGAGACGTACATCGAACTCGCGGCGCTCGATCATGCTGCCTACGCCGGACCGCAAGACGATCTTGTGTTCATCGCCCTAATCGGTAGCGATTACCGGCCATCGGTCGGCGGCGAACGAGGCGACGCTCTTCATGTTCTCGCGATCAACACGAAACTAAACGCAGGCACGATGCTCAACATTCCGCGCGACACCTGCGCCAAGATCCCGGGCTACGGAACGTCGAAAATCAACAACGCCCACAACGAAGGTGGGCCGAAGCTCCAGGGCGAAGTGCTAGCCGAGCTCATCGGCGTGCCGATCAAGTATGCGGTTTCGGTTGACTTCGCTGGATTTATCGCCATCGTTGACGGCGTCGGCGGAGTCGATGTCGATGTTCCGAAAGAGATGGACGACTCTGACGCAGGTGCCTACTTCTCTGTTGGTCCGCACCACATGGACGGCAATCACGCTCTCGCATATTCGCGCGACCGCCACGACTTCGGACCAGGCGACATCACGCGCTCGTGGAACCAAGCCCATCTCATCCTCTCGGCATTCAAAGGTCTGCGCACCGAATACGCGTCGCCGGCAAAACGGATCAAGCTTGTTTCGCTCTTGCAACGCCACTCCCAGATGAGCGGCGCGACGCTCGCAGATCTAGTGGGCCTCAGCCAACTCGCGTTCGACGTTGACCTAGCCAAAGTCAAGAGTGTCACGGTAGGAACGACAGGTGGTTCCTGCATGGAAATCTCAAGCGCAGGACAGGGTCAACTAGCGGACTTCGCCGACAACGGAGTGCTCGACAGCCACGCGACCGGGACGGTAGACAACCCAACCGGCCTTTAGCATCCACGTCGCTACAGGCTCAGCTCCCAACTTCGGCGCGTGACCGGCCTTGGATTGCTGGAAAACCAGCGATCGGCACATCCAAATCGAGTTCGACTGCAACCTCGGCGGCCGATCCTTCGCAGTCACATTCGAGAAGCTTGGCTCCGTTGTCGTGAGCTACCTCAGCCGCTACTTGTTTGGCTGCTGCGCTCCCGTTACCAAGAGCTAGTTGATCTGCGGCAGCTAGGGCAACGGAGTCGGCGGCATTCTCGGCGCGAGTCCGCAACACGCTTGCTAGCCCTACCCTCGCCACGCCTAGGCACATAACTACAGCCGCGCACACGAGGATCATCGATAACACGACAACTGACCCCCTCTGGGACGATCGGCGATTCATTCGGTTTCTGTTCTCATCGTCGTGGAGTCAGAGATCTCAAAGTCGCCCAACAGCGCGCCGACGATTGGCACATTCGTGTGCGCTTGATATTTCACTGTCGCCTTTATTGGATCGCCTACTTCGCCCGAGCCTTTGCGCTCGATATCGAGATCGGCGTCGCCGAGCAGATATTCGACAACATCAGTGGCACCATCGCCGTCTGGATCGACCGATGCTGCGCGCGCAGCTTCTCTGCTGGCATGAGCTACGCGCACATAATCACGCGCCAAGAAGCCGACCTGGATGACCACTAGCAACATCGTGATCACTACCGGGAGGACCAACGCGAACTCGACAGTCGCTTGACCTCGCTCGTCTGCGTGAACTGATAATTGCGATTCCACGTCGGACTTCTTGCGCGTTCGCATTATCAAACTTTTGACAACACGCCGTCGATGACGCTTGAAAACAAGTTGCTAATCGCGCCACTGCCCATCGCCCAGGCGATTAGGAGAGACGCGACAGCGGCCGCACCGACGATAACGAGCGCGTACTCAACCGTGGACTGCCCACGTTCGTCGACGCCGGATCGTTGAGTCATCTTCAGTAGAAAACCAAGCATCAAATGCATCATGTAGTTGAACCTCCGCATGTTCGAGCGCACCAAGCGCCCATGAATTGTTGTTGGGCGGCGTCAGCCTCCGCGTAGCCCTGCGTCTATTGCCGGTACGACGGTGATAAGGCCGAAGGCGGGCAGTATGAGGAACACAAGGGGGAAGAGCAACCTGACTGGCACTACCTTTGCGCGGGCCTCGGCCTGTCGCCGCAACGCAGACCGACTCTCTGTCGCGAATCTGTCGAGCGGTTCGATAAGAGGGGTGCCGAGCACAGCACCGTCGGAGAGGAGTTCACCGAGGTTCCCTAACGGTGTGCCGGAACGCCCTAGTTGCTTGAGTGCGACAGCTAGCGGCTCGCCCATCAGAAACGCTCGTTTCACGCGCAGAAAGTGCGCCGCTATTTCCGGCGAAGACCAGACGGCGACTACTTCAACTGCGCCAATCACGGAACAGCCAGACCCGATCGCAACAGCAATTAGCTCGACCACCATCGGTATCTGTGCCTCGATCGTGCTGTCTGCTTTTCGACTGCGGATACGCGCTAGTACATCCCTTAGAACGCGTTCGACGATGTTGTTGCGGCGAGATTGACGGTTTCGTCGCGCCGCGTGACCACCCATCGCACTGAGTCGCTTCGCGGCTGCCAAGCTAGGTACTCGGCGAAGTAGTGCGAGTCCAGCAAGCAGGCCCCAGCCAACTGAGACGACAATCACCATGACAACTCGCGATCGCGAACGATTCTGCGCATCCACAATGCAGCCAAGCCGTCGAGGCCGATACCGACTATTAGACAAATCCGGCCTAGCGGTCGGGCTACGAGCGCATCTATCGCGTCGGGGTCGATTGCAGCCGAAAATGCGAGAAAACCAAGCGGAATGAGGGCGACGACAATCGCCGAGACTCGCGCCTGCGCCGATTGAGCACGAGTTTCGGCACAGATTGCCAGTCGTGCACTGAGCGAGTCGGCGAGTCCGTTGAGCGGTCCTGCCGCAGCACCACCGAGTTCTGCGGTCACGACTAGTCCGCCAGCTGCCGCACGAACACCAGAAATTGGGCGCTCGTCTGGCCATGGTTCCACCGCTTGGCGCACCGATGCACCCATCGCCAACCTCGCCCCGATTCGTTTGAAATCAGCTCTCAGGGGCGACGATGAAATTGCAAGTCGGTTGATGCCAGAGGCCACGGTGCCACCACTCCCAAGATCTGAGACCACAGACCGAACAGCATCAGGAAGAGCAGCGGCACAGCGACGGTCACCTCTGGCCCGCGCAACTCTGGTTCCGCAGACGGCTACGAGCAGAGAACACGGCACGACTGCGACGGCCAAAGTCGGCGCGATCGCAAGCGCCATTAGAAACGCCGCGACCGTCGCGATGAGCCATGACGACACCGCAGACTCCGGTGTCATCTCAACGCCAGCGCGTTCTAGCGATGCGGCAATCGGCGCTCGTAATCTTGATGGCAGGTGGCGCTGCGCTTGCCTAATTTCCGAGACTCGGGCTTGCGCTGCAGCATCGCGAGCCTTGTACGCAACTGCTATCGACATGACCAGCATGACAACCATCGTCGCTGCATGCTTCATCGCTAGACGGTTCTTCGTTGTGTGCGCCGTCGCGTCTCGCAACAAATCTCGAGGCTGTCGGCCCGTCGCTCTGCAAGGACCCGCACACCCAACGGATGGTGCTCGAAATCTGGATGTTCCGGTTCGACCACCTCCGCGAATGTGGCGATGTGCCGCGCTCCGTTACCGTCCCTGCTGACGAAGACGATGCCGTCGATAGCGCTAGCTACTTGCGCGCGAATTGCTCCGACAGGCAACGCAAAACCTGCCATCAACGCGAGGTTTTCGAGCCGAATAAGGGCTTGCTTCACACCGTTGGCATGAACGGTGCACAGAGAACCGTCGTGGCCAGTGTTCAAAGCTTGCAACATGTCGAATGCTTCGCCTCCCCTGACTTCGCCGATCACAATGCGGTCGGGGCGCATCCGCAATGCAGCACGAACAAGCTCACGCACGCCGACCGCACCTACGCCTTCTGCATTAGCTGGTCGGGCTTCGAGCCGAACTACATGCGTTTGCTTGAGTGACAGCTCGGCAGTCTCTTCGATAGTCACGATCCGTTCGCTTGGGTCGACGTTGTTCGCCAGACACCCCAGCAGGGTCGTCTTTCCAGAACTGGTGCCGCCAGCGATGAGAAGATTCCAACCTTCGTGTACCGCGCCGTTTATGAGATCGGCGGCGTCGCCACTGGCTCCAAAGTCGGCCATTGTCATAGTGCGAGGCAAGAACCGCCGGATAGTTACGCACGGCCCATCTGGTGCAAGCGGTGGCAATACTGCGTGCAGACGTGACCCATCCGGTAGCCGTGCATCGACAATCGGGGACGAACGGTCGAGCCGAAGGCCGAGCGGCGCGATTACGCGTTCGGCTATGCGCATAATCTGTTGCGCATCGAAGGCCACATTGAGAGGTTCAACTTTGCCGTGCCGCTCGATATACGCACTACCAGGCCGATTGAGCATGACCTCTGATACTTCAGGGTCAGCGAGAATCGTTTCGAGCACACCGAGGCCATCTACCTCACGAACGATTTCTTCTAGCAATACATCTGAACGCGCTGAGCTAAGCAACGGAGCGGTGTCGGCAAGCACATTTGAGACGCGCGCTCGGAGCGCCAAACGATCACCTAGTGGCACGCCATCGGCATCGGCCATCAGCAATCCTCGAACTTCGCTCTTCAGGAGTTCGACTGATTTCATGCCACAGCCTTGTGGGCTTTAGAACGGGCAGCGGCAAGAACGCTGCGTGCGGGACGCGCTAATGCGTCTGGCAGTCGCGCTGCGAGAATGCCTGCATCGACGGCACGTGCGATTGATGGACGGGCTGCGACTGTCGCGAGAATTGGAATGCCGATTACGCGTTCGAGATCTCGCGCAGTCAGTGCTCGGTTCGCTTCTTCCACTATTACGGCACCGGTCGAGATCGGCGTAAGCACGTTTTCCGATGCACGCCTATAGGCCAGATAACAGGGCCGCACGACCATGATGAGCACGTCGACGTTCCGCGCCAACGCAAGTACGCCGGCGTTGCTCGGCACGCCTAGATCGATCACTGTCGTCGCGCGCCTTGAGCGGAGTGATGCGCCGAGCTTTTCGCCAGCAGTTGTCGTCTCAGGAACTTCGCAGACTCCCGCGATTAACAGGTCGAGGTTCTTCATAACCTGGACAGCAATCCGATCGAGTGCGCCTATTGGCGCATCCTCGGAAGTCAATAGTTCCTTGACTCCTGCCCGAGTACATTGGGCTAGCCCCAGAATCGCTGGCAAGTCGCCGGAGCAATCGACAAGTGTCGTAGGTGTTTCTTGACTCGACACAATTGCGCACGCCGCAGCCAAGACACTCGTTCCGGAACCACCTTTAGGTGAATAGATACCGACCAACAATTTGAACCTCGCATGTCGTAGGACCGCGCGCCACAAGCCGCGGGTAGGCAAAAAACGGATGCTTTGAACATCGAGGTCCTGAACAGACGAGGCTGCTTCTAAGAAGCAGAAAACCGCGAAAGCGGTGAGGGCATTTCAGCCAATGTTGCTACGGCGCAACCTAGAACTAAATAAACGTCGAGTCAAGAGATGGCGCGAACTCATTAGCGCGACATTGGGGATTTTCTCAGGCGTGCGTAGACGCGCCGTTAAGTTTTTTGGCGACAACAATCCCGAGAGTTACGAGCATTAATAAGAACAAGAAGTTTTTCATGGGACCTCCACTCACATGACGATGGCCGCTTAAATCCAAGGCGAACCGTATAGCAGTAGCTACGAGGTATCCAAGTCCGATGAAAGCTTGGTGTAGGTGGCAAGAAGATATCGATCGCTTATCAAATCTCAAAGCGGTCGTTGCGATTATCTGCGATCGTCGCAACTCGCGACTCCGAAATGGCAAGTAAGCCTCAGATCGCATGCGCCAACGTCGCTGCTCTGTTATTCTCGGTTCTTTGATAAAATCGACGTTTTTGGTTAAACTAAATGACTGCGCGGGTCTTCTAGGGAGTGTACATGCGGCGAACTATCGGGGCGGTTGTATCAGCGTTTTTGTTCGCGACTTCATTGTCGGTCATAGTCCACCCAGTCGCCGGAGCAGTGCTCTTCACGCCGTTATATTCGTGGGGCGAAAACGGTTTCGGCCAGTTAGGACTCGGCAGTACTACCGATCAACTATTCGCGACTCACGTTGGCTCCAAGCAGTGGGTGTCAGTCTCTGCTGGTGATGCTCATTCGCTCGGCATACGCGCAGACGGGTCATTGTGGTCGTGGGGCGATAACTACGCCGGGCAATTAGGCATCGGCAGTACAACCGATCACCCCACCCCGGTTCAAATCGGCACGCACAAGTGGCTTGCCATTTCAGCTGGCGGCGGCCACTCGCTCGGCATACGCGCAGACGGGTCATTGTGGTCGTGGGGCGATAACTACGGTGGGCAATTAGGCAATGGCAGTACAACCGACCAACTAGCCCCAGTTAAAATCGGCACCAATAGGTGGTTCGCTGTATCCGCTGGCGGCGGTCACTCGCTCGGGATACGCGCAGACGGAACTCTGCGAGCGTGGGGACACAATGCTTTTGGGCAGGTGGGCAGCGGAAGCACAACCGACCAACTAGCCCCAATAAAGATCGGCACCAATAAATGGCTCTCCGTATCCGCTGGTGCTGGTCACTCGCTCGGGATACGCGCAGACGGAACTCTGCGAGCGTGGGGTTTTAACGCTGAGGGGCAGCTAGGAATCGGCACCAAGCTTGACCGTCTAGCTCCGACCGGCGTCGATCCCGGGCCGTGGTCATCAATTTCTGCTGGCGGTAATCATTCGCTAGGGATAAAGGCAGGTGGATCCTTGTGGGCGTGGGGCTACAACGGCGACGGAGCGTTAGGAGACGGAACGGAACTCGGCAAAGACTCGCCTGTACACATCGGCGTTGGGAAATGGCGGGGCATAGATGCTGGCCGTTTCCATTCTCTAGGGATACGGGCCGCCGGGACCTTGCGCGCATGGGGCTACAACTACAGCGGCCAACTAGGTGACGGAACGACGATCAACCGACTCGCCCCCGTTCTGATTGACGGCGGAAATTGGAAATCCGCATCGGCTGGCGGCAACCACAGTATGGCAATCAAAGAAGTGGCGATTTCAATAGTGCCGTTACCTTGAATCCGCGAGGGCACAGAATTCGCGGATGACTGATAGGACGCAACATACGTGGTCAAGATGAAGTAGTTGTTCCAATGATGTGGGCACGCAAGATCGAATTGCTGCTGGCCTTCGTTGGCTTGGTTACTGGTGGGTATCTACCTCGATTCGTCCTGCTGATGGATTTATCATCCCTGTTATTCCGCCCTCCGGCGCGGCTTACTCATGGGGCTACGGCGCGTTCGGCGAACTCGGTCACACCGACCCGATTTCTTGTAGTTGTCCGTCACGAATAGGCACCAGGGCGCTGGCGGGCTGTTTCTGCCGGAATATTCACTTCTTTCGGGATTCGGGCGGACGCGACGTTGTGGGCATGGGGATTCAACGCTTCGGGACAATTAGGAATTGGGAATACAGAGAGCAAATCGACACCAGTCCAGGTCGGCATAAGTAAGTGGTTGTCAGTGTCGAGTGCCGGAACCCATGCCCTTGGAATAAAAGCCGACGGCACATTGTGGGCTTGGGGATCTAACGAATTCGGGCAATTAGGTATCGGCAACACCAACAATCAACTAAGCCCCACGCAAGTTGGCGCCAACAAGTGGCTTTCAATATCGGCTGGCCCTGAATACTCGCTTGGGATTAGGGATAATCAATCCTTGCGAGCCTGGGGATCTAAGGGCGACACTCAACTCGGCGATCACACTAAGATCCAGCGGCTTACTCCAGTCCTTGTGAGCTCCGACGATTGGATACAAATCTCCGCTGACTTGAGACACGCCTTGGGAGTCAGAAAGCCTGCTATCTCAATCGTGCCGTTGCCTTGAACCAGGGACCTACCTGCCTC
The DNA here is from genome assembly GCA_005779395.1 of Actinomycetota bacterium. Taxonomy (GTDB): domain Bacteria; phylum Actinomycetota; class Acidimicrobiia; order IMCC26256; family PALSA-610; genus SXJQ01. The sequence continues at coordinate 14,513 of SXJP01000052.1, forward strand.
ACGTCCGGGCCAATCGAAAGTAGGCCTATAGTGATAGGGATGCGACGAATCAGGCTTCTCCTAGCCGTAGCTTGCTTAAGCTCGGGGCCCTGGTCGGTAAACGTCGATCCCGTGGCAGCAGCATTGCTTTACAAGCCGCTTTATGCGTGGGGCAATAACAGCTTGGGCCAACTAGGAATTGGGAGCGCGCCCAGTCCGTTGACGCCTACGCACGTCGGCACAAAACAGTGGTTGATGATCGATGCAGGGGCGCGCCATTCGCTCGGGATCAGGGCCGACGGCTCATTATGGGCATGGGGCGACAACAGTGGCGGCGAGCTAGGAATCGGAAATTTAGCTAGCCAAGCGTACCCGGTTAAGGTCGATACCAACTCGTGGGTCGCTATCTCCGCTGGCGACACCCATTCGCTCGCGATCAGGGCCGACGGCTCATTATGGGCATGGGGCATCAACGGTGGCGGGGAGTTAGGTATCGGGAATACGCAGAATAAGATCGCCCCGGTTCAGGTTGGAACTAACAAATGGCTTGCTGTCTCAGCTGGTAATGGCCATTCGCTCGGGATCAGGGCCGACGGGACGTTGCGCTCCTGGGGATATAACCATCATGGCCAAGTCGGCGACGGGACCCTGACCCACCGATTTACACCAGTTCAAATCGGGCCACACAAGTGGCTCGCCGTCTCCGCTGGCCGCAACCATTCGCTCGGCCTGCGCGCAGATGGGTCCTTGCGTGCCTGGGGCCAGAACGATCACGGGCAGGTTGGAAATGGCAGTACGGTCGACCAACTGAAACCGATTCAAGCCGGTCTCGCGACTTGGAATGCGATTTCTGCTGGCGACCGGCATTCGCTAGCGATTCGCGCCGACGGATCACTGTGGGCCTGGGGCGAAAACAGTGTGGGGCAGTTAGGCGACGGTACAGGAATCGAACGCCTAACGCCAGTGCACATAGGAACCGGAAAGTGGCGGGCCGTCAGTTCTGGCGCCAGTCATTCGATAGGAATCAGAGCTAACGGGACGTTGCGATCGTGGGGTTACAACTTCGATGGTCAACTTGGTGACGGTACTACGAATAACCGACTGGCCCCGGTGTTAATCGACAGCGGAAATTGGCGAAGTGTCGCAGCCGGTGGCTCCTATAGCTTGTCAGTCAAGGAGTTGACGATTTCGTTAGTGCCTTTGCCGTGAACGCTCCATACAACACCGGTCGCGCGATCCCATCCATGGAAGAAGACATGAAGTGATATGCACTCGTAGGATCAGCATACTTTTTATCTCAGTTTGTTTGCTAGGCGGTTCGGTGGTCGTTGCAGTTAGTCCGGCGGATAGCGCTATCCCACCGGTTGGCCAGGCATACGCGTTTGGAGGTAACACGTTTGGAGAACTCGGAATTGAAATAGTTGACGACCCTTCGATTCCATCGCAAGTGGGTTCTCAAAGCTGGAAGAAAGTCTCTGCCGGCGGTGGCCATTCGCTTGGGATACAAGCTGATGGGACATTGTGGTCGTGGGGTTTCAACGACCAGGGTCAGCTGGGAATCGGGAACACAAGTAATCAGTCAGTTCCAACCCAGGTGGGTATTCAGAAGTGGCTCACCGTCGCGGCAGGATCTAGGCACTCTCTCGGAATTCGCGCTGACGGGACGCTTTGGGCCTGGGGGCACAATTTCGTCGGTCAGCTCGGGAATGGAAATACAACCAATCAGTTAGTCCCAGCCCAGGTCGGTAGCCAGAAATGGCAGACTGTGTCCGCTGGCGACGCCCATTCTCTCGGGATTCGGGCTGACGGTTCTCTGCGTGCTTGGGGGCGCGGCGAGCAAGGGCAACTTGGAACCGGAAACACTGCATACCAGTTGGTTCCGACACAGGTTGGCGTTCAAAAGTGGCTGGCAGTGTCCGCCGGAGACAATCATTCATTGGGCATCCGGGCTGACGGCTCTCTGCGGGCATGGGGCTACAACCACAAGGGCCAACTCGGCATTGGAGTTACCGGTAATCGGTTGATACCAACCAAGGTCGGCGCGGCTACTTGGCTCGCAATTTCGGCTGGCCACGACCATTCTCTCGGAATTCGGGCTGACGGCTCTCTGCGGGCATGGGGTCGCAACGACAGTGGGCAGCTCGGGGACGGGACTGGGATTGACCGCCTGTTTCCAGTTCAGGTTGGCATTCACAAATGGCTGGCGATTGATGCAGGCGACCACCATTCGCTAGGGGTGCGAGCCAACGGGAGTCTACGAAGTTGGGGGTGGAACCCCGACGGTCGGCTAGGTGACGGCACGACAATTACTCGGCTAGCTCCTGTGGTTATCGACACCGGCGACTGGCTGTCGATATCGGGAGGAGGAGGTCACACATTGGTGGTACTGGGCGCCTGACTAATTGCATCAGGTAGCCACGGTTCGGTCAATGGCCACGTCACTACTTCGCGGAGGTGGCAGGAATCGAACCCACCTGACGAGGACTACTCGGCACACTCGTTTTGAAGACGAGGGGGGCCACCAGACCCCGTTCACCTCCGTCGTGAAGTCTGCCTCATGTCGCGCGCTAGTTCAAACCGAGAACTACTCGATAGTCATCGCATCGAGCGGGTCGTGTCCCGGCTCATCGACCGATGGGTCGGGTCGAGCAGCCGCATCAACAATCGCGAGAACAAACACCGCTCCAGCAATCCCGAATAGCGCGCCGCCGATGTTGTACGCCGAGTAGCCAAGCAATCCGACAATGAGCGTGATGCCAGGTCCGACGTACAAGGTGTCGCGTTGCACCCAACGCATCGCAAGGGCACAACCGAATTGAATACACGTTGCCGCAAGCACTACGCCGAGCGTTGTAGCTGTCGTCTCGAGTCCAGCCGCGAGCACCATGAGAGGAAACGATCCGATCAGCACTCCGAAGTAAGGAACGACCGAGAAGATCGCTACGAACAAGCCCAGTGCCACGGGCGCGGGTAACGACGCCAGTTGAGCCACGCCAAACGTTGCGACCCCGGTCGCAATGGCTGCTAATACCTGCACCGACAAATACCGGCGTGCGCTCTCGAGCGCTCCGTCGATAATCGCCTTAGCCCTTCGGCGGCGGTCGTTTTCTCTGATCTGTGCGAGGCCGCTGTCAAGGAACCGCGGAAGCCACGCCAACAAGAACAAGACGATGATCGAGCCAGCGAAGTAAGCGCCAATACTTGAGGCAGTCGCCCGTGCCTGACCTGTGAGCCGCTCGCCGATGCCATCAACCGCGAGTTCGGCTCGCTCAGAAAGTTCGATGTCGCGCGCAAACTTACCGAAGCGATCGGACTTCTGGATTTCTAGAGCGGCTGCCGGGACTTGCCGTTCGAGCTTGCGCATCTCGCTCGACAAGTCGTTAAAAACCGCGTATCCGACGTATCCGACTGCCAAGAAAAGCAAGAGGAACACAACGACGAGCGCAAGACCTCGTCGCATCCACCGCGACAGCCATCGCACTGGTCCGTCAATCAATACCGCGACCACAGCAGCTGCAAAGAACCACCCCAGGGACCGTCTCGCGTCGTTTAATACCTCAGAGAGCAGCAATCCAATTGCAACTGCAGCCAAAACACCAAAGACGACTCGCTCTTTGGCGTGAATCCTAATTACTCGTGTCGCGGCACCACCAGGCCGCGGCGACGCGGTTGCGAGTGCTTGGCGCGGCTCATCAGACACCGAGTTCTACAGTACATGCGTGCCTAGCCCGCAAGGAGCAAACCGCCGTCGGCTGAGTATCGAGTTCGACGTGCCCACACTCGTCGCGATCGCCGTCGGAGTGACGGCCATCACATTCTTGTTCGCAATTAGTTCCGCGACGGCCAACGTGCTAATCCTGATTGGGATCGCTGCAGTGATCGCGCTCGCTCTCGACCCTCTCGTCAACGCAATGCAACTTAGGTTTCAAGTTCGCCGCCTCGTCGCCGTGATGGTTGTCGGAGGCAGCTTTATTCTCTTGTGCGCGTTCGTCGTCGTCATCATGGGGCCGCCTGCGATTAGCCAAGCCGAGAAGTTCAGCAAGGAACTCCCGGATACAGTCGAACAGCTTTACAACTTCCCATTCATAGGCGAACGTCTCGAGAAGGCCGACGCTGCCGCCGAAGTCGAACGATGGGCACACGAATTGCCAGCGCGTCTTGACGATAAGACGATCGCCGACATGGCGCGTTCAGTACTAGGTGGCTTGCTGTCGACTTTTGGGGTTGCCATTTTCGCGTTCGTGTTGTTGCTAGACGGCGAATCCATTATCCGAAGGATTCGAAGAGCTATCCCGGCACGGCGCCTTGACCACGCCGACCAGATCGGTCGAACTTTCTACAAGCTCTTCGGTCGATATTTCGCTGGCTCCCTGCTCGTCGCGATTATCTCTGGCATATTCGTCCTCGCAACTGGCTTGACTCTTGGAGTACCGCTCATTCCGCTTGCCGCGCTTTGGATGGTCCTCGTCGATTTGATTCCGCAAATCGGCGGCTTTCTCGGAGGCTCAGTTTTCGTGATCCTCGCTACGACCAAAGATCTAAAGACGGGCATCATCTGCCTTGTCTTATTCATCGCGTACAACATTTTCGAAAACCATGTTCTGCAACCGTCGATCGTTGGTGAGTCCGTCAATCTCTCGCCACCGACAACGATGATGGCGGCAATCATTGGCGGCGCGGCGCTCGGCATTCCTGGCGCACTTGTTGCCACTCCCCTCGCCGGGACGATCAAAGTGCTTTACCTAGAACTTCGCACTGGTTCTGTGAGCGCTACTAGCGGTGCGGCCAATGCGCACGTTGGCGTCCTCGCAAGACTTCGTTCACGCCTGCGTCGTTAGCTGAGATTTCTCCGATTTCGCCAAGCGCTTTCCGAAGATCCAAATAACTGGCGCAGTCCAGATGAGTGGCAGGATGAGAGCGACCGGCCGTCCCAACCACCACATTGGAGTCGCGACTTCTGCGAAACGCTTTTCGCCCTTGATGAGAAATCCAATCGAGTACGAGATTGCATAACCGGTTGTGTGGAAGAGGAATAGCGGCATCGCGAAACGGTTCACGACAACTGATGCCCGTTCCCAATTTGGGCGCTTCAGACGCTCAAGGGTCGCATCACGAAGTAAGAGCGCAACGCCGCTTTGGAACAAAACGAGGGTCGCGATCGCAACCGTTGGTGGCGCCATGTTCGAGAACTTGTCGCCAGGCACTCCGACCATCGATCCCGGGTAAGCCCTTGAGTAAACGAGACCGGCAAGACCGAATAGTCCGCCCCAGGTGAGCATCCACGAAACTCGGCGCGGTGCGCGTACGAAATTTGCATAAAAGAACCCGAGTTGGTGGCAGAACCCCCATACCAAAATCATGTTGAGCCATGCGATCTCGCTGAACTCGTGCCTGAAGCGCAAGACATCAACCAACATCGCCGACCCACCGAGCCACACGAGTACTAGTGCGCCAAACCTCCGATGGAGCCAGTCCCAGATCGGAAACATCGCGACTAGGAGTAGGTAGACACCGATGAACCAGAGCGGTGAGATGACGAGCGTCACGGCGCGTTGGATCCAACTTGCCTTGAACACAATGGCCACGGCAATTCCGAGCACGATCCATACGCCCGCCAACGCCAGTGCAGGAGCAGCGAGTTCCTGAAGCCGCTTCGCTACAAAAGACGACATTGAGGAACCGCGTTCTTGCTTTCTTTTATAGCTCTGTTGATGTCCGTAACCACCGACAAAAAAGAAGAGCGGCATTACTTGGAAGAGCCAACTAGACAGCCACAGCCCATCGGTGAACCCAATTGGGTTAGTCGCGTGCGGGCCATCGGAACGCCACTTCAGAATTGTGAACGCCCAGTGCCAGATGACTACGACGATGAGGCTGAATGCACGAACAAAATCGATGAAGGTGTCGCGCGTCCCCGCATTGCCTGGCAGAGCATGTTCGGTGTGTGCGTCAGTTGCGCCCGCCTGTGTCATCGGACGATAAATCTAGGCGCAACTGTGTCGCAGCGAATGGCGCTAGAGCGTAAGCAGATCCCTTGCGCCCGACTCTGAACTCGGGTGGCGCAACTTCGACATCGCACGAGCCTCGATCTGCCGGATGCGCTCTCGCGTCAGGTTGAAGTGCAGGCCAACTTCCTCTAGAGTCCGCGGCTCGCCACGATCGAGGCCGAAACGCAAAGTCAAGATTCCACGCTCGCGTTCGTCAAGCTGCGACAAGAGTTTCGCCACGTCCGCTGGCAACATTTCTGTTGCGGCATGCTCGAAAGGCGAGATTGACGAAGCATCTTCAACCATGTCGCCGATTTCGCCATCGCCGTCTTCGCGAAGTGGGTCGTTGAGCGACAGCGGCTCCGTGGCATAACGCAGCGCCTCAATCACTTTGTCTTCGGCCATGTCGCATTCGGCAGCAAGTTCGGCGATTGTTGCCGGTCGACCAAACTGCATTTCGAGACGTGAACGACCTTTCTGGAGACGTGCGACTGTGTCGCCAGCATGTACTGGTAGCCGAATCGTGCGGCCAGTGTTAGCAATGCCGCGAGTAATTGCCTGGCGTACCCACCATGTGGCGTAGGTCGAGAACTTGAAGCCCTTGCGCCAGTCGAATTTTTCGACCGCGTGAATGAGCCCCATGTTGCCCTCTTGCACGAGATCCAGAAGCGGCATCCCAGAGGCCTGGTACTTCTTGGCTATCGATACGACTAGTCGAAGGTTCGCGTTTACAAACTTTAGAGAGGCCGAATCCCCGGCCCGTATTGTCCTTCGCAACTGCATCGCGCGCACCTGATTCGGTTCTGACTCCGCAGCAAGTTCATCGCGGGCGGCAACGCCAGCCTCGATTATCTTGGCAAGTTCAATCTCGCCATCTTTGTCGAGCAACTCATGCTTTCCGATGTCGGAGAGGTAAAGGCGAATCAGGTCTTCGTCGTCGCGGTCGAGGCGATGCTTTGCCAAGTTGAGTCCTTTGCTATGAGAGGAATTACACCGAACGGTACGCGCGTAGGCAGTTGCTTTTGTTCCCGTTTGGGTGGTACGGACATGTACCGGTAAGCGCCCGAGATAAGCAATCTTTCCTCAGCTAACCTTACGGAGCGTGTCAAGATGGCCTCACGACCCACTTCTGCCCATCTAGAGCACTCCAGATAGCCCGAAAGACCCATTATTCTCACTCTCCGTATGAGCGCCGCCACCCATCGAAATTACACGTATGTAATTAGAAAGTCCAGGTCATGGCCCCAGAAGTCGAAATTTCGGTCCTCACGGCGGTCTTCGTCGCAGCCGCAAACAGCGAAGCTGATCTCGCCGCCGCGCTGGCCAAATATGTCGTTTTGACCAGACATTTGCCGGGCTGCCGCAATGTTGATCTCGTCATATCGACCACAGAGCGTGGCAAATTCCTGGTAGTCCAGAAGTGGGAAGGCGACCGACTAGCGCGGCAGCACCTGAACAGCGAAGTGATGCTCGACATGGCTTCAAACGTGATGGCTCTGCTACTCGACAAGCCCGTCATAGACCTATGGGACAGCATCAGCGCCCACGACTTGCACTAAACGACGAACTACTTACGCTTACCTGCGCGAATCAGGTCCGCCCTTAGCTTCGGCTTCGGGCGACTAGCCGCACCGGTCTCTACACACACTTCGGAAATTGCCTCAAATGCAGTCGCCGATGTATTCCAGAGTCGATCGAACGCTGCGTCTGCTGCATCTGTGAAACCGTGCTGCAACCGAAAATCGTAAAGCCGTTTCTGAATGTGAACTTTGTGACCGAGCGATGCAACGCGACCCATCGTGTAGCAGTCCCATGCAATGCGCTCACCGGGAAGCAGTTCCGAATCCGCTGGAGCATTCTCAAATCCACCCGAAACACGGTCATTGGCGCGCAAGATCATGCCGGTTATTTCGGCTCTCGCGTGCGCTTCTGAAAATGCGCGTGACTTGTTGCGAGCTTCGAAGCACGCGCCTGTACACCACAGGTCATACCCGCCGTCGACCACATCCGCCATCGTTGCGACAATCGGCATCGGGATTTCTTCGTCGACGGTGAGTTGAATGTTGGTGGCCGTAGGTACGCCTAACGAACCGGCTATTTCTTCGACAAGATCACGAATTACGCCAGCGTCAAACATGATGAGGTGGAACGGATCTGGCTTGACCGTTATCGCGCCACGTGCGTTTGCCATTGGTACTAAGACGCTGCAGCAGCGGCGGCAACCATGCTTCGTGCATCGTCCATCGCCTGTTGTGCCAGTGCCGCGATCTCATCGCACTCAGCTTGTGAGAAGCCAGCGAGTTCACGGAACTTGCGTGTGATCTGAATCGGGTTCTCTTCGCTTTCTCCGCGGAAACCACCGAGCGAGAACACCTTGTCGACAGTGCGCTGAAACTCTAAGGCGCGCTCACGCCGATCGAGATCGTTTTCGGTAAGGCGACGCATCCAGTCCGAGCCCATCTTCACGTGGGTTACCTCATCGGCGAGCATCCAATCTTCGCAGAAAGTAAGGATCGGGTCCTCTGTGGTCTCGCCGAATGCCTTCATGGAGCTAAAGACATCGATAGCGAGACCCTCAAGTGCGCGGTTCACACCGCAAAGCCGCATAACAGGGTCTGTGTTGCATGCTGCCGCGTACAAGAATGTGCTTTCGCCATACTCGCCGATGTCGGTGCCCATGTGGTCTGCGAGTTTGCAACTGATCTCAACGTGGCGACTTTCGTCCCAGCACTGACGCGCCATGTCGAGTTTGAGGGCGAACGGTGCGTCAGCATCGTCAAAGTCGAAGCAGGTACGCCCGGCGCCCTCGAGCGCCTGGATTTCGCCAACGAAGATACCGTGCATCAGAGAACGACTGCGCTCCGATACCGACGGTCGGTCGACAGACATTTGGGCAGGACCAAGGTCGCGGGTGGCCATGGCCAAGTTGCGTGGGTCGAAGATTTGATCCTCGACCTTATTGCGGCGAAACCGCTCATCTCGAGCAAGTTCGGTTTCTGGCAGATGGCGCTTCATACGGTTCCCTCTTCGGTCTCGGGTTGTGTGCCAATGCTACCGGGGCCAGTGATACCGCCAGCGGCTGTGATGATCTGGTCTAACTCAGTTTGACGCTTCATTGCTCTAGCTACTTTTTCGGGCGTATCAATGAGTGACTGGAGCAACATCTCGCCATCGCAGTAACCCTCGAACTCATCCTGTAACGCATGTTTCAATGAGCGTTGCGTCGGCGAATCTGTGATCGGCGAGGTTGCGTGCAGGTGGTAGGTGTAGGCGGCAATTGTGCGCGGAATAAGTACGCGGTATACGCCGACAAGCTTCTCTATCGTTTGGTCCGGCGCTTCTGGTTCTGAGATTGCATTCATGAATGCGACCATCTCGTCGTTGGCAGGCTTGGTCATGCGATCTACGTTCATCTCGCGAAGTTCAGGAAGCCGTTTGGTCCAAAGTTCGGCGTGCCAGGCGTGGTGGTAACAATGGCGGCCTAACACCATCTTCACATCGAGTTCAGGAACCGTCGCAACCCAACCGCCGAGCGCTTCGAACAAACGCATCTCGGTCCAGCGGTAATTACCGATGCGCCGTGCGGACTCTTCGACATCGAAAAGTCCTGGAAGCGTCCTGCGGTCCCATGGTGCAAACGGTGCGCGTGCGGTGCTCAATGAACCCTCCGGAATGCAATCGACGTAGCTGCTGACGGTGATTATTGTCACCGACGCCCACGATTCTCCAATCCGGCGGAACTGGCTGCGACATCACTAGCCAGACCAAAGATTTGTTATAGGTAGCCGACGATCCTTTCCGAATGCCTTCGGCGTGACCCGCACTCCTGGAGGTGACTGGCGTCGCTTGTACTCGTTGCGGTCAATCATTCGCGCCACCCGCACCACAGTTGCCTCGTCATGGCCCTTGGCAACGAGTTCGGCTATCGAGAGATCGCCCTCGACATAGCCCTCGATTATCGGATCGAGCACCGTGTAATCAGGGAGCGAATCAGAGTCGAGTTGATCGGCCTTCAACTCAGCACTCGGAGGTTTGTCGATTATCGCGGTCGGAATAAGTTCCCGACCTGCCCGCGCATTACGATCCCGACACAATTCCCACACCAAGAGTTTCGGGACATCTTTGATTACAGCGAAGCCACCCGCCATGTCGCCGTAAAGCGTCGCGTAACCGGTGGCCATCTCGCTCTTGTTCCCAGTAGTGAGAACCATCATGTTGAACTTGTTTGCGATCGTCATCATCACATTGCCACGTATCCGGCTTTGCACGTTCTCCTCGGCAACGTTCGCTTCGGCGCCAGCGAACACATCAGCGAGCATCGTCTCGAAAGCAACATGCGCTAGTTCGATCGGAACTGTGAACGTCTCGATCCCGAGATTCGTGGCAAGTTGTTGTGCGTCGGTCACCGAACCAGGACTTGAGAAACGACTCGGCATGAGGACTCCGCGCACGTGTTCTTCCCCGAGAGCATCGACGGCGATCGCTGCAACTAATGCGGAATCGATCCCGCCGGACAACCCGATGAGAACGCCTGTGAAGTGATTGTTGAGGACGTAGTCACGAGTGCCACAGACGAGCGCTTCGTAAACCTCGTGTGAGAGTTGTAAAGGAATCGCCACGCTCGACAGCATGGAGTGCGTGTCGACATCTATAACGAGCAAGTCCTCTTCGAACTGTTTCGCGCGTCCGCAGACCGCGCCTAAAGCGTTGACCGCAAGCGAAGCCCCGTCGAATACAAGTTCGTCTTGCCCGCCGACGAGGTTGCAGTAGATGATTGGGACGCCTACTTCAATTGCGCGTTGCTCAAGCATTGCTTCGCGCTCGGACAGTCGGCCCTCGTAGTACGGCGATGCGTTGAGATTGACGATCAGCTCAGCACCGGTAGCTACAGCCTTGGCGACAGGTCCGGATGAGTGCCACGCATCTTCACAAATCGTGACTCCAACTCTTGTGCCACCGACTTCGACTACTAGAGGCTCCGAACTTGAATCGAAGTACCGCTCCTCGTCGAAGACTGCATAGTTCGGAAGTAGTTGTTTGCGATAAACCGCGATTACTGCGCCGTCGCCACACACCGCGGCCGCGTTATAAAGGTTGTCGCCATCTCGCTGAGGAAATCCGACAACGGCGCGACACGACTTAGTGGCAGCTGCGACACGCGAGAGCGCATTTTCAGCCGCAGCGACAAACGCAGTGCGGAGCAGCAGATCTTCTGGCGGATACCCGGTGATCGCAAGTTCGGGAAATACCACCAAGTCGCATTCGAACTGATCCGCGGCAGCGCAGGCAGCTAGTACGCGTTCGACGTTGCCGTCGAGGTCACCCACGATGCACTTGATCTGCGCCGCCGCAATTCGAATCGCCACATACAGACTCTACGGCCAATGAATGGCAAAGGGCCCTGCCGAAGCAGGGCCCTCAACAGATTTGGTGTTGCGATAACTAGCTAGCTGATGCGTCGCCGCAGATTGTTTCCATCATGAGACGCGCTACGACGTACGGGTCGCAGTTGGCGTTCGGTCGACGGTCTTCGAGGTAACCCGACTTGTCGATCTCGCACTGCCATGGAATACGAATCGAGGCACCACGGTCACTTACGCCATAGCTGAACTGGTCGTACCGCTGCGTCTCGTGCGCACCAGTGAGACGGCTCTCGATGTCGTGGCCGTAGTTAGCGATGTGCTCTGCCGAGTTGCGGCCAAGCGCTTCACACCCAGCGATGATTGCGTCCCAACCACCTTCGGCGCGCATCGCCTTCGTGGAGAAGTTGGTGTGGCAGCCAGCGCCGTTCCAGTCGCCCTTGACCGGCTTGGCATCGAGAGTTGCCATTACATCGAACTCTTCGGCAAGGCGGTAAAGCAACCAGCGTGAAACCCAGAGTTGGTCGCTGACTTCGAGCGGACCTAGCGGGCCGATCTGGTATTCCCACTGACCGATCATGACTTCGGCGTTAGTTCCCGAGATCAAGATGCCAGCCTCTAGGCAAGCGTCGGTGTGAGCCTCTACGACGTCGCGGCCGAAAATTTCGTCGGCGCCGACACCGCAGTAGTAGCCGCCCTGCGGAGACGGGAAGCCCGACTCAGGGAAACCGTACGGCCGACCGTTCTTGTAGAAGGTGTACTCCTGCTCAAGACCAAACCACGGGTCTTGGTCAGCGAACTTTGCAGCGGCCTGCGCACAGGCGTGGCGAGTGTTGGTCTCGTGCGGCTCCATGTTGACATAGAGCACCTCAGCCATAACCAAGACGTCGTCGCCACCACGGATCGGGTCGGGACATGACCACACTGGCCGCAGAACGCAGTCAGACTTGTCGCCAGTTGCCTGGTTTGTCGATGAGCCATCGAAACCCCAAATTGGGAGTTCTGCGCCGTCGGCAAGAATCTTTGTCTTAGAACGAAGCTTTGAAGTCGGCTGAGTGCCGTCTGTCCAGATGTATTCAGCCCGGTAGGCCACGGTGTCTCCTTGACTTGTCGGTACGGATTCGAAGCTGACATCTTGCCCGACGGAGAGCGCGAACTCATAGTCGAGTGTGTGAACGCTCTATTAACGAATCGTCTCCGTCGGCGAGAATTGACATTGCGCCCGTATTCTGTGCCGATTCACACCACCCAGACACCGGTATTTCGGAGAGGGATTTCATGGATCGCCACGCTGAGTACGTACTAAGAACCGTCGAAGAACGCGGCGTGCGCTTTGTTCGACTGTGGTTTACAGATGTCGTCGGCGCAATGAAGTCGTTCTCCATCACTCCCGCCGAGCTCGAAAATGCGCTTGTCGACGGCATGAGCTTCGATGGCTCAGCCATAGAGGGCTACACCCGTATCCAAGAGGCCGACATGCTTGCGGTCCCTGATCCGAACACGTTCGAGATGCTCCCGTGGCGTGGCGATGATGCGCCTGTGGCACGGATGTTCTGCGATGTGCGACACCTAGATGGCTCTGAGTTCCATGGAGACCCGCGCACAGTTCTGAAACAGAACCTAGAACGTGCCCGCGAACGCGACTACCGCTTTTTTGTCGCACCGGAGATGGAATACTTCTACTTCAAGGACGAGCATTCAACAGTCCCGCTCGACGACGCTGGTTTCTTCGATCTCACCACGCAAGACATTTCTTCCGAGCTCAGAATGCAGACAATTCTCACCCTCGAAGCCATGGGCATTCCTGTCGAGTACTCCTTTCACGAAAATGGCCCTAGCCAGCACGAGATTGACTTGCGCTATACCGACGCGCTTTCGATGGCAGACAACGTCATGACCTTTCGACTCGCAGTCAAGGAAGTCGCATTAGCCAATGGCGTGCACGCGACATTTATGCCGAAGCCGATTGCCGGAGCATTCGGATCAGGGATGCACACACATTTGTCTCTGTTCCAAGGCGACACAAACGCTTTTCATGACACGTCCGACGAGTACGGGCTATCGAAAACCGGAAAGGCATTTATTGCGGGCCTTCTACATCACGCTCGCGAAATCACCGCAGTTACCAACCAGACCGTGAACTCATACAAACGCCTCGTCGCTGGTATGGAGGCGCCTGTCTACGTGTCATGGGCGCGCAACAACCGCTCAGCGCTGGTCCGCGTCCCACTACCCAAGCGGCAGAATCTCGAAGCGACCCGCATCGAGTATCGAGCACCCGATCCTGCATGTAATCCCTATCTCGCGTTCTCCCTCATCCTGGCCGCTGGGTTGCGCGGAATCGACGAGGGGTACGAGCTAAGCGCCGAAGCAACCAACAACATCTTCGAGATGACCGACGCAGAACGCCATGCTGCCGACATATCGATACTCCCGACGAGTCTCGATGAAGCACTCGATCTGATGGAAGGGTCGTCGCTCGTTCGCGAAGCGCTCGGCGAGCACGTCTTCGAATATTTCCTGCGCAACAAACGTAACGAGTGGGATGATTACAAGGTGCAGGTAACGCCGTGGGAGCTCACCCGATTCCTCGGAAACCTTTAGGGCTCGAGGGAACTTCGCCCAATGAACCCGATCCTTGTCTTCCCAGACCCACCGCCGCCACAGCTAGCACAGCTGCTCGATCTAGGCGACCACATGTGGAAGGCCGTTGGCAACTCCTCAATAGCGATGGCGCAGGCTCCCGAAGGCGGCTGGGCCGGCGCGATCATCTGCGCTGACGTCGACCCAGAAGGAGCATTCGGACTTTGTCGCTTACTCCGCAAGGGGGACGCTCCGGTCGAGGGCGTGTTGCTACTTATTTCAGGATCACAGCTAGCCGAACTCGAGCACCGCGAAGACTTGTTCGACGACTTCTGCCTAACACCGTTCCATCCGGCCGAACTCGAGGCTCGAATCCGTCATGTGCAATTCCGCGCTGGCCGTGGAGCAAGGCCGGCGGCAATTACCACTTACAGCGGACTTGAAATCAACACTGAGACATACCAGGCTGCTGTAGACGGTCGGCCCCTCGACCTCACCTATATGGAATACGAGTTACTTAGATTCCTTGTAACAAACCCTGGCAAGGTATTCACGCGCGAGCAGTTGCTGTCGCGAGTGTGGGGCTACGACTACTACGGAGGGGCGCGCACGGTAGATGTCCATGTGCGACGCCTGCGCGCCAAACTCGGCGAAGAACAGGCCAACCTGATTCAGACTGTGCGTTCAGTCGGCTACCGCTTCGGTCAGAGTCGCTGGAGCAAGACCGTTTCATAACTCGCGATAGGACGACGTGCGCCTATCGTTTGCCGAAGAATTTTTGAGGTGGCTGAGCAATCTGTGAGAGGAAAGACGCGCCTTTGGTCCCAATCGGCAGGTTCGCCAAAATCTCGATCTCGATGCTCGCTCCTGCTGGAAGTGCTGCAACTTGAATGGTTGTGCGCGCTGGTTTGTGGTCTCCGAAAGCCTCTGCGTAAACAGCGTTGACAGCCGCAAAGTCACCAAGGTCCGTCAGAAATATCGTCGCCTTGGCAACGACCGGCATCGACCCACCGCAATCTTCGAGCATTGCCGCAATGTTCGCAAGAATCTGCCTTGCTTGTGCCTCTGTCCCGCCACTAACTAACGAACCAGTGGCCGGGTCTATACCTAGTTGACCCGAAAAGATCAGTAAGTCAGAAACTCGCACTACATGCGAGTACGGACCGAGTACTGGAGGAGCAGACGGCGTGTCCTGGGGAAGAGCAAAGATTGACATGATCGCCGTTCTAACACATTCGGCTCGCGAAAAGCCGCGAAATCGTTTTCTACCGCCGAACGAGTTGCGATGCCTTTGTCTCTAGCGCTGGCCAACTTGGCGGCATGCCAAGCGCGATCCATGCTGCCGCGGCTACCGCAGCAAAGACTGCGTCCGATCCATGCGGGATTGCAGGACGAGGGTCTTCGATGATTTCTACAGATATTTTTGGCATGTCTTTCGGGCGAATGATTCCGAAGCTCCGAATCGTCAGATCCTGAATTTCTCCGGTGTCAGCATCTACAGAAAGTCCTTCGCTGAGAACCCAGCCGAGCGCCATGTGGACCGCTCCAATGCAGTAACTGCGTAGAACGATCTCGTCCAGGGGATCGCCAGCGGCAACCCTGACATGCACGTCCGTAACTCTCCCATCGTCTGCAATTACTACCGACGCGCCAGCAAATGCGCCGTCTGGTGATTCAACACACGAATCCAACAACACGGCTACGGCTGTCCCGGTCAAGTTCGCTCGTCTGTCAAAGCGCGCCGCCTCTATCGCGCCCTCAATCAGAACCGCCGTCTCTGCCCAAGGAGCGCGCATCGGAGCCGCTGTCGGGCCGACTAAGTCAACTTTTTCGATTGCGGCATCCAACTTGAGGCCATAGTGGGCAGGCGATGCGGTAGCGATCGGACCGCCGGCCATCCCTGCGATCTGAATGGTGTCTCCTCTCAGCACCGCGCTCGCCGCTAACGGCGGTCGCTTCGGTCCAAGTCGCACGACATCTTCACGTGAGAACAAGACGCGAACAGGCCGACCACATTCGTTCGCTAGCTCGCGCGCTATCGCTGGAGCGAGAGACTCGGCCTTACCACCAAAGGCACCACCGTTCGCTAGGGGATTAGCAGGCTCTCCACCCGGCAGACACCACGATGCATCGCTCTCTAAATAGCTGGGCTCTAACCAACTTGTGGCTAGCGATACACCGCCTTCAGGCGTAGCTAGCGGCGCAATAGGCGGACTGACGCTTCGGGTCGTGCGACGACCTTGAGTTTTCGCAGCAATCGAGCGCGCCAAATGCAGCGACTCAGCTACAACCATTTTCTGACCACTCACTTCTACGAACTCCGCATCGGAACCAGGCGGGAGTGGGATCGCCACCAGAGAATCAGTCGGCACATCGTCGTCGGCGAAGTTGACCTCACCTAACGAAACATGCGAGCCAACTTGTTGCGGAACACCGCCCTCTAGCTCTGCACGCAACGTCGCCGCGCGCATGTCGCGATCCGATTCGGCCGCCTCGTCCGTTATCGCGGCGGCGATCGTCTGCCAGCCGGTACACCTGCAGAGGTGCGCGGCCAGCGCCCTATCTATGTCGGTCTTCGAAGTCTTGTCTTTCTCAATTAGAGCCGCACAACGCACCACTATCCCTGGTGTGCAAAACCCGCATTGCGCACCACCCGTTGCGCATAGAGCCGTCGCGAGTTTGTGGCGAACGTCGGCATCAAGACCTTCTATGGTTGACACAGAACGCCCCGCTACCCGGATGGCCGGGGTGACGCACGCCACACGCGCATCGCCGTCGACCAACACCGTGCAACAGCCACATTGACCCTGCGGCGCACAACCATCTTTTACGCTCGTAATGCCGAGACGTTCCCGCAATACCGACAGAAGCGATTCGCCAGAATCGATCTCGGTTGTTACCGAAGTTCCGTTACACGTGAACTCGAGGGTGCTCAGCTGAATGACTGACCGCAACCGCACGTGCGAGTGACGTTCGGGTTGTTGATCGTAAACCCAGCACCCTGCAGCCCGTCTTTGAAGTCGAGCGTCGCGCCAGTGAGATGCTGCGCGCTCGCCGGGTCAACAACGACCTTGACTTCGCCATACGAGGACTCAATGTCGTCTGCGGCTAAGTCGGAGTCGAAGAACATCTCATATGACATTCCCGAACAACCACCCGGACGCACAGCCACACGTAAGAAGAGCGGAGCATCGCTGACTTCGGCGCTAATCAGTTCCTTGACCTTGACGGCCGCGACATCGCTGATAGTGATCATTTGGTCCTCCATAGGAAAGAGACTGCTGAGAGCGGACTCCCGGCGACTGACTACACATAAGTCTATCGGCAGGGTGATGCGATCTCGCACAGCGATTCAGCCGATGCGGGCGTATTCTTGGCGTGACAGCATTTCTCGAGATCGGTCTCCGACCGATCGTTATCGAATGAGCAAATGAACGAAGACGGCGCGATGGCCCAAACATCACTAACACTAGAAGCGGTGACGGCGATATTGCGCGGCGTCCGCGACCCGGAACTCGGTAGCTCGATCGTCGATCTTGGGATGCTCAAAGATGTATGGATCTCAGCCGACGGCGATGTATCGGTCAAGATCGCGCTAACAACAGCGGGTTGCCCGTTGCGCGGCCAGATTCAGGCCGATGTCGTGAGCAAGGTCCATGGGCTCGCTGGCGTTCGTAACGTCGACGTCGAATACGGCGAGCTGACTCAAGAGGAGCGCTCGACACTAATGCAGCGAGCCCGCCTAGAAGCACAACAGCGCGCACCGGAAACTCAGGTCAGTCCCACCACGCGGGTGATTGCGGTGGCATCCGGCAAAGGCGGCGTCGGCAAGTCATCTGTCACCGTCAATCTGGCAGTCGCGCTAGCAGCACAAGGCCGTCGGGTCGGAGTGCTCGATGCCGACATCTGGGGGTTCTCTGTTCCGCGACTCATCGGCGTAAACGGCCGTCTACGCGCAGAAAAGAATCGAATGGGCAAGGGCATGATCCAACCCATCGATGTGCCGGTGGCTAACGACGCTGACCCAGACACGCCCGGTGTAGTTCGAGTCGTCTCAATGGGTCTCTTGCTCGACGACGAAGACACGGCGCTCATGTGGCGTGGGCTCATCCTCGCCAAGGCACTCGAACAGTTCCTTACGGATGTGGCGTGGGGCCAACTCGACTATCTGCTCATAGATATGCCCCCCGGCACCGGCGACATCCAGATGGCGCTGTCGCGTCTGCTTCCTCAAGCTGAATTGCTGGTTGTTACGACACCAGCAAAGAACGCGCAGAAGGTTGCAGCTCGCGTCGCCGACATGGCGCGGCGCAGTTATGTGAAGATTCTTGGAATCGTCGAGAACATGACGGCTTACGTCGCTCCC
This sequence comes from Actinomycetota bacterium, assembly GCA_005779395.1. GTDB lineage: Bacteria > Actinomycetota > Acidimicrobiia > IMCC26256 > PALSA-610 > SXJQ01. The sequence continues at coordinate 32,788 of SXJP01000052.1, forward strand.
GACGGAACGGAACACGAAATTTTCGGAAGCGGTGGCGGCAAGCGCCTTTCGAAACTCACTGCCGCGCAGTTAATCGGACGCATCCCCATCGAACCTCATGTCGCGAGTTCGGGCGATGAAGGAAAACCCGTCTTGCTTAGCGCTCCAGCGAGTGCTGCGGCGATCGAATTCCGCCGTCTGGCGCTAGACATTTCCGAAAACCTTTTCCCACCGCCAGAAATGACAGGCTGCACCGCGCGAATTTTTGATCTCGTCGAAAAATCCAGTTAGCCCAACAACCGCTAATCGGTTATTCGCAATGCAACAGACGGCTTGATTTTCGCTGCGCTCCTCGCGGGCCCGAGAGTTGCGCCGAGTGCTCCCAAAAGCGTGAGCGCGACCAAGCCGATCACTAGAAACCACGGAACACCCCAAGTGAGACCGGCACCGAAGTCATCCGTTGTAGTTATCGACCAAGTGCACACAAAGCCGAGTAGCACTCCAACAAGCGTCCCTTCGATGGCGAGAAACCCAGCCTCTACAGCAAACGCAGACGACACCGAGTTGGCTTGGAATCCGAGAGCGCGCAACACTCCGATCTGGCGGCGCCGTTCGCGAACGGCGCGCACCATGATCACGCCAATGCCAGCAATCCCGATTACGAGACCGATTGCTAGGAAGGATCTCATCAGCCCAAAGAACTGGTTCTGTTGAGCAACAAAATCAGCAACGAGTACTTCGAATGGATCTGCCTGAGCGCCAAACGAGAAATACTCGGCTTCGACATCCTTAGACAACGCCGCTGGATCGTCAGCGCGAATGAAAAGACGATTCGGTACAACCCTGTCGCCAAAGACCTCTCGCATCGCATCGGGATTCATGAGTCCACCATTGCGTAGCAAATCGTCGGCTGACTGCGCGATGACGGTCAGTTCCTTGGAGTTACCTGACACCGGATCGACGACAGTGAACTTGTCTCCAATACGTACTGCAGCCGCCGGCGGGCCTCCGTCTGACAAGAAAAACTCATCGACCATCGCGAAGTTGGGGTTGTCTAGAACAGCTTGGTATGCGGCTTCGTCGGACGGGTAATTCCCTCTCGATTCGAGCGTTGGCGCTCCACCGCTCAGCCATTCGTGGTCGAACGAAGTCATAGGGAAATGTCGGGGCTTGTCAAGATTCGGAATTTGGATCTCGGCAATAAGTCGCGTGAGCGAAGCTATATGGCGTACGTCCGAACGCGCTACAAGGTCGTCCGTCGGAATCGGGTTCGCATCGTTCGAAGCGATGTATGCGTTGTAGCCGCCCGAGACTTGTGTCGTGAACTCATCGACCTGATTACCGAACATGTGCGCAAGGACCGAAATGTACACAAGGATGAAGACGACAATTGCGAACTGACCGATCGTGAATGCGGTACGTGCGCGCCGAGCCAATGGATTAGCAAGCCCTAGCCGCACCGTAAGGGAGCCACGCGTCAGTTTCGCGAGAAGACTCCCGACCTCGTGTTGGTATTCGGTGAGTAGCGCAACGGCGCCAAGCACACCTGTTATACCCTGCGCGACGAACGCGTCAATGTTGAGCTCTGCTTCGACCGCTACCGAAATAGAAACGCCGATGACCGACCATGCCAACACCGAAACGGCTGCGCCTGTGACAGCCCAACGACGAGTTCCGATTAGCGTTCTCAGCAAAGAATAGGCACCTGAGACTGCCAGAGGAACGCCAGCAACTACGAGCACCGCAGCTGGGTCAGACAATCCAGTCATCAAGATCATCAGACCGAACACGACCCTGATTGCTCCCCAAGCGATACGCAACCAACGAAAGCGTCTTGGGCGCACATCATCGATATCGCGTATCGCCGCAATCACGTTAAAGAATGCGGTCCCCACCGATGTCGCCACGATGGTGACGAGAGCTATCGCGAGTCCTACAAGGAATCCGGTAGCAAGACTCGCGCCGTCGTATGCGAATACGAGGTCGAGCGATAACTCCCCTGTTCCGGATCCAAATATGCCCGCAGCGCCAATCACCACTAGACGTCCGATGCCTACACCAACCGCAGTACCAACGGTCGCTGCGACCATGGCGTACAGCCAGCCTTCGCTCGCGAACCCCATCACGAGCGATCGGCGCTTGAGTCCCATAGCGCGCATCATGCCGAGTTCGGATCGGCGTTCCTGAGCGAGCATCAAAAAGATGTTCACCATCAGCAATATCCCCGCAAAAACAGCGAACGACGAGACTCCGCTGTAGAGGCCAGTGAGATTTGCCCCAGCTTCATCAGCATTCTCGAGCAAGTCAAACTTGACCGTCGCGACATTCGCGGCGATCCCGTTGAGACTCGCGCCAAGCGCTTTGGCGACTACTTCGCTCTGCTCAGCGCCTGTTTCGACCCCGCCAACGTTCGAAACCACGAAGCCGAATGACGGCGGTTGGCCGACCTCGTTAGCCGCGGCTCTAAGGGATGCGATGGTGCCTGGAGCGACGAATGCGTTGTACGACTTCGATTCAAAACCAGACCAGTACCCAGCGATTCCCTTTTGCGCGATCACGCGATCTACTACGAGCGTTATAGAACCCTCGCCCGCAAAGACTGTGAATTCGTCGCCAGAAGTCAAACCAAGTTCTCGAGCGAGATCCTCGCCGACGACTGCTGTGCCACTCAGAGGCGTCGGTCCAGAAATTCCGGTGGCTTTCTCGTCTCCGCCAAAGGTCCTAGCAGCCTCGAAGTCGATCTCCAAGAGTTGAGCCTTCGGTGATGCCGTAAGCGCTTCGCCGTTTCTTAGAGTCGCAGCCGAAACTGGCATCGTCGCGATGGCGAGGATGCCCTCTACTTGCGGGTGCTCGAACGCCGCTATGCGCGCCGCTAGGGCTTCTGACTCTAGATCGCCGATAACGGCGACGACCTCGTCGATCGGTCCGAGCTTTGTGTAAGCGAAGTTGCGTATCGATGAACCGAACGAGTCGCCAACGACAAGTGCTGCTGTTATTAGGGCGGTCGCGAGCAGTGACCCAACAATTACGAGAGCGCTCTCGCGAGGCCGCCGGATCGCGTTGCGAACAGCAAGACGACGCAATGTCGGTCGAAAAATGAGTGTGATGATGAACGGCGCGGAAAGGACCGTCACCATCACCAAGACAAAAGTCATGCCCACGTCTTGGCTGTTTGGCGGTCGCCGACAATTCGACCGTCGCGCATGGTCACCATGCGCTGCGCCTGGTTGCCTACCTCTTCATCGTGGGTTACAACAATCATCGCGATGCCATCGGTGCGGTGCAGGTCTGCGAGTAACTCCATTACGACTCCGGCTGTCTCAGAGTCGAGGGCGCCAGTTGGTTCGTCAGCCCACACGACCGACGGTTTTCCGGCTAGCGCTCGCGCCACGGTTACGCGCTGTTGCTCACCGCCGGAAAGCTCAGCCGGACGATTACGTAGGCGATGGCCTAAGCCGACACGCTCGAGTGTCTCTGTCGCGCGCTTGCGCGCTTCGCTCTGACGAACCCCGCCTAGAAGCAAAGGGAGTTCAACATTTTCTACAGCGCTAAAAACTGGGATCAAGTTGTATGCCTGAAAAATGAAACCCATCGAACGCGCCCTGTGCCGCGTGCGTTCGGCATCGCTCATCGCGTGGAGGCCTGCACCACTCAACTCGACGTTTCCATCGTCGATGTCATCTAGGCCTGACAAGCAATTGAGGAGCGTTGTCTTACCGCAACCCGATGGTCCCATAATCGAGACCCATTCGCCAGCATTGACAATTAGGTCAACACCTTTGAGAGCCTCAACCTCTACGCCCGCGCTCCGGTACACCTTGCGAACAGAATTTGCTACAAGAATTGCGGCCATCGCCTATTGCTCCCACAAGAAATACGACCACGAAATTGACCACCTGAACTTACCTAAGCCGGTACGAAAACCGCCGTTCGGAGTGGGTTAACTAGACGCCCATGGGGCCGTAAACGTTGTCCCTTCGACCTTATTCTCTGCCCGAAGCTTGATGAGATGCGCATGCACTTGTTGTTTAGCCATGTCGATCAATCCCGCAGGTAACCCGCCCGGGCGGCCCTTTGGAGTGTCGGTATATAGAGCGGCGACGATCGCACCGATCCGCAGTGGTCCTTCGCTGAGCGCCGCGACAATCTGGCGTTCCCGCATCTTTCGGTGCTTGACGTATTCGGCGAGTTTCATCGCCGGCTCGTCGATCACATCCCCGTGCGCTGGCAGTATTCGCGCGAGGCGCTTGATCTTTTGCATCCGGTCGACAGAAGAGAGATACGCAGCCATGTCGCCACCACGTCGCGGACTAACAACAGTGGTCGTGCCATTCAGAACGTGATCACCCGTGAATAGGGACCGTTCTTCTTCAAGGAAGAAGCAGAGGTGATTTGGAGCGTGGCCCGGTGTGTGCATCACGTTCAGGCCGAACTCCGTACCTTCGACAACATCGCCTTCGTTGAGTTCGCGATCAACTTTCAGATCAAAGCCATCCGCCTTCGGAGACTTTCCAAACGCAGCCAGAGTCGCGCCCGTTGCTTTCTGCAAGCGTTCCGCCGCGGGCCAATGATCTGGATGCGTGTGCGTCAACAGAATCCATCTGACCCGTTCTTTCATCGCTCCGCCGACGATGGCTTCGACATGGCCAGCATCGTCAGGACCCGGATCGATGACAGCTACTTCGTCAACGCCGACAAGGTAAGTGTTCGTTCCAGGGCCCGTCATTAGTCCCGGGTTCGGCGCAACGATTCTGCGGACTAGTTGAGAGATCGCCGACGGCACGCCTGGCGCCATATTGGTCATGCGACGTTTTCGGTGTCGTGGAATGTTTGTTCGAGCCGCATGTCGAGTTCGAGCCTCGAGCGGAGTGGCCGCCATCCGCGTCGCGCCCCGTCGTGGTCATCTCCCGGGAGCCAGATACGTTCGCCCGAACCTTCCGAGACCACTAGCGGGACATCATCTCGCTGAGCTTCGAGCACCGTTGCCATCAGCCGCGCACTCGAAGAGAATCGTGCGATCGCCATCAGAGTCCGAAGCGTCGGGAAGATGAGATCAATTTCCTTTTCGCGGCACCGCTGTAAAGCCTCGCCTGGTCGCATCCATTCTGAGTGGACCACTTCGTTATCGTCGTGGCGTCCTTCTTGATCGTCTGGCGCCGCCGCGATCAGAAACCATGTGTCGTATCTACGTGGCGAGCCTTCCGGTGTCAGCCAGTGGGCGAAGATTCCAACTGATCCGAGATCCATCTCGACATCATGTTTGTCTAGCGCCGATGGCCAGGATGCGGTTTCGGAGTTAATGGCGTCGCGTTCCTGATGGAACTCAGCCCTGCCAGATCCGAGCAGAAATCCGGACTCTTCAAACGCCTCGCGAGCAGCTGCGAGCCAGTAGCGGAGCCCATCGTTAGCCACTCCGACAAGCCGCGACGCTCGACCGTCATCGATACCATGAGTCCGCGCGTAGACATTCGGGTCGGAGTCGACCGTATCGACTGCGCCGCCGGGGAATACATGCGCTCCAGGCCCGAAAACGGAATTCGGGTTGCGACGCAGCATAAACACATGCAGATCTGGCATGTTACGCACGAGTATCAACGTCGCGGCTTCTCTTACCTCGACTGCTTGTGGCATCCCACAAGGTTACCGGCGCACTGCTGGTTCTACGCTAGGGATCGTGACCGATCCACGCCGCGCTCTACCGAGCGTCGAACAAGTCCTCGTAGGTCTCGGTGCAATTGACCTTCCTCAGGCGCTTCTCACTGAAATTGCGCGCCGCACCATCGACGATGCACGGACGAGCATCGAAGAAGGTTGCGCAATCTCGCGCTCCGAAGTGATCGAGATAGCAAGAGTTTCCGCGACATCGACCGCACGTGAACTATTGGGCCCGATGATTAATGCCACCGGAGTGCTGCTTCACACGAACCTCGGTCGCGCTCCCCTCGGAGAAAGGGCCCTCGCGGCAGTAACGGGCTCTGCGAGCTACGCGAATCTCGAATACAAGCTCGAAACCGGCAAGCGCGGCTCTCGCCACGACCATGCGGGCCACCTGTTAGCAATGGCTGTGGGAGCAGAAGCAGCCATCGTCGTCAACAACAACGCGGCTGCAGTCATGCTGGTGCTCGGCGCGCTAGCTCGCGATAGTGAAGTTGTCGTCTCGCGTGGCGAACTCGTAGAAATCGGTGGAGGATTCCGAGTCCCGGACGTGTTGCGTGAGAGCGGAGCCAAACTCATCGAGGTCGGCACGACGAATCGCACTCGCGCCGCTGACTTTCTCGGTGCGAAGTCACCAGCGACAGCGATGTTCTTGCGAGTACATGCTTCGAACTACCGCATGATCGGATTTACTGAGCAACCCGCCATTACTGAACTCGCCGAAACTGGTATCGATGTCGTAGTCGATGCGGGAAGCGGTCTACTCGACTCGACAACGCCATGGCTCGACGCGCCACCAAGTTGGTTATCCGACGAACCCGGCATTCGTCAGTGCCTCACCGATGGAGCTGCACTCGTTACTTTTTCAGGCGACAAGCTTCTTGGCGGACCTCAGGCAGGCGTCATCGCCGGACGGCGCGACCTGGTCGAAGCTTGTGCTCGTCATCCACTCGCACGCGCGTTGCGCGCAGACAAGCTCACACTTTCCGCGTTGCAATCTGTCGCTCTGAGCTACTTGCGCGGATCTGTCGTAGAGGACATCCCATTTTGGCAGATGGCGTCTGCTCCGCTGAGTGAATTGCGAAACCGGGCAGAAGCAATCACAGCGAGAGTGCCGAGCGCGAAGGTGATCGATTCGCACGCAGCTGCTGGCGGCGGTTCGTTGCCGGGGCTCACAATCCCGTCAATCGCCGTTGCTCTCGCCACAGACAATGTCGACGCGGCGTTAGCTCAATTACGCGAGCGCAGGATTGTCGCGATCGCACGCGACCATGCTTTGGTCGCAGATCTGCGAAGCGTCAACGGTCAATGTGACGCCGCACTCGCTGATGCACTAGTCGCCCTCACAACATCTCGATGAGGGTTATCGCTACTGCTGGTCACGTAGACCACGGAAAATCTTCGCTGGTTCTCGCTCTCACAGGTACTGACCCTGATCGATTCCCTGAGGAAAAAGCTCGCGGTCTCACGATCGACATCGGCTTCGCATTCGCGACAATCGGCGATCATCAAGTTGGATTCGTAGACGTTCCTGGGCATGTTCGCTTCGTCAAGAACATGCTCGCAGGTGTCGGCGCTGTAGACATCGCCATGGTCATAGTTGCAGCTACCGAAGGCTGGATGCCACAGACAGAAGAACACGTCCGGATTCTCGAACTACTCGACATCCGCCACGGGATGATCGTGATCACCAAGGCTGACTTGGTAGACGACGAAACTCTGGAACTCGCGCAGCTCGAGTTAGCCGATCACCTCGAGGATACGAATCTTGCCGACTGGACGGTCGTGGTTGCTGACTCATTGAGTGGCCGTGGCCTAGATGAGGTACGCGAAAAACTTGACGGTGTATTGCGCTCTGCACCTGGCGCAAAAGATTTGGGTAGAGCAAGGCTTTGGGTCGATCGAGTGTTTGCCGCGAAGGGGGCGGGGACGGTCGTTACCGGAACTCTCACGCTCGGTTCGCTGTCGATCGACGACGAGGTCCTCATTGAACCTGGCGGCCGCACGGCAAGAGTGCGTGCTATCGAGAGCCACCACCAACGGCTCGACCGCGTTGACCCCGGTAGTCGTGTCGCTCTCAACCTCGCAGGGATCGATCACACCGATGTTCATCGTGGCGATGCTCTAGTGCTGCCCGGATTGTGGGCTACTCCAGCCGCAGTCGATGTCGAAATTCTCGAGGCCGCTGGCCAACGACTGCCGGCCCGGGGGTTCTTGACAGCGCACATCGGTTCGGGCGAATATCGCGTTCGATGGCGAGTACTCGACGAGGCTCGTCGTATTGGCCGGGTACGGCTACCCGAGGGCCTGCCACTCGCTCCTGGTGACAGACTCGTCTTGCGAAGCTCGGGTCGTAGGGCGACAGTCGGTGGCGCTGTCGTGGTCGATGTCGAACCGCCGCGCCGGACGGTCGCAGCAATTGAGCGTTGCCGGTTGCAACCAGACGACCTCTTGTTCGCTCAACGCGAAGTCCTCACAGTCGACGATGTCGTGCGGCTCCGCGGGCTAAATCGAGTTGATGCCAACGAACTCATCTCAAGACTCGTCGATGCCGGGGTGGCCGTGCGCGCTAGCGACGCAGTCATGTCTGCGCAACGAGTCGGCGTCATCAGGGAGGCCGTACTGGTCAAAGTGCTGGCATTTCACGCAGCGCAACCAGATATTCCTGGAATGGAGTTGACTGCACTAAGCGCAGCAATGAGTGTCGATCCAACGCAACTCAAGATTGTGCTCAAAGATCAGCCATCTCTCGTAACCGACCGCGAACTAATCAGATCTGTCGATCATGTTGGACTCGCATCACAAACAGCCGACGGAAAGCGCTTCGTGGAAGCGCTACGAGCAAGGCCATTCAATCCGCCAACTGCGGATGAGCTCCGAATCGAAAAACGTATCGAGCGCGCCCTCGTGCGCGAAGGCGTAGTTGTATACCTAGACGGTGTTGTGTTTTCAGCCGTGGCGCTCGACGATGCGAGGAAGATGATTTCACGCGCTGTCATAGAACGAGGAACCTTGGCTGTCGCCGATATTCGTGATTTGCTCGGGACAACGCGTAAGTACGCGATGCCGATAGTGAATCAACTCGACCGTGAAGGCGTCACCCGCCGCCGAGGGGACGACAGGATCGCGGGGCCGCGCGCGATCGCTACTACAGACTCGCTATGAAGACCGGCGCACCTTCAAGTGGCGTCGCTCGAGTTCATTGAGGCCACCCCAGATTCCAAAGACTTCGTTCTCTATAAGTGCGTAATCAAGACACTCGCCTCGCACTGGGCAGAGGGCACAGAGCGACTTGGCTTGACGCTCGCGTCGATCTCGTTCTTCGCGTCGTTCGTGGGATGTCGGCGGATAAAAGTGGTGGCGGTGTTCGCCGCGACAGCTTGCTTCGTCGTGCCACGCGCGGTAGCTCAGATCAAGGCTCAACGTATCCCCCTTGGCAAAAACCTCTGACAAGCGTGGAACGTAGAGCTAAGTGTGCCTCTCCGTCAAACCCGTTGAGCCGAAGGGATATCAGTCGCCAGATTTGCGCTTTTTGGCCTTTTCTCTGTAGTCCTCGGCGCCGCCAATTTCGGGTTCGACTTCAAGAGCAACACCTTCAACCGCAACAACTCTGACCACAGCGCCGCTAGCTATCGGAGTCGCACGGTTGGTGCGCGCTTTCCATAACGCTTCACGGACCTTCACAACGCCATCGGTGCCGATGTCAGTCTCGGCAGTACCCATCTCGCCAATAATCCCCTCACGGCCAATGGTCGGTGTCGAAAATCGCGTCCGCATCATGGCTGGAAGTCCACCAACGAAAAACGCAATTGTGCCTGTTACTACGAGCGCGATCGTCCACCACCGCAAGTCGAGTTGTGCCGACCCTCCGTAAAGCATGATCGAACCGGCGATCATGTCAAGGATGCCAACCGCGCTCCAGAAACCAACACCGCCAGCTTGCAAGTCGATGGTTAGTGCGCCGAGTCCTAGTGCGAGAAGGGCAACGCCCCACCAAGTGACGGGCAAATGAGAAAAGCCAACTAAGGCACAAACGAGGCAGATCGCACCGACTACAGCCGCTGCACCGATCGACGCTGCATAAAACTCAAAAACGATGAGAGAGATCGCCATGACGAAGAGTAAATACGCGACCCACGAGGCGTTCAATGTGTGTAGAAGTTGATCGAAAACGCTCAGCTTTTGAAACCGCAAGTCCTGATTGATCGAGGTCGTCGGATCGCCACCCTTTTCACCCGGCACGACGACCTTGGTAGAGAGCTTGACCTTGTCACCAATGCCGGTCTCGATAGTTGTTCCGTCGAGTTCCGTCAGCAAATTTCTGAGCGATGCGTCGATCCGATCAACCAATCCTGCCTCACGCGCTTGTGCGGCATTCATGGTTCTGCGCGGTTCGCACGCAGGGGCTCGGTCGTCTAGTTGACCCCAATCCAGGAGAACCCAGTCGCAGAACCCGATCGATGCGTTGCTTGCCATTGATACATATGGTGCGGCTTCGACTAAGTAGGCAGCCGCACTACGAGCGGTCGATCCAGCGGGTCCAATCCACACGACGATCGGCACAGTCGCGGTCGAAATCTGTTCATGCAATGCTTCGACATCAACATCGAGCGCGCCTTTACTATCGAGTTGAATCACCAGAAGTGTCGAGTCGCGATCTTCGGCATCGGTGATTGCGCCGCTCAACAACGACGCGTTCGGCGGGTCGATCAGACCGTTGATCTGCACAACGTCGATGCCATTCAGATCAACAACGTCAACGTCTGCATCTGCATGTTGAGCGAAGACCGAGACGCAAGCAATCACCAGCCCAGCAGTCGCGGCGCACCTGAGTGTCCTCTTCGATTTCTGATGCAGATCTTGTCGCATAATTGCTCTACTAGCGTCTCGGGTCAATGGATTTCGCCTCCTTCTGCACGCGATCACGGGTTTTGATCGTTGCCGGCAAAGGCGGGGTCGGCAAGACAACCGTGACCGCCGCAATGGCAGTCGCAGCAGCACGTGCCGGGCTGAGCGTTCTTATCGTAGAAGTCGAAGGCAAGTCGGGCCTCACCGCAGCGTTCGGGTTGCCAGAACTCGACTATGAAGAGATCGACTTGGCTCCAGGGATACGAGCTAGGACCCTCACGGCAGACGAGGCGCTCGTCGAATATCTCGGCGACCATGGGATGGGACGCGTGTCGCGCCGACTAGCAGCAAGTGGCGCTCTCGAAGTCGTTTCTAACGCCGTTCCGGGCATGAAGGACATCCTTCTTCTCGGCAAACTCAAGCAGCTAGAGGTCGCCGGCGCCGCCGATCTAATAGTCCTCGACGCGCCTGCCGCTGGTCACGCTGTTTCATTCTTGATGTCTCCTTCTGGGCTCCTCGACGCGATCCGTGTTGGCCCCGTGCGCAAGCAAGCACAAGGCGTTGTCGAGATGTTGAGCGACGGCGATCGATGCCAGGTGATTCTCGTGACTCTTCCAGAAGAGACACCCGTCAATGAACTCATCGACACCGCGTTTGCTCTCGAAGACCGAGTCGGCGTGCAACTCGGCGCAATCGTCGTCAACGGTTGCGTTTCAAAACCGCCAACAGAGCCATGCGACCTCGATTCAGTTCCCGAAGCACAAGCCCTAGCAAGTGCCGTCGAATTCGCATCAAGGCGATATCAGTTGCAAGAAGAGCAACTCGAGCGCCTAACTGATCGGATCGCGCTGCCACAGCTAAGACTCCCGTTCATCTCCTCGCCTGCGATCGATAGCGCAGACATCGGAGTCCTCGCTTCGGCACTCATCGACGAAGTAGCTAAGCAATGACTGCGGCCGATGCTCTCGTAGACGAACGAGCCGTTGTCATCTGTTGCGGAACAGGGGGCGTAGGCAAGACCACCACGGCAGCAGCAATCGCACTAGAAGCAGCCAGACGTGGTCGCAACGCTTGCGTAGTAACAATTGATCCTGCACGACGCCTAGCCAACGCCCTGGGCCTCGACTCATTGTCCGATGCCGCAACCGAGATTGCACACGAACTTTGGGACCCGAAGTATCTCTCAGCTGGGTCGCTCTCGGCTTTGATGCTCGACACCAAAAGCACTTTCGATCACCTCGTCGAGCGTTATTCGACTGACCCCGAACAGTGCGCGCGAATCCTCGACAACCGCTTCTACCGGAACGTCTCTGGTGCCCTCGGCGGCACGCAGGAATACATGGCGATGGAGAAGCTTCACGAACTCCACACCACGGGCGGCTTCGATTTCGTGGTCGTAGACACCCCGCCGACCCGCCATGCGCTCGACTTCGTTGAAGCTCCTGGCAGACTTCTGCAACTACTTGACAATCGGATATTCGCGCTTCTAATGGCACCGACACGCGCCTACATGAAGGTTGCTAGCTATGCGATGCAGACGCTCTTACGCACGATCGCCCGCGTCGTCGGCCGCGATGTAATCGACGATGTGATCGCATTCTTTCGCGCTTTCGAAGGCATGGAGCAAGGTTTTCGTGAACGCGCTGCAGTCGTTCAGTCGCTCATCGGCGCAGAGACGACTTCATTTGTTCTCATCACAACACCAAGACGCGACGCGCTCGCAGAAGCCGAGTACTTCGCATTGCGATTGAGCGACTACGAGTTGAGCATCGATGCTCTAGTGGTCAATCGCGTGCACCCATGTTTTACGGAGACTCCAGCGAGTTCTCTGAATAAGCTGGCTGCCGCCGCCGATCCAGTGAACCCGGGACTCGTCGAGCGATACAAGCTTCTCGCTGATCTACAAACGATGGTCGAATATGAGACGAACGAATTGCGCAAGGTTCACGAACTAATCCCCGATACTCCCATCTCGAAGATTCCGTTGCTATCTGCCGATGTCCACGACCTGGACAGCCTCGGTGAGATCGCAGGTCACCTCTTCGGCGATCGACCTAACGCGGCAGGTAACGTCAGCCACTCATGACCACAATTCTCGTAGCCGCCGACGCTGACTGGGTCCGCAACCAAGTTCGTTCAGCATTCGTCACCGACGACTGCAGCGTCGTCGAAGTTGTGCGTGGCCAGGACGTAATCAAATCCGTCAAAGAGCATGCCCCGGAACTTGTGATTCTTGACATGCAGATAGCAAACATGGGTGGTATCGCCTGCGCGATCGAACTGCGCCTCGCTGAAGAAGCAGGTCGCATTCCAGTAAGCAGGATCATTTTGCTGCTCGACCGCGAAGCCGATCGCTTACTCGCACAGCGGGCCGCCGCCGACGAAATACTCGTGAAGCCGGTCGACGCTGGAGTGCTGCGCAGAGCAGCAAAACGAGTGTTGGCCGCAACTGCGCCTATCGAAGCGTGAACGACCACGACTTAGCGGCCCACATCGCCAAGATTGCTGGCGAGTTGCTCCTCAAGATCAGGGCCGAGGCAACTAGCACTGGCATCAGCGAGACCGATTTGAAGGCGCTCGGCGACTCACGCAGCAACGATTTGATTCTCGCCGAACTCGCGAAGCACAGGCCGAATGACGCCGTACTTTCTGAAGAATCGAAAGACGACCTTGTTCGCCTTTCTGCTGACCGTGTCTGGATCGTTGATCCTGTTGACGGCACACGCGAATACTCCGAGGGTCGATCGGACTGGGCAGTACATGTCGCTCTCGTTTCTAGCGGTGCGCCTATCGCCGCTTCGGTTGCGCTGCCTGGCGCTCGACTAGTTCTAAACATGGAACCAGTCGTTGAACGTGCACCAGCTACGGACGGTTCGTTGCGCCTCGTCGTGTCGCGAACTCGCTCACCAGCGCTCAATACCTACCTCGCAGAGACACTCAACATGGAGTTAGTCGCGATGGGTTCCGCTGGTGCCAAAGCAATGTCAGTACTCCTTGGCGTCAGCGATGTCTACGCGCACGCCGGTGGCCAGTACGAGTGGGACTCCTGCGCTCCAGTCGGAGTCGCTAGGGCCGCTGGCTTGCACTGCTCACGCCTCGATGGCAGCGATCTCATCTACAACAACGAGAACCCGTATTTACCTGACCTGTTGATTTGCCGGCCAGAACTAGCAGGCCTCATGCTTGAGAACATTGCCCAAGCTCCACAATCCCTGGCTTAGGCCGCCGATCCGTAACCATAAGGAAGCAGGACCCTTGCATGTCGGATCACACAACCTTCGAATTCCAAGAAGTTGACTCCGTCACCGGCCAACCTTATGAACAGTGGCAGCGCGCCCGCGAAGGCTGTCCCGTGATCCAAACGAGCGACAGCCTGATGGGAATGGGTCGAACACTGTCACAGATAACGCGCCGCGAAGACGTTGAACGAGTATTGCGGGACCCTAAGACATTTTCGTCGTCGATAAACGGCGAGTTCATGGAGCCATATATGGGTGAACTCATCCTCGCAATGGATGGCACAGAACATAGGTCTTATAGAAATCTCGTAGCGCATGCATTTCGAGCCTCACAACTCAAGAAATGGGATGACATTGTCGTCCGGCCAACCATCGGGATGTACTTAGATGCAATCGCCCCTCTAGGTAAAGCCGACCTAGTTCGTGCATTACGAAGAAGTACCCGGTACGCGTCATCTGTGCAATCGTCGGCATCCCACTCGAAGACAGCGAACAGTTCCATGAATGGGCCGAGCAGATCAACGGCGGACCGATACACCCAGAAATCGGGCTTGCGGCAGCCGCCGCCATGCGGGCCTATCTAAAACCGTTAGTAGAAGCCCGACGAATTGACCCAAAGGATGACCTTCTCAGCGATCTCGTGCACGCTGAGATCGACGGGGAACAACTCACCGACGGAAAGCTCTACGGGTTTCTGGGCCTATTACTGCCCGCCGGCGCCGAAACCACTTTCCGTGTGCTTGGCAATGCCCTAACTGCTCTACTCCGCCACCCAGACTTAATGGACCGAGTGCGCAACGGTCGCGATCTAATCCCTTCAGTCATTGAAGAGACACTGCGGTGGGAGACATCGATCACCCAGGTGTCGCGCGTTGCCACAGTCGATACCAAAATAGCGGGCTGCCGCATAGCCGCTGGCGGTGTACTAGGAGTGATACTCGGGTCCGCTAACCGCGACGAAGAATTCTACAAACGATCAGATCAATTTGACATCGGCCGCCGCACCAAGAATGGCTTCCCGACGCTGGTCACGACCTAGCCGCGGACGCGGAGAGCTAGAACTCGCCGTCTTGTCGCTACCACCGATTCCCGACTTGCCCACATCTAAATAATAAGGGTGTCGTCCCCATGAACCGAAGATGGGATCAGCGCATCGCCTCGATCGACCGCGCAAAGTACTTATCGATCTTCGCTGTCTTGTACTCGACCACTGCACGCATGTCGGGGATGTAGTGCTCAAAGGTGTCCGAGGTAATCGCGTCCACGATCTGTTCGGCTACGTCTACGGATCGGACCTTTGTGACGTCATATGGCGAAGGCTCCGCATCGGGATGATTCCAAATTTCAGTATCCACTGCCCCTGGAATGATCAACTTCACCGCTATTCCTGAGTCCCACAAGTCGAGCGCCATTGCTTCGCTCCATCCGCATAACGCAAATTTGCTTGCGCAATAGGCAGCCTCGTGCAAGATTCCGAGCCTTCCACCGAGGCTCGACACATTGACGATCGTGCCGGAGTTCCTCTCAATCAATCGAGGGAGCAACGCGGAAATCAGCCGTACCGGCGCATGAAAATTCACCTGCATCACGCGCTCAACTTCCTCGGAGCTAAGAGCAGCCACATGACGCACGCTCGGGATTGCGGCATTATTCACCAATACATCGAGATGGCCGAACGCATCCCACGCCGCGTCCGCTACACGCTCGGCAGCCGCTGGAATCTCCAAATCTTCTACCCACATCTGCGAATCTGGAGCAGTCCGGCGGCATTCATCTAAGACAGCCTCGAGACGGTCCTGACGCCGCGCGACTATGCCCACTGTGGTGCCACGGAGAGCGAGGACGCGAGCGACATCTGCTCCGATTCCCGATGATGCACCAGTAATGAGCGCCGTAGTAGGCGCCTTACTCACAGACATGCACAGCCGAGTCCCAAGCAGCCATTGGCCATTCTCATCGAGTTACATCAAGCCAAGCTTGCCGAGCACCGCTGCCTTGCCAAGGTCCCCATCGATTGCGAGTCTCTGCGTCGCGAAAGCGTCGGCGCCGCTGAGATCCCCATTCGCAATGCGCACATAATCCGCAGCGGTGGCCCGAATCGTGAGAGTCACGTCTGCGAGTTCGCGACTTGGCGTAGCGACTTCGAGTTTTCCATCTTGCACCGTGACTACCCAGGTGCCGCCGCCTTCGCCAGTGAGAGCGAACTGCACGACAATATCGATACCGTCTGCTCGCCCAGGGTTGAACCGACTCGGCATCCGATCGAAGAGTTCGCTCACGCTTACGACGCGCTCGGATGCCGGCTTTGCCTTGTGTGCTCGTTCGGCTGGCATGAACTCGGCAGCAACGACCTCAATCGAAGCTACGAGAATGTCGACGATCTGATCCGCAATCGCCGTGTCAATCACGAGTGGCGGAGCAAGCCCGATCATTTCTAACCCCATCGCTCGGCAGTACAACCCTCGCTCCCATGCCTCATGTTCTACGCGTGTGCAGAACTGATGTGGCCGAGATAACCCGCGCTTTGTCGTGCGGTCAGCAACGAACTCAACGCCCATCATTAGGCCGACGCCACGAATGTCGCCAACGCAGTCGAAGTCAGCCAACCTGTCATGCAGTTTCTGTTGCATGTATGCACCGACGACCGCTGCGTTTTCTGCAAGGCCTTCAGACTCGACTATGTCTATGTTTGCTAATGCCGCCGCGCAACAGGTTGGGTGTCCTGAGTATGTAAAGCCATGGCTCACCGGCATCCCATCGGTAAGTCGCGTCGAAATCGTTTCCCAGATGTGATCACTAATTACAGAGGCACCGAGCGGGAGATAACCGCTAGTGATTCCTTTAGCCAGTGTTACAACATCAGGTCGAACCCCATATGTCTCCATCCCGAACATCGAACCGGATCTACCAAAACCGGTGACTACCTCGTCGAGGATCAGCAGGATGCCATGCTCGTCACATATCTCGCGGATGCGCTCGAAATAGCCAGCAGGCGGCGGAATGATTCCACCTGCGCCCATCACCGGTTCGGCGATGAATGCAGCAATCGTGTCGGCACCCTCGCGCTCAACTAGGCGAGCGAACTCATCAGCGCAGGCAAGTTTGCAATCTGGGTATTCAAGGTCGAGTTCGCACTTGTAACAGTACGGTGCAGCAACGTGGGCGAATCCCGGCGCTTCGGGTCCGAAGTTCCAACGCATCGGCATGATGCCAGTGGCTGTCATCGTCGCAATGGTCAGGCCGTGGTAGCTGTTATGCCGCGCGACGATCACCGAGCGACGATCCTGACCCTGTACCGCCCAATACAGGCGAACTAGCTTGATATTTGTTTCATTCGCTTCGGAGCCACCGGAGCTAAACATCACATGGTTGAGGCCGTAATCCGATGGAAACATCGACGAAAGCTTTTCGGCAAGTTCGATCGCTTTGGGATGTGAGTTTCCGTGAAAAGTCGTGAAGTACTCGAGTGTCTCCATCTGTTCGCGTACGGCATCGATGATCTCAGTGCGGCCATGTCCGACAGAAACACACCACAAGCCAGCGAAACCGTCGATGAGTCTGCGTCCGCGATCGTCTGTAATCCATACACCATCGCCCTCAACAATCAAGCGCGACGGCTGGTCTGCCATCTCACGCGGTGAAGTCACCGGGTGTATCAGATGCGCTCGATCGCGCTCGGCGAGGTCTACGGGTCGGTGCTGTTCGGTCATTTTGCATTCACTTTCTGCTTGGGTTTACGCAATGCGCTAGACCTGTCAAGCGGGCGCAATGATCGGATCAGATGTTCGACAACCGCCACTGTCGTGGTCCGCTCACCGGTGCGCAGCACGTGCAATGTGGCCTCGGCCCAAGCACCCATCAAAACGCGGGCTAGTGCATCCGGATCAAGGTCAACTATTTCGCCGCGTTCGCGGGCTATCACCAAGATGCCCCGAACCATCGCGATCGCGTCCTCGTGGTCGCGCCGTCCTGATTCCTCTAGTGCGGGAATCACCCACGCATCGCGAAGAAAAAAGCGTGCTTCACCTAGATCGCCGAGTGCTGCTAGGTACGAATGGAACGATCGCAACATACCCGACAGGATGTCTTCACCTGGTTGGAGTACGCGCATAGATGCAGTCGTCAGTCTCTCGTAGAGGTCATGTTGCAACTCTCGCCCGAGTTCATCCTTGTCCGCGAACCAGTAATAGAAGGCGCCCTTACTAACTCCGGCAGTCTCTGAGATTTCTTCCACGGACACCGCGGAGTAGCCACGCTCTGCAAACTCGCGCAGTGCGACGGCAAGAATGCGTTCTCGGGTCTGTTGGCCCTGGGGGATACGTCTCGCCATGGTTCATGTACCCGCTGAGGTGCGAACCCACTCCGCAGTACCCGCAAGGAAGCTATCAACGTTCGCAGCCTTTCCTGCAGCAATTCCCTGGAACCATTCGGGAACGTATGCCTGCACAACTCCGCTATCTAGTGCGGCGAGAATTCCGTCGACCATCTCGCTAACCGGAATTCTTTCGATGACAGCCGGTAGCGGGTCGTTATCCGGGATCGTGAATAGTTCTGTATCAACTACTCCTGGATACACGGTTAGTACATTCACCCCCGTCTCCCACAGATCGACTGCGACCGATTCAGAGAAGACCGACAGCGCCGCTTTCGACGCGTTGTACGCAGACTCGCCGGGCGATGACAGCGTCGCAGCAACCGACGAGATGTTCACGATCGTGCCGCTGTCGCGCTCGAGCATCGCTGGTAGCAACGCGAGTGTGAGTCGAACTGGCGATAAATAGTTGATTGTCATTACGGTCGCGACGGTCTCAGCATCTAACGATGTGATGTGCTTGCGCTTCGGAATGCCAGCGTTGTTCACCAAAATGTCGACGGTCCCGAAGTCGCGCAACACGTCTCTCGCCAGCGCTTCGACCGCGTTCGGGTCTGCGAGGTCCGCTGTCCACATACGCGAGTCGGGCGAGTGTGCCGCGCATCGCAGCAACACCTCGCGTAGCCGGTCCTCGCGGCGGGCGACAATCCCGACGATTGCGCCCATGCTTGCGAGCCGTTCTGCGAGTTCGGCGCCAATTCCAGACGAGCCACCAGTAATAAGCACATGCTTACCCGAAACATCAAGCGTCATCTTTTCTCCTACCTGCGCGGATTCCATGTGACCGACGATTCGTATATATAAACATACGCAGCGTATTTCATGCCAAATTTGCTGTCGATCCGTCTATGACTAGCCACTAGAAGAACGTGCGATAGTGACCGCTACTATCTCCGTCGTTCGACCACGGGGTGTAGCGCAGTTTGGTTAGCGCGCAGCGTTCGGGACGCTGAGGCCGGAGGTTCAAATCCTCTCACCCCGACCAAAATCGACCCTCGTGGGGCTAGATCCGACGCGCTTGGCGACCTCGCTCCAGTTGACAGGCATAGATGATTCGTGTACGGTCGTGCACGAACGAGATCAGGCTTGCAATTCAAGGATCGTGGGGGGTCCAAACATGAAGCGTCTCATTGTCACGGCGTTGATCATCGTTGCAGTGTCGACCGCCGGGTTATCTGATTCAGCGTCTGCCTACCGAAGTAACAACAGCAAGTGGACGGACTCGAATTACCTTGAGTGGACAGGTCTTCGTGAAGGGTTCATCACAGGAATAAGCAACAACCACCTCAGAGGCACGAGTTGGCGCACCTACTGCAATCGAATGTCCTGGTCGGGGACTACGAAGATTTACGCTCCTGGATCCGCCGCAACCACGCTGATCGACTATTGGAGCGTCGGCACACCGGGAGACGTTTCAGCCTCCGTTCCAGCAGGCGTCTCGATCGACGCAGCGTCTAAGAGTGCGACATGGGAGACAACCATTGCAGGTCCACGACAGGCTCACAGCTACAAGGATTACCCGGTCACATTCACTGTCGGATACTGGTTCTGGTCGACAAATCACACGGCATCTTCAACTCGCATGGTCGGCAGCACTTCCTATAGGGGACCATCGTTCCAACGCTACGAATGGGTTTGTTAATGCTGCACGCAAAGCTGGTTCGAGAAGAAATGGAAAGCTAAACGAATGAACGTAGCGATATTTTTTCTTCAAATAATGGCGATGATCTTCGCCCTGGTCGTGGCAATCACAAGCTGGAATCCAGCCAAGCTTGCGCTTAGCACCATTGGTCTGATCGCACTCGCTGTGGCCGCAAACAAACTTCTCGGCGGTATCTGGCCCAGCCACACCGTCCCAATCCTGTTGTTTGGCGCGGCCGTCGCTGCGATTCGATTCTTAGCTGTCGCAATGCGCGCACGACCAATTCAATGACAAGCCACAAAACAGAACTAAAGGATCGTGGGGGTCCAAACATGAAACGCCTTATCGCAATTGCATTCATCGCAGTGGCAGTTGCTACAGCCGGATTCTCTAGTTCGGCCTCGGCGTACAAGGCCGCAGACAGCGAATGGACCGAGTACGGCTTCGTCAAATGGAGACGCTCTCCCGGATTCCTCCTTACAACTAGCGAAAACAGAATCGATGCCACTAGTGCAGCCCATTACTGCAACCGCATGACGTGGTCAGGCACAAGCGTCCTCTACGCGAAGCGCGCAGACTCGACGACTCTCACGGACTACTGGGGCGCTCGGGCCGAAGGCGACGTCTCTTTCACAGCCCCGGACGGTGTCGTACAAATGACGCCGACGTCCACGAGTGCCATTTGGCAAACGACGGTTGCGGGTCCGAACCAGGCCCATCGATTCGAAGCCACTCCTGTTGTTTTCACAGCTGGGATTCGTTTCGCTTCGGTGAGGCATGTCGTGTCAGCAGAGATTTTCATTGGGACTAAGAAATACGACGGGCCAATCATTGTGAACTACGAGAAAGTTTGTTAGGCATCAACACCAATTAGATCGTGGGGGTCTAAACATGAAACGCGTCTTCGCACTTGCGTTCATCTCAGTGGCTGTTGCTACTACTGGATTCTCTAGTCCGGCTTCGGCGTACAAGGCCGCCGACAGCCAATGGACCGACTACGACTACCTCAGATGGAAGCGTCAGCCTGGCTTTCTCCTGAGCGTCAGCGACAACACGCTCGATGCAACCAGTCCGGACGACTCTTGTAACCGCATGACCTGGTCTGGCACGACAGTCGTGTATGCCAAGCGGGCAACCGCCACAAAGCTCACCGACTATTGGGGTGCGAGCACGACCGGCGACTTCGCGTTCACAGCTCCAGAAGGTGTCGTAATGACCGCTCCCGATTCCATGAGTGTTACCTGGGATACGACAGTCTCGGGCAATATTCAGACACACAGATTTGAGAGCGTCCCGATCACCTTCACCGCCGGGATACGATTTAATTCGATAACTCACATCGTGTCATCGGAAATCGTCGTCGGCTCAAGAACCTACGAAGGGCCGGCAACGTACGGCTACGAGCGAGTCTGCTAGGCACGAACAACCAATAGATCGTGGGGGTCTAAACATGAAACGCATCTTCGTCATCGCATTCATCGCAGCCATCGCCGTTGCCATATCGACCACTGGATTCTCGAACTCTGCACTTGGCGACCGCGCCGACAACGGTTCTTGGACGAACAACAGCACCTGGACCGACTACGACTACCTCAAATGGCGGGGCGGCAGCAATGGCTACCTCTTCACAACGAGTCACAACCGGATCGATTCGACAGACTCCAATACCTGCAACAGAATGCGATGGTCAGGCACGACGCGCCTGTACGCCAAGAAAGCCACTGCAACGAAGCTGAGAGATTTTTGGAGTGTCGGATCCGGTGGTGACGTCGTGATCTCCGCCCCTGCCGATGTCGCACACACCGATAGCGACAGGAGCGCAATATGGGAGACGACCGTGCAGGGCAGGCTCCAGAAGCACTCATACCAAGACATCCCGATCCTGTTCACGAGCAGTCGAAGGATCTATCTGGTTAACCACATCGTGACATCAAGTCGTTACGTCGGCGAGAGAGCGTTCGCTGGTCCGGGTTTCGAACGCTACGAACTCATCTGTTACTAGGCATCGAACTCGTCTATTGGAAACGAAGGATCGTGGGGGTCCAAAAATGAAACGTCTCATCATCACTACAGTCATCGCTATCGCTGTGTCGACGGCGAGCTTTCCTGAACCATCAGCATCGGAACTCAGACAAGCAGACAGTCAATGGTCCGATTACTACTACGTAAAGTGGCGTGGCGGCACTAGTGGCTATCTCACCACTACGACCAACAACACGCTCGACACATCGGACGAAGGCACCTATTGCAACCGCATGTCATGGTCAGGCACTACCACCCTCTTCGTCAAAGAGGCAACATCCACAACACTCACCGACCTTTGGGGTGTTAACTCCACCGGCGATGCCACGATCACCGGACCCGACGGCGTAAGGCGCATCAGCACCTACAACAAAGCAGGTTGGGAAACCTCGGTCCTAGGTAAAATCCAATCGCACACTTACGACGATGTGCCCGTCACGATCACTGCAGATCAGTCGATCCGTTCGATCAACCATACTGTTCGGTCCGCTCGGCGCATCGGACGCAGGCATTACGACGGACCAACGTTTATGCGTTACGAATCCGTTTGCATGGACACCCCGTAAAACTCTTGCGTCGGTCTGACAAGAAGTTTCTAGCTGCACTGCTCCTTGTATCTATCGCTGTCGCGACATTCGTTGGCGCTCGGGCTCTGTCGACTACTGAGGAGGCGCCGTTAGGTGTCGAATGGCGACGCGGAGCAGTGCAAAGAATCATGGATGCGCTGTTCCCACACGACACCCCGACCTTCGGTGAGCCAGCCCTTGCCGATCGCGACTTCGCGATCCGTTCAGCGGTATTGATTAGCGCGAGTGCTGGAACAGAATTTGAGGTGCCGTTGGCTGCGCTTGTGGATCCATCAGATCCACGAGCAGAATCGCTCGACCTTGCATATAACTGGTCATTCTTGGGACTGGTACCGACAGAGCAAGACAGGGCGGCGTTCAAGCAGATGATCAAACTCGCGGATCTTGATTCCGACTACGACTGGCTACGAGTCGAGAAACTCGCCCGTAGCTTTGGCATCGACGACCCGAGATTCGTAGGTCCGGATCCGCAATGCCCAGCAGGCGTCAACGATTTCGAATCACTTCTCAGAGCAGGTGATACGGCAGCCAGAATCGCGGTTAGAGGTGGCAAGTGCGACTTGATTCAAGTGAGATATGCGACGAGCGAGTTCGAGTCGAGCCTTACTGCCGAACTAATCGAATCGAGCCGTGCACTCCTCGCGTTAGCCACAATTGGCTCCGTTCCGCCAGACGTCGGCATGATCGCAGAACGAGAACTAAGACTTGGAGTCCGTTTGCTTCTAGAAGCTTCGGATCGGACACGGCCAGCGCTTGATCTTTTGTTCCAGACGTACACCGTCGGAACTTCTCTCACCGACCTATTGCAGAAGCACCAATCGAGCATCGTCGGACCGGCCGAGCGAGCTGTGCGCTGGCTTGGCGCCCTCCCCGACAAAGTCGAAGGCATCAACCCCGACGGAACAGCTCGGGCTTTACGCACGCTTCAGATTTTGCAATCAGCTGACAAAGACGCGTTTACTTTCGTCGACGAGGAAGTTTTCGAGCCCTACCTCTCTTCGGTATTTGCGAAAACCGACGAAATTCCCGAGGCTGAGTATCGATGGATAATCGCGACGAGCCTCGGCCTGCATCCAGAGTCCGACCTAGAGGTACAGCTAGATGCCGCTACATCCGGACGGCTCCTCCCGACGACCGTTCTCGCTCTAACGAAGGGTGGCCCGTGTCTGGCTGCGTCAAGAATCCAATCCGAATACCAAGAGGCGATAGAAGGCCCGACCTACTACGTCGAAGGAATCAAGCAACACGCACTGCGGTGCGATCTGAAGTTGAACTTGACGCGAGCGACAGCCACGGCCACGTCGGACCTCTCGCTCTATGAGAAGAGCGCTATCGAATGCACGCACGAAGGCAAGGTCCCAAACCACGTGAAAGCCGCGGCGCGCGATTTCGTGCACGGCCAAGCGTGGCCAACCGCAGGCCAACAGCTTGCTAGCGGAGAGTTGCCGAGCATCGAGATGATTTACGAAACAACCGCGCTAATGCGCGTCGCGCAGGGAAGTTGCGACGGCTTCTGGTGGCTGTAGAAAACTCTCGTTCTCTGCGTTAGGTTTCTCCGACAAAAGGTAGGAGGAAATCAGTTGACGACAACTGACCGCAAGACGACCGTGCATCGCATTTATATATACGCGCCGATGCAACAGGTGTGGGACGCGATCTGCGACCCCACGATCAATGGCCAATACGGGTACCACGCACCTAGCAACTACGAACTCAGGCCCGGCGGCGCCTATGCGGTGCCAGCAACTCCGGAGATGCAGGCACACGGCGCACCAGCGATGCTGATAGATGGCGAAGTCATCGCGTGCGACCCTCCCTCGAGGCTCGAACAAACTTGGCGTGCCTTTTTCTCTCCCGACACAGTTGCAGAAGGCTTCACCCACCTCCTGTGGGAGCTAACCGAAGAACTTGGTGGCATGACCAGGCTCACCGTCACCCACGACGTCACAGATGCGCCCAACATCGAAGGCGCAACCACGAGCGACACCAAACTGCACGAAGGTGGCGGTGGCTGGGCGTGGATCTTGAGCGATCTCAAGACACTGCTCGAAACCGGCCAGGCATCGCAATGACCTAACCGCTGCGACTGCGCTGAATAATTCCGAGCGGCGCGTCCCACCCCAGACGTACTCTCAAGTGCCTACCTAACAGCAGGCATCTGCGATGGCTACCGGAGAACGTCCCTACAGATGGGAATCGTGCACGACATATGTCCGGACTCAACCGACCAAGATTAGCGACAAGCATGAGCGACTAGATCTAGTCGGCGCAGACCTGTCGGGGAAGTCATTGCGCGGTAGAGATTTCGTTTGCGCCAACCTCTCGGACGCGAACCTCATAGACGCCGACCTCTCAGGGGCGAACCTCCGCGAAGCGAACCTGTCGCGGGCGAACCTCGCTGGCGCAAACCTTCGCGGTGTCATCCTCTCTGGCGCCAACCTAAACGGCGCCACACTCACGAATGCGAACCTAGACGGGGCCGACCTATCTGTTAGTTCTCGCCACCGCATATTCATCCATTACTCGCACACGAAAACCGACTTGATTTGCGCTGACCTAACAGGAGCGAGCCTGGTTGGCGTAACCGCTAGCGACGCCAAGTTCGAGAACGCCATCCTGGTGGGCGCGAACTTCACTGACGCTGACCTACGCCGGAGCAACCAAACTAAGGCAGATCTTTCCCAATTAGAATTGGCGGGTTCGGACCTGCGCAACGCGACCCTTAACGAGGCCAACTTAACTGGCGCGAACCTAAGTCACGCCAACTTGAGCAGATGTGGACTTATCCGATCAATCCTCGCAGACTCTGACCTGTCAAACTCACGAGCGATAGCAACCGACTTCACTGCCGCGCTGCTGACAGGCGCACTCCTTCATGGGGCGAACCTCAATTTGGCAGACCTAACTGGTGCAGTGTTGTCTGAGGCGCAGCTCTCCGTCTCGAATATCAACCGAGCCGAACCCGCTTCACCTGATCTGACTGGCGTCGACCTTCGCTGGACGAACCTCGGTGGACCTGATTTCACGGGGCGCGATTTAGGTGGAGCAGACCTCCGGTTTGTAACTCTCGGCGCCGTGATCGACGGATACGCGCATCTTTGCGCTACCTCGTTCACCGGATCCAAACTTGCGAATGTCAACTTCACGGGCTCGGACTTGAGATTTGCGAAACTCGACGGCATCGACTTGAGTGGCGCCAACTTTTCGGCCACCTACCTTGGCGGTACCGACTTCTCTCGATCCATACTTACCGGCACGCGATTCCTAGGCGCAGAATTGTGGGCCACGAAATTTTCCGAAACCGACCTGACTCAGACACACCTGCGCCTCGCAGGTATCCATGATCTCAATTTCAGCGGCTGTGATCTCACGCATGTCAATCTCGCGTACCGAGATCTCTCAGGGTTATGTTTTGAGGGTGCCAACCTTGCATACGCCAACCTCACCGGAGCGAACCTTACCGGTGCCGATTTCGACCATGCCGACCTCAGCGAAGCGAAGTTCGACAACTCTCATACGAAGGGCGCGAGATTTCGTGGCGCGCTAATGCGTCGATAGAAACGTCGGCTTAGTTCACTGTTCGCTCAGTAACACTTCCGCGATTTGGACTGCGTTTAGTGCCGCACCTTTACGGAGATTGTCACTAACGCAAAACACGGCAAGGCTGTTCGGTGCGGTGTTGTCGACTCGGATTCTGCTGACCAGCGTGTGGTCTTTGCCAGCGGCCGCCAACGGCGTAGCGATATCGCACACGACAACTCCAGCGGCTAGTCGCAGAATCTCGGTTGCTCGTTCGGCACTAATTGGCTGTTCGAACTGTGCGTTGATCGAAAGTGAGTGGCCCGCAAACACGGGTACACGCACGCATGTTGCCGATACTGCAAGGTTTGGGATCCCAAGAATCTTGCGGCTTTCATCGACGAGCTTTTTTTCCTCTGATGTGTAGCCGTCGGCGCCAATCGTCCCCGCAACAGGAACAACGTTGAACGCGATCGGCGCTGGAAAATTCTGTGGCTCTCCGAAGTCGACCGCACTGCCATCGAACGCGAGTTCACTTGCCCGCTCAAAGGTCTTGCGGATCTGTGCATCTAGCTCTGCAGTACCCGCAAGCCCAGCGCCAGAGACAGCCTGGTATGTAGAAATAATCAGCCGCTTCAGCCCTGCTTCGCGATGCAGTGGCATCAGCACCGGCATAGCTGCCATTGTCGTGCAGTTCGGGTTAGCGATGATGTTTTTCGGGCGATTGGCCATGGCATCGGGATTCACTTCTGAGACAACCAGAGGTACGTCTGGGTCCATGCGCCACGCCGAGGTGTTGTCGATAACGATCGGACCAGATGCGCCGATCTTTTCAGCCAGCGAGCGACTCGCCGTGGCTCCAGCCGACATCAGCACAAAATCGAGTCCGGAATAATCAGCGAGGTCGGCATCTTCGACAACTAGTGATTGACCGTTCCAATCGAAAACTCGACCAGCAGATCGAGACGACGCGAACAAACGTATTTCAGAAACAGGGAATTGTCGTTGGATCAGAAGGCTCAGCATCACTCCGCCGACTTGGCCAGTTGCACCAACAACACCGACTCGGACTGCTCGCATGTCAGATACCGAGTTCGTATGCATCGTGAAGCGCGACAAGTGCGCGCTCAACATCCGCTTCGCGCACTACACACGAGATGCGAATAGTTGAAGTACTGATCATCTCTATATTGATGTTTTCGTGCGCGAGCGTCTCAAACATTTTTGCCGCAACGCCCGAATGAGTTTTCATGCCAGCGCCAACGAGCGACACTCGCGCGACCTTGTCGTCCGTTTGATATCCGCGTGCACCAATGTCTGCGACGATTTTCTCCATGATCGCTCCCGAACGCCCAACATCGACGCGTGGAATCGTGAATGAAATATCGGTGTGGCCTTGCATCGACACGTTCTGAACGATCATGTCAACATTTACGGACTCATCTGCCAACGCACGGAACACTTTGCCAGCAACACCTGGCTGATCGGGCACAGCTTCGATCGTGACCTTCGCTTCAGAGGTGTCGTGTGTGACACTCGAAATAATGGCCTGTTCCATATCTGTGTGCTCCTCTACGACCCAGGTGCCCGGCGCCCAGGTAAAACTTGAACGAACATGAATCTTCACGCCGTGATTGCGCGCATACTCAACTGAACGCAGCGCGAGCACACGCCCGCCGGTCGCCGCGATTTCGAGCATCTCCTCAAGCGTGATCCGCGCGATCTTTCGCGCATTTGTGACTATCCGTGGATCGGCTGTGTATACGCCTTCGACATCTGTATAGATCTCACATGCCGCGGCGTCAAACCGGGCAGCCATCGCCACCGCCGTGAGGTCACTTGCTCCCCTCCCGAGCGTGACGATCTCTTTGGCTGTGCTTACGCCCTGAAAGCCTGCGACAACGGCGACACAGCCAGCGTCGAGCGCTTCTTGAATTCGGTCGCCCTTAATCTCGACAATCTTGGCGTTGCCGTGCTCAGTGTCCGTAACAATTCCGGCCTGACTGCCTGTGAAGCTTTGCGCTGGAACGCCGAGATCGTTTACGGCCATCGCGACGAGTGCAATGGAAATGCGTTCGCCTGCGGTAAGCAACATGTCCATCTCGCGGCCACGCGGGTCATGCGACACCGAGTTCGCTAGCCGGACCAGGTCATCAGTGGTCTTTCCCATCGCGCTGACTGCGACAATCACCTGGTTGCCTGCCCGAACGGTACGGGCGATGTGGTCAGCAACAGCCTTTATGCGGTCGGGGTCACCAACCGACGTTCCGCCATATTTCTGAACTATCAAAGCCACGGGAACCCACGCTACCAATCAGGTAATAGCGCGCTCCGAAGCATTATTTGCACAACTCGTAGACTCCCTATCCGTTGGTGATCTAGTCGGGAGTAAATCGCAAATGGGTAAGGCAGACAAACGCGCTCGCAAACGTGAGAACCAGGCATTAGCCCGAGCAGCCACTGCAGTTCGAACCAAACGTCAGAACCGCCTCTCGGTGGCAAAGCGACTAGTGACGATCTTTGCGATTATCGGACTCGCATTCGGTGTTGCGTGGATAGCCAATAAGGACGACGCGTCAGAAACTGACATCGCGACAGATACAACTGAGCCGTCCGCCTCGACGGTCCCTTCGGGCGGTCCTACGGCAACAATCGACACGAACTTCGGTGTCATCGAAGTTGAACTCGACACAGCTAACGCGCCGATCGCCTCTGGTCAGTTCATCAAGCTCGCAAACGAAAAGTTCTACGACGGACTCACGTTCCACCGCGTAATCGAAGACTTCATGATTCAGGGTGGAGATCCCGAAGGCACTGGCATGGGCGGCAGCGGGACAAGCGTCCCAGGGGAGGTCCCAGCCGATGGCTACAAGATCGGATCGTTGGCTGCGGCGAAGAGCGGAGCCGACCCGGCAGGCACGTTCGACTCTCAGTTCTTTATCGTCACAGGTGCCCAAGGAGTAGGCCTGCCGCCCGAGTACGCGAGGTTCGGAATCGTTACCTCTGGCATCGAAGTTGCCTTAGAGATCGCCAAGTTGCAAGATGCTCCAGGCGACACACCGAAGGAGACCGTGACAATCAACTCGATCACGATCACTTCTGCGGACGCACCGACCTCGACAACAGCCGGGAGCTGACATGACCGATAGTGAAGAAGCAGCTAGCGACGAAATCGCAGCGGCTACAGAAGAAGAAGTCGAACCGACGAAGACAACGAGCAAAGCCAAAACTTTGCGAACTTGGGCAATCGACTTGGCGATCGGCGCCGCGTTAGCAGTAGTGATCGTCAGCGCATTCAACCGCTGGGGTTAAAGCTTTCGGCTCTTACTAACTATTCAACACCGCAAGTGTCGAGTCGTGATGACGCGATGGTTCGGTGTCGCGGCGATACAACGTCACTGATCCTGGCCCAGCGACACGCCACTTGCCGTCGGGGTCGCGTACAAGCGCCGTGTTTTCGTCGAGGCCTGCAAGTGTCGCACCGTTTGGCAAGAGGTCGACCGAACGGTCACGCATGTGCTCTGCAGTCGCTCCGTGATACGGGAATACAGCAAGGTTCGCGGCCAACCCAAGTCCGACCGTGTATGCGCCACCACGCGGATCAACCATCGGGTCGCCCAACAAAGTTGCGCCCGCCCCAGATGCCGCGAGGGTCGTTGCGCTGAGATACGCGTGCTCAATTGCCGAAAATAGTGAAGAGCCCTTCAGTACAGAGCGAAGGTGCAATGGCGACCCGTCAGCGATGTAAATGAACTTTGCTGACTTTGCGACTTTCAAAAAGTGTTCATCTTCTGCGTCGCGGCGATTCAAAACCATGAGCGGAACAACTCTCGCACCTAGCGATTCAAAGTGAGCGACTGCCTTGCTAATAACCGCCTGTGGGCTTTCGAATGCCGATGCAGTGGGCAACACGACGACTTCGCGAATGCTGCTTGCCTGAAGTAGTTGGGCGTTGACCGGCTTGCACTCTTCGGAGAACTCGCCACCACCTACTAATGCGAGCGTCCCTGGATTCTTTGTCATGGTTCCGACACTACGACAGTTTGCGGTCGATCAGCCTTGGCACGATGGCCCCGCCTGGCTAGCGCAATCGCTCCAATCGTTACTAGCCTTGCCACTCCAAACTCTCGGAGGAAAAATGGCAATCAAGCGCGTCGGCATCGTCGGATCGGGAATCATGGGCTCGGGAATCGCCGAGGTGGCAAGCAAAGCAGGATATGAAGTCATCCTGCGGAGCCGTCAACAGGCAAGCGCTGACTCGATGGTCACGTCACTTGAGAAGTCTCTCGCCAAACAGGTAGACCGCGGCAAGATCGACGACGCCGAACGCACCGCGACACTCGGTCGGGTTCGCGCAGTTGCCGACCTCAATGAACTTTCCGAATGCGACCTCGTTATCGAGTCGATCCTCGAAGACCTCGACACAAAAAAGCAACTATTCGCCGACCTCGACAACATCTGTAAAGAAGGCGCGATCCTCGCGACAAACACCTCGACGCTCCCGGTCATCGAAATGGCGATGGTCACCAAGCGCCCAGAGCTTGTTTGCGGTGTGCATTTTTTTAACCCGGCGCCAGCCATGAGCCTTGTCGAAATTGTTCCATGCATCACAACTAACGACGAGACCATCGCAGCTACAACAGAGCTTGCCCTCAACTGTGGCAAGAAGCCCGTTCAAGTGAAGGATCAGGCTGGTTTCATCGTCAATGCTCTTCTGTTCCCGTACCTCAACAACGCTGCACGAATGATGGACGCTGGCGTCGCAACTCGCGACGACATCGACACCGCCATGAAAGGCGGATGCAACTTCCCGATGGGACCGCTCGAACTGCTCGACCTCGTCGGTTTGGACACGAGCCTTTCGATCCTCGAAGCGCTATATACCGAGTTCAGCGACCCGAACTTTTCACCCGCGCCGATCCTCCGCCGTATGGTGACAGCCCAACGCCTCGGACGTAAGTCGGGCCTCGGCTTCTACGACTACCGCAAGTAACCCCAAGTGGCGACAAGCCATTCCACGGACGAAACTGGTACCAATGACTGAGCGCGACCGACCATGGGTGATGCGAACCTATTCAGGTCACTCATCTGCGCGCGCATCTAACGAGCTTTACCAAACGAACCTCGCCAAGGGCCAAACAGGCCTCTCGATCGCTTTTGACTTGCCAACCCAGACGGGTTACGACCCCGACGACCAGATGGCGCGGGGCGAGGTTGGCAAGGTCGGTGTGCCAGTTCCATCCGTCGCTGAGATGAGAGCATTGTTCGACGGCATCCCGATCGCCGACATGAACACCTCGATGACAATCAACGCCACCGCAATGTGGCTTATGGCGTTGTACATCGCTGTCGCGAAGGAACAAGGTGTTGTCGCCGGCAAACTCAGCGGAACAACGCAGAACGACATCATGAAGGAATACCTGTCGCGCGGCACGTTCATCTTCCCGCCCGCGCCGTCGCTGCGACTCACCGTCGACCTCATCACCTACACAGTGAACAACGTCCCGAATTGGAACCCGATCAACGTCTGCTCGTACCACCTGCAAGAAGCTGGTGCTACGCCTGTGCAAGAGATCGCGTTCGCTCTGGCTACTGCCATAGACATCCTCGATGCAGTACGAGATTCTGGGCAGGTTGCCAAGAATGATTTCTCCGCTGTCGTTGAGCGAATTTCATTTTTTGTAAACGCGGGAATCCGATTCGTTGAAGAGACATGCAAGATGCGCGCATTTACACAAATGTGGGATCAGATCTGCCTCAACCGCTACGACGTAAATGATGAGAAAGCACGACGCTTTCGCTATGGCGTCCAGGTCAATTCCCTCGGTCTCACAGAGGCGCAGCCCGAAAACAACATTCAGCGAATCGTGCTAGAGGCGCTTGGCGTCACTCTCTCAAAAAATGCCCGCGCTCGCGCAGTGCAACTCCCAGCGTGGAACGAGGCACTTGGCCTGCCGCGCCCTTGGGATCAGCAATGGTCTCTGCGAATACAGCAAGTGCTCGCATTCGAGACCGACCTTTTGGAGTACCAGGACATCTTCGACGGTTCGCATGTAATCGAAGCCAAGACCAACGAGCTCATAGCTGGGGCGCAATCAGAACTCGACGCGATCCTCAGCAGTGGTGGTGCGTTCGCGAATCTCGAAGACCTGAAGTCACGGCTTGTGCAGAGCCACTCTGAACGAATCCGCAAGATCGAGGATGCCGAACTCAAGATTGTTGGAGTCAACAGTTTCACGGAGTCGGCGCCATCGCTGCTCACGAATGGCGTAGGTAACGAAGACGCGATCCTCGTAGTAGATAGTGGAGCCGAGCGAACTCAAGTGGAGTCCACCGTTGCATGGAGATCCAATCGCGACAACGCGGCATGGGCATCGGCGCTTGCAGAAGTTTCTAGGGTCGCGCTGACAACCGAGAATCTGATGC
Source organism: Actinomycetota bacterium (assembly GCA_005779395.1). GTDB lineage: Bacteria > Actinomycetota > Acidimicrobiia > IMCC26256 > PALSA-610 > SXJQ01. Next base: position 65,077 of record SXJP01000052.1, read on the forward strand.
CGGCAACAATTCGGTTCGCAGAGGCGGGTGGAACTGTGGGTGAGTGGGCTGGCGCGCTCCGAGCGTGCTTCGGTGAGTTCCGCGCCCCGACCGGCGTTGGTCGTGTTGCCGTTGCCGCCAGCGACGACCTGCTAGCTGTGCGCGAGCGTCTACAGAGCGCGACAGCAGAGCGCGGCGCGCCGATCAGGATGCTCGTAGGTAAGCCCGGCCTCGACGGCCAGTCCAACGGCGCCGAACAGATCGCCGTCGCCGCCAGAGATGCTGGCTTCGAGGTCATCTACCAAGGCATCCGGCTCACGCCAGAACAGATCGCAGCGGCGGCTCGCGACGAAGATGTCGATGTTGTCGGCTTGTCAATCCTGTCGGGTAGTCACCTTGACCTTGTGCCAGAGGTCGTTCGCCTACTTGGCGCTAACGGTGTCAAAGTTCCCGTAGTAGTTGGTGGCATTATCCCTGAATCCGATCAGGTCAAGCTGCGGGAAGCCGGGGTTGCTGCGATCTACACGCCGAAGGACTACCGGATCGCCGACATCATGGCGAATATTGCTGACCTCGTACTCGCACAAACTGCTCAGGGCGACAGCTTTTCACGCCGATGATGGGTGTGATGGTTGATCGCCGAGTCATCGTTTGTGTCTGCGCGGCCTTGGGCGCTCTCGCTTTTGGCATTGTCGGGGTAATTACGGGCTCGGTTGGTTGGGGTCTAGCTGCTGGTGTCGCTGGCGTATTTGCAGGCTCGACCGGGGCAAGCCTTGGGACTCAGCACAGAATTACCGACGGTGCCCTGCGCAAGTCCGAGCAGGATCGCCTGAGATTGACCCGAGAAATCGAGGCGCTTTCCCTGACCCTCGAAACCGAGATCGGTCCAGTCGAGACTCCCCAAACGCCACGCGAACGAGCCGAGAATGCATTCGACCCGGCGACTGGCCTATATGACGAGCGGTATTTCGCGGTCTTAGTTCAGCAACAGGTAGCTGCCGCTCGACGTTCCTTGCGTCCACTGTCTGTAGTGATTTTCGAGGTTGACGGTCTGGTCGACAGCGATCCCGACATGTGTGTCCAGGCACTCGCAGTTGTGGGCGATGTCTTGCGCCGTACATTGCGCGAAAGTGATTCGGCATGCCGACTCGGCGCTCTGATGGTCGGTGCGATCCTTGAGGACACGCCCGAGTCAGGTGCGGTCTGGGCCGCAGAACGAGTTCGCGGAACCTTGCTCAGCTCTCCCATCGGAGACTCCCTCACAGTAAGCGCTGGTGTCGCCTGTTACCCGAGCCATGCGCTCGGTGCAGCAGAACTCGTTGCCCAGGCAGGGCGGGCACTTGAAGAGGCAAGACGTCTAGGTACCGACAGGGTAGAGATCGCGCCGGACATCTAGGCCAACGCCCTACTAACACGAGTTCGTGTTATCCACACTGAAAGGTGGAAAACCGGACATTTCCGTTATTCACGAAACTCACAGCCTGTGGATAACTAATGCGTATCGGGCTTCCACGCACCAAGTAAGTCCCTCAGGATCTCAGCTGAGTCGGCGTTCTCTCCACGTCCTGCGAACTCTAGTTCCCCTGGTGTAACGCTCATTCTTACTATCGGGCCGGGCATAGTGACCCCGTCCACGTCTACAAAAATCGAGCGTTCCACGACATGCGGGTCCTTCAAAAGTTCACGCATTGTCAGCACGGGGCCAATCGCGGCCTGGGCATTCTCGAAGGTTGCGATCACGTCATCGAAGGTGCGGGCAGCAATCCAGTTGCTGACCGTCCCCTGTAGCTCGTCGCGATTGGCTACGCGCCCCTCAAAGGTCGAAAATCGTGGATCATCGCCGAGACCGACGAGCTCGACAACTCGGGTGGCCACAGATTCAGCTGAAGCACTAACAGCTACCCATCTGCCGTCAGAGCATTCAAAAGTTCCACGCGGCACTGAATAGGGAATACCGCTGCCAAGCCGCGGCTGGTCGTAACCGAGATGTGCGGCAGCGCTCGGCAGCGGTCCCATCATTTGGATCGCTGATTCCAACAGATTGCAATCGATTACTTGACCGACTCCTGTCCGCTCGCTGTGGCGCAAGGCAACCATGATTGCGAAAGCTCCGACGACGGCTGTCACCTCGTCTGTGAGCGCGACCGGCGGGACCAGTGGAGCGCCACCGGGTTCACCGTTGATCGCAGCGAACCCGCTCATAGCTTCGGCTGTCGTCGCAAAGCCGGCCTTGCCCGAATAAGGACCAGTCTGGCCAAAACCGCTAACCCGCAAGATCACGAGTCTCGGATTGCAGGCGAGCAACACATCTGGACCGATACCGAGACGCTCTAAAGCTCCTGGGCGATTGTTTTCGATAAGTACGTCAGCGTGTTGGACCAGAGCAAGCAGCGCATCGTGGCCAGCGGGCGTTTTCAAGTCGAGAGTGACGCACCGCTTGTTCCGTGCGACAACTTTCCACGCATAGCTGTCACCACCTTCGGGCGGGAACCATGTCATACGGCGAGTCCCGTCACCACCGGGTGCCTCTACCTTGATGACATCTGCACCGAAGTCAGCGAGATGGCGCGCTGCACCGGGCCCGGCAAAAATTGTGGCCATGTCAATGACCTTGAGACCTTCGAGTGCGTGCACCGACTGACTGGCCCTAGAAGCCATGCGCGAAACAACGATCGGCCATCGAGCCGAGCGCGTAGTCGCGATAAAGGCCAGCAAACATCTGCCGGGTCTGTTCTGTCCATGCGAGCGCAGCAGGACTAGAAGCGCGCCGCACTAGTTGGGTGTAGCCACCTTCGTAGATCCGGTATTCCGCGAATGCACCGGGGTAGTCCTTGACGCATGCCACCTCGACGATCGGCACGTTGCGGGCGGTCGGAAAGCGTCGCACCTGATTGCGGTGCGTGTGACCAGCGAAGTATCCCATGATCGACTCACTTCGTTTGATGACTGCGCACAGTGCTTCGCTGTCATCTGGATTGATTCCGAAGTAACGCTCATTCCGAACCGGGTCGGATGGATCCCACGGGTGATGATGACCGAAGACGAGCACGGGGTCAGTTGATTCGCGAGCAACCTCTTCGAGCCACAAGAGTTGGGCCGAATCGATTCTTCCTTTGTCTGTTCCTGGGCGCACCGTGTCGAGAACCGCAAGCACGACCCCAGTTAGACGAACCAGGAACGGCGCTCGGTCACTAGCGATCGTTTCTGTGATCATCGCGTCGTGATTCCCGCGCACATGATGCATCGCGTCACCGAGGACTCCGTATGCATCAAGAAACATTTCGTACTCTTGTTCGGAGCCACGATCCGTTAGATCACCCTTGACGAGAACTACGTCGGGGGCCAGCGCAGCCATGTCGTCAATAACGGCGCGGTTCATTATCTCGGGATACGGCTCATCTCCATTCGTCGCCCCAAATATTGGGCCCATCTGTTCGCCATCGCCGAGACGACCGCATTCGGTTTCGCCGAAATGCACATCGTTCACGGTCGTGAACATTGCTAGCCGTTTGCCTGATGGGCGCTTAAGTGTCGTGAACTCTTGAGGCAACAACTCCGAGTTGCAAGCGCCTTCGACTGCAAGTGAATACGGCGTGCTTGGTTCTAGACCGCTAATTAGCGCGTAGTGGTACGGACCAGATGTCGTTACCTCATGACTCCCGACGCGCGTCGTCACGGCTGTGTCGTCGTCTGTGCGAAAAGTGACTACGACTTCGTCATCTGCAACAGTAAAAAGTTCAGGATCGTGAATCACTGTGAAAGTTCCTCAGACTCTTGATCGGCGCCCGATACGTCCAGATAAGCGCCATGGCCCGCGCTGTAAACTGGATCGTTGAGCAGTGCTCCGACTCGCTTGAACCCATGCGTGCAAACTGTCGTCACGTTGGGTCGCGACTGATTCCTGCGCCTCCGCGGTAATGATCGCTATCACGGCAGCGATAACGGCGGCTTCGTCATCTGTCGGGGTCGGAGTGATCTGCATCGAAATCGACTCTTACAGCGGGCCGTTGCCATGCTTGCGCGCGGGCAACTGCTCTTTCTTAGTGCGCAAAACATCAAGCGACTTCACAAGAATGCGCCGCGTCTCTCTCGGATCGATGACATCATCGACGTAACCGCGCTCTGCTGCGTGATACGGGTTCGCGAATCTTTCGGTGTATTCGTCGAGCAACTCCGTGCGCAAAGCCACGGCATCTTCTGCGCTATCGAGTTCGCGACGGTAAAGGATGTTGACAGCACCATCGCCACCCATGACCGCAATCTCTGCCGATGGCCATGCGAAGGCGAGGTCAGCGCCTATTGATTTTGAGTTCATGACGACGTAAGCGCCGCCGTAACCCTTGCGGGTGATGATCTGCACCCTCGGCACGGTTGCCTCGCAGTATGCGTACAAGAGTTTTGCTCCGTGGCGAATGATTCCTCCGTGCTCCTGGTTGGTACCTGGCAAGAACCCTGGAACATCGACAAACGTAACGAGCGGAATGTTAAAAGCGTCGCAAGTACGAACAAACCGAGCAGCCTTTTCGGATGCATCGATGTCGAGACACCCTGCGAGCACCTGCGGCTGATTACCGACAATTCCAACTACGTGGCCATCGATACGCGAGAAGCCACAAACAATGTTCATTGCCCAATGCGGGAAAGTCTCAAAGAACTCGCCGTCGTCAACTACTTCTTCGATGACCTTCTTCATGTCGTAGGCCTTGTTCGGCGTATCGGGAATAAGACCAATGAGGCCGTCGCAGTAACGTTCTGGATCGTCAGTAGGCGCGAAGTACGGCGGATCTTCGAGGTTGTTAGCAGGCAAGAACGACATGAGGTAACGAACTTGTTCGATGCACGAAGCTTCATCGTCTGCAACGAAAGTTGCTACACCAGACTTGCTCGCGTGGGTCATGGCGCCACCGAGTTCTTGCTGGGTTACATCTTCGCCCGTAACGGTCTTGACGACATCAGGACCGGTGATGAACATGTATGACGTGTCCTTGACCATGAAAATAAAGTCGGTCATCGCTGGCGAGTAAACGGCTCCACCGGCGCACGGCCCAAGAATCACAGAGATTTGCGGAATCACGCCTGACGCCGCGACGTTGCGATGGAAAATGCCGCCGTACATTGCGAGTGAAACAACACCTTCTTGGATGCGCGCTCCAGCACCGTCATTGAGACCAATAAAAGGTGCGCCTGTCGATGCAGCGAGGTCCATGACCTTATGAATCTTCTCGGCAAAAACCTCACCAAGTGCTCCACCAAAAACAGTGAAGTCCTGGGCGAATAGAAACGTCTTGCGACCGTCGATGGTTCCCCAGCCGGTTACAACTCCGTCGGTAAGCGGTCGGTTATGTTCGAGCCCGAAGCCGTGCGCGCGATGGCGCGCCAATTGGTCGAGTTCGACAAAGCTCCCTTCGTCGAGCAGTGCATCGATGCGCTCGCGGGCCGTGAGTTTTCCGCGGGCATGCTGGCGTTCTACTGCTGCTGCCGACCCGGGCTGCAAGGCCTCGGTCTTTAGTTTTGCGAGTTGTTCGATGCGTTCTTCGATCGGGTGAGAATGAGGCATAGGAACACAGGTTAGTTGCCACTCCGCGCGGATATCCCGACGCGTTTGCGCGATCTGTCTTAGCTACTCCTGCACGAGTTCGATAAGGGTGCCGAATGCAGTCTTGGGGTGGATGAAAGCAACAGTTGTGCCGCGCGATCCTGGTCGTGGGGCCTCATCGATCACCTTGAAACCCTGCGCCTTCACAGCTTCGAGGGCTGCTCCGCAATCAGCAACGCGGTACCCGACGTGGTGGATCCCCTCACCCTTTTTTTCCATGTACTTCGCTACCGGAGAATCCTCACGAATTGGCGTGAGCAACTGAATGTAAGAATCTGCGACTCGCAGGAGCGCCTCAGACACGCCATCTTTCTCGATCGTTTCGCGGTGCTCAACGGGACAACCAAACGTGTCTTCGTAGTAGGCGATCGCTGCATCCAAATCGAATACAGCAATCGCGACGTGATCGATCTCTGTGAACATCATTTCAATCAACTTTCGAAACGTCGGAACAGCGTGATCTGATCGATGTGCCTCTCGCGCAACTCAGCATTGAGAACGCCGAGCCCTTCTTCCGGGGCGAGGGAAAGCACCGCGAGTTTGCCTTCGCTCTCGTTGCGATGCACAGCGAGCGCGGCATCGGCCGTGTGATCCAAGTCGTACACCCGCGACAAAGTCGGATGCACTTTGGCTTCGCAGATGAGCCGGTTCGCGTCCCACGCTTCGCGGTAGTTCGCGAAATGGCAACCCTTGAGCGTCTTCAAGTTCATCCATAGGTAGCGGTTGTCGTACTCGATCATGAACCCACTAGTTGCAGCGCAAGTAATGATCGTGCCGCCGCGCTTCGCGACAAATACAGAAGCACCCATAGTTGACCGGCCGGGGTGTTCGAACACGATGTCAACATCGCGACCGATCAGATCACGAATCTTCTTTCCAAGGCGTAGCCATTCCTTGGGGTCTTGCGTATTGTCGTCGTTCCAGAATCTGTAGCCCTCTGCACGCCTATCGATAACCGCTTCACATCCCATCGCTCGTAGCAACTCCGCGCGCTTTTCAGATGAGCAGACCGCAACTGGAGTTCCGCCACCGTTGAGCACATACTGCACGGCGTAAGCGCCAATGCCTCCGCTTGCTCCCCAGATAAGAACTGCGTCGCCCTGCTTCATTTGAGAACCGTTGCGGGACACGATCATGCGATAGCTAGTGCTGTTGCAGAGTCCACTCACCGCCGACTCTTCCCACGTGAGGTGCTCAGGCTTCGGCATCAACTGATTTGCCTTCACGACAGCGATCTCGGCGAGACCGCCGAAGTTGGTCTCGAATCCCCAGATGCGTTGGTTGGCAGCCATCATCGTGTCGTCGTGAGCCGACGGGTCTTGGTCGTCGACGTGCTGGCACTGCACGGTCACGCGATCGCCTGGCTTCCAGTTGCGCACTGCACTCCCGGTTCGTAGCACTACACCACTCGCGTCGGACCCGATGACGTGGTATGGCAAGTCGTTGCGCTTTCCCCAGTAGCTCTCCTTGCCAATTCGCTTCAAGAAACCGAAGGTCGAGACAGGCTCAAAGATCGAAGTCCAGACCGTATTGAAATTGATTGCACTTGCCATGACCGCGACATACGCCTCGTCTGGAGCAAGTTCTGGCAAAGGAAACTCGTCAATATGAACCGAGCGGCGCGGGTCTTTGTCTTCGCTTGCTAGCCCTGCGAACATTTCTTGTTCGTCGGCCCTGACCATTGCTCCTCTGACGGCCTCAGGCAGAGCAAGCGCCCCAATTTCTTCTCCGGGCGCGCCTTGCAGAATTGCTGTACGGATGTTGTCGATCGCTGTAGACATAGTCGGACAAGCTATCTGCGAATCCATCCGAAACAACATTGCTCTCATTGGCTGCGAAATGCGGCTTGCCCATACACTTACCGCCTCTCACATCCCATGTTTCTCGGAGGTTTGTCATGCCCGGTTCTGTGATCGTCTCGTCCGCCCGCACTCCGATCGGAAAATTGTCAGGCGCCCTCGCAAGCTTCAGCGGGGCCGACCTCGGAGGCATCGCGATTAAAGCAGCGCTAGAGCGCGCTGGCATTTCGGGCGATCAGGTCGACTACGTGATCATGGGTCAAGTTCTAGGTGCTGGTGCTGGCCAAATCACAGCACGCCAGGCTGCGGTCAAGGGCGGTATCCCGATGAACGTTCCTGCACTCACAATCAACAAGGTCTGTCTGTCGGGAATCAACTCGATCAACCTTGCAGACCAGATGATCGCTTCTGGAGCAGCAGACATCGTCGTCGCCGGTGGCATGGAGTCAATGACGAACGCTCCGTACCTAATGAAGGGTGCCCGCGCTGGCCTTCGCATGGGTCACTCAGAAGTTCTCGACTCGCTCGTCGCCGATGGCTTGTGGTGTGCATTCGACGCCGTTCACATGGGAACAGGCACAGATACCTACACAGGTACCTTCGGTGGAATTACTCGCGAGATGCAAGACGAACTCGCGGCAAAGAGCCACGATCGTGCGGCGGTGGCCCAAAAAGAAGGGCGTTTCGCAGACGAAATCATCAACGTGGAGATCCCTCAACGCAAGGGTGACCCGATCGTCGTAGAGATGGACGAGGGTGTGCGCCCAGGCACGACAGCTGAATCGCTCGGATCGCTGCGCCCGGCGTTCACAAAAGAGGGCACGATCACTGCAGGCAATGCGTCGCAGATCTCCGACGGAGGTGCAGCGGTCGTCATCATGAGCATGGCCAAGGCTGCCGAACTCGATATCGCTCCAATTGCCGAACTAATCGGATTCGGGATGGTGGCTGGCCCAGATGCTTCCTTGCTCACACAGCCGGCACGCGCAATCAAAGCGGCCGCGGCACAGGCAGGTATCGCAATTGGCGACATTGATCTGTTCGAACTCAACGAGGCCTTCGCGGCGGTCGGCCTTGCTTCGATGCGCGATCTCGGAATCACAGACGATGTCGTCAACGTGAACGGCGGCGCTATCGCGCTAGGCCACCCAATCGGCATGTCCGGTACGCGCGTCGTGATGACTGTCATCAACGAACTTCGTCGCCGTGGTGGCGGTGTCGGCGCTGCTGCGCTTTGCGGCGGTGGCGGACAAGGCGATGCCGCAATTATTCGCACGCTCTAAGGGGAACAAATCCGAACTGACATCGACCTTCGCTATGTCCGCGCCTCTGGTGCTGTGATGGTCGGTGTCGCCGCACTTTGGCCTGTGCTTCCGCACGTTCCGACATGCCCATTACTTGTGATTACGGGAGTGCCATGTCCTGCGTGTGGAGCCACTCGGTCCGTGGTGTCTTTGTTGCGTGGCGATATTGTCGCTTCGCTTAGATACTCGATACTTGGCGTTGTTGTGGTGACGAGTGTTATCTCGGCGCTGCTTGCGTGGCGACGCAGAACTTTCGCTATTTCTGTGTGGCCAATGCTGGCAGTACTTGGCTTGTCGTGGAGTTACAACCTGACACTCAACCCGACGTTCTAGAGGCGTCCCTAGAGTTCGCGGCGGCCTTCGAGAGCATGACCGAGGGTGACTTCGTCGGCAAACTCAAGATCGCCACCTTGAGGTAGACCGCTTGCGAGACGTGTCACGCGCACGCCGATCGGCTTTATTAACCGCGCTAGGTAGCTCGCTGTTGCATCGCCTTCTACGTTCGGATTTGTCGCAAGTATCAACTCTGTTATCGCGTCATCTTCGAGACGCTTTACGAGTTCGCGAACTCGTAGCTGCTCAGGACCGATGCCTTCGATCGGGCTGATTGCCCCCTGCAGAACGTGATAGCGACCTTTGAAAGCACCGCTTCGTTCGATTGCCACAATGTCTCTGGCTTCTTCGACGACACAGACAACACGACCGTCGCGCCCATCGTCGGCACAGAACTGACAGGTGTCTGAATCGCACACGTTGAAACAAACGCGACACCAATGCACGCGATCCTTGGCTACAACGATGGATTCAGCTAACCGCGCAGCATCTTCTTTCGGAATCTTGAGCAAGTGAAACGCGATGCGTTGGGCTGACTTGGGACCGATACCAGGCAGACGATTCAGTTCGTCGATTAGCGCCTGCAGCGGCTCTGTGTAGACGCTCATTTCCCTGGTTTTTCGACAACCGACGCGCCAGGAAAGACGTCCTGGATACGAGCGACGGTGTCAGCGGGGCCCGCTGTGTCGGGTGCGTCCTGTAGACCTGTCGTATCGATGTATTCGTCGGTGTCGACAGGCACTTGCTCTGCTGCTGCAGGGTCCGGTTCAGGGTCGAGTGCGACAATCCGAAACTTCGGTTCCGCTCCGAGTTGTTGAGCTAGTGCTGTTCGCACCGCGCCCGCCTGGTCTTTGAACTTCTTCTTCTGCATTTCGAAGCGAGTACCACCGGGAACACCGAACGTGATCGTGCCGCCATCGGTCGACAGCGGTCGAGCGTCTTCGACCGATGCACGCACTGGTGGCTTCATTGACTTCAGCGCCGCTTGCCACGCAACGGATACTTCGTCGAGATCTAACGAAGTCGCATGCGGTAATGCTTCGGTTGATGCTGGCTCTGTGATCGCGGAAGCCGCAACGGATGGCTCAGTCGAAAGCGAGTCAAGCGGTGCAGTGCGCTTCATCGCGCCAAGTGTGGGGCGTGGACCACGCGGCACTTGCAGCGTGACAGGCGGTTGCGTGGTGACGATCGGAGATGATGGACTCTGGCTTCTCGCCATTCGCTGTTCGAGTCGTTCGATGCGCTCGAGCAATGCATCGTCGGCTTTGTGCGTATCGCCGCGCGCAAGGCGAACTAGTGCGACTTCTAGCAAGAGCCGTGGGTCGGCAACATTTTGGCTTCGAATATCGGCGATCGTTGTGCCGAGCGTCTCGATTCCACGGGTAAGGCCCGCTAACCCAAAAGACTCAGCTAATTCTGCTAATGCGACGAGATCAGTTACCGGACCGTCATATGGCACCTTGCCGCTAGCAGCGGCATTCACAAACGAATCGCGGAGGGTACGAAGCAGATCGTCGGCAAGGCGGCGTACATCGACCCCGACAGCCAAGGCCCCATGAGCAGCAACGAGCGCAGAGGCCGGGTCTTGTGCAGCGACCGCTCGCAAGATCTCAACTAGGCGGTCGAAACCGCTCGAGCCCATCATCGAAACCACGACATCGGAATCGAGCGCACCGTGGCCGAGCGCCAATGCTTGATCTAATAACGAGAGTGAATCACGGCCCGATCCAGCGGCCTTGCGAACAATTAGATCGAGCGCATCTTCGTCGGCCTTCACGCCTTCACGGTCGAGGTTGGCGACTAGCAAAGTGCGAAGTTGGTCCGGGGCGAGCAACGTGAAATCAAAATGCTGGGTGCGCGACCGAACCGTCGCGAGCACTTTTTGCGGGTCTGTCGTCGCGAGCATGAACACAACGTGCGACGGTGGTTCTTCGAGCGTCTTGAGGAGAGCGTTACCAGCGCCTGTCGACAGCATGTGCACCTCGTCAATTAGGTACACCTTCTTCTTGCTCGTTGCGCCCATGCCAAGACTGACGCGCGATATGAGATCGCGGATGTTGTCGATTCCGTTGTTGCTAGCCGCATCGAGTTCGAAAAGGTCTGGGAACGTGATGCCCTCTGCGCTAAATGAACTGCAGTTGATGCATTTGCCGCATGGCTCGCCGTCTTTGGTGAGTTCGAGACAATTGAGAGCCTTCGCGAACACGCGCGCTGTGGTTGTCTTACCAGTACCACGAGGTCCTGAGAACAAGTACGCGTGGCCAACGGAATCGCTTAGTAGCGCGTGTCTCAACGCCGAAGTTACATGTTCTTGTCCGACTAACTCAGCGAAGAGTTGGGGCCTGTGCTTGCGATAAAGAGCGCTGGTCGCCACGCTCGCACATTATCGGCGCACGGTGACACGACCGGAGAGCCAACTCCGGTTGAACAATTCTTCCCACGCCTCGGCCTACCGCAGGAGGCTGTCGAGGATGCCGAAGTACGACCAGATCGGTCTACTCATTATTAGAGATAGTGGAACCGACAACACCCAGACTGCGAGCGTGACCCAACCGATCACGATGCCGGCCTTAGCTAAGCCTTCACCGTCTTCGCGGGTTTGGCGAATCTCTTCAAGCGCTCTGTTTCCAAAGACGATTCCTAGCGCTGAGCCGATTCCGCAGAATTGCACAAGAGACAGCACAAGCGAAGCAATCGCGTAGCTGTTCAAGCCACGCACGACGGGCGCACCAGCGACTGACGGTTGAGTGAAAGCTGCACCGTTCGATGGTGGTGGTGCACCGGTAGCGGCCGCAGGCGTTCCACACGACGAACAGAACGCCGTCTCGGGTGGTTTTTCAATACCGCAGTTAGTGCAACTTGTGACTGTCAATTTGTCCTCCCCAAAAGGTCGACAATCGAAGTAGACGAAGTATATTGCTGAGTTTTGTTCCAGGCCGGGTTCGAACTAGAGATGCACCCAGGATGCTCATGGCAGTCTTGCGCGATCAGGAATACGAGAACCACCCCGATCGCAGCTATCGAGAGGCCGACCCAACCAATCACAATCCCGGCTACAGCGAGCGCGTCACCACGCTCTCCGCTAAGGCGGATCTCTCGTCTTGCCTTGCGCCCGAACACGATCGCCATAAGGGACCCCGGACCGGGCAGCACGATCGAGAGGATTAGCGATGTGACAGCATTGCCGTTAGTCGCAGGCGGTAACGGCGGACGTGCCCACGCTGGTTGAGGAGGCTTCATGACCACGCCCAATTCGCCACAACTATTTCGTCCGCAGTGGGCACAAAAGTTGGATTCTGCCCTCCGTTCGGCACCACAACTCACGCAATAGGCAGTATTCAATTGTCTACTCCATCCACGCTCAGCAGAAGTAGACAAACTATATCGCAAGCCTTATAAATCCATGGATCTGTGACCACACGATATTCGGAGCGTTCGGTGTCCTAGCGGAGGTCTTTCTGCGCGATCTCTAGGTCAAGTCGCCGAACTGGTAACCACGGCGATGAAAACCGCCACTATGTAAATGAGGATCACCACGCAAGCGCCTGCGATACCGATCCAGCCGATGATGATCCCCGCTCTCGCCAAGCCATCGCCTTGTTCGCCGGTTACGGCGATCTCGCGTTCGGCGCGCTTGCCGAACACGACACCCAAAATTGAACCAATTCCACAAGACACTAGAGAACAGACCAAAGAGGCAATCGCGTACCCGTTCGTGCCACGCGCAACTACGGGTGGGCCCCAATAAGGTGCCGTCTGCTGATCGCCACCAATCCGGCGTCCGCAGCTTGCACAAAAAGTCGACCCTGCGATTTGTACAGCCCCACAACCCCCGCAATACGTCGCAACCACTTATTCCTCCAGACACGTAGCTGAAATGTCTTAGATAAATCATATTGCCGCTAGGTGCTGTGCGACATGTTCTCGTCTAAGTCATACGTTGACGGGCTGAGATGCTTTGCGACCCGCTCCAACGCTGACGACTAGCGCAGACGTCAGTAAGCCAACGACAGCGACTTCTTCGATCACGGACACTGCGGGAATATCCACGTCCAACTCCGACCAATAGTCCCGGTCGAGCGTCAGGTCGACTAGCCAAATGAGGTGGCCTACGGCTCCGAGAAGCCTCCACGGCAAGACAGCAACGACCGCGATCTTCGCCCACTTGTTGTGACCGCCAGACACCGCGACTGTTCCGGCGACGACTAGCGCAACCCCTACGAGCACGAGCAGTCATGAATGTACGTAGGCTCCACCCGCATCCCAGAAGCCGAGGCCCCACTGGAAATAATCCTGATTCAACTCTTGCCGTATGGAAAATGCGTTATGCAGGAGGACCGCAATTCCGGCAATCAGTATAAGTAGGCCGGAAATGCGCTCTACGCCTGACGATCGCTTCGCGCCGACTATTTCGCCGCTCGGCTCAAGGTCTATGTGCGGCGACCAGCCTGCCTCCGGCGATGTGCTCGCCACAACCTGTGCGCCGCCGCAGAAGGTGCAAAAATGTGCATGCTCGACTAGAGACTTGCCGCACTGAGCGCAGAACATCATGCCGTACTTTCTTATCTTGAAAAGGTGAGCTAATAGCCACTTGAGTCTCCAGCGCTAGCGGCAAATGCGATCAACGCGATGACAGTTACGCCGATGCCTACCCAACCGATAATCAATCCTGCTAGCGCCATACCGTCACCGGATTCACCACGCTCGCGTATTTGTTTGCGAGCGATATGGCCAAAGATGACTGCCAAGATCGACCCCACCGAGTAACACCAAACAAGCGACAACACTAGTGACGAAATTGCGAGCCCATTCGTTCCCGGTCGTGCTTGTTGCACGACGTAGCCGGGTGGCGTGCCCCATGAGGGTGGTGGCGATTGTTGTTCACCGCCGACCGCTAGTCCGCAAGTTCCACAAAACGCGGCTCCTGCTGTCTGTAGTGCTCCGCAACCCGCGCAGTAAGTAGCAGCCATTCGTCCTCCGTACGTCGATATGTCACTTCGTACGCACAGAATGACACAACTCTGGGACATGTGCTTGAAGTCTCGTCGACGACGGCGCTTCTGGAGGCCCGCCCAGGCGACCCGGCGGCACCCGAGACGCCCCGCTGAGAGCTGCTTCCTTCCGGACCTGACTCGGTTCGCAGGATCTCGCTGCGCCGGACCCGGGCGGACCACCACAAGGCCGCACCGCGACCAGAACCTGCGAGATTACCGGCAAGAGGTGAATATCGCCTCACCGCTATGATCGCCGATCCCGGGAGGGATGCGAGAGCGGCCGAATCGGCACGCTTGGAAAGCGTGTGAGGGGTGACCCTCCGTGGGTTCGAATCCCACTCCCTCCGCCATTTGGTGTCTCAGGACATTGAGTACAGCGCGATAATTTCGAACCCCACCACCCCATGCTTGGCCTTCCGAACGGACAGGGTAGCTATGCGAACTGAAGTCGATGTCCGGGCGGCTGACGAAGTTGGCAATAAGGTCCACAAGCGTCGCCTCGACATCGAGGCCTTGCGTGCTCTAGCTGTCGGTGGAGTTATCGCATCGCATTTCAACGTCGGTCTATTAGCTGGCGGTTTTGCTGGTGTCGATGTGTTCTTCGTGATTTCGGGCTTCTTAATCACCGGCCGGCTCCTAGAAGATTCAGCTGTGCCCCTCCGACGCCGTCTCATTGACTTCTATGCCCGGCGCGTGCGGCGGATCCTGCCCGCGGCAACGTTTGTTCTGATCGCGACCGCACTTCTCGCAGCTTTCGTGCAGAACCCATACGAAGCCATCACGACTACATCACCCGACATTCGTTCTGCAGCAATGTTTATTGTGAACCGCTCCTTCGTTTTTCGTGGGACCAATTACCTGCTCGAGGCTGGCGCGCCATCGATAGTCCAGCAATATTGGTCGCTGTCTGTAGAAGAACAGTTCTACGCGATTTGGCCCTTGTTGCTTGGCCTCGGTGTCGGACTCGGTGCCCTGGTATTTGGTAGTCGCCAGCGTTTGAATCTCGCGATCGCTTGTTGTGTTGGCGTAGTTGGCCTGTCGTTCGTGATGTCGGTGCGCACGGTCGAAGCGAATCCGATTCCATCGTTCTTCTTGATTAATTATCGGGCCTGGGAACTCGGCGTCGGAGCACTGCTTGCGACAATCCCGGTCTTGGTGGCACGAATACCGCGCCGCGCCGCTACAAAGTTGATGCCGACCGGACTAGCCGCAATCTTGGCGACCTTCCTGCTCGTTGATAGAGAGACAACCTGGCCCGGTTTCGCTGTTGCTATCCCGGTACTTGCGACCGCCATCGTTATCGCTGCAGGCAACATCGGCGAGCCAACACGAGTTCACAAGGTCCTCGGAAATTCAGTCGTGCAACTAATCGGTCGCTGGTCATTTTCGCTATACCTGTGGCACTGGCCAATCCTGTTGCTTTTCACCGTTGAATCGACTTCCGTCGTAACGCGCCTCGTTGCTTTCGCTGTAACCATTGTCGCTGCCGGCCTTACCTTTAGGTGGGTTGAACAACCTGCACGGAACTGGCGATGGCTCCAGACACATGCGGGGGCAACCCTCGCACTCGGAGCGATTGCGATCGCACTTGGTATTGCGGTGGCTTCCCTTCCTACTGCAATAATCGGCGATCTGCATAGCGGACAACCGGCCGCAAAAATTACGCGAGCAATCGGATCGGCGCCATCTCCAACTCCGTTCGTACCAAGCAACATGCAACCGAGCCTTATCAACGGCAGAAGTTCTCGCGATCGGTTCGCCGAGATTCGTAACAACTGCAAGAAATTCGGCGCATGCACTTATGGAGACACCGAAAGTGACTTCGATGTCGTTCTATTCGGTGATTCGTTCGGCGGCCACTGGTCGGCAGCGCTCGACACTCTCGGACGCGAACGCGGTTGGCGAATAACGCGACTCACACGATCAGGATGCAGATCGACGATGACAGGTGATTCAACACTAAAGGAAATGCCGAAGTGCGTCCTATGGGCACGATCCGGATGGGAAACGATTCGGCAAGTCCAGCCCGAGGTCGTGATCTTGAGTAACCGTTGGGTCGAACAGCAAAAGCACGACGGACCGAACTTTGAAACTGAAGTTGCAAATGCCATCGCGTTGAGTGAAGGGCCGAGTCGCATCATCGTCCTCTCGCAAACCCCTCTAACCAAAGACGATCCGTTGGGTTGTCTCGCTGACCACTTAACAAGCGCCCTTGCCTGCGGCGCAAAGCCTTCTGATAGAGGCGTGGCTAGGGCAAATGTCGGCTTGCGCGCTGCGAGCACTAACGCAGGCGCATACTTCGCTGACCTGATTCCCGTGATGTGCGCCGATGATTTCTGCCCAGCTATCGATGGCAACGTTCTCGTCTATCGCGAAACGTCACACGTGACATCGGTCTTCGCTCGTTCGCTAGCGGGCGACTTCGGATCACAAATAGATGCAGCATTAGCGCAACTAACGCAAAGTGACTAGAGACCTGTTCGTGCTTCGGCAGACCACGCGATTACACGATTGACCGTCCAATGTGCAGCGCGCTATACATCTACATCGAAGTAACGGCTACGCGATGATTTTCGGACAGACGGAGAACTGATGCAAACTGAAGTCGATGTTCCGAGGTCCGCAGAGGTCGCCGACTCGACCCACAAACGGCGTGTCGACATCGAGGCACTGCGCGCACTAGCTGTCGGTGGTGTTATCGCATTCCACTTCAATTTCGATTTATTCGGTGGTGGTTACGCAGGCGTCGACGTCTTTTTTGTGATCTCTGGGTTCTTGATCACTAGCCGTCTCCTCGAAGAATCGGCACTCCCAATTAAGCAACGACTTATCGGTTTTTACGCTCGCCGTGTCCGTCGAATACTTCCAGCGGCCTCGTTCGTACTAATTGCGAGTGCTCTCCTCGCGACATTCATACAGCGCCCATTCGACGCGATTTCAGTGACAGCACCAGACGTTCGTTCTGCATCATTATTCATCGTGAATCGCGCTTTCGTAGTTCGCAACCATGGTTACCTTCTCGAAGCCGAAGCACCATCGCTGATCGAACAGTATTGGTCGCTTTCAGTAGAAGAACAGTTCTATGCGATCTGGCCACTTCTGCTCACGGTCTGTGTAGGGCTAGGTGTCGCCCTATTTGGCGATCGCTTGAGAAGGCACCTAACGATCCTTATTTGTTCGGGCGTGATCGTGCTTTCGTTTTTGTTATGTCTAAAGGACGTCGATTCAAGACCTATTCCTTCATTCTTTTCTCTCCAGTACAGAGCCTGGGAACTTGGTATCGGTGCGTTATTAGCGACAAGCCCGGTGCTGTTGGCACGAATCCCGCGCCGAATTGCCTTGGCTGCGACACCGGCAGGACTAATAGCGATTCTGGCGACATTCACGCTCGTAAGTCGTGAGACATCATGGCCTGGCATCGCAACGATCGTGCCTGTTCTAGCAACAGCTCTCGTGATCGCCACTGGAAACACCGCGGGCGCGCGACCGTTAGACAAGCTGCTAGGGCATCCCGTAATCCAACTCATAGGACGATGGTCATTCTCGCTGTATCTATGGCACTGGCCTGTCTTGCTGCTCTTCACGAAAGATGAAACCTCCGCGCTGACCCTGTCCGCGGCCCTAGCGGTAACGATCGTCGCTGCTGGCCTCACATTCCGGTGGGTCGAACAGCCTGCTCGCAACTGGCGATGGCTACAAGAACGTCAGGGGCTCACGCTCGCGTTTGGCGCAGGCTTGACCGCGCTTGTAGTTGCAGCCTCATACCTACCAACAGCCATTATCGGCGATCTCCACAGCGGCAAGACCGCCACGCGAGTGACTCGCTCGCTCGGAGACGCACCGACACCAACGCCGTACGTTCCGAGCAACCTCGAACCGAGCCTCCTCAACGGACGCAGCATCAATGACCCGAATGCGGCTATCAGAACGCTCTGCCTGACGGTTACGGACTGCGTGCTCGGCGACACCGAGAGCGACTTCAATGTCGTACTCTTCGGCGATTCATACGCAGGACATTGGTCCGCGGCGCTCGCAGCAGTTGGGCGCGAACGCGGATGGCGCGTGACTGTCTTAACCCGTGGTTGTCCCTCGACATTTTTCAAAAAGTCCGTACCAGGCAAACCAGTTTGTGCACCCTGGGCCCAAGCGATGTGGAAAGCAATCCAAAAAGACAAGCCAGAAGTTCTGATCCTGAGTAACCGCTGGTTAGAGCAGATCAAAGTAATCGGTCCAAAATTCGCACAAAATGTCGAGGACGCAATCGCACTGGCCAACAGCTCTACCCGAGTAATTGTTGTCTCACAAACTCCTCTGGCTACCGACAACGCGCTCAGTTGTCTTGCTGAACACCTGAATGACGCTCTCGCATGCGGTTCTCAGCTCACCACTCATGATGTGCCATCAATAAATGATGACCTCAGGTCTGCGAGTTCGAACGCAGGCGCGTATTTCGCTGATCTAACACCACTGATGTGCATCGATGGCTTTTGCCCAGCGATCGACGGCACGACCCTTGTGTACCGCGAAGGTGCGCACGTGACATCTTCGTTTGCACGAACACTCGCAGCCGACTTCGGAGATCACATAGACGCAGCGCTCACAGGATTGTCGCGTTGACCCACGGCTGGCTCGGCGAGACAACCTTCAGCACAGCCACCATCGACTCCCTCATGGGACAGGCCATCAGCGAAGCGCGACTCGCTGCCGACGAAGGCGAAGTTCCTGTCGGAGCGCTGGTCGTGTCGTTGTCTGACGGCTCAATAATCGCCTCACGTCACAACGAACGAGAAACATCTGGTGATCCGACTGCCCACGCTGAGATCCTTGCGATGCGCGACGCTTGCGCTCTCCGCGGCGACTGGCGTCTCGATAACTGCGCCGTGATTGTCACACTCGAGCCATGCCCGATGTGTGCCGGAGCCATTTGGGCATCCCGGGTTCCGCTCATTGTCTTCGGCGCCCACGACCCGAAGGCTGGGGCCGTTGGCACTCTCTACAACTTCTCTACCGACCCTCGGCTGAATCACGCAAGCAAGGTCGTCGCAGGTATTCGCGCAGAAGAATGCTCTGGTCTGCTCAGCGATTTTTTTGCAGCTAAACGCTGAAAGCTGCGCCGACCAAGAGCCACGAACGCGCATCGTTTAGGATCGAAAACGGAGGGATGCGAGAGCGGCCGAATCGGATGGTCTCGAACACCATTGTGGCGCAAGTCACCCAGGGTTCAAATCCCTGTCCCTCCGCCATTGGGGCCCCGGTCGAATATTCGGCCGGGGTTTCTTATTTCCCGAGATCGAGGCTCTGGTGGATTTCGAGCGCTGCGAGAGCGGTAGCGCGGTTGAACGCAAAAAAGTGCAGTCCTGGCACACCCGAATCGAGCAGTTCTTTGCAAAGGTCGATCGCTACGGACACGCCAACTGCTCTGACGGCTTCGGGACCCTTGTCTTCTACTGCATAGAGCCTGTCCGCAAACCAACCAGGGAACTCGCTCCCCTGGAGTTCTGTCATGCGCTTGATCGAGCCAAGAGTCGTAACCGGCATGATCCCAGGGATCACTGGCTTGTCACACCCAAGCTCAGCGAGTGTCCCTACAAGATCGAAGTAGTGATGTGCATCAAAAAAGAACTGCGTGATCGCGAAGTCAGCATTCTCGAGTTTTGCCGCCGTGTGAGCGCGGTCTTCGGTGAGGCTCGCCGACCGGGGATGTGGTTCAGGATGCGCGGCAACACCTACCGAAAAATCATTGACTTCTCTGACTAGCGCGACGAGCTCATCGGCGAACTCAAGTTCTCCCGGTGGGCCGTCGTACCCGACCGGCGGATCGCCACCTAGCGCCAAGAGGTTTTCTACGACGCCGCCGTCGCGGTACGACACGATTAGATCGTGTAGTTCTTTGCGAGTATGCGCTGCGCAAGTGAGGTGCGCCATCGCAGTTACACCCTTCTCAGCATTTATACGCGTAACGAGGTCACGGGTCAACTCGCGGGTAGAACCACCCGCTCCATAAGTGACAGAGAAGAATGACGGCGCTAGAGGGACGAGTTCGTCAACCGTCACCCAAAACTGTGCCTCGGCCTCAGCGGAACGCGGCGGCGAAAACTCAAACGAGTAACTCGGCCCGGCCGCGAGGATGTCGGAGATCTTCGTCATCGAATCGTGCAGGGTAGTTCTGCTTAGGCGCGAATGCTACGAAAACGACGTAGACGCAATGAGTTTGTAACGACAAACACCGAACTCGCTCCCATTGCCCCCGCAGCAATCATCGGATCAAGCAACCCGAATGCTGCGAGCGGGATTGCGGCAACGTTGTAAGCGAACGCCCAGAACAAATTGCCCTTGATGGTGGCAAGCGTGCGCCGCGCTAGCCGGATCGCATCTGCTGCGGCACGCAGGTCGCCTGACACGAGCGTAAGGTCGCTTGCCTCGATTGCGGCATCGGTACCCGTGCCGATCGCGATCCCGAGGTTGGCCGTCGCCAACGCCGGGGCGTCGTTGACCCCATCGCCGATCACAGCAACCGTCGCACCGTCATCTTGCAGTCGCCTAACTACATCTGACTTGCCAGCGGGCAGAACTCCAGCAATTACCTCGTCTATACCAACAAGTCGAGCGATATGACTCGCGCTTAGTTCTTGGTCGCCAGTAACCATTACGACCCGCAAACCGAGATTATGGAGTCCTTTGACAGCTTCAGCCGACGTGTCTTTGAGTGCATCTTCGACTATGAACTGGCCGTGCTCCTTACCTCCCCAAGACGCTGACACAACCGTCGCGCCCCTAGCGATGTGATCATCGACGTTCGCTGCGCGTGCCATTTTGATTTCGATGCCATCGACGACAGCAGTCACGCCGACGCCCGGCTCTGCTGTGAATTCAGTTGGCTGACTGATAGCTATGCCCGCGTCTGTTGCCGCCGTGACTACCGCCTTCGCTATTGGATGTTCCGACCCTGACTCTGCGCTCGCAGCGAACCGCAATACATCCGCTTCGGTGGTGTCGCCGGTAACTTCCACTTTGGCGACGCGCATTTGACCCGTCGTGATCGTGCCTGTCTTATCGAGCACGACCGTGTCGATCGCTCGAGTTGCTTCTAGAACTTCGCCACCCTTGATGATGATTCCGAGTTGAGCGCCACGTCCAGTACCGACCATGAGCGCTGTTGGGGTCGCTAGACCGAGTGCGCAAGGACACGCAATGATCAGCACCGCTACGCCAGCAGTAAACGCATCGAGTGCGGGGTGACCCGTAACCAGCCACAACAATATGGTCGTAACCGCAATCAGAATGACGATCGGGACAAAGACACTCGACACGCGATCTGCCAATCGTTGGACCTGCGCCTTCGATCCTTGTGCCTCATCGACAAGCCTCGCGATCTGCGCTAGCGCAGTATCGCTACCAACACGCATGGCTTCGACGGTAAGTAACCCGTTCGTGTTGATAGTTGCTCCGATGACCTCATCGCCAACACCGACGTCGACTGGTACAGGCTCGCCTGTGAGCATCGAAGCGTCGACAGCTGCAAACCCGGTTACGACGCGCCCGTCTGTCGCGATTCTCTCACCCGGCTTAACTATGAAACGGTCTCCAATACGCAACGAGGCGTTTGGAATCACGTCACCATTTTCTAGAGTCGCTGTTTTTGCACCCAAAGCAAGTAGTGCTCTAAGCGCGTCTCCAGCTCGCCTTCGTGCCCGCCGTTCGAAGTAACGCCCGAGCAACACGAGTGCGACGATTACGCCACCGGTCTCGAAGTAAATCTCTGGCATGTCACTTTCGGCCATTGTCTGATGGCCGGAAGGACTGAGGAACAGCAACACGATCGCTGACCAAATATATGTAGCCAAGGTTCCGACAGACACGAGCGTGTCCATTGTGACCGCGCGGTGGCGCAGGTTGAGGAAGGCAGCGCGGTGGAACGGCCACCCCGACCACGCGGTGATCGGGGTCGCAGTAGCAAAAGCGACCCATTCGTAGTTAGCGAACTGAGCGAACGGGAACATCGATACCACGAGTAGCGGAAAGGCGAACCCAGTAGCTACCGCTAGGCGCCGCCTCAGATCAAGCATCTCTAGGTCTGCTGGATCGGCCTGCTCGGGTTGCGGCACGGAGTACCCAAGCGCGGTGATCACAGATTCGAGGTCAGACTCAGCTAGCGAAGTGGGGTCAAAGACGACTGTGGCTTTGGCCGTCGCGAAGTTGACCGCTGCGGTACTAACACCAGCAAGGCCAGAGAGACTCCCCTCTATCCGCGCCGCACACGCAGCACAGGACATCCCTGCAATTGGGATATCGATCCTCGTCATCTGCGAAGTCGTTGGCACAACAAAATCGTATCCCGACGACGTTCCAACTCGTCGTGCCACCACGGCCACGAAATCACTTCGCCTTCGACCTCTAGATCGTGGCAGACTCGCGGCCATGGTGGCTACAGAACCCAAAGCACAACCGAAGGAACGCTGGACTGCATCTTGGAAGCATCTATACGACGAGGTCGTTACCACCGGGTTGTGTACGGGATGTGCAGGCTGTGTTGTTGTGTGCCCACACTCAGTTCTTTCCTACGACGATAAGAACGGTGTCTACAAACCATGGCAGAACGAAGACAGCTACGGCGGACCAGCCGATTGCAGCCACGGCGACAAAGCATGCACAACTTGCACGCGGGCTTGTCCTCGTTTCGGATCGTGGGAGTCCGAGATCGATGAATTCATGTTCGGCCGTGCCCGTAAGCCAGAGGAACTTTCGGGCATCTACAAGGACGTAGTTCTCGCGAGAGCGACCGACCCGATTTTGCACGAGGTCGGCCAGGACGGTGGCCTCGTCTCGGCGATGCTCGTGTATGCACTCGAGCATGACCTGATTGACGCCGCACTTGTTTCCTACCTCGAAGGCGACGGGACCACATGGAAGGCCATCCCAGGTGTGGCTAGAACCCGCGAAGACGTGATCGCGAGCGCTGGGTCGCGCTACACATATAGCGCCAACACGATGGCCTACCTCGACCTAGAAAAATCCGAGGAACGCATCGCTCTTGTTGGGATGTCATGCCAGTCGAGTTCGCCGCCAGCCATGAAGCAACGCAAGGCTGGCAAAGTTGCACGCCGCATCTCGCTCAACATCGGACTGCTCTGCAGTAAGACCTTCGATGATGCGATCTTCGAGGAGCTTTTCGAGGCCAAGTATGGGCTGAAGAAAAGCGAAATGAAGAAGATGAACATCAAGGGCGTGTTCCAGATATGGATGAAGAACGGCGATTACCACGAGGTCCCGCTCAAAGAGTGTCACGCCTGGACACGCGAGGGTTGCAAGATGTGCCCAGACTTCGCAGCTGAGCACGCCGATATCTCAACAGGCGGCATCGGCGCATTCAACGACTGGACACTCACTATCGTCCGCACGGATGCTGGACGTGACCTGATGGCACGACTGGTCGAAGATGGCTGGATCGAGACTCGCCCTGGCGACGATGACCCTGGCGCCATCGCCCTCATGCACAAGCTTGCGGCTAAGTCCCGCAAGCGTTGGCCGGAGTTTGCTGTGGAAGCGCCACGCCGGCTCGGAAAATAGTCGCACGGTGCGAGTCGTTGGCCTGATCGTCGATCTGATGGACCGATCTCGCATCATGGCTGTGATCCCTGACGCGAAATTCACTAGTTTCCCGGCATCTATCGCAGATGCCGATGTTGTCGTGATCGATCTTTCTCGGGGACCAAACAATGTCGAAGTTGTGCGTGCTGGCCTCCCTGGTGCGCGAATCGTTGCATACGGGCCTCATGTCGACGAAGATGCCATGCAAGCAGCCAGAGATGCTGGAGCGAACGAGGTATTCCCGCGATCACGATTCTTTCGCGATGTAGCCGGAGCCGTATTCGGCTGAGGCGCGATATATCACAACAGAACGTGTAACCCTTTGGCGTTACTTTGGTCGCAGTGCCAATGGACCCCCAAGCCTCATCAAGCCCTTCTCTTGTCGCGCGTATCGAAGGTGCTGCTGAGACCAGCGGCACGATCACTTTCCTAGGCTCGGCGGTAGGTGCCGACACAAGTTCTGATTCGCAAACTGTCGCTTGGGTGCAGCTGCATTCCGAAGCACGGGCAATGGCAGCTGCTCTGCAAGCCCGCGGTGTCGGCCCCGGCGCGCATGTCGCGATTCTCGGACCAACGACTCGCGAACTCGTCACTGCGATCGAGGCAACGTGGCTATGTGGTGCAGCGACCGTCATGTTGCCGTTGCCGTTGCGCCTCGCTTCGCTCGAGGAGTTTGTCAATCAGACTCGCTCGCGTATTCGTGCATCACATGCGATGTTCGTCGTGATCGATCCGCAATTAGTCGACTTCATCGAAGTCGTAGAGGGCGATCCGCCAATCGCTCGACTAGACGACCTTTCGAAGAACAGCGCGATGCTCACCGCAGATCGATATGTGCGGCCAGCCGATGATCCCGATGCTCTCGCGATACTTCAATACACGAGCGGATCGACAAGCAGTCCGAAAGGCGTGATGCTTCCGCATCGCGCTGTCACAGCCAACCTCGATGCGATCGCGCGAGGTGCCGAGATCGAGCCAGACTTCGATGTCTGTGTCAGTTGGTTACCGCTCTATCACGACATGGGTTTGATTGGTTTGCTATCGGCGCCCATGTCCACTGGTACCGATCTCGTGCTCTCATCGCCGCAAGATTTTCTGTCATCGCCTCGTAGGTGGATGGACGCGATGAGCGAGTTCGGGGGCACGGTCACGGCGGGTCCGAACTTCTCGTATGTTCTAGCTGCCCGAGCGCTCGCAAAATCTTCGAACTTGAACCTCGCACCGTGGCGCATAGCTCTCAATGGCGCCGAGCCAGTAGACCCCGACGCTGTCGAGCGGTTCTTAGCCGCAGGTCTCAAGCACTTCCTTGACCCGTCTGCTGCATTTCCAGCATTCGGAATGGCGGAGGCAACTCTCGGTGTGACGTTCCCTGACCCAGGCAAGGGAATGGTTACCGACATCGTCGATGCCCACGCACTTGAGCACAGCGGGGTTGCAATCCCATGTGCTCCCGGACGCGACGGCTCTCGCAGGCTCGCTCGCCTCGGCCGGCAGCTTCACAACATGGAAATCCGCATCGTCGACGAGACTTCGCGATCAGAACTTCCTGAGCGCGTGGTTGGTGAACTCGAAATTCGTGGAGACTCCATTACGACTGGCTACTACTGCGATACAGAGGCCACGGCCGAAGCCTTCAGCGAAGGCTGGCTGAGAACCGGCGACCGCTGCTACTTGGCCGACGGCGAGCTAGTGGTTTGCGGGCGTCTGAAAGATGTGATCATTCTCGGCGGTCGCAACGTATACCCACAAGATGTCGAACGTGCCGTGTCCCATCTCGTGGGCGTGCGGTCTGGCAACGTCATTGCCTTCGGCACTACCAACAGTCGCGGGCGCGAATCGGTAGTCATCGTTGCCGAAACTAAAGAGACCAATCACGACAACATCCGCAACGAGATCAAGTCGGCGATCTACGACAATGTTGGTCTGCCAGCAGCCGACATCGTATTGGTAACACCAGGAACCTTGCCAAAAACTAGTTCTGGAAAACTGCAACGTTCATTGTGCAAACAGCGTTACGCGGACGGCGCGCTCTCTCTCGCTTAGACCTCAGACGAGGGGCCATGGGTAGTGCCTGTGGTCGTTCTGCCCTATCGGAAAATGTTTATTCGCGAGTAGGTCATCGACGCGCACAATCATCGCAGCCATTTCCGCGGGCGAGATCAGATCGCCGAGGCCGTGATCATCGTTCCGCAGCCGACCAGACAAGCATTCGAGATCGCTAAGTAGCGCAACTGGAAGTTGCTCACCTCCGAACTCCCAGATAACTGTCCGAAGTTTCCAATGTTCGTGGAAACAAACTCCGTGGTCGATGCCAAAAATTGAGCCAGTCGCGGCTCGCAACAGGTGTCCGCTCTTGCGGTCTGTGTTGTTGACCACTACATCGAACACACCGAAGCGCCGAAAGACATCCGTATGGTCCGACAAGAGATTGAAGTAATGCTCGTCTGGATCGTGATCTAAGAACACCTGCAGAGATCCGACCCCATGCGGAAGGTCGTCGCGCAGCACCGTGTCGGGAACGAGTGGCCAACCAAGAAGTTCGGCGACTTGCGCCGCGGCTACCTCGCGTTTGCAAAGCGATCCTTCTTCGAAATCCCATAGTGGCCGCTCACCTATACGTGGCTTATAGATCGCAAGCAGCTCACCGGCTGCGCCACGCACTACAACAATGAATGTCGCGTTAGATGACCACGGCATCCTCCCGAGCAGCTCAACCTCACCTGTGCGCAGAATCCTGCGCGCAACTTCGCTATTGACCGAAGCAAGATTCGGAAGGCCAGCCTGTTCAGAAAGTTTTGCCATGACAGTTTGCGAGGTTCAGTTAGACCGTGGGCACCAATGGCCCTCTTGGTCCATCGGAAATTCACAGAGTCGGCAGAGCGGACGACCTGCACGAACTGACAATGCGGCGTTTTCTGCCATGGCCCGTACCTGTGACCGGCTCGCGAAAATTCGTGCTACGCGCGCTTCGCCAGACACGCCTTCTGGAGGTTCGTCGTCTGCCCACTCGCGCAGTTCGAGCACCATCGATGAACGAGCCGGGTCGAAACCAATGCCCATCATTCGCGCACGAAACAATGGCACGGCTTCTGAAACCGAACTTGTGTTAGTCCAGCTAGAGCCAAAGGCCTCGGGCTGATCGAGATCGAGTTGGTCTAAGAACCGAAGCGTTTCTTCGCTCAATATCCTGACCTGATCTTTTTCGACCAGCACCGATAGCACTACACCATCGTGAGTCGCCTGCACGACGAACGTGCGTTGGCCTGGGACACCGAAAGCACCAGCGGCCAAGGCTTCGACACCGTCGAACTCTATAAGTTCGGTCATGTCATTAGCTCTTCTAGAGACCCTGTGTCGTTGCTTTTCAGGAGCATCGTCCCGAAGGAGTGGAACTCGATTGCTGTGAGCGACGCTGGCGATACGTGGATGCGTTGGAAAAGATCGAGGTGAACGCCTGTGTAGTGCGCGATCGCAGACTTGATCGGGTCGGCATGGCTCACCACTACGACAGTCTCGTGGGCGTGGCCCGCAACGACAGTGTCGAGTGCTACGACAACGCGAGCCTGCATTTCTTGGATTGACTCGCCGCCCGGAAAACGTGCCCTAGATGGCGCGGCTTGCACGACTTTCCACTCTGGAGTTTTCGCGAGGTCTTTAATCTCGCCGCCTGTCCAGTCGCCGTAGTCGGCTTCGATTACACCGTCGAGTGATTGCACCTCGAGATTGTGGTGCGCTGCGATAATCGAAGCAGTTTGTTGTGTTCGCGTAATTGGGCTGGCATATATAGCTGAGATCGAAAGTTTCGACATGCGTGTTGCTGTGGCTTCGGCCTGGTCGCGGCCCTTGTCCGACAGATCGATACCAGGCATGCGACCAGACAAGATCGGCCCAGTGTGCGCTGTTACGGCATGGCGAACTAGCAGCAAGCGTGTCGGGGCTTGGTGCGGGCTAGGGGCGTCTGCTGCGGCAGCTTCGTTGGTCACCGAACTGATGTTACCGACCACCTCATCAGTAGATTCTGACGTATGACCAACGTGAACCTCATCCCCGGTGGCTTGCCAGAGACCGTATTGCCCCCCGAAAGTTCCGACGCTCTCGACGCCCTCGCAAATGCGCTTGCACTCGCGCCGGAGTTGCGCCGTGATGCAGTGTCAGATGTTGTCGCTCGGTGGCCGCGATTTCTTGATGCGTGGGCACAACTCGGTTTGCTCGCGAGAGATGACACCGAGGCTTACGCATACTTCCGTGTCGGATACCACCGCGGACTCGACCGCTTACGCCAGGCCGGGTGGCGTGGCTCTGGCTACGTGCGTTGGCGTAACGAAACGAACCGTGGTTTCTTAGCCGCGCTGGAGGGTCTACGGGCAAGTGCCGCTGCCATCGGCGAACGCGACGAGGAAGCCCGATGCGCCGAGTTCCTGGTCCAACTCGACCCCGAATGGAACCGTCGCGCCTGAGCAGAAACTAAGCGTGGGCATCTGGCCTTCCTAGACTCACCGCAACCACAGTGGAGGACGCATGAAACGCGCGCTCATCACCGGGATTACTGGCCAAGACGGTCGGTATCTCTCGGAATTTCTTACGAACAAGGGTTACCAAGTCTTCGGGATGATCCGAGGCCAAAACAACCCGAAAGCCAAGCTCGTTACCGACGAGAACCCGCGCCTCGAACTCGTCGACGGCGACCTCAGAGACCTCGGGTCTCTCATCGCTGTGCTCGAACAAGTGCAACCAGATGAGGTCTACAACCTTGCTGCGATTTCCTTCGTCCAACTGTCGTTCCGTCAACCCGAGCTCACAGCCGACACGACCGGCCTTGGAGTGCTCCGGATGCTTGAAGCAATCCGGGTAGTCGGTGGCATGGAGAACAATCCGATTCGTTTTTATCAGGCGTCATCGTCGGAGATGTTCGGCAAGGTCCGCGAAGTTCCGCAAACTGAGACGACACCATTTCACCCTCGTTCGCCCTACGGCGTTGCGAAGGTTTTCGGCCACGACCTAACTGTCAACTACCGCGAGGCCTACGGCATCCACGGCAGCAGCGGAATTCTCTTCAACCACGAAAGTCCGCGACGCGGTCACGAGTTCGTCACACGCAAAATCACGTCCTCGGTTGCGCGCATAAAGCTTGGTCTCCAAGACCGGATCAGTCTTGGCAACCTTGAGTCTCGCCGCGACTGGGGATACGCCGGTGACTACGTCGAGGCGATGTGGCTAATGATGCAACAAGAGGTTCCAGACGATTACGTGATCGCAACGGGTGAGACTCACAGCATCCGCGAGTTTTTAGATGTCGCGTTCAGCCTTGCCGGATATGACTCTTGGGAGCCATACGTCACGCACGACACGCGTTTCGACCGGCCGTCTGAGGTAGATCTGCTCATCGGCGATGCAACCAAGGCCAAAAAGAAACTTGGTTGGGTTCCGAAGGTGAACTTCGAGACGCTCGTAAAGATGATGTACGAATCTGACCTCGAAGCCGAAGCAGCCGAAGCCCGCCGCGACGCCTAGAAACCGCTAGCGCAGCGAGTGGATTCGGTCGAGCGTACGTTCGGCCTCTGCAACAATCGACCTGACAATGTCGCCAGCAGGGATGAGCGTGTTGATCGCGCCTACACCTTGGCCGGCCGGGTAGCACTCGCGCTCAGGGTCTACCGGAGTTGATTCGTCGCCACCGAGGTGCAGTACACCTTGTTGCATGGCTTCCATCATCATCTCAGGGAATGGCTTGAGGGCGTCGGGGTTGTCCTCAACGTGCTGAGTCCACTTGCTGCGTATAGCGCGCATCGGTTTACCCGAGTATCCCTTCGTGATGACGGTCCCGTCTTCTCCTGTTGCTAACAGTCTTTCCTTGTAACCGGCGACTGTTCTTGCTTCGGGACTAGCAATAAACCGCGTGCCGATCCAGACGCCGTCGGCTCCGAGCGCGAGTGCCGCTGCAAGCCCGCGGCCATCGATGATGCCGCCGGCAGCAACTACAGGGATGCGGTCCCCAACGGCATCGACAATCTGTGGCACTAGTGGCATGGTCGCGATAAGGCCTGTGTGACCGCCTGCTTCTGTGCCCTGAGCAATTACAAAATCGCAACCGGATTCGACAGCGGCGACGGCGTGGCGGACTTTGCCGCACATGCTCGCAACGATGACGCCAGCATCGTGCAGTTGGCCGATGATGTCGCGTGGCACTCCAAGGCCAGCAACAAACAGGCTCGCTCCGCTCGCAATAATTAGTTCTACACTGCGAGTCAACGAAGCCGGCAGGGCAGCAAGCAAGTCAACTCCGAACGGCTTGTCTGTAGCAGCACGAACAGCCGCCATCTCCTCGACCATCTGTTCTTGGCTCATAGGCGCAGCACCAAGAGTGCCGATACCGCCGGCCTCACTCACTGCTGCAACAAGAGCCGAATATGACACGCCTCCCATGCCAGCGAGCATGACAGGGTGTTCAATTTGGAGTAGGTCGGTCAGGCGAGTCTGCATAGGCGTGACGCTAGGGCGGTCATTTGCGAGCCGATCAATCCGGCTAGCGTCGATTCGGTGACGAGTCCACTAGTCGGCGTGATAATGGGTAGCGACTCTGACCTGCCCACAATGCATGCAGCTATAGACGCTCTAGCCGAGTTCGGTATCGCCGCCGAGATTCGGATTGTTTCGGCTCACCGCACTCCCCAAGCGATGTTCGACTACGCCATGACCGCTGCCGGGAGGGGCATCGAGGTGATTATCGCTGGTGCTGGCGGGGCAGCGCACTTGCCTGGCATGACTGCTTCGATGACAGCATTGCCAGTGATTGGTGTCCCTGTACCGCTCACGCATCTCGATGGCCTCGACTCATTGTTGTCTATTGCACAGATGCCGTCAGGCGTTCCTGTCGCAACTGTTGCTGTCGGCAACGCTCGCAATGCTGGGCTGCTTGCTGTGCGGATACTCAGCACTAGTCGGCCAGAACTGCGCGCCCGCATGGAACAATTCCAACGCGATCTCGAAGCTGTCGTCATAGACAAAGACGACGCGATTCAAAAACTCTTCAACCGCTAGGCGTACTTACTCAGTCGCGACGGCCTTCAAAACGTCGAGTCGGCTCGCGCGCCATGCCGGATAAATCGCGGCGAAGAGTCCGGCGCTGACAGCGACCAACAGCACCAGACAGAGCCCTAACCATGGGATTACAAGTTCAGTGATCTGAAATTCGACCAGAGCCCTTGTCAATGCCACACCTAATGCGAGCCCAATAACAACGCCGAGAATCCCGCCGAGCGTTGCGATCATCACGGCTTCCCACCGAACCATCTGCCGAATCTGACGGCGATGCGCACCGACTGCGCGAAGCAAACCAATTTCTCTAGTTCTCTCAAGGATCGACAACGCGAGCGTGTTCAAGATTCCGAGCAGCGAGATGACAAGAGTTATCAGGAGCAAGCCAACGAAGAACGCGAGAAACAACATCATCTGTTGTCGTTGTTGACTCTTTAATTCTTCACGGTCTTGCACCCTGACGTACGGAAACTCGTCTTCGACAGCCGCTTCTATCGCTGCTTTCGCGTCTTTTAGAGACACACCTTCGGCCGAACCAACGAAAACAAACCAGTCGCGTTGCTGCTCGAAACTTGCCTCGAATGTCTCGATGCTGACCAGGTATTCCTCAAAGAATCCCTGCTGTCTGTATATCCCGCTGATCGTGAGTTGCATCGACCCGGCACTTCCCAAAACGGCAGGGACCACGTCGCCAACCGACCATGAGTGTTCCTCTGCACGTTTCTCCGAAACGAGCAATCCGCCGTTAGTGAAACTCGTCGCGTCATAGCCAACGACGTTGAGGCGCAACAATGTGTCGACGGCTTGGGGCTCAATCGCCTCAATCGAAGCGCCCTTGCCTGCGACGGTCGCCACTTGGCTCGCTCTATATGCACTAATCAATCCAACCTCTGGAAGCTCAGCGACAACATCGCGAACCGCTGTCGAGAACGGACCAATGTCGCGCGAGACAGACAAGTCCGAAGCGATCGAATCATCGATGATCTTGTCGACAGACCCGATCACGCTTGCCGTGAGGACCACGACAGCGGTTACGAGTGCAAGGCCGATCATGAGCGCGCTAGCGGTGATGCCAGTGCGACGCGGGTTGCGTCGCAAGTTGGCTCTCGCAACCGATCCTGTGATCCCACCAAAGGCTTTGAATGGTGCGCCAAGTATCCGACCAGCGGGCGCGGCCAACCACGGCGTCAGCATGATCGCACCAACGAAGATTCCGAGTGCCCCACCACCAGCGATCAAGAACCCATCAGATGTTCCGAGCGAGGATCCCCAAAACAACGCGGAAATTCCTGCGACGAGTAGCGCGATACCTACCACTGTGCGACGAATGCCGAGGACGCCGGTCACGGACTCGACATCGCGAACGGCGGCTAACGGAGATGTCCGCGACGCCTTCCATGCTGGCACCAACGCTGCGAGAGCGGTTACACCGATGCCGATCGCGAACGCGACAACGACTGTGCGACCGAGCAGCACGGCTCCCGTGCCGCCAGGATCGAATCCGATTCTTGCCGTGAGGTCCTTGAGGCCTTTGCCAGCTAGATACCCGACACCTAAGCCAGCGAAGGACGCAACTGTGCCGAGCACTAACGCTTCGAGCATCACTGAGCTAATTACCTGGCGAGAAGACGCACCTAGTGCGCGCAATAATGCGAGTTCGCGGACACGTTGACTCACAATTATCGAGAATGTGTTGACAATGAGGAACGCAGCAACGAACACGCCGACAAAACCGAACGCAAGCAAGATCGTTGCGAACACTCCGATGAATCCACTCAGACTTGACTTTTGTTCTGCTGTGACTTCTTCGCCCGACCGAACTTCTACGCCCGGCGGGAGAACGTTCCTGATCCGCTCACGCATTTCCTGCACCGCGATCGACTGATCGGTCGCGACCGCTAGGGCATCGAACTTGTCTGCAATGTCGAACGCCCGTTGTGCTTCGTCACCAGTAAACATCACGACCTGAGCGCCGCTGAAGTCCTCGGCCTCACCAAAGCCGAGCGTGCCAACAATTTTGTATGTCCTGCGGCCGTAGTCATTTGGGAAAATCACGTCGATCGAATCGCCGAGCGCGAGCTTGCCGGAATCAAAAGTTGCCGTATCTACCAGTACCTCTTTGTCTGATGCAGGCCGCACGCCAACACGAATGCTGTATGGGCTTAGATCGAGCCGCGATGGATAGTTCGTTGCGATACTCGGACCGAAGAACGGAATCTCTTTGTTTTGCTCATCGATGACTGCGATACCCAACCGGAAGACGAGACCATCGACCGCTACAACTCCCGGCACAGACTTGATGTCGCCAATCACGCTCGCTGCAATGGGTTCTGACTCACCAGCAACAGGTGACTGCTCCTCGCCGACTGGTGGTTTAGTCCGAACCTCGAAGTCGATGCCAGCGTTAACCGTAGAGAAGAGTTTGTCGAAACCGGCTTTCGTTGAGTCAGTGAGGATGTAGACAGCCGTAATGAACGCGACGCCCATCAAGACTGCGAGCACGGTAAGGACAACTCGTGCCTTGTGTGCGAGTAGGCCCCTAAGAGCGACCTTCCACATTTCTAGACGCCGTTAGTTCTCTAGGCGAAGGACGCGCGCCGAGATTGCCTCGACGGTCGGGTTATCTATCGAATCGACGACACGGCCATCTGCGAGGAATACCACCCTGTCTGCGTATGTCGCCGAAATCGGATCGTGCGTGACCATCACGATCGTCTGCCCGAAATCATCGACAGCGCGACGGAGAAATCCGAGAATCTCAGCTGATGCACGTGAGTCAAGGTTTCCAGTTGGTTCGTCCGCAAAAATCACTTGTGGTCTTGCGACAAGCGCACGCGCTACGGCCACACGTTGTTGTTGACCGCCGGAGAGTTCAGTCGGCCGATGGCGCAAACGATCGCCGAGGCCGACAGCCGATACAACAATGTCGAGCCAGTCGGCATCGATGTGCTTGTGGGCGAGCGAGAGCGGGAGCGTGATGTTCTCTATTGCGGTCAGGGTCGGCACAAGGTTGTAGCCCTGGAACACGAACCCGAGTTGATCGCGGCGGACGTTTGTAAGTTCGCGTTCGGACAATGCGGAAATGTCCGTATCGCCGATTACAGCTGATCCAGAAGTGAGACGATCGAGTCCTGCTATGCAATGCAGCAGTGTGCTCTTGCCAGACCCACTCGGCCCCATTATGGCTGTGAAGCGGCCAGCCTCGAACGCGACGTCGATGTCGTTAAGCGCCGTTACCTCTGTATCGCCCTTTCCAAAAATCTTTGTGGCATGTACGACCCGCGCAGCAACCCTGGTTTCTGTAGATGTTGTTGTCACTGCTCGGTCTCAACATCGAGGTCTGGTGCATCGGCTTCGGTTACTTCGCCGACTTGTTTACGCCCGATCCTGAAAAATGCGATGTAGCCCGCGATGCCGAGCACGAGAGCAAGTATCCCGTTGAAGCGCAGACCGAAAAGTTGGCTTGCCTTATCTACTCGCAGGAACTCCATTGCGAGGCGCTCAGTGCAGTAGAGCGCTACATACAGCGAGAGTGTCTGGCCACGCCTGAAGTTGAATCGTTTCTCGGCCCATGACAAGAAGAAAAACAGTGCGATGCAAAACAGCGATTCGTATAGGAACGTCGGGTGAAAGGTTGTGCTGTCGAAATAGCGGAACGGCCTGTGCGCAGGGTCAATTTCGAGGCCCCATGGAAGCGTTGTCGGCCGCCCGAAAAGTTCTTGATTAAACCAGTTCCCCCAGCGGCCAATGCCTTGCGCGAGCGCAACGGCAGGAGCCAAGGCGTCAAATAACAGAAGCGTGTCGAGACGCTTGCGTTTTGCCATGATGACAGCGCCGATCGCACCCCCAGCTACAGCGCCCCAAATAGAAAGACCCGGCTTCCATATCTGTAGTGCCCCCGCGATGCCACCCTCGTCCCATGAGTAGCCCGTGAACAGGTGGTAGACGCGAGCGCCGATCACGCCGCTGATAACGACGACCGTCGCCACCTCATTGATGCTGCCCTCGGGGAGACCGAGCCGCGTGGCGCGTTTTTCTGCCACTATCGCAGCGACGATCACGCCGATCGCGAGCATGAGCCCATAGGCATGAAGATTGAGCGGACCAAGTTCGAGAGTGCCATCGGCCGGACTCGGTATAGACATCAGAATGTGCAATGTGACCGCCTAGCTAGAGAAACGGCCACTCTATGGGGACAAGATCGCGCTAGGTAGTCTCAGCAACGTTCGCCGCAGCACGCGTCATATCAGGAGCCAAGTGGATTCAACTTTGCAACGCTGTGTTGGCAACGCCAACCGCTTCGTGGTGGTGGACGTAGAAACAACTGGCGTCTTCAACCGTGACCGGGTCTTAGAGATCGCAATCGTCACGCTCTCGATGGCCGGCACGATAGTCGATGTATATGACACGCTCATCCTGCCGGGGAACAAAGTTGATGCAACCCATATTCACGGAATTTCAACCGCGATGGTCCAAGGTGCGCCAACGTTCAAAGAGATCGCGGGCGACATCGCCGAGCGTCTACATGGCGCATGCGTAGTGGCACACAATCTGTCGTTTGATGCCCGAATGCTTCGTCTCGAATATGAAAGGCTTGGGCACCAGATCGACCTAACTAACGGGATCGACACGATGCGGGCACACAGAGCGAAGCTGCACATCGCTTGCGCGAACTTCGGGATCGACCTCAAAGGCGCACATAGCGCCTTCGGCGACGCTCGCGCTACTGCTGAACTTTTCCTCAAGGTCGCGAGCCGGTGTTCTGTAGGTGAAGCGGCATTGACCCCATCGGGCCTAACGCGTAGCGGCAAAGTCAAGAGCCGCCAGGCCGCGCATCTATAGGCGACCCAGCGGCAAAGCCATTTCCTACAGGCCGGCGCAGCGTCCTAACCATGGGGTTGCGCCTTGCCATGCGTAGAGATCCAACGCCATCAGGTCTTGGTCGATCATCGAAGCCTCGGCAGGATCGACACCCACTAGGTCGGGACGTCCGGCGTGGTCAGCTGTGCTGTTCCATGTCGATCGCGAGAACTGATAGGCGCCGCGGTAGGTGCCTGTGGGGTTGATCGCACCGTAACCATCGTCATAGAACGGCGGGGTTGGGCTCGACTCGATCTTGCGAGTGCAAAGTAGGAACGGATGCAGGTGATCGACGATCTTCTGGCCTTGCAATGTCCAGAATCCGCCACCAGGCCGGCTCATCACATCAACGGCTTCAACAGCATCAGAGGCTTCGAAGTGGACCCTGTTGGAACCAGCTCCGTAGGACAACACCGTGCCGTTGCTGAGCGCCACCCAGTAGCCGTGGCCGTCTGCGTCTGCTGCCATACCGACGACCGACGTATCTGCAAATCCACCTGGTTCACCTAGGTCGGCTGCGTCGCCGTACGCGAAAATTGTCCCGTTGAGAGTGACTAGGTAGTAGCCAAGCCCGCTCTTGGTGACGGCCATGTCGACGAAACGCTTGCGGTCGCCACGGCGAGCATCGCCTAGAAGTGCTGCATCTCCAAACGGGTACACAACACCGTCGTTGCTCAAAAGCCAGTATCCGGCGCCAGACGATGTTGCGGTAATGGAGACAATGTGACGGTTGCCGTAAGGCAGGAGTTCAGAGCCGAGGTTCGGTGCATCGCCCCTTGGGGTCACCTTGCCCCAGAAGTTCACGATCCAGTAGCCCTCGGCGGAACTCGTGGCGATATCTATAGCTGGTTCGAAGACGTCGTTGGTGCGCGCTCCTCGACGCCCAACGGCGTCTCCCGTGCGAGTGACCCTGCCGTTGCTCTCGAGGAGCCAAGCGCCCTCGCCAGTCGGTGTCGGTGCAACAGCGATGTAGCCGGTCTTGGAATCTGCGATCTCTAGCGATGATGCCCGACGCCCGCGGAGCGAGTCCGGCTCGGCATTGGTGCGCTTCGCTGTGGCTCCACCTGTCAGCGTGATCGCTAGTAGGCCGAGCAAAACGGTGATGGTGGTGCAGGCTGCACCTACGTGGCGTCCACGGTTCGTGCTTGCTCGATGGCGCGTTGAATTAGGTTTTCGGGGTTGACGAGTCAAGTGGCTCCCTTGGTTGGCCGACTCAGGGGGCGCGCTGCAATCAAATTCACAGCTCCGCCTGGCCAAAACCGTAGGAAGAATTTCACGAGCCATGCGAACCGGCTGGCAGAATCTGCCAGGTTTTTCACAAGATCACGACCACGCCTGCGCCCTAGGGCCATGCGAGTTCGACGCAGCGTTCGTTACCTAACGGCCAAACCCGTAATACCGCGAATGCATGAGAGCAATTTGTGGCTTTTAGCCGTAAATCCTGTTCAGCGTCTGGCGTTGGCGAGATTCTGAAACAAGTAGACCTCGCTCCTAATCAGGCTCGCAAAATCGGCGATGTGCAGGCTCTCGTCCTCGCCGTGCGGACGCGAGTAAGGGTCCTCTGGTCCGATCAGCAGTGCTGGGATACCGCCGAAGGTCGCGGCAAACGGTCCGACAAACGGAATCGATCCACCGATACCCATAGCCACTGGCGCGACCCCGAAGCCCGCTTCGAGCGCCTCTTCACATGCCTCAAAAGCCCAGCCCGTCGGCTCAGTCGTCCACGCTGGTGAACCCTCGTGGCTTGTCACCTCGGCGTTGAGCCCCCACGGCGTGTGCTTTTCGATATGGCTCTTGACCGCCTCAAACACCCGGGCAGGGTCTTGTCCTGGGGCAAGCCGAAACGACAATCTGGCAGTACATGCTGCAACTATCTGATTAGAACTGCCCTTGATCGGGTGGGCGTCAAAACCAATGACGGTTAGCGCGCTCTGGCGCCAGAGACGTTCATATAGAGGTGCGTTCGGATCACCGATTACCGACACCCCTGGGAGTAGTCCATATGCAGCGGCGAAGCCTCTCTCGCCACCTAGAGCCACGATGCGCTCTCGTTCGACAGCGCTTGGGGCGATCAGGTCGTCGGCGAAGCCTTCGATCGTGACCACGCCGTTTTCGTCTGTCATTGCCGACAGCAAACGGGCCATGCCCTGCACCGGGTCTGGCACAGCCCCGCCGCTGATTCCGCTATGCAACGGACCTTTGAGTGCCCGAAGCTTCACATCACAGCCAACTAGCCCACGAAGCGAATACGTGATGCCAGGGACGCCGACATCCCACTGACCAGCGTCGGCTAACACGAACACATCTGCTCTGAGCTCGTCTGCATGCGCATTTAGGAAAGCTTCGAGGTTCGGTGAGCCGATTTCCTCTTCGCCCTCAACCAAGATGCGCACATTGCACGGAATGGATCCGTTTGCTGACAGCCAAGCGCCGACAGCTTCGGCGTGCGCTACTGCGCCCGCCTTATCGTCTGCGGTGCCACGACCGTATAGACGACCGTCTCGCTCAGTTGGCACGAACGGGTCGGTAGTCCAGCGGTCTAAGCGGCCCGGAGGTTGAACGTCGTGGTGCGCATAAAGCAAGACGGTTGGAGCGTCGGGGCCAGCGTGCAACCATTCTCCGAGCACATACGGATGTGAGTCGTTGACCCTTAGCTGCCGAACATTTTCGAGCCCGTGACTTCTTAATAGCGCTGCAGTCGCATCTGCCGACGCGTGAACTTCCCTGACATGCTCGGCCGATGCTGAGATGCTCGGGATACGTGCGAGTGCACACAACTCGGCGAGCGCGTCAGCCGTGCTGGAACCAGCTGCAGCAAGAGCCGACTCAACAAGGGTAGGCATCAACCTCTCACCAGCCCGTCGGGAAGCGTTCCTGAAGCCTGCGCATGCCACGCAACCAGCGTTCATAATCATCGGCCTTGCGACGGAAATACTCAGCGACTTCAGAGTGCGGCAAGATGAGGAACTGTTCTGCGTCGAGCCCGGCCACGACAACGTCGGCGACGGCATCGGGTTCCATCATGCCATCTACGCCAGCGACACCACCCTGGTCTGTGCCAGCGGTCATGTTGGTTCGTACAGCCTGCGGGCACAATAAGGACACCTTGATGCCCTGGTCTCCATATGTGATCGCGATCCATTCCGCGAACCCAACGGCACCGTGTTTGGTTACCGAGTACGTCGCAGAACCGAGTTGGGTGAGCAAACCCGCTGCGCTTGCCGTATTGAGTAGGTAGCCGCCGCCGCGCTCGATCATTTTCGGTATCAGAATCTGTGCAGCCCAGACATGGGCCATCACGTTTACATCGATGGTTCGCCGCCATTCATCGTCAGAAGAGTGAAGGCCGATCCCACCGATGATCCCGGCGTTTGAGCAAAACAGATCGATCGGACCGTTTAGGTCCTCGGCTGTTTCGATGAGACTGCGAATCTGTTCTCTATCTGTGACATCACATTGGCGAAAACGAATTGGGTCGCACACCGAACTTGCTGGCTCTGCAATATCGGCGACAACGACGGCCCTTGCGCCCTCAGCAGCGAATCGGCGTGCGAGTGCTGCACCGATTCCGTCGGCGCCGCCGGTAATCACGACGTGCTTACTCTCAAGTTTCATCCAACCGTTGTTCCTTCTTCGTCTACGGCGACCACCTCGACGCGCGCATCAAAGTTAAGTTGGGCAAGTGCTTGTTCGATAGCGCCTCGGGTCGAGGCGTCGAAAGCTAACCCAGCAATCGTCGGACCTGACCCAGACAGCCATGCCCCACACGCCCCCGCGTCTTGCATCGCGCGTAGCGCTATCGCCGACTCTGGGACCGCCTGCAAACGTCGTTCCTGATGCCAGCGATCTTGCGTAGCGACTCGTAGGGCGTCGATGTCCCCTGCTGCCCAAGCCGCCGCGAATAAGGAAGACCGACTCGAGTTGAACACTGCATCCTCTAGCGAAACCGACTCGGGTAATGCGCTGCGCGATTCTTTCGTTGACGTTTCGCGAGCAGGAATCCACAAGACGACCTCGGGGGCTAACCCGGACGGGACTCGGACACACTCCTCGCTAGCCACGACAACTAGGCCCCCATATAGAGACGCAGCAGTGTTATCTGCGTGGCCGTCAAGTCGCGCGGCCTGGTTCAATAACTCGTCCCGCATCGTTTGCCAGTCGTCGCCTCGTTGCACAGCAGCTGCTACCGCACCAGCGACGCGCGCTGCTCCGCTATATCCCATCCCACGACCGGGCGGAAAGTTTGTGCGTACAGCGATATCGCCGTGGCCACCACATGCCACGAATGCACGTTTTGCGATGTGCGTATCAGAAACGAGACCAACGGTCTTTTCATCTGCGTCGAGTTCGAGCTCGAGACCTCGGCCAAATGCAAGACCGAGCACATCGAATCCGGCACCAAGGTTCGCTGTTGATGCTGGCACATGAACGATTGTCATTTGAGAGTTGTGACGTGTTCGGCGTAGGCAAGTGGCAACAGTTCGACTAGTTGACCGTCAGGGTCACGAACAAAGACCGCATTACCGATATTGGTTGACGTAACTACCTCGCCGCCGAAATCGCCAACACGACCACAGACGCCTTCTATGTCGCAGGACACCGAGATGTGGGTGAGGCCCGGTTCGTTCATTTGCCTGCGCGCCGGAGCGACGCTCTGTTCTGGTGCAGCAAAGTGCAAGAGTTCGAGCACTAGGCCCCCGAGACGTAGGTAGCAAGCCGTCATACCAAGTGGTGGCGCGAGTCCTAGTAGTTGCGCAGACGTGCCATCTGGTGGATTGATCTCGCGCCAAAACTCAAACCCAAGTAATTCCGTGTAGAACGAACGGGAACGAGCAAGGTCTGTAACGACCTGCCCAACATGATTAAAGGCGACTCGGTCTGATCCCATGGCGTCAACGGCTACTGACCGTAGCGTTTCATGTCCTCGTAATAATTCGACAAGTCCGGCGGCCACCACGGAGGCGATACCGAACCTTCAATGTCTCGCGGATCGATCGGCCGACGTTCGTTGCTCGCCTGGTAAACGGCGAAGCAAAGTTGCAATGTCTTGATTGCGAGTTCGCCTGTCATGTCGGCACTATCGCGGCCCTCTAACAGTGCATCTACAAAGTGCTTCGAACCAGCGGAAAAACCCTTGAGCCAATTCGGGTCGAGGTTTGAGTAGTGGGTTTGTGTTCCATCAGAGTGGTAGACGATTACGGGAGCAAGGTCGAGCATCTCGCCTGTACCGCGAGTCACCCAAATAAACCCGTCAGTTCCTTGAATCTCGAAGAACTCGTCTGCTCCATAAAAACTGCTGCGCATATACATGTTCGGCGCGTAAGTGACTTCCATCATTCCGAGTAGCGAGTCTCGTTCGTACTCCCATATCGCTGCGGTCGGTGCCTCGAAAAATGCCGGTGCTTTGCGCACGATGGCCTGCACGCTTTTGATGTCCTGGTCGAACATCCACAAGGCTGTTGTGTATTTGTGCACCATGTCGTCGAACAGATGCCCGCCAGGAGAATTGTGATTGAAACGCCAGACATACCCGCTCGGGTCGAGGTTCTCCTGAAACTCGGTGTCTGTCTTGCCTACAACTGTCTTTATCCGAAACATCGTTGGAGCACCTATCACTCCGCTCTGAACTAACTCTTTTGCTTTCACCAACAAAGGCGAAAAGACGTTGCACTCAGCGACCCTCAAGACAAGTCCTGCAGCCTTAGCGGCCGCGACCATTGCGCGACCATCGGCCACGGTGTTAGCCAGTGGCTTCTGGCAACTCACATGCTTGCCAGCAGTGAGTGCAGCAAGCACATGCTCTGAGTGCAACATGGTCGGCGTGCAGATCTCTACTGCGTCGATTTCGTCGTCTGCAAGCAGATCTTCGATATTCGTGTAGACCTTGGTAGCGCCCCACTCGTCGGCTGCGGCCTGCGCCTTTTCTTTGCGCGTATCACACACCGCTACGACATCGCATAGAGGATGCTCTAGATACCCAGCGACGTTAAGCGGAGCGATATTGCCAGTGCCGATTACACCGATTCGTACGCGTTCCATTCGTGGGGTTCTCCGTTAGTCGATTGTGCGGGCGACCTCTTGGGAGTCAAGCATCGCTGAGCGGAATATACCGCTCGCCATGAAGCTGCTCTCAGCAGCGCGGCGCTCGTCGTAAACGGCCGCTCGCACTTCGTGGGCACGGCGGTTTTCCGGTTCGGCCTGCGTCGCCATCTCTGCGAAGTGACAAGCAAGCCGTAGGTCACCGTCGGCTGCGAGCTGTTCAGCACGGTTCGCGAGCGCATCGGCCCCACCAGCTAGTGCAGCCATCTCGCGCGCTATTTCGACATCTGGCGCTGGCTTCAGGTGTGCCGGGTTGCCGTCGTACCAACCGCCGTACAGCCTCCACAAGTTACGAACGACAAACTCTGGCTCGTCGTAAGTCGGTTTCAGGTAAGGCTTGTTGGCGAGGTCCGCTGGCAAGCGCACTGAGTGGATTACATCGTCGAGGCGCGCCCCTGAGTTCATGAGGGCAAGTGTCTGATCGTGCAGGGACTCAAGGGCGCGTGCGGTGTCAAGCAACACAGTGCGGATGCGCTCGGTTCCGGCGACTGCAGGGCCATGCGCAGGAAGTAGAAGCTCTGGGCTCATCGCAGCCATGTCGCGCAACGCCACTGCCCAGTCCCATGCGTACCGCTGAACCTTCTGCGGATTGCCAGCATTCGGGAACTGCCAGATGAAAAGGTCGCCTACGCATATCGCCTTGTGTTGCGGTACCCATGCCCACGTGTGGTCGTCTGTCTCGCCACGGGCATGGCGCAGATCGAAAGCAACACCTCCAACATCCAGGGCCGAAGTCGAACGATAAGTCGACTCCGGGTAATGGAACTCGGTCGGCCACGCTGGCGCAGGAAGTCGGAACTGCCTCATGTTTATGAAGCCGTTGTAGCCAGCCGTCTGTTGATAACGGTCGAACCGGTGAGCTACTGCTTCGTGTGCGATGTAGTTGATCTTGGGATTGCCCTGCGCTTCGGCTTCCGCATCGAACGCGAAGGCGCCGGTCACATGGTCAGCGTGACCATGCGTGTAGATCGCCGTATTGATCGGCTTGTTCGACCACTCGCGAACAGACTCGATAACGCTTGGCGCGAAAAGTTGATGCGACACATCGAAGAGCACAAGGCCTTCTTCGGTGTCGAATGCGACCACATTGCTGAACGCCTCGGCGAGCATCACGCCATCGACGAGTTCTTCAGCACCGCCCGACGAGGTGTTCACAAGCCCGCCCATAGCGACATCTTCTGTACCGTCTATCCATCGCGCTGCACGCTCTAACTGACTCATCTCAATTCCTTCCTCACGCCTCGGTACGAGCCTCCCACAATTTCGCGCCGGTAGGCTCGTCGGCCACATAGTCAACAGATTTGGGACCATTATGCGCGCCGCTTTGCTCGAACCTACGGGTCGGCCACTAACAATTGTTTCCGACATAGACATTGCCGACCCTGGTCCTGGAGAGGTGCTCGTCAAGGTGCATGCCTGCGGGGTCTGCCACAGTGACCTGTCCAATGTCAACGGCACTTTTCCTGTGCCTGGCCCAATCGTGCTTGGTCACGAAGCCGCTGGCGTCGTCGAAGCTGTCGGTGCTGGCGTTACGAGCGTCAAGCCGAACGATCGGGTGATTATCTCGCCGATCGCGACATGCGGTCACTGTTATACGTGTCTGCGCGGCGACTTCGGTGTGTGCGAACAAGCGATGGCGGTTACGAGTGGAACCTTCATCGACGGAAGTTCTCCACTTTCACGGTCCGGCAACACCGTCTACCGCGGTCTCGGTGTCGGCGGCTTCGGAGAATACGCAGTCGTTCGCGAGGCGGCTGCTGTCAAGGTCGCTAGCGATACACCATTAGAAATCGCGTGTGTCATTGGCTGCTCGATCCAGACAGGCGTCGGTGCAGTCATCAGGACCGCGAAAGTCACACCAGGTAGCACCGTTCTTGTCATGGGTCTAGGCGGAGTCGGAATCGCGATCGTGCAAGGTGCTCGGCTAGCGGGAGCAAGTCGAATCATCGTTAGCGATCCCCTCTCGGCGCGACGAGACGCTGCTCAAAACTTCGGAGCAACAGACGCAATCGACCCAACTTCTGAAGACGTCGTGGGTCGAGTCTTGGAGATCACAGGAGGTGGTGTCGATTATGCGTTCGAGGCCGCTGGCAAGGGCGCTCTCGTCGACCAAGCGATCTGGACTACGCGCCCCGGCGGCATGATCGTGATGGTCGGCGCTGCAC
Source organism: Actinomycetota bacterium (assembly GCA_005779395.1). Classification (GTDB taxonomy): domain Bacteria; phylum Actinomycetota; class Acidimicrobiia; order IMCC26256; family PALSA-610; genus SXJQ01. The sequence continues at coordinate 108,829 of SXJP01000052.1, forward strand.
CAATCACAGACGCTGTCACCATCAACCCAGCAGTCGTGTTTATGGCCAGCGAAAAGAAACTCGTTGGCAGCTTTCTTGGTTCGAGCAACTCGCGGCGCGACATCCCTCTGCTGCTCGGGCTTTGGCGGTCTGGCCGTCTCGACTTCGAATCGATGATCACCAAAGAGCGTCCGATCACGGAGGTCAACGAGGCATTCGAAGACATGGAAGCTGGCCTCGGACTCCGCACCGTCCTCACATTCAATTGAGTACATATTTCTTACTGCCACCGTCAGAATCAAAAGCACCTGGCGGCAAGCGGCCCTGGGATCCAGGCGACAACGACCTCGGCAACGCGCGCAGCGTCATCGCGACAAGTCTCCGAGACTTCGCTCGAAACGCGAATGACAACGAGGCGCGCAAGTTTTTCGGCATCAGCGGCGACCACCTCAAAAGGGCGCTAACGACCGCATCAACCGGTCTCGTCGGAACGCCAGCGATGGCGGCTGGCGCGCGTTACACCGGTGTCGTATGGCAACACCTCGCATTGGGCACGCTCGAAACAGAAATTAGAAAATTCGCATCGCGCAACGCGATGATCGTTTCAGGTTTAGGTGGACTCTTCACCGCGGGTGAAGCCATGCCCGACTACAGACTGAAGATGAGCGCACGATTGCACGGCATAGGCCTTGTGTCGACTTGGTGGAAACCAATATTGATGTCTAAGGCGAAAACAAAGTTTGGACGCCACACGGTTGTCGATCTACTTGGCAAAGAACAGGTAGCTGCAATCGATGTCGCAGGTATCGCTCGTCACACGATTCGCGTGCGTTTCATGAGCGCTTCGGGCACCGCAGCGGCTGGACATGCAGCGAAACAAGCAAAGGGCTTGTTAGCAAGGTCTTTGGTTAAGCATCACCGTGACGATCTTGTTGCGGTCTGTGCCGACTTCAAGGACACGGCATTTCGATTCTTAGACACAACCTCAATCGGGTCTGTCACGACCGTACGACTCGCGCCAAAGGCTACTTAGCCCAGAAGCTTGATCTGCTCTAGGTCGTGCACTTCTGCACGACTAGCGACTTAGTGACGCTACGAAGGTTGCCAGAAGTATCGATCGCCACTATCGGTACCGACAACGAGATCGAGTTCTGGCCCTCTGGAACCAAGCCTGCTGAGGCCTGGCGTACAAGCGACCAAGTTGTAGTTCCAAAAAAGCGAGTCATCGTTGTTCCAAACATCTTCGCTGATAACACGCCGGAGCTATCGGTGATCGACACCGAAAGTCTCACGCTCGTCCCGCAGGGCGCCTCATAAAACACCGATGGTGCAGACACCAGCGCACCAATTGTCGGTGCTGTCTTATCTCCTGGCGACGACGTGGTTGTTGTGGCCGCGACGGTCGACGAGGTTGTTGTCGAACTTTCAACCGTCGTGGTTGTGTCTGGCGGGAGCGTGGTTACCGTTGTCGTAGCAATCGCCGACGACGTTGCTGGCACGAACACCGTTGTTGGCGGGGCGACGTAGGCAGTCGTAGTAGTTGTCGCTGGCGGGAGAGTGAATGGCGTCGTCGAGATATTGGGTGGTTCGTCGAGGTGCGTGAACGCGAATATGCCCGCAATGAGCACAAATACCCCTGTTACGGCTATGGCAATATCGCCGTAGCGTTTTAGGTCTTCACGGTCGGACCGCCAAAAAATCACTGCCGTCCTCCGGATCTGACGTGTGAGCCATGATTGTAGGACCCAACCGCGTTTCTCGGAACTAGGTCACGGCTAGACGAGTCTTACCCGACTTCGATCCGCACATCGGCGAGATCACCTTCGAAGTAGTCGCACTCGACGTCATTTGAAGGATTGCACTCGGCTTTGCCTCCAATAAAGATTTCGGCGCTGTTAGCGATGGGTCCGGTCTCGCCCTCTTTCTCTTTCGTCGTCCCATCAACGACGATCTGCACGCCGTCCGGCGTCCACTCGCAGGAAAGTAAATGCCACTCGCCGTCGTCGATGCGCACCTTCGACGCCACGCCGATGGCTGATCGCGATCCCTTGAATTCGCAATGCGGGATTCCTGGTGTTCCTCCGTTGGCGTTCACCTCAACCTTCCAAAATCCGCCTGCGACCTGGCTTTGGCCCTTTTGGATGATGTTGTGCTCGCCTGTGCTACTCGTCCTGATCCGCACACTTATCGAAAAATCGCTGCGGGCAATGTCGAAGTCTGGCGAGTCGGCAACGGTTACCAGCCGTGATGAATCGACAACGCTATCGATCGCTTTGGAAAACGCGTAGTGGTCGCTAGTTCGCTCAACCGAGGCGCCGACAACACCGACATGTCCATTGCCTGACACGTCGCGCATTTCGGATGCCGACTTGTCATCCATCGGCCACAAGGCGACTATTCGGTCTGAACCGCCATCGGAAGTCGTGACTGTGACGTGTGAATCAGAAGTCGGCGACCCATTCCCCGATGTTGAGGGAGCATCAGTCCCCCCACCACAACCCGCGGCCAACACAGCACACAGCATCATCCCGAGGGACCTTCGCACGCACCAGGGTACGCCAATCAGGCCCGACAAGTGCAGACAACCCAAAGTCATTCGGACAGCAATTCGGTCATACCTGAGTTCTCCCGGCCGATTAGTCAGAACACGTAGAACACATCGCGTCGAGGAGGGGTATGGGTAAACGGCAGCGAGCGCAGCGATACGGCACAAACCATGCCGCTTCGCGCCTCGCGCCTACTCCAATCAACCTCGCTAGAGCACGCGAATCGTTTGCTTCTGGCGTCGCAGAGTTCGAATCAGGAAACCCTAAGTCCGCGGCCGCCGCCCTCGATGATGTGTTGCGCATCTTGCCTACTTCATCTGATGCTCTGTGCGTTCGTGGAATGATTGCGGCAGCACTCGACGACAGCGAAGTAGCAGTGCGGTGTTTGCGCGACGGTTTACGCCTACGTGGCGGAATCCCCGATGGCATGACAGCGTCGGCATGGAATCAGCTAGGCGTCTGTGAGCGCGCTCAAGGCGAACTCGATAGCGCCGAGACGACCCTGCGCACTCTCGTCGAAACGATCGCAGAGCACGGCGAAGGCTGGCACAATCTTGCTGTTGTTTTATCGGACCTCGCACGTCATGGCGAGTCTGTAGCGGCGTCTCGCAAAGCGTGCGCGCTGATGCCCGAAAATGTCGCAGCGCTCTTGCAACTCGCGAAGCAGTTACGTACGCAAGGCAGACTCAACAGCAGTATTGCGGTATTGCGACGAGCGGTGGACATTGCACCAGGAGACCCTGACGCCGTGACCAGTCTCGGGAACGCGTTGTTTTTCCTAGGCGAAGTTGACGAGGGTCTCATTTATATGCACCGCGCTTGCGACCTGAGTCCGAATGCCCCTGTTGTCTGGACAAATCTCGCCACAATGCTCTACTCATTGGTCGAAACCGATGCTGCTCTCGCTGCACACGAACGTGCGTTGTCGAATGGTCTCGACGAAGTCGGATTTCGCTTCCGTCGTAGCGCAGCGCTTCTGCAAAAAGGCCTCCTGCGCGAGGGCTGGACCGAATATGAACAACGCCTCGACGGTGATCCACCGCTGCGTCGTTGGGGTGGGACGCCAGTCTGGGATGGAAGCTCCTTCGACGGACAAACACTCCTGGTGTACCGAGAGCAAGGCATCGGCGATGAACTCATGTTCGCGAGTTGTTTGCCAGATGTCTTTGACCTCGCTGGCACTAACGGACGAGTAATCATCGAGTCCGATCCGCGTCTCGTGCAATTGCTAAGTCGTTCATTTCCACTAGCGGAAGTGCGTGCGAATTCGGACACTGGAACAGCACCCAAAGACGTGTCTCCTCCCGTTTGCGACGATGCAGATATTGCTGTCGCAATTGGCAGTCTCGCCCACCACCTTCGCAACTCGCTAGACAAGTTCCGAACAGCGCCTAACGGCTACTTGTTTACTAGCGAAGAATTAGTCGCGCGCTGGAGTGACCGACTCTCCGCTATCGGAAGCGGCCCCTACGTCGGAATCTCCTGGCGCTCGATGGTCAGGACTGCCGAACGGAGACTCGAATACAGCCGTCTCCAGGAATGGGAATCGATCCTCACCATCCCTGGCATCCAATTTGTGTTGTTGCAGTACGACAACTGCGAACGAGAAGTGTTCGACGCAGAGCAACAGTTCGGTATTCGGATTCACCAGTGGCGCGACCTCGACCTGCGCAACGACTTCGACAACATCGCAGCCCTTATGAAGAACCTCGACCTAGTTATCGCACCACGAAGCGCAGTCACGATGCTCGCTGGGGCGATCGGTGCACCGACTATCGCGATTGGCAACGAGGGCGACTGGTCAGAGTGTGGAACCACTCAACTTCCCTGGTTCACCAGCGTCGAATGCATCAACCGCAATGTGCGTCAACCTTGGAAGGTCGTGCTCAACGCTGCCGCTCAGCGAATCGAACGCCTGTCCCGCGGCGAGGTCGCTGTCGATCCACCGTTTATCCCTGTAATCCATGCCCTTCGAGGAGCTTGAACGTGTCACTTTCATTTTCGCCCCAACTTGATCTTTCCGGTGCAACAATTCTGCTAACTGGTGGAACTGGATCATTCGGCAACGCATTTACACGAAGAGTCATCGACGAATGGCCAGACGTGACCGTGCGTATCTATTCGCGCGACGAATTGAAGCAGTCCGAGATGCGCACGAAGTTCGAAGAGGACAACCTGCGTTTTCTAATTGGAGACGTGCGCGACCGCCTGCGGCTTTCACGCGCTGCTGAAGGATGCGATCTTGTTGTGCACGCTGCCGCCATGAAACAAGTGCCAGCATGCGAGTACAACCCTTTCGAAGCCGTGCGTACCAACGTTCTTGGCGCCCAGCACGTAGTTGATGCTGCGATCGACGCAAAAGTGCCACGCGTCGTGGCGCTTTCGACAGACAAGGCTGTCAACCCTGTGAATCTCTACGGTGCCACCAAGCTGTGCGCCGAAAAGATATTCGTGCAGGGCAACGCCTACGCGGCGCAATCACAGACGCGACTCGCATGTGTCAGGTACGGCAATGTCGTTGGTTCTCGTGGTTCCGTGGTTCCGTTGTTCCGCTCGCAGATGGCGGAACGCGGAAGGCTCACGATTACGGATGAGCGCATGACACGCTTTTGGATCACTCTCCCACAGGCTGTCGATCTAGTCCTGCACGCCCTGACGAACATGGAAGGTGGCGAGATATTTATTCCAAAGATTCCTTCGATGCGCGTAATCGACCTCGCCGAAGCAATGGCACCAGGAGTCGGGCGCGACGTCATCGGCATCCGTCCTGGCGAAAAACTTCACGAGCTAATGATTACAGCGGATGAATCTCGCCACACCATCGACGCTGGCGACACCTACGTCGTGCTACCAGAGCACCCGTGGTGGAGCAATGAGTCTTCTCGTATCAAAGGCGAGCGGGTAGCCGACGGATTCGTGTTCGCTAGCGACACGAACGACTGGTGGCTGAGCGAGCACGACTTGGCAGGCTTGCTACGTTTCGCGCCAGCGACGGCAGCATAACGCGAGTCCAGGCAGATGCTGGTCGAGATGCCATCTGATGTGGCGCCAATTCCGTATGGGCGGCAATGCGTAGACGAAGCCGATGTCGCTGCTGTCGTTCGGGTTCTGCGCGGAGAGTGGCTCACGCAAGGCCCAGCTATCGAGGCATTCGAGACTGCACTAGCAAACAAGGTGAACGCCAAGTATTGCGTTGCTTTCTCGAGCGGGACTGCTGCTCTGCATGCAGCGATGGCTGCAGCCAAGATCGGACCAGGACAGAGGGTAGTCACGTCGCCTCTGTCATTTGCTGCTAGCGCCAACTGCGCGCGGTACGTCGGTGCAGACATCGCATTCGTCGACATCGACCCGAAGACCCTCAATATCAACATAAACGCCGTAGCGGACTGCGACGCTCTCGTCGCAGTTCACTATGCAGGGTTACCTGTCAACCTGCGTCACCTGCGAGAGCGACCTCGCATCGTGATCGAAGATGCAGCCCACGCGCTAGGAGCGATGACCCCTGACGGGCCGGTCGGCAATTGTGCCCGTAGCGACATGTGTGTCTTTTCGTTCCATCCGGTGAAGGCAATCACCACAGGCGAAGGTGGTGCGATCACGACTAATGACGAAGAGTTGTGTAATCACCTCCGCAAGTTTCGGTCGCATGGAATTGTTCGGAAGCCGGAACAGGGTGACTGGTATTACGAAATCGAAGAACTGGGTTACAACTATCGGATCACAGACATCCAAGCTGCGCTCGGGTCTAGCCAGCTCGAGCAGTTGGGAAGTTTCGTAGGAATGCGTAACGCGCTAGCTACGCGTTATCAGCAACTTCTCGGCGACTTCTCGGAAGTCGAGTTACCGCCAACGGCGCCAAGCGGTTCTTGGCACGGCTACCACCTTTTCCCGATTCGCGTCGCGGACAGACGGCGAGTGTTCGACTCGATGCGTGAAGCAGGAATTGGCGTTCAGGTCCACTACGTTCCGATTTACCGGCATCCGATCTATGCAGAACTTGGTTTCGAAAGCAGCCATTTTCCCGAGACCGAGAAGGCCTACGAGGGTTTACTGTCGCTACCTCTATATCCGCTGCTTACGAAAGATGACCAGGATCGCGTTGTCGAGGTGTTAGTGACTGCACTTAGTCGTGGATGAGTTGCGCGCTAGGTGGCTCCGCTGGCAATTCGTTTTGACTCGCTGGGGACTCGGCTCGGCCCATAAATAACAAGCCAACTGCAATGGCACCAGCGCACGCCCAGACCGTGACCAGAAGAGCCATTGGAGAACGACGAAACCAGCTTGTGGTGACAACCTCTGGGGACTTTGGTAGGAGTTCAAGCTCTATCATCGACCTTATCCAACATAAAACGTCTAGTAGACGAACTATAACGCAATTGTTATAGGAGCGCCAAACGCTCTTTCAGATGCGCGTAAGAATCCCGCGGCTAGCGAGGTACTGCTTGGCTTCCATCGGGGTCTTTTCCGTGAAATGAAACAGCGAAGCAGCAGCAACGGCCGATGCTCCGGCGGCTGTAATCACGTCATACATATCGGAGAACTCCCCGGCCCCTCCGCTCGCAATAACTGGGATGGTCACGGCTTCTACGACCCTGCGAATGGTCTCAGTGTCGTAGCCAGCCATCACGCCATCGTGATCCACCGACTGGATGATGATTTCGCCAGCGCCAAGCACTTCGAGTTCCTTGGCCCAAACAACCGGATCGAGTCCCGTGTCATGGGTGCCACTGGCCGTCCAAACGGTTGGCTCGCCATGGCCGTCGCGCTTGGTATCGATCGCCACCACAATGCACTGCACCCCGAATCGTTCACTCCCTAGGCGGACGACATCTGGCTCTTCTACCGCAACAGTGTTCAGCACGACCTTGTCTGCCCCTACCGCGAGTAGCCCACGAATATCGTCGACACTTCGGATTCCCCCACCGACGCACAAGGGCATGAAGCAGTGGTCTGCGATCTCGTCAATGAGTTTGAAATCCGGGCGGCGATCATCGAGTGTCGCGCGCACATCAAAGAACACAAGTTCATCGACGTTCCGCAAGTTGTACACCTGCACCGCTTGGACTGGACTCCCTACAACGCGCTGGCTATCGAATTGGAGCCCTTTGACCAAGGTGAAATCGCGGTAAAGCAGCGTAGGAATAATTCGCGTCTTCAACATCAGAGTTCCACGAAATTTCGCAAGACGCGCAGGCCGTGTGCCTGACTTTTCTCTGGGTGAAATTGTGCGCCGAAGACATTGCCTCTCGCGACCATAGAAGTGAATTGCCCGCAATGCTCGGTAGTCGCGAGTTCGTCGACGTCAGAGTCGCAACGAAAGTGAAAACTGTGCACGAAATAGAAATCGACACGATCCGCAACCCCAGCTAACAATCGATGTTCGTAGCGTTGGTGCACTTCGTTCCAGCCGACATGTGGAATGCGCTCAAGAAGGTTCGACGGTACGAGACGTTCGACATGTCCAGGAATAAGGCCTAGTCCTTTTGTTGGCCGAACCTCGACACTGTCAGTTGCTAGCAATTGCATTCCTAGACAAACACCTAGCAACGGCACGCCCTCGCCTAACGCCTGCTCGCAAATCGCGTCGATGAGTCCGTGCTGCTCTAACGCTGCCATCGCATCGGGGAAGGCACCGACGCCGGGCAACACGATCTTGTCGGCCCTGCTCAAGTCCTCAGGCAGATTCGTTACCTCGGCCTTGGCCCCGCACTCGTTGATTGCGCGTCGTATCGAGTCGACGTTGCACAAGCCGTGATCAACGATTGCTACACGTTGCATCGAGTGTCTTCATCCTGCGAGCGCCACGGGTTCCGCGACCGTGTCATCATTGAGCTTCGTGAGGTTGCCGTGCCGATCGCGCACGAGTTCACCTTCGCGATCGGTCACGAACAATCTCTTGTTCGTAAAGCGGTCACAGATCTCTGAGAACTCGTCGACACCCATGTCGATCTTGTCGAGCAGTTCGACGAGCGGCACACCGAGATATGTCCACGGAAACTTCCCATCGTGAATCTTGACGAGTTCGATCGCATCATGTCGCGAGAGCCGACCGCGACGTATATGCATGCACGCGTGATCCGTAGCGCGACCAAAACCGAACTTCAGAAACTTGAAATAGTCGTGGATGCCGTGGAACTGATTGTCGAGATTTTCGTAGTTCATGAGTGCGCCCTCGACTGGCACTGGCCAGCTTTCGAATCCACGAGCCTGAGACAGGAGAGCGTTGGAGTACCCGTCCCATGGCAGATAGTGGCCAAGGAAGATCCCAGTGACGCCAACGGCCGCTAGTTCGGAGTCTGTCGGGTATGTGTACTGGATCAGATGGCGTTTTTCGATGCCGTCTTGGCCAACAAGATCGGTGACGCGCAATCCGATAAGTCCGCCGAACTCCTCTAACCACCGCCGGTTCAAGACACGATCGTCCGCTGCTGTGGCTGGACCGCCATATTCGTTTTGGCTGTTCTCGCCCCAGACGATGAGACGTATTCCGTGTTGCACTGCGACCCTGACTGGGATGGTGAAGATAGTGACATGCTCTGGCCAACTGATGTCCCCGACCTGTCGCAAGGCCAGTCGATTAATTCGGTGTCTGATCTGCGGATTAACAGTTACCTCGACATAGTCGACACCGAGATGCTGCAGGTTTTGAATATTGCGGCGCCCTATCGCGCTCAGGGAGCAGGTGCTAGCTGTAACACAGAGTGGGTTGAGCCCAAGTTCAAGCATCTTCAATACTTGATATGTGCTGTCTTTGCCGCCTGACACAGGGACCAAACAGTCGTACTGAGAACCGTCAGGACTACGAAATTCCTCGAGGACCTCGAGCAGTTCTCGCTTGCGACGATCCCAATCGACCGTTGGCCGTGCATCAAAGTGCTTACAGGCTGAGCAGAGACCGTTCTCGTCGAACAAGATGTCAGGACGGGTCTCTGGCATAACACAACGGTTGCAATACCGGATGTGTCGCGGGGCAGAACCAGCACGCAGCCTCGGCGCGGTTCGAGATCGCGCGAGAGAATTTGTCATGTTCCTCCTATCGGCAGACCGGGGCTTCAACCCAGAAAGAGCGTGGGCAAACAAGTTCTGTGAAACCCGTCTCGTTATCGGTTTTTGAGGGAGCGAATCCGGACCGCTCAAAAATGCGTGTGCTTCCGGCGTTTGCTTCGTGGACAATCGCTCGCAATCCAACAACTTGGCAATCTCCAAGCAATTCAGCTTGTAGTGCACGAATAAGGAGCAAGCCCATACCCATACGTCGTCTCTGTGGGTCTACGGCGATGCTCACGGTGCCAATCCCACATTCGACGTCTACGCGCACCGTTCCGACTCGCGCTCCATCGACTTCGCCAATAAAAATTCGCTTGCCCGCGTTTTGCAGAGTTGCCGCAAACCAGGACGCGTGCTCCTCTACCGCAATTGACCGTTTCGTCGTGCTCCATCGCACGGCAGCCGCCTCGTTGCGCCAAGCGAGAACGATCGATGAGTCGTCGAGCGTCGCTGGTCTGAGAACAAGTTCTCCGCGGGCAGTAGTTGCTCTACGACCGACAAGTCGAAGAATCGTCTGCCACGATGAATCAGAATCGCCGATCTTTGCCACAACGCTTCTCACGAACGTGAGGTCTTCGCGAGTGTCTACCGTCCACCATTCTTTTCCGAGAGGGATCGAGCCGGTGTGGTTCGCAAGAGCGAATCTTTCAGGACGACGATAAATGAACGGTGTTACATGCTCGCGCTCGACGTGCTCAAGGGCTTCGCGATTCGCGACCCGCAGCACATCGGATCTGATGACTTCGACATCGAGACCTTTCGGAAAGGTCCGTGGCAATACGTTCGACGTGTAATCAGCGCCGCGCGCCAGATGAGTTGCGAGCACCGCATTCACCAGGCCGGCATCTATCAACGGGCAATCGGCGGTCAGCCGAATGACGTTGTCTGCTGGATAAATATCTAGCGCAGCAATGAATCGCGAAAGCACATCAGATTCAGAGCCGCGCACGACCTCTACTCCCGCTTCCTTCGCGACGACTTCGACCGGGTCGTCGCGTCCAAGGTCGCTGGTCGCCACTACGAGATGATCAACCTGAATATCTCGGAGGCGATCCAACATGAAACTCAACATCGGGCGCCCGGCAAGCGGTTCGAGCACCTTGCCGGGAAGGCGGTTCGATCCCATACGCGCCTGGATCACACAAGTCGTAGTCATATCGCTAACTCGCTACAAACATTGACAATCCTGCGGGCAACTCGGTTAGCGCCTTGACCGTCTATTAGCCCCATCGCAGATTCGGATATTTGCGCGCGCAACACGGCGCTACCGACGAGTCGTTGCACAGTCTCGCAAATGTGAATTGGGTCTGATGTAAGTGCAGCTCCCCTCGCGACAACGCCAGCGACATTGGCCTGTTGGTTCACGGCTATTGGTACTGCAACCGTTGGGCGACCCAAACACAACGCTTCGAGCAGAGCGACGCCTCCGGCTGTAACGACGATGTCCGTGCGAGCCAGGTCCGCTCCTAGTCCATTGGCGCGTTCGAGCAGACCGACACCCGGCGGAACTGTTCGCGTTCCCCACGGACCGACCACAAGATTCACTGTTAGCAAGGGAAAGGCTTCGGCAATTCGGGTTGCCATCTGCGCGCCAACCCCTGCATCGTCGCTAGCTCCAGTCGTAACCAACACGGATTTCGGGGCGATCGACACGTCCGACGTCTCGAGAGACTTCAACGCTGGATCCACAAGCGCGTATTGCGCTCCAGCGAGCGCATGAGTAGCTCTCGCGTGGACCGCAGAAGTCGCCCCGGGCGCTGGATCGATCACCATCGAGACTTCAAGATCGCGCGCCAAGTCATCTACTGCTACAACATTCGCCGCTCGATATATGGCTTGATCATCTGCACGCGTTCGATATGAGTCGACGAAGATGACTGAAGCTTCTACTGCGAAGGCTCCTTCGATCTGCACTTCCCTTGTTCGGACATTGAGATCAGTTAGCGCATTCGCAATCACAGCGCAACGCCTTTGGTGTCCGAAACCAGCACCCGGTCCAAAGTCGTACGCAAATGCAACGGTCACAACATGTCCCACGTGACGATGTCGTCGTATTCGATATCGCAACTAGCAACTCGACCGACAAGCGTTTCGATGAATTTTGGAGCGATACCGAATCCAGGTCGCTTGACGGTAAGCATGTCCTGCACGATCGTTGTCCCAGTAGGGATGTCGCAAGCTGCCACAACAGATCGGCGCGCCTTGGCGTACATCTCTACGGCTTCGTCGGCCGAGGGTCCTCTCTTTACGCCATCGCCTAGAGCAGCTTCAACATCGCGGACATGGCTCACAAGGGCTGTTAGTTCGTTCGGTTCGATCGCGAACGGATGATCGGGCCCTGGCATCGTCCGATCAAGGGTGAAGTGTTTTTCGATGATCGCTGCGCCAACCGCGATCGACGCTGCTGCAACATGCGTACCCAACGTGTGATCTGACAAGCCGACCGGAACGCCGAATGCCGTTCGCATCGCGGGGATCGTTCGCAAGTTGATGATCGAAGGTGGCGATGGATACAACGAAGCGCACTGCAATAGCGCTATCTGATCAGCGCCAGCAGAGCGCGCCACCGCTATCGCTTCATCTATCTCTGCAAGAGTTGCCATCCCAGTAGAGAAGATCAGCGGCCGCCTAGTACTTGCCGCGTACCGAATCAGGCCATGGTCAACAATCTCGAAGCTCGCGATCTTGAACGCTGCGACATCTAGATCGTCGAGTTCGTCAACCGCTCGACGATCAAACGGTGAAGACAGGAACTCAATGCCTTGATCGCGACAGTGCGTAGCAAGGATTCGCTGCCATTCCCGTGGCAAGGCGGTGTCCTCGAGGAGTTCATGTACCGGCTTGTCACCAAGATCCCCTAGGTAGTCGAAGCGTGGCGCCTTAGTTGAATAGAGGGTCTTGCCCGAATATGTCTGGAATTTCACTGCGTCAGCGCCGGCTACAACTGCAACATCAACTAACCGCCGTGCAGTGTCTAAGTCACGATTGTGATTCGCGCCAGCCTCTGCGATCAGGTAGCAACGAGCGTTCTCGCCGACACGATTCTCGCCGATCGTGAACTCGCCGGTCATTTCCGGTCTCTTCACGGCTACGACGCTTTGCGTGCGTGCACAGATCGCAACATCGTCGCGACCTCTAAATCTCCTGCCGCTTCGGCCTTCGCTGCAAGCGATACACGAACCGGCAACGGAACCAAAATGTCGAACTGCTCGTTGTTTAGATCGTCTGCACCTCTGAGTCCGAGACCATGTACGAGCACTGCAAGCGCATACTCCGCGTAATCATGATCGCACAACACCGTCGCGATCGCGAGGCTCCGCACGGTGGTGGTCGCAGCGGCTACGACGAAACTGTCTACAACCTCTGGAGCCAACGCGATGAGTTCTGTCGTGAGTGCCTCGACTTGATCATCGGATAGCAGTAGCGCCGCAGACTCAACTGCCGAGCGCCCGCGCGCTTCGTCGATGAGCGCACCAGCAGCACCGGCGCGCACACGATCTGCGGGAGCAACTCCAGCCGTCTCGGAACGATCGAGAACCGGGCACGCGGAACCCCCAGCCTGAGAAATTCGCACGGTCCAATCGAGCGACCTTTTCGTGTCTACCTTCGGGGCGAACCAACTAACGGCAGCAAGTAGTGCGTGGGTAGCCCCGAACCTGAGCCAGCACGCTTCGGCGATTATGTCAACTCCAGCGAGCGGCGATCCGTTTAACCAGCCAAAAACCTGTGGCAGTAGTCGTTCTGGAAGACGCGCAACATATGGCGACACATCGAAGTCGATATCAGGATCAGCGCCGATTCGAGCAACGGACTCCCACAGTTCTGAGGATTCCGAGTTTTCGGAAAATGCGATGTCAAGTTCGTATGCAGCGTCACCCAAACGACCCGCCGCGGCTAGTGCGCGCGCCCGTACGGCACGCACGGCTGCGATTGACCAGGGAAACCACCGATCTACAGATGGCTGAGGCACGCCGCGGTCGCCCAGAAACGCGAGCGCACCGAGCGGGTCATTGAATTGAATGCAGACCGCAGAGTCGAGATAGTTCGCCAATGCCTGATCGAAGGGACGCACCTGTTCTGTGAACGCTGCTACCTCCCATGGCCGAGCAAACCCGAGAAGGAGCGCAGCGACATGCGCGGCCGCACTTGTGCGCACCAGTAGGTCGTCTGCTGATGCGATAGCTAGTTCGAAGTGATCGAGCGCTTCGTCCTCGCGATGGTCGGCCAAGAACTTGAGGGCTAGGTCGAAGTCAGCACAACCGGAGGTCGTGCCGTCTCGAGTAATTGAAGTTGTCTCTGTCGTGAGGTCGATGTCACTCATTAGTTCCCCTTGTTCTGCACTACTAATCGGCCGAACTCTTGGCCGATCTAGGTATTGCAAGCGGCTGTTTTGCTCTCGCCGATACCAACACCGGCACGCAGTGCCTTCCGGAAAATTGAGACAAACGTCACTGTCGATAGATCGGTCGCTAGCTCAACTAGGTGACTGCGCTGCCGATGGAGGCATTCACAAGGATCGCCACGCACGGACTGCGTGGCTACCGGGTCCACGGACGGAGGCGAGATGCACGGAGTACCAACGTGTTCGACCTCACGATGCGAGCGATACAGGCAAGCCTCGACGGTCTCGCTGCGCGCCAACGGCTAACAGCCGAAAACATCGCAAACTCTGAAGTTCCTGGCTATCTAGCGACACGCGTTGATTTCGAGTCTTCGCTGCGTAGCGCCGTGGAGTCAGGGAATATCTCCGATTTCTCAATGGCAACGTCTACGTCTGGTGCGCCAGCCGGCATCAACGGCAACAACGTCAACGTCGATGAGGAGGCTCTCATGAATATCGACACCGGCCTCCGATTTCAGATGATGACCGAAGCGATGAACGCCAAATTCCACATACTCAAAGCGTCGATGCGACGCGACTCCTAAGGACATCGACGATGGGACTCTTTCCGGTACTCCAAACCTCCGGCTCGGCTCTTTACGTCAACCGCGTCTGGATGGACGCGATCTCAGACAACATCGCCAACATGAACACAATCAATCCGTTCGATCAGGCCGCATTCCAAGCGCGGTCGGTCATGGCCGAAGCGGTCGGTTCCTCGAATAATGATCCGGTCGGTATTGGCGGGGGAACAAGAATTGCTGGTGTCGAGTTCGGCTCAGCGGACGGACAGCTTCGATACCAGCCCGACCATGAATACGCCAACGAGCAAGGTTTAGTGCGCCTTCCCGACATGGACCTGAGCGATCAGATGACCCAACTCATACTTGCCCAACGCAGTTATCAGATGAACCTGACGGTCATCGACAGAGCTCGTGACGCATACATGCAAGCCCTCAATATTCAGCCCCGATAGCAGGTAGAGACACATGGCGATTTCAGCGATTTCGAGCGTCGCAGCAGCAATAAATACCTCAGCAGCACAGCAGGTCGGCGGCGCGAGCGTCGCACCTAAGGCGAGCGGTGACTTCGGTTCCGTAGTTGTGAACGCACTCGAAGGTTTACAAGCAACCCAAAACCAGGCCGACAATCTCGCAGTCAAGGCAGCCTCAGGCGATCTTAACGACGTACACGACTACATGATCGCTGCCGCTGAAGCGAGCCTGGCTACTGAGTACACGGTCGCTGTTAGAAACCGCGCGGTCGAGGCTTTCAACGAGATCATGCGCATGCAGGTCTGAGCGAAGAGAACTAGAGGACTCACACGATGCCAATACTCGACGTTGACCGCATAAAGCGCGGTGGCCAAAAATTCGCTAACGGATTTACACCAGGCCAGAAGGTGCTCAGCGTGCTCGCAGTAGCCGGGCTCGGACTCGGTCTCATGACGTTCACCAAGTGGGCAGCGACGACTGACTATGCACCCCTCTACTCCAACCTCGAACCGGGCGATGCAGCAGAGGTCACTGACGCACTTGCAGCTATCAACGTGAAATACGAACTAGCAAATGGTGGCGCGACCGTGATGGTGCCTAAGGATTCCGTCTACCAGGTGCGTCTCGACATGGCATCTCAGGGACTGCCGAACGGCGGCGACGGCTGGACAGCTTTCGACAAGAACAACGGAAGCATCACACAGAGCGAATTCAGCCGACGCGTTGACTATCAACGCGCACTTCAGGCAGAAATCGCCAACACAGTCATGGCAATCGAAGGTGTGCACGCAGCCACCGTCAACATAACTCTCCCAAGCGACGACCCGTTTGTTGGTGCGGAGGAATCGACAGCGAAGGCAGCTGTGTTGCTAGACCTTGGTAGCGGCACGATGAGCGCAGAGAGCACGCAGGCTGTCGTGCATCTTGTTGCAAGCAGCGTGGCAGACATCGCTCCTGATGCTGTGACCGTTACCGACACGCACGGAAACATTCTCGCCGCGCCAGGCCAAGACGATGCACTCGCGTCGAATCAGATTCTGGCTCGCACGTCTGCTTATGAGTCGGCGATGGCATCGAAGATCGAGGGAATGCTCGCTCGGTCGCTTGGTCCAGGCAAGGCAACCGTCGTTGTTACAGCAGAAATGAACTTTGATACGACGAAAGAAACCTCGAGCGAGGTCACACCCGAACTCGGTGCCGACGGGAATCCCATCCCTAACCGCTCAATTACAAAAGACGAGGAATACAGCGGACCCGGCGGAGGTTCTGGTGGCCAGCTTGGCATCGACGGTTCCATCGACGCTGGGTCCGATACCCCCGTTTCGTACCTGAACAGCGAGTCCGAACAAGAAGTGCTCGCAGACAGCGTGCTGAGGGTAACTGAGCGCGCTGGTGGCGACGTCGAAAAGCTCTCAGTCGCAGTCTTGGTTGACGAGACGGCCGTGCCCGAGGGAACCGCGGCACTTACCGAGCTCATTAGCGCGGCCGCTGGAATCAATCCAGAGCGCGACGTTGTAACGGTGCAGTCAAAAAAGTTCGACGAGTCAGTGTCCAAAGCAGTTACCGCACAACTCGCAGGGGCTGAATCGGGTGCGAGCCAGGACCAGTTGCTGGGACTTATTCGATACGTCGTAACACTGCTCATCATCGGAATCGTGTTGTTCCTCGCCTGGCGTTCGGTGAAGAAGGCGCAACTCTCGATGGGACCGGTTCGAGTTCCTCTCGACTTGGCCGAACTCGAATCGTCCTACGGCGACTACGCGCAGATGGATGAGATAACGAGGACCAACGAAGCAATCAACCGATTGCCTAGCGGACCAATCAAGCAACTCGAACCAACGCGCAATCCCGTAGAGCGTGAGATCACCGACCTAATCGACAGGCAACCCGACGAAGTAGCGCAGACCCTGCGGTCTTGGCTCGCAGACAGGAGGGCGTAGCTCGGCATGTCTCGCGATCGTGGTTTCACCGGAGTGCAAAAGGCTGCGGTTCTAGTTATGCAGGTCGGCAAGGAACGTGCTGCTGCTGTTCTACGCCTGTTGCGAGAAAGCGAGATCTCCGAAATCATGGCCGAGGTCGCGCGCTTGCAGCACCTCGAGTCCGAGGAAATCGAGAACGTGCTCGCGGAGTTTCGCGACACGTACATCGCCCGCGCCCACATCGCCCAAGGTGGCTACGAGACAGCTCGCGAGTTGCTAGAGGCAAGTGTCGGACCAGCAAAAGCTGAAGAAATCCTTGAGAACCTCGGGGTAACACTCGTAGCGGCGCCATTCGAGTTCTTGCGGAGAGCCGATAGCCGACAGGTCCTTTCGTACCTCCAAGATGAGCATCCACAAACGATCGCTCTCGTACTCGCACACATGACGCCGGCCGCTGGAGCTCTAGTGCTTAGCGCCCTAGCGGAAGACTTGCAGCGCGATGTAGCCGAACGCGTTGCGAAGATGGACCGGACATCACCCGACGTGATCGAACATGTCGAAGCAATTTTGGAACGCAAACTGTCGACCGTCATTCAACAATCAGACTTCTCGACTGCGGGCGGGATCCAGAGCCTGGTCGACATCTTGAACAACTCAGATAGAGCGACCGAGCGAATAATTCTCGACGGCTTGGAGAAGAATGATCCTTCGATAGCCGATGAAGTTCGCTCAAGAATGTTTGTGTTCGAAGATGTCATCACGCTTGACGACCGTTCGGTGCAGCTTGTGCTGCGCAGCGTCGATGCGAAGGAACTTGCCGTTGCCCTTAAGGGTGTCGACCAACGCGTTCGCGACAAGATCATGAGCAACATGTCGGAGAGGGCAGCGGCCAACCTCGGCGAAGAGGTGACGCTCCTCGGCCCAGTCAAGTTGAAGACCGTCGAAGAGGCCCAAGCTGGAATCGTGCGGGTAATCCGGACGCTCGAAGAATCCGGCCAGATTGTCATGTCGAGAGGCAGTGATGAGCTCGTTGTCTAGCCGCCAACGTGGCCGAATCCTGCGGGAAGGCGCCGTGTACGAATCGGCCGATCTCAATACGGTTACGGCGCGCGTAGCTCGATCGCTCGTTATCGCGCCAGCACTTATCGAAGAAGCCGCCGAAGACGGTTTCCGAACTGGATATGACGCAGGTTTCACAGCAGGCCTAGAAGATTCAGCTGCTGCGATCGACTCGCGAGAGCGAGTCCGTTCACAACAACTACAAAGTGTGCTCGAACGACTTAGCTCCGAAGCCGATGCGCTCGCGATGCGCTATGACGATGCCATCGCTCACAACGAACGCATGGTCATTGATGTTGCATTCGAGATCGCGCAGGCGGTGTTGGGCCGTGAATTGCGTCACATGGAAAGTCGCGCTGTCGATGCGCTCGGTCGCGCCTTGCAGTTTGCGCCACCTACTGGTCCGGTCGTAGCGCGTTTACATCCAGACGATTTTCGCTCGCTCGGAGATGATGCCAATTCCTTGGCTGGTCGCTCCATCACAACTATTTGCGACGCGACTCTGACTCCCGGCGATGCGATCGTCGACGTCGGATCAGCTCGCATTGACGCGCGGATAGCTCCAGCGCTCGATCGAATACGAGAGGTGCTTGAGGCGTGAGTACCGCAACGCTCACCGAATCCGTGCTGCGGGCCGCAGCGCCACGCGTTTATGGCAGAGTCGCGCGTGTAGTTGGGCTGAACCTCGAAATCGAAGGACTCACGGCGCCGATTGGAAGTGTTGTGGCACTTCCAACAGCACAAGGACTCGTCACAGCAGAAGTCGTCGCGTTGCGCGACGGTGGGCTGATCTGTATGCCACTCGGTGAACTCGTTGGCGTCGAGGCTGGTGCGCTTGTAACTGCTACAGGTCGCGGACCGACGGTGCGGGTAGGTGATTCGCTGCTCGGCCGCGTCCTAGACGGACTTGGTAGGCCTATCGACAACGGCCCGGGACTCGCAGCTTGCGAACTGGTAAGCCTCTCGTCAGTCGCTCCACACCCTCTTACTCGAAGCCCAATAAGGGAGCAGCTCGGCCTCGGCGTCCGTGCCGTCGACACTCTCATCCCAGTAGGTCGAGGACAGAGGGTAGGAATATTTTCTGGTTCAGGCGTTGGCAAGTCGAGCATCTTGTCGATGTTCGCAAGGGGGACCGCCGCTCCTGTAACCGTTCTCGCGTTGATCGGCGAGCGTGGACGCGAAGTCCGCGAATTCATCGATAACGATCTCGGGCCCGATGGTCTTGCTCGCTCTGTCGTCGTTGTTTCGACCAGCGATCAGCCGGCTCTAGTGAGGCTGCGCGCAGCATTCACTGCAACCCGCATAGCTGAATATTTCCGCGACCAGGGTCAAGACGTGTTGTTGCTCATGGACAGTCTCACGAGGTTTTCAATGGCGCAGCGCGAGGTCGGGCTCTCGGCAGGTGAACCGCCCGCCACGCGCGGTTACCCACCGAGCGTGTTCTCGCTTTTGCCAAAACTCTTGGAACGCGCTGGCACAAGTGATCGAGGGAGCATCACTGCCCTCTACACGGTGCTGATCGAGGGTGATGACCTCATGGATCCCATCGGCGATGCTGCCCGATCGATCCTCGATGGTCACATCGTGCTCTCGCGACGATTAGCTACTGCTGGCCACTTTCCGAGTATCGACGTGCTCGAGTCAATTAGCCGACTTACGGGTGCCATCACCACCGACGATCAGAGAGCATCGATAACTGCGTGCAGGCAGATGCTCGCCGCTTACCGCGACACCAAAGACCTCATAGAAATAGGCGCTTACGTCCCCGGCACAAACCCACTTGTCGACCACGCGATTTTGCTCAAGGAACCCATGGACGGCTTCCTCCGCCAGGACATGCACGAACTCACGCCAGCATCGGATGCTTGGACGTGGCTCGCGCAACTGCTCGGGGGAAGTGGATGAAGAAGTTTTCTTTCCGACTTGAATCGGTGCTGCGAGTACGACGAATCCAGGAAGACCAAGTGCGAGCGCGCCTCATCGTCGCAAACCGCGACGTCTTTTTAGCGAACCGACTCGTCAACGAACGCCAGGCGCGCTACGACCAGATCGGTCGCCCTAGCGGCGTTCTTACACAAGGCGAATTCGATGCCGCATGGTTCAGCTTGGATGCGACTGCTGGCGCTGTGCGTCACGCAGTTGGACAACGCATCGACGCCGAGATGATTGCCGAGCAGATCCGCTCCGAGTGGGTTGAGGCTCGGAGCAAGACCGAGATCCTCGAGAGACTTCGCGAGCGCGCCCACGAGGAATGGCAAGTGGAGGCAGGTCGAGATGAGGACCGAACCACAGATGACCTCGTAGTCGGTCGCCATCACCTTCGCCACGGCTCGCGCACTGTTCGACCCACCGTCACCATGGAGACGAAATCATGACCGCCACGGTTCAAACAACGGCGCAGCCAACTGCTCAGCAAGTTCGCAATTCTTATGGCCACGCTCACGGTGGCTCAGCGGTCTCGATTGCAAGCCAAGAGTCATTTCCCAACAACGGCTTCGCCCGAGCACTCGGAAATCAGACGGAGCCTTCTGAGACTCCGACCGCGGATTTGATACGGAATTGCAACGGTCTCGGTCGCGAGTTGCAAAATCAACCCACAAAGTTGGATACAGCGGCGACACGTCTGTTGGAGCGAATTCTTGGAACCAAACCAGAAGCTTGCGAATTGTTCGACGAGGAGCCTCTAGCAGTCGCGGAGAGTTTGGTTGTAGACGTGACTCCGATTGCAGATGGAATCGATGAGACGATGCTCAGTCTCGCTATCGCGAGCACGATGCCTCTGGCGCCGACGCAGGTTTCTGTTTCGACACCGGCGATCGCCGAACTTGAGTTCCCTTCGCCGATTATCGAGGGGACTCCTGGTCCATTGACACAGCCCCTATTCGCTACCGAGGCGCTTGCTACCAACCAAACGGAGGAGCCGATAACCGTCGAACCCGTTCTAGTGCAAAAGCCATTGGCGTCGGTTGAGCCGACCGGTTTCGTCGCTGTGGATCTCGACGTGCCGGAGGTGGTGGCCGAAACCGAGACAGACGAAGAAGTCGACGTCGACACCCTCAAACCAGCACACGAGAATTCGCGACTCGAACACCGGGAAGGACCATTGCACGCAGCAGTCACGCCCGCACAGCCAGCGCAGCCAACTCACGGCGGACCCGCAACGAGAACAATTCCAGCAAGTCCGTCGCTAGCGAGAAATAGTGACACCGTGACCGAAGTCGACGCTGCTGCATCAACTGACAACTCCCCGCTCAATTCGGGGTCAGTCATAGCTCTCGCCGAACAGACCAGCCGGCCAGCAACTACAACTGCAGTCAACCCGGCAGCAGAACCAACGCAACCTGCACTCCAGCCAGCGCCAGCCGAACAAATCGTGACAGTGCTCGAACCTCTACGGCACGAAGCCACAGGCACCTATGAACTCGTGATCGAGTTGCAACCAGAAGAACTCGGCAGAGTCGAGGTTCGTGTCGAAATGCGCAACGGTGTGATGCACGCTCATCTCCGGGCAGAACAACCGGCTGCAGCTCAAGCAATCCGCGATGCTGTAACCGAACTGAGAGACCATCTCACGGCATTCGGTGTTCAAACTGGAGCGATCAACGTCGACGCCGGAGGCACTGGTCGTCGTCATGAACGCCCCGATACAACTCGAGAAGAGTTCAACCGTCGCGACGAGCAAAGCGACAGCCATTCTGCGAATCAGCGCTCACCTCGCCTACCGAAGGCTGCGCCTGACCGAATCGACGCCCGAGCCTAAGGATACGAAATAGATGACCTTCATAGATCCAACTTCGGGCAACGTCATGAGCACCTCTTTCGTGACGGAACCCAACAAGACTGCAGCGCCAACGAACGAGTTCGGACAAGACACGTTCCTAAAACTTCTAGTCGCTCAGCTCAAGTACCAGAACCCGATGGCGCCGAAAGACGGTACAGAGTTTCTCACTCAAGCCGCGCAGTTCACGCAGATCGAAACGCTTCAGAAGATCGAAAAGTTGATGACTGTCAATTCCGCAGCGACCGAAGTGCTAGAGGCAAGCGCGATGGTCGGCCGTCGAGTCATGGTCGCATTGCCAGTTGGGCAAGCTGGCAAACCAATCGCGTCTACATCGATGAGTTTCGGCGGTTCGCTACAACGCGATGCTGCGGTCGGCACACGGGTTGACGCAACGATGACCGTACTGACTCTCGACGGCACCAAGGTCCCGCTGCGCGCGCAACTTACGAAGCTTGCCGACAGTCCGACAGGCGATTCGAACTGGGAGATGCGTACCTTCTCAAGCACAACGCAGATCTCCGGGCCACACACAATCACTTTCGATGCAAATGGCAATCGGACTTCAGTTGACCCGGTAATCACATCAGCAGAACTCGATGAAGTACCGAGCGCGCGGGGCAGATGGAACGCGGTCGGCCTCACATTGAAACTTGGTTCAGCATCGGACCCTGGGCGATTGCACGTTGAAAACGGCCCTTCGGGATTCATCGCTCGCGAACACAACGGGTCCGACGGCGTCTCGATAATCGGAGTGGTGAACGGAGTTCGTTTCACGATCGATGGTCCGATGCTGAAACTCGGGATGCGCGAAATACATCTCAACAATGTCCTCGAAGTACACGTCGCGTAATGGAGGAAATAGTGGCACCTACCTAAGAACGAAAGAGCGCGGGGCGGGGGTCCCGACGCAAGATCCCTCGCTAATTCCATGCTCAACAAAACAAGTTCCACAAACGAAAGGTAGAAATCATGCTTCGTTCAATGTTCGCCGGCGTGTCCGGCCTACGCACTCACCAGGTGATGATGGATGTTGTCGGTAACAACATCGCCAACGTCAACACCATCGGATACAAGTCTTCAAACGCCATATTCTCAGACCTCCTGAGCCAGACCCTTCGTGGCGCTGGTGCACCTGCTGATGAACTAAATGGCGGTACCAACCCTGCTCAGATCGGACTCGGTGTTCGTCTCGCGGCTATCACGACAAACTTTTCGCAAGGTGCGTCGCAGCTAACCGGTCGCAGCACGGACTTCGCGATTCAGGGTGACGGCACATTTATCGTCGACGCTGGTGGCACACGGTCATACACCCGTGCAGGGTCATTCAACCTCGATGGTCTCGGCCAACTTGTGACGCAAGAAGGCGGACTAGTCCAAGGTTGGAATGGCGTAAACGGCGTTGTAGATACCAACCAGTCGATTGGTGCGCTGCGGATACCAGTCGGACAGTCGATCGCGCCCGTAACAACAACCGAGATCGGCATCGGTGGCAACCTGCCAGCAGACGTAGCCATCGGGACCATGCTCAATGCATCCATCAACGCTTACAACACACTCGGTACTGCGATTCCGATTCGGGTCCAATACACGAAGGTCGCTGATGGCGCAACGACAGTTGACTGGCAGGTCGACGTCTTTGACCCAGACGGCAACCAGATCAGCGGTCCATACGTGATGCAGTTCGATCAATCCACGAGCGAACTAGTCGCGCCCGCGACCCGACAACTCAATATCCCGCAGATTGACTTAGACACCATCCTTGTTAACGGTGTCAGCCCTGCTGGAGATTGGGACGCTGCTGGTCTGATCCTTGATTTCGGTGATGCTGCTGATCCTGACCGCCTCACCGGCGCAGCCTCTACAAACAGCATCGCTGCGCTGAATCAGAATGGTTCTCCGCTCGGTCCGTTCGTATCGTTTTCCGTATCGCAGGAAGGCCTGATTTCGGGCGTCTTCTCTAACGGAAAGAACCAACAACTCGGCCAGATCGCTCTCGCAGCTTTCACTAACCCTGCCGGCCTCGAAAAGGCCGGTGGTTCCTTGCTACGCAGCACTGTGAACTCTGGAGAGCCGATAATCGGAGTGGCCGGAACAGGTGGACGTGGAACGATGAGCGGTGGAACGGTCGAAATGAGCAACGTCGACCTTGCTGCCGAGTTCACAAACCTGATCGTTGCACAGCGCGGCTTCCAGGCGAACTCAAGAATCATCACAGCGAGCGACGAGATCCTGCAGGACCTAGTCAACCTGAAGCGCTAGTAGCTGAGTAGTACCTAGCAGTGGTCGATCGGTGTTAGTGGCATGACTTCTTTGTGCTCACTAACACCGATCGAGGAATAATGAACTCCGAACTCCTAACTCAGGCGCTATACCGCGCCGATAACACCACAACGAGACGGCGTTAGCGAGCGGAGCCGTCGTAGCGGTAATCCAAGGATGGAATGATGATCACGGTCACAAGATTGAACGGCGCGACATTCGCGTTGAATCCAGATCTGATTGAACGCGTCGAGACGACGCCAGACACAATCATCATCCTCGTCGATGGAGCCAAGTACGTCGTCTGCGAAAGCGTCGACGCGATCATCGCAAACATTCGCGAGTCAAAAGCTGCCGTTATCGCTCTGTCTCACACCATTAACCAAGTATCGACGGCCGAAAAAACCGTCTTGCGAGTCGTTCCAGTAGAGCCGGAGAGCTGAAGTGGCCAAGAAGAAAAAGGGCGACGACGATGATGGCAAGAAGAAAAAACCAATTATTCCGATAGTCGCAGGCGTGATTGTCGCTCTAGTCGCGGTCAAGTTCTTTGTGCTAAAGCCGCCGCCACCGCCGACTGAGGCCGATATAAGAGCACAGGAAATTGCTGCTCACAAAGAGCTTGTAGCGCAGTGCAAGGAAGCGAACGGGGTAGTGCCTGACGAACAGGGACACTCCGATATCACGGACGACACGGCTGCTGAAGGAACCGACGAGACCAAAGCCGACGACAAGACCAAGACCGATGAGACCGATGCAGACAAGCCGGCCGAGGAGTCCCATGAGAGTGCCGGATTGCGGCCACAAAGTGTCGACATCGGCGACGCCGTCCTGATTGCATCAACTCGTCCACGTTCGAGCGGCGGCGCAGCCGTGGCATCTGTCCTCGAGTTGGACTCAGTCACAGTGAACCTCGCAGATGGCCGCTACCTAAAGCTTGGTCTCGCGCTTCAACTCGGTCCTGGCCTTACCGCCGAGGTGGCGCAGACAGAAGGCCTCGGCGCGCAGGCTCTCGATATGGCGCTCGACACGTTGTCCGCGAAGTCGATGAAGGACCTGCTTTCCACCGATGCGCGAACACAAATCAAACAGCAACTCGGTATCGAGGTGTGCATCGCGTACAACGCAAACGCGACAACGGTGTACTTCACTGAGTTCGTCATGCAGTAACCCTGGTTCCTCAACTCGACCGGCTTCGGGCCGATCAGTGCCTTGTGGCAACTGCAATAGGCGGTAAGGGAAGCGGGCAAGGAACCGCCGTTCCCTTCGACTTCCGACGACCAAACAAATTCAGCCGAGATCACATTCGTGCGTTTCAGATCGTTCACGAAACTTTTGCTCGCCAACTTTCGACCGTGCTCGCGACGTCACTTCGCGCCGTAGCGCAGGTGACTCTGCGCTCTGTTGAACAGGTGACGTATGACGAGTATGTTCGTTCACTCGCCAACCCATCCTACCTAACGATTCTTTCGCTCAACCCACTTCCGGGTGCTGCGATGTTTCAACTTCCGCTACCGATCGCCTTCGCTGCGGTGGACCGGCTACTTGGTGGCACCGGTGAATCGCTAAGCCCTAAGCGCCCGCTCACTGAAATCGAATCGAACATCATGCGGGCATTGACCGAACGTGCACTGCGCGAACTCGAATATTCCTATGAGTCACTAGTGCGCGTCGAAGCCGAGATTGTTCAACAGGAATTCAATCCCCAATTCGCGCAGGTTGCTGCACCAAGCGACATGGCCATCACCGTCATATTCGATATGCGTATTGGCGAGAAGCGCGGGACCGCCACACTGTGTATCCCCTACGACACGATGCAACCAGTATTGGAAAGCCTTGCGAGTCAGCAGCTTTTTGCCGACCGCACCGGGCGCGATCCCGAAGCCTGGGCTGCGTCGCTCTCCGCGGCAGTTTCTGAAGCGCCAGTTGACCTCCGCGTCACGTTTGACACGGTCGCGTTGGCATCGTCGGACATTCTGGAGTTAGCGATCGGAGATGTCATCCCGCTCGAACACCATATCGATGCACCGCTCACTGTCTCAGTAGATGACGTTGCCTGTTATCGCGCCGTAACTGGAAGACACGGGAAGCGCCTCGCCTGCTTGATTATTGAAGATATTTAGGAGCAAATACTCATGAGCCTTTACGACAACATCAGCGCAACGAATCGTACGGCCATGGCTGTCGCAACAGCGCTCGAGCAGACAATGGGTCCAGACACGATCCTCACTGTCGGCCTGCCGAAAATCGAGATCCCAGACGTCGGCGCAATGCCAGCCAATCCGCGGGTACTTATATTGCAATTCACGCAAGGCCTCTCCGGCAGCATCGCGATCGTCGTCACCAACGAGCTTGGTCGAATGCTTGAGGCGACGGCCCCTGATGAAGAAATGCTCACGGGACTGCAGGACTCGTTCGCTGCTGCTGTCGCAGAGATCAAGGTCGCGAACGACGGTCCGGTCGCGCACAGTGCTGCATTTGAGATGCCCCTCGATGACTACCTAGCGAGCATGTCGAACTCATTTGAATATCTCGCATATCCGCTACTAGACGGCGTCGACCGTATCGCCACCCTTGTTTTGCAGATCGCATCGGCCGATGCAACCTCCATAGACATAGCAGGCGAGACGCCACCAGAAGGCAACGCAAATTTCTCTAAGCACGAGTTTGCAATGCTCCCCGACGGCGATTCGATCAGCCTCGTCGACGCCCGATCGATGGCACTACTACACGACGTCGAGATGGGAGTCACAGCCGAACTCGGTAGGCGCCGAATGAGTATCCGCTCGTTGCTATCGCTCACGCCAGGAGCAGTAATCGAACTCGACCGCGCCGCAGGAAGTCCTGTGGACGTACTCGTGAACGGAACGCTTATCGCGCGTGGCGAGGTTGTAGTGATTGACGAAGAGTTCGGAATCCGCATCTCAGAGATTGTCGCTGGAGTCGGGACGCGATAGTGGCCGATGCTTCGGTCTTCGAACTATTTGCTCGTCTGATAGTCGCGCTCGCGGTCGTAATCGGCCTAATGGTCGTTTGCGCTCGGTTATTGAAAAAGCGGGGAATCGATCTGACCGCAGGTTCGCGGCGCAATTCTTCGAACCGCCAAACAATCGAGGTTGTCGCACGGCGCGGCCTCACGAAAGGTACTTCCGTCGCGATAGTTCACGCTGCAGGAAAATCACTTGTGCTTGGGGTCACGGACCAGAGAGTCACGCTGCTCTCTGAATCAGAAATTGTGAATCTCCCAGGCGACCTGATCGGCAGCGACAGCAACGATAATTTCGAAGGAGCCCACTGGACTGGGCTCTCGCAAACCGCGAATGTTTCGCAAGTTCGCGGCGGTTCACCATGGAAGATGGCGCTCGAGACTCTGCGGGAACGCACAGTTCGTCGCTAACTAGCCACAGCGCAATCGCTCCGGACCTACTCCATGAATTTGCTCGGCACACGCATGTGTCACATCCTTTTGCTTTGCGCTTCATTACTAATCGGCGCGCTCATCTACGCGCCGTCAGCAAGTGCTCAAGTGGCTCCTGCGCCACCTGAAGTTCAACTACCTGTCCCCGAAGGCGTCGGCGGGCAAACAGACGGGATCGAAACTCCCGACGACGGCACGGCCAGCATCACAATCGACGTACCTGACTTCTCAAACTCTCAAGACCCAGAGGAACGGGAGAAGAAGAAGCCGGGACAAAGCGTTTTGATCATCTTGATGCTGACGCTCATGTCGATTGCTCCGGCGCTCCTGATGATGCTGACCAGCTTTACACGGATCGTGATCGTGTTGTCGCTGACACGCAACGCACTCGGGGTGAACGCAATACCGCCCAATCAAGTAGTGGTCGGGCTTTCATTATTTCTGAGCCTGTTTGTTATGGCGCCAACATTGTCTGAGCTGAACGAGAACGCTCTGCAGCCCTTGCTCAAAGGCGACCTGACATATTCCGAGGCTTACGACGAAGCCTCGACGCCGATCAAGGCATTCATGTTGAAGCAAACTCGCAAAGGTGAACTGTCGTTGTTTATCAACGCCAGCGGCAAGGCCGCGCCAGCGGTCCGAGAGGACGTCAGCATGTCGACGTTGATTCCAGCGTTCGTGCTGTCAGAGCTGAAGACCGCTTTCATTATTGGGTTCGTAGTTTTTGTGCCATTCCTAATTATCGATCTTGTAATTAGCTCGGCCCTTATGTCGATGGGAATGTTCATGCTCCCACCGGTGCTCGTGTCACTGCCCTTCAAGTTGCTCCTGTTCGTGATGGTCGACGGTTGGGCACTCGTAGTTCGATCTCTCATCACCAGTTTCAATTGACGCAACGAAAAGTTCCCAAGCGCGTATCAGGAGGAAAATATGAACGATTCGACGGTAACCGAAATTGCAGTACAGGCGATTCTGTTAGCGACGAAGCTCGCAGCCCCGATCCTGATCGTGTCTCTCGTCATCGGTCTTGGAATCGGACTCATCCAGTCAGCGACACAGATCCAAGAACAGACTCTTACGTTCGTCCCAAAGTTGCTCGGAGTCGCGCTCGTCATTGTCTTTGCTGGGAATTGGATGCTCGCCGAAACAACAGGATTTGTAACCCACCTTTTTGACATGATCCCGAGGCTCTTACACTCGTGACGATTCCATTCGATCCACTCGTAGTAACTGGCTTCGTGCTCGCGCTGGTCCGCGCGAGCGCTTGGCTATTTATTGCGCCGCCGTTTAACACACGACTCGTACCTATACCTGTCAAGGCAGGATTCGCTGCGGCTCTCGCGATGGCCGCAGCACCTCAAGCGGCAGCAAGCGGTGAACTGTCTTTAGAGACAGGTCCATTCATTATCGCACTGGTTACGCAGGCACTAGTGGGATTTTCGATGGGCATGATTATGCTCATCATGTTTCAAGCCGTGACCGCAGCGGGCGCGCTCATCGACACGTTCGCTGGTTACTCGCTCGCATCTGTATACGACCCGACCTCAGATACAACCAACTCCGTATTCGGCCGCATGTACTCGCTGCTCGCGATCACCTTGTTGTTCGTGAGCGGCGGACATCACCTTTTGGTCAAGGGATTTTTTGGGAGCTTCAATGTTGTTCCGGCAGGAGCAACAGACCCAGGGCTCATCTCGAGAGTTCTAACAACCAACGCTGATGATTTCTTGTTGGCTGCGATCGAAATATCGGCACCAGTAGTCGCGTGCCTTTTCATCTCAGAATTGTCAATGGGTTTAGTGGCGCGTGCGGCGCCTTCATTGAATGTGTTCTCATTGGCGTTTCCGGTACGCGTAATCGTGACTCTCATCGTCGTCGCGATGGTGATTCCGCTACTTGGTCCCGCCGTCAACAACATTCTGCGCGAAGCTTTGAGTTCGGTGCTCGGCGGCTGACGGTTGACCCTGGCTGATGTCTGCTAGCGATAAATCCTCTAAGACCGAAAAGCCGACTCCGAAAAAGAAGCGGGAAGCGCGCGAGCGCGGCCAGATCGCAAGGTCTCCCGATCTTGCTGCCTGGGGCGGCATGTTGATGACAACGGTCTTGCTTCAAGTCACGCTGAACCGCGGCAACACTGCTATGCGTGGCCTGCTCGAAGACATGAGCCGTGTCGCAAGCGATCCGTCTCAAGAGACGGCAATCACGTTTTTAGGTAAGGCATTATTGCAAGCGGCATACATCGCGGCACCTCTCGTGCTTTCGATCATGATTTTCGGCGTTGTTGTAACGCTTGCCCAGGTAGGACTCAAGCCGTCGACAAAACGCATGAAGCCAGACTTCAAGCGCATGAATCCGCTCAAGGGCATCAAGCGCATGTTCGGCATGTCGTCGCTGTGGGAACTCTCAAAATCTCTCGCGAAGGTCGCGCTCTTATCTCTCGTGGCATTTCCTGTAGCCGCTGAGCTTGCGCGCAACCTCGCTACTCAAGGTGGAAGTGCGTTGTCGATAGCCGGAAAAACCGCCAGTGGTGCGCTCACGGTCATGCGCAATGTCTCCGCGGCAAGTCTCGCGGTGGCTTCGGTCGATTTCGTCGTTCAGAAGCGGCGGATCAACAAAGAACTAATGATGACGCGCCACGAAGTTCAAGAAGAACTCAAACAATCCGAGGGTAACCCGCAGACCAAGTCGGCTATTCGTTCGCGACAACTCGCCGTATCTCGAAACAAGATGATCAAGATGGTCGCTAATGCCGATGTAGTAATCGTGAACCCGACCCATTATGCGGTCGCGTTGAAGTACGACCCAGTCCGTGGTGCGCCGGAAGTCGTAGCTAAGGGCGTTGACCATTTGGCTGCGAAAATTCGCCTCGAAGCAACACGGTCAGGCGTGCCAATTGTCCGCGAGCCTGCGCTAGCTAGAACGGTTTACGGAGCATGTGATGTCGGAGCTTTGATCCCTGTCTCGTTGTACGAGGCGATCGCTCAACTGCTGGCATTCATTTACCGCCTGAAGGCCCAGGGACGCTCGGACGGATTCCACGAGCCGCGGGTGCCGTTCCTCGCCGAGGTTCCAGATGAAATTGACCTGCGGAAAACAAAACTCGAACAACGCCGCCAAAGCCGCACGTCGAGGCGCTCAACTGTCGGTTCGGGCCGCCGATGAGAACCCGATGCCTCAGGATGGGCGTCATCGTCTTGTAGGCAATTTGCTTCAGACGATTCGGGGCTATGGACGGCGCTGCAACCGATGCAGAGGTTTGCGTGCGCTCTAATCGACTAGGACAGATCGCAGTACCTGCGGCGATCATTGGGATCGTCGTAATGATGGTCGTCCCCCTACCTACGCCCCTGATCGATCTACTTCTCGTGGTCAATATCGCGCTCGCGACTCTCGCGTTACTCGCTTCGATGTTCACGCTACGAGTACTCGACTTCTCAATTTTTCCAAGCTTCTTGCTTATCGCGACACTTTTTAGATTGGCGCTCAATGTCAGTGTGACTCGACTTGTCTTGCTTGACGGCTACGCAGGAAAAGTCATCGAGAGCTTCGGCAGTTTTGTCGTCGGCGGATCCGTTGTTGTCGGCCTCGTGATCTTTCTCATCCTCGTCGTAATTCAGTTCATTGTGATTACGAACGGTGCGGGACGCGTCGCCGAAGTTGCTGCACGTTTCACATTGGACGCCATGCCTGGAAAACAAATGTCCATCGATGCAGATTTGCGAGCAGGAATCATCGATCAACAACAAGCAAGAGAGCTTCGATTAGGCCTGAATAAAGAAAGTCAGTTGTACGGAGCTATGGACGGCGCGATGAAGTTCGTCAAAGGAGACGCAATCGCAGGCATTGTCATTGCTGTGATTAACGTCGTGGGCGGGTTGATTATCGGGGTGACTCAACACCACATGACCGCAGGACAAGCTGCAAAGATTTATACCCTCCTCTCCATTGGTGACGGCTTGGTCTCTCAAATTCCGTCTCTTATGATTGCGATCACAGCAGGTATCGTCACCACACGCGTTTCAAGCGATAGAAAAGACACCCACTTGGGAAAGGAGATCTCGGAACAGTTACTAAAACAACCTAAAGCGCTTGCTATTTCCGGAAGCATCCTTTTCCTCATGGCTTTCATCCCAGGATTCCCCGCATGGCCCTTCGTAAGTCTTGCGGCTCTTATCGGAAGTACCGGCTATGTATTTTTAAAAAACGCAAAAAGAGTAGCCGCAAAAGCCGCCGCAGGAATTTCTGCCATGGATACAGATGTTCCGGGACACGCCATGTCGGCCGGAGGTTCGGAAGAATTCGCCCTAACCCTTCCCGTGGTTTTAGAAGTCGGATCTTCTATCTCTCTAATGATCCGCAGAGACAAACAAGGCCTTACCTTCATCGATCAAATGATCCCCAAAATGCGCCACGCCCTTTACCAAGATCTGGGAGTTCGCTTTCCGGGCGTCCACGTAAAAACAGAATCCTCCACGCTAAACAATACC
>SXJP01000053.1 GCA_005779395.1 Actinomycetota bacterium
CACAAGATGCTGCGCGACCCGTACTACTGCGGCGTCATCGTCTACGACGGCGAGCTCTACCAAGGCCGCCACGAGCCCCTCATCACCGAGGACCTGTTCGAGAAGGTCCAGCGCGTGTTCGAGACTCGCTCGGCCGCGGGCGAGCGGATGCGCCGACACCCGCACTACCTCAAAGGCAGCATCTGGTGCGGGCACTGCCATGACAACGGTCACGAAGCACGGCTCCTGATCCAGCGAGCCGTCGGGCAACGCGGCGGCGAGTACTACTACTTCTTCTGCACGCGCAAGCAAGACAACGCGTGCCCGTCGCGCTACACGCAGATCGAGCAGATCGAAGATGTCATCGCCGA
Organism: Actinomycetota bacterium; assembly: GCA_005779395.1. GTDB lineage: Bacteria > Actinomycetota > Acidimicrobiia > IMCC26256 > PALSA-610 > SXJQ01. Next base: position 351 of record SXJP01000053.1, read on the forward strand.
CCACTACCGCACGATCCGATTCGCTCCCGACTTCGTCACGCGAGTCCGCGCCGCAGTCCACGAGACGCTCGAAGACCAGCCCCGCGCCGCCAAGCTCATGCGGGAACAGATCAGCACGCGGATAGCGAAGCTCGACGCGCAAGAGAGCAACCTGATCGACCTTGCCGCCGACGGCAGCCTCCCCAAGGTCAAGATCCGCGAACGGCTCCATCGCATCGCGAGCGAACGAGTCAAGCTCGAACGCGAACTCGAGGACTGCGACGACCAGCTCGAGATCGGCGCCGCGCTCATCGACGCGGCCCTCCGACTGCTCGACGATCCCGAAACCCTCTACCGAGAGTCCGGCCCCAACTTCCGTCGAACGCTCAACCAGGCCATCTTCGAGAAGCTCTACATCGACCAAGGCGGAGTCACCGACACCGTGATGCGCGAACCGTTCGCGGAACTCAAGGCCGCGGAGATCGCCTACGCGGCCGATCCGAACCTCGGCCGGCGGCGCCGCCCGATCCCCGAACCGACCGCCTCGACGACCGATCTCCTGATCGCCGCCCTTGCCGGTAAGGGTTCTAGTAGGTCTCTTATGGTGCGAGCGGGGGGACTCGAACCCCCATGTCTTGCGACACTGGGACCTAAACCCAGCGCGTATGCCAATTCCGCCACGCTCGCGACACGGAGAGTTTCGCACAACTCCGAGTAATGTCCCGCCTCGATCAAGTTCTCTCGGAGGCCCAAATGACAAAACAGGTCGCGATCGTTGACTACTTCGTTATCGACAACGGTCCAGCACACCTAGAAGCATGGGAGGCTGTAGATAGCGGCGCCCTGTTTTTCGATCGCCGTAACGCCGATGCAGCTAGCGGCGGAACCGAGTTCAAGCGTAAACAGCTCTCCGACACTGGTGTTGTGCGGAGTTTCACGATCGTGCAGCGTGGCGTGCCGGGGGTGCCCGTGCCATATATCTCAGCGCTCGTCGACCTTGATGGTGGCGGTTGTGTCAAAACCAACATCTCTAACTGTCCACCGGACCCCGAGCATGTCAAGCTCGGCATGAGAGTCAAACTCACAACGTTTATTGCTGGCACAGACGACGATGGCACAGAGGCCGTTGCGTTCGCGTTTGAGCCAGCCAACTAACGAGATCAAAGAAGGACACTAAAAATGAGCACAGACAACGTTTGGATTCTCGGCACACACATGACCAAGTTCGGTCGTCACCCAGGCTCCGATCTGATCGACCTCGCATCGCAGTCAGCGATGGGCGCACTTAAGGATGCTGCCGTCACGATCCACGACATGGAGGTGCTTGGATGCGGTTCGTTGTTTAACGCGCAGGCTGGTGTCGGCCAACAACTCCAAAAGCAGATCGGCCAGACAGGTATTCCTGTCTACAACGTCGCTAATGCATGCGCTACTGGTGCGACTGCGTTGCGCACGGTGTATCTCACGATCAAGGCTGGCGAGGCCGACATGGGTCTAGCTGTTGGTGTCGAGCAGATGGGTAAGGGTGGCTTGCTCGGTGCTGGCGGCATGGGTGACCGCGCACGCAAGGTCTATGAGCCAAAGGGTCGCTACGGATCTGTCATGCAGGTCGAGGGGCTACTCGGCACTGGACTTATGCCAGGTGTTTTCGCGCAAGCCGGCATGGAGTACGCATACGAGAACGGTGGCGTCGGGTTCGAACAGTTCGCCAAGGTTGCAGAAAAGAACCATGCTCACTCAACACTCAACCCGCTCGCGCACTACCAGAAGCAGTTCACGCTCGATGAGATCATGGGCGCCGACATGATGAGCTACCCGAACACATTGCTCATGTGTTGTCCGAACACAGACGGTTCAGCAGCAGCTGTGTTGGTTAGCGAAGAGAAGCTCCGCACGCTCAGCAGGGAACAACAAGAACGCGCAGTGAAGATTAGTGCGAGCGTCCTCACAACAGACCCGTGGACAGAGCGTTCTTCTGTGCAACCAGATGTCAACACTCTCACACGCAACGCTGCGAAGAAGGCATACGACATTTCGGGAGTTGACCCCAAAGACCTCGACCTAGTAGAGCTACACGACTGCTTCGCCACAGCAGAACTAATCCACTACGACAACTTGGGTCTTTGTGACCCAGGCACCGCTGGTGAATGGATCGACAAGCGTGGCCCGTGGCGCGACGGCGAAATCCCAGTAAACGTCTCTGGCGGCCTCATCTCTAAAGGTCACCCGATCGGCGCAACAGGACTTGCCAACATCTATGAAGTAGCGACCCACTTGCGTGGCGAGGCTGGCGACCGCCAAATACCTGATGCCAAGGTCGGTCTAACTCACGTCATTGGCCTCGGTTCGGCGTGCGGTGTGCACATCCTTGAGAAGTCTGCGCTATAGCGAGTCGCCGTGGACTAGTGCTGGACGAGCGGATGCACGACGTTGCTCAGTGATCTCGTAGGCTCCTGACGGACGCGCGGTCGTAACTGTGCCGACAGCGGACCGGAGTGTTTCGATCGCACTGGCCACGCTGCTTCCCTCGGGCTCGAGTCCTGAAATACAACGAAGAGCCTCCGCAGGGTGACCGTTCGACTTCTGCGCCCACACATCTTGGGGAGCGAGACGAACGAGCCGACCGGTGTCTTCATCCTCGAAGAGGATCGCGGAAGGGGTCCCCGTCGGCAACGTCGATGGGATGTAAAGGTTCGTAAAGCGTTCCTCGCCGATCCCGCCAGTGATTTGTCGGTCTAGGAAGATGACGAACCTGCCCTTGCCGATCACCTCGTCGAGTCCTTCAAACTGTTGTGATGCGAAGGGCTCCTCAAGCGTCACCGGGAGCACGACTGTGATGTTCTGAACTTCCGTCGCGTCGGGGTTCGAGACCGGTCTTTCTCGTCCGCCAAGAACGTCGATGACTTCGAAGTCGACCTCGATGGATCCGTCAAGATGCACGCCGAGTTCTGTCCGAGCATCGCTGATTCTTCTGACATTGACGAGTATCGCTTCGATTGCGATGTCTGAGTAGTCGCGCAGTTGCGGATAGCTGTCGAACTGATACATCATGTCCGCGTCGAAGTGCGTCAGGGTCGCTAGCGCGTCTGCGGCGATCGGCGCAGTCAGGAGTTTGTCAGTTGCGCAGCCAGACTCGGGAGCCGCGTCTGACGCGCCTATCGAGCCATCCGGCGAACCTGTTGTATCGGGTCTCGACTCCGAGGTTGGTGCCTGAACTTGGATCGATGTCCCGTCGGCTCCGCATGCAGCGAGCGTGCTAGCGGCGACCACCGATATGCAAGCCGCACGCGCCCAAATAGAAAATATTTGTGCGCGCACCCTATCTCCTTTCTCTAGTAGTGCTCATTGATGTGAGCGCGGTCGTGTGCGTGCAGAACATTCGTCGCAGCGAATCCACCGGTGTGCATGACGGATCCACCGCCATCTGGATGAGTGTTCCACTGGGCAGTGCCATCGTGCAACGTCCCTATGCACGAATTATCTAAGTCGCCACATGGTGGGTTTGCGTGCCGTAGACCGACAGCGTGACCAAACTCGTGATTCATTATGTACGTTTGTTGAAAAAACGTAAGAGAATCGAACGACTGCCTGTAGATGGTGATCTGCTTGAGTTGGCAGACGCGATGGTGATGTGCCCCATAGTTGCTACCAGGGTTTACGCAAGTTGTCTGCGCGATGAGTCCGGAAAAAGGTGGGTTGACAGCGGGGTCGAGTGGAGCGATTTGGACTTCTGCACCGTACGTGACTTCTGCAGAATTCTGTGAAACCGTGAGGTCAGTGGGTTCGAACGCTGTCTCTATTGAACCTCCGGCGACTGCGTCAAAAATTACCCGGTCTGCAGAATTGAAGCCGCTGTATCCGAACACCGACGCATACTGAATGAACCTGCTCGGAGTCATCTTCACTCCGGAACCTTCTCCGTCCGCTGGCGTACTTCCGAAGTTGTTAGCTCGTGCTGAGGCTGTGCCAAAGGCGCCGACGAGAAGCACCAACCCGACAAAAAATCCTGCCCGTGCACGCATAATGGCTTGCGTATCCTCACGAGAACTTGTTCACAATGCTCGTGAGCGAGTTCGGCGACGTCGGCTCGGCGTGCACATCCTCGAAAAGTCAGCGCTTTAGAGCGCAGCTTCTATAGCGGCAGTTATCTCGTCGGCATCAGGCAACACCATCGGACTAAACCGTGCTGCGATAGTGCCGTCGCGCGCTATCAAGAACTTCTCGAAATTCCAGCGGATATCGCCGTTGGTGCCTTCGGCGTCAGCGACTTGAGTTAGCTCCGCGTAGAGCGCGTGGCGGTCATCGCCGTTTACATCGATCTTGGCTGTGAGCGGAAACGTCACGCCATAGGTCGTGCTACAAAACGTTGCGATCTCTTGTGCTGTACCTGGCTCTTGACCGAGGAACTGATTGCACGGAACGCCGAGCACAGTGAAGCCACGCGCCTCGTAGGTTTTCTGCAATCCCTCGAGTTGTTCATACTGCGGTGTGAGACCACAAGCCGAGGCAACATTGACAGCGAGCACGACCTTGCCTGCTTGGGCTTTGAGCACTCCGGCTTCTCCGCCGAGCGAGTCAAGGTCAATATCGAAAACTGTCATAGCGGAACCCCCGTATTGAGAACTAGTGGCTTAGAGACTATGGCGGGAATCTTTAGAACTCCATTTTGAGATGAGCGCTGAGGTTGCCCATGAGTCCGAGGCTGATAACTCGTTCCGTGAAATACCAACCGCTGGCGTCGCGGCTGAAGGTGTCTGCATAACGCCCTGCGATAACTACATGTAGCGGTAGCTCAGCGGTGGCCTGCAGAACGGTGTACGCAGACCGCGCTGTGGCGGTTAGCGCATCGTCGTCGACCTCTATAGCGATGTTTGTCGTGACATGTTGAGTAGACGGTTTTCCGTCATAGAGCTTGACCATGCCCTCATAGAGCGCTCGCACCTCGGCTGCGCCGCGCCGTACGTCGTCGAAACCTTCGGTCCGTAGGGTCGCCCTTGTGAACAGCGCTGAGAGCCCAGCAAAGTCGCCAGCGTCGATCATTTCTGCGTAGCTAAGGATGAGGTTCGAGATCTTTTCGGAGTGTGTCGCCATGCTCGGAACTCTAGGAGTCGAGAGCGAACTGCAGGTCCTAATGTGCGGACCCATGAGCGAAGAAATCCAAGAATACAAGATCTCAGTTTCAGACGAAGTCTTAGATGACCTACGTACGCGCCTTCTTGCAGCGCGGTGGCCAGATGAGATCTCAGACCAAGGCTGGACCTACGGCACGTCAGCTGAATACCTAAAAGAACTTTGCGACACGTGGGCTACGAAGTTCGACTGGCGTGCCCAAGAAGCAAAGTTCAATGCTTGGCCGAACTACGTAACGGAGATCGACGGCCAGCAGGTCCATTTCATTCATGCTCGCTCGCCAGAACCTGATGCGCTACCTCTCATCATCACGCACGGTTGGCCGGGAAGCGTCGCAGAGTTTCTAGATGTGATCGAACCACTTCGCGACCCACGCTCACACGGCGGAGATCCAGCACAAGCTTTTCATATTGTCGTGCCGTCTATTCCTGGCTATGGCTGGAGTGGTCCGACTACTGAGCCTGGTTGGGATGTTCGCCGCGTAGCCGATGCATGGAAAACTCTGATGGCGCGTCTCGGCTATGACCGTTATGGAGCGCAGGGTGGCGACTGGGGAGCGATGATCTCATCGCAAGTAGCGATCGTCGATGCAGAGCATGTTGCTGGCCTACACATCAACATGGTTATTGGTATGCCTGGAGCCGATCCTCTGACCGAAGCAGAACAGGCCGACATGGATCAGACATCTGCGTTCATGAACGAAGGCAGCGCATACCAACAAATCCAAGGCAAGAACCCACAGACTCTTGGTTACGGACTGACTGACTCTCCTGTTGGTCTTGCCGGCTGGATAGCTGAGAAGTTCCATCATTGGACTCACCATCCAGACGGCGATCTCGAGACCGCCGTTACCCGCGAGCAACTGCTAACGAATCTCACCGTCTACTGGACAACGAAAACAATCAACTCTTCGATTCGCCTCTACTTTGAATCGCAGAAGAGCAATCGTTTCCCACCATTCGAGGTCGTGAACGTACCTACGGGTTGTGCGATATTTCCTGGCGAGATTTTGAAGATGCCTGAGTCGTGGGCGCGCAATCTTTACAACGTCACGCACTACAAGCGCTACGACCGTGGCGGCCATTTCGCGGCGTTAGAAGAACCAGACTTGTTCATTGCCGATGTGCGCGAATTTTTTGCGACGGTGCGATGACCCACGACCTAGTTATCCGCGGTGGCAATGTTGTCGATGGCACGGGCGCACTGGCGCGCACTGCCGACATCGCGATCACTAATGGTGTAATCACAGAAGTCGGCAAGGTGTCTGGGAGCGCACGCGAGACAATCGACGCGGATGGTGCAGTAGTCACGCCAGGTTTCGTCGATCCACACACGCACTTCGATGGTCAGATCACATGGGATCCGTTGCTCACGCCGAGCTGCTGGCATGGGGTCACAACTGTCGTGATGGGCAACTGCGGTGTTGGGTTCGCGCCCGTGCGTCCAGATAAACACGATTGGCTGATCGGGCTAATGGAAGGCGTCGAAGATATTCCTGGCGCGGCATTGTCAGATGGCATCAAGTGGGGCTGGGAGAGCTACCCCGAGTATCTCGATGTTGTAGACAAGCTCGACAAGATCATGGATATCGGTTCGCTAGTGCCTCACGGTGCCGTGCGCGGTTACGTCATGGGTGAGCGCGGCGCGAAGAACGAGCCAGCAACTCCCGAAGACATCGCAGCGATGGCAGAGATAGTTCGCGAAGGGATTCTTGCTGGTGCGCTAGGCGTATCGACATCTAGGACCATCGCTCACATGGCGATAGATGGCGAGCCTGTTCCTGGAACATTCGCGGCAGAAGATGAACTCTTCGGGATCGGTCGCGTTCTTGGAGAGTTGGGTCGCGGCGTTTTTGAGTTAGCGCCATCGGGAGCGCTCGGCGAAGACCTTGCTGCACCAGAGTTGGAGATGGATTGGATGCGCAGGCTTTCCGCCGAGATCGGCCGCCCGATCAGTTTCGCGTTAACGCAAAATGATCATGACGCAACGGCATGGAAGCGGATGCTCGATCTGTGTACCGCAGCGGCCGCGGAGGGCGCAACGGTCCGCCCGCAGGTAGCTGGCCGCCCTGTGACGCTGCTTCTTGGCCTTACAACCTTCCACCCATTTGCTTACTGTGCGAGTTGGGGGATGCTCGGCTTCATGAGCCTTGCAGAGAAGGTCGCTGAGATGCGCAAACCAGAGGTCAAGGAACGTCTTTTGCGCGACATCCATGATGCAGGGCCGACGCTCTTGCAGTTCATCGACCCGGACAGAATTTTCCCGATAGGCGACAATCCCGACTACGAACCGCGCGAGCAAGACTCGATCTCGAACCGTGCGGCCGCGTTAGGCCGCGATCGTTGGGACCTTTTCTACGACCTTCTTCTAGAAGACAACGGCAATGCGCACGTGTTGCGTCCACTCCTGAACTACACGGACTACAACCTCGACGCGGTACGCGAGATGTTGTTGCATCCCACTAGCGCTTGGGGTCTCTCCGACGGTGGCGCACACTGTGGCACTACATGCGATGCGAGCACACCCACGTACATGCTCAGCCACTGGACTCGCGACCGTTCGCGCGATCGACTCCCGATCGAATGGGTTGTCAGAAAAATCACTAAGGAGTCGGCGAGCCTTTATGGCCTAACAGACCGAGGCACATTGGAACCTGGCAAACTCGGCGATGTCAACATCATCGACTACGAAAACCTGCGGCTCTTTAGGCCAGAACTCGTGCACGATCTTCCTGGTGGTGCGCGCCGCTTCATTCAACGTAGTTCTGGCTATATCGCGACAGTCAAGAGCGGCGAAGTCATCATGCGCGACTGTGTCGATCAGGGTGTGCGGCCAGGCAAACTGATTAGGTCTGGTGCATGAACTGAGCCATAGCAAGCAGGTGCGGTGCGCTGTCGATGCCCCATGCGACGCTGTGGCCGATCATCCAGCCTCTTGCACGCTCACGATCTAAATCGAGTTCTGCTGTCAGCCGGTCGAACCGATAGCGCACATCATCGTTTGAGCTACCGAATTCTGCGCTACGAATAATCGGCGCTACCGCAAACTCGCGCTCGCCTACTAGTGGTTTCGGATCTATGACGAGCCATGGTTCGCGTTGCGCTGCGATCACGTTGTGGCCGTGGAGGTCTTGATGAACGAGTACCTGATCGCCCTGCTCGTCTGGGAGCTCTCTTAGATATTCAATAGCGGCATCGAGCAAAAGCGTGTCGCACGAGTAGTAACCGGCGGTGCGTATCCGGATGAGGCTGTGAGCTAAACCCAACGACTCTTCGGCAAGAGTCGTGAACGGCTCGCCCGCCGGTACCCACAGACGGGGGAGCAGTTCGATGAGTATCGCGATTGGATCGACGCTCGGATCGTCGGCAAGATAAGTGCCTGGCGCGCAGCGCTCGATGAGGAGTGCGTGTTCCTCGTCGCAGTGATCGATCAGCAGTGGCGCGCCCTTGCCTGCCCAAGCGCGCAGGGCAGCCGCTTCGTGTTCGCACTCTCGGTGAGGCCATTGAACTTTGAGAACAACTGTGCTGCCGTCTGCGCGTACTGCCGGAGCAGCGAAAGAAACATTCGCTCCAGGAAAACATTTGCCAACATCGAGATCCCATCGTTCGGCGAGCCTCTCGATTCGTTGCGCGAGAGTTTCAAGCCATTCGGAGCCGGTTAGCTCGCCATGCAGCCATAGGAGTTGGGGAGGAATATTGAACTCGATGCCGCAAATAGTTACACATCTCGGCGAGACTGCAGCATGGACCTCGAGTGGCACACGCTGCGAGCAACTTGTGTTGTCTATGAAGACGATGGCGTGCTTGTTCTAGACAAGCGAGCGGGTATCGCCATAACAGGTGAACGCCACGACACAGATGTTGTCGAGCTAGCCAAGGCTGCGGGCGAGTGGCTCATGCCAGCCCACAGGATCGACAAGGTCACGTCTGGTCTTGTGCTGTTAGCAAAATCAGTAGAAGTGCATGGTCCGCTCACCCAACAGTTTCGAGACCAGACCGTCGACAAGACCTATCTAGCGATTACGCGTAGCGTTGGATTGCCAGAGCGAGCCACAATCGATTTGCCTCTCGCAGCTGGCCGCAAGAATCGTGTACGTGTAGCGGCACCGCGAGAACTGATCCAGTATGACGATCTCGGTCTTCGCTACTTCGTGCATGCTCACGATGTTTTCGAGAAGC
>SXJP01000054.1 GCA_005779395.1 Actinomycetota bacterium
CGCTTTAGCGATGCTCCAATTACGCGCTGCCCGGAATGCCGCAAGAATAAAGTGCGGCGGGTTATTCACGCGGCCGGTGTGATTTTCAAGGGGTCGGGATGGTATGTGAACGACAGCAAAGCCACCAATCCTGCCAATGCTCTATCCGTTGAGCTACGAGCGCTAGGAGGCCAGAGATTACACCGACTCGGTTGAGGCGCTCCTAGCGGTCGCTCAAACTCAAGCTTGGCGCATCTGCGCTAAGAACTGCGATACCTCCGTCAGCAACACTTCTGACATCTGCGAGAGACCCTGGACTGTCTCGGCTTCGGTTCTCGCGAGATGTGAATTGCCGTCGACCGCCACGCTGATGCCGTCGACCATCTCATCCATTTCGCGAACAGTCCCAGCTATGCGCTCCATTACATCTGCGCTCTGGCGAGTTGCTCCCTGCACTGTTGCAACCTGACTTGCGATGAGTGCTGTTGCGTCCGAAGTCTGATCGGCAAGGTGTTTGACCTCTGCAGCAACAACAGCGAAACCCTTACCTACGTCGCCTGCACGGGCCGCCTCGATAGTGGCATTGAGAGCCAAAAGTCTCGTCCGCGCAGCTACCTCGTTGATTATCGTCACGACTCCTTCGATCTCTACAGATGAAGTTTCGAGTTGGCCAACCGTTACCCGCGCTGCATCAGCTTCGGTCACAGCGCCGTTGGCCGATTGCGACAAGCCAGTAGCAGAGGCGCCAAGTTCGGTCGCTGCCGTCGCAACGTTTCTTGCGATCGCGAGCACGACCTCTTCGAGGTCATCAGCCATGCGCAGCGATTCACCACGTACGGCCTCAACTCGCTTGGCTCCTTCTGCTAGTGAGCCACACGCATCGTTAATGGTCTCAGCGCCGGTGCGGAAAGAGCCGAGCATGCCAGCAGGTAGGAAACGCCGGTAGTACCGCTCGTTACTCGATGCATCAAGAGAGGCGCTCGCCTCACGGATGAACGCGTCTGTCCGGTCGATCATGCCGTTGTAGTCGTTGCGCAACTCAGCTAGCTCAGGGAAATCATCGAGTCCATCGACAAGCTTCACCCGACGTTCGAAGTCTCCTGCGCGCAGACCCTTCGTCACAGCAAGGAGCTCTTTGATGAAGTCGTCTTTTGTAGCCTCGTGGCTTGTATTACGGCTCTGCGGCCGGTCTGATCGCTTCAAGATGTCTTTTGGCGCCTTGAGAAGTTTCATGCTGCGACCTTTCCATTGATTTGCGCCCAAACGAATTCGTCGTATGTCATGCCAGCGTCAGCCAGCGTCCGTTCAAGCAACGCGATCCCTGCGGCGATCGCTTCGACAGGACTTGAGTGACGGTCCTCTTCGGCCCGCAATTTCGCGTAGAGCCGTGTCATTGCACTCACAGCACTTTCTGCGGGTTGGCGTCTGTTGGAGTGGTAGCCCACAATCGATCCGCGAGCGTCGAAACTTGGTGTGACGTGCGCAAGCACCCAGTAGTGGGCGCCATCGCATGCCATGTTCACTACATATGCGAACAGCTCGTTGCCTGACTTGATCGTGTCCCAAAGCAACTTGAAGATGCAACGGGGCATTTCGGGATGGCGGATCACGTTGTGAGGCTTGCCTATGGCATCCTCCTCGGAGATCGCCGACAGCCGCAAGAACACGTCATTTGCGTAAGTCATATGTCCCTTTAGGTCTGTCTTCGTAACGATTATCTCGTCTGCTTCTAGGTGACGCCTAACTCCTGTTGCAAGGACCTGACTGCGTGCCACGCTTTCCTCCAAGTTGATTAGGGCTGCCCGGCCAATGGGCTAATCGGCGGGCGCGCCCGAACTTGGTGGGACCTTGGTCCCAAAAATTAGGGACTAAAGACCCTAGTCAGTTCTCACGCATCTGAGTGAGAAAGCGCGAAACCTCGCTCAAGAGCACTTCAGACATTTGCGACAGTCCCTGGATTGTCTCGGCCTCTGTTCTAGCGAGGTGGGCATTGCCATCGACGGCGACGCTTATGCCGTCGACCATCTCATCCATCTCTCGAACAGTGCCAGCAATTCGATCCATCACATCGGCGCTCTGGCGAGTCGCTCCCTGCACTGTTGCAACTTGACTAGCGATTAGCGCTGTGGCATCTGAAGTCTGGTCGGCTAGGTGCTTGACCTCTGCAGCGACAACTGCAAAGCCTTTACCAACTTCGCCTGCCCGCGCTGCTTCGATAGTCGCATTCAGAGCTAGCAGTCTCGTTCGAGCGGCAACCTCGTTGATGATCGTCACGACCTGCTCAATCTCTTGCGACGATGCCTGAAGCTGGCCAACTGTCACCCGCGCAGAGTCAGCTTCTGTCACTGCGCCGTTGGCAGATTGCGACAAGCCAGCTGCGGAAGCACCGAGTTCCGTAGCTGCGGTCGCGACGTTCCTCGCAATTGCAAGTACTACTTCCTCGAGATCATCAGCCATCCGGAGCGACACGTCGCGGACAGCTTCGACGCGCTGTGCTCCCGCAGCTAACGATCCACATGCTTCATTGATTGTTACAGCGCCAGAACGAAACGCGCCAAGCATCCCGGCGGGCAGGAAACGGCGGTAGTAACGCTCATTACTCGATGCGTCGAGCGAAGCACTTGCTTCGCGAATGAATGCATCTGTGCGGTCGATCATGCGGTTGTAATTGTTGCGCAATTCCACTATCTCGGGGAAGTCATCAAATCCATCGACTCGACCAGCGCGCCTTTCGAAATCGCCTGCGCTTACAGCCTTACTAACACCGACCAATTCTTCAATGAACGCAGTCTGTGTTGCTTCGCGATTCGCTTTAGTACCCGACCCACTTGCTGATTTTCCGAAGATGTTTGTGGTACTCGAAAAGAATTTCATGCTGCGACCCTTCCACTGATTTGTGCCCACACGAACTCGTCATATGTCATCCCGGCCTCTGCCAACGTCCGTTCGAGTAACGCAGACCCAGCAGCAATTGCATCAACAGGGCTCGAATGACGATCCTCTTCGGCTTTCAGCACGGAATAGATGCCTGCCATCGCCGTGACGGCTGTCTCGGCTGGCTGGCGCCGGTTCGAGTGGTAGGCGACGATTCTTCCGCTTGTGTCGACGCTCGGAGTGACATGGGCGAGCACCCAGTAGTGAGCGCCATCGCATGCAAGATTCAGCACAAACGCGAAAATCTCATTGCCTGATTTGATTGTGTCCCACAACAACTTAAACACACAGCGCGGCATGTCGGGGTGGCGAATCAAATTGTGGGGCTTGCCGAGAGCATCGCGTTCAGCCACCGCTGACATTCGCAAGAACACATCGTTGGCGTACGTGATGTGGCCCTTCAGATCTGTCTTCGTGACGATGATCTCATCGGCTTCGAGATGCCGCCTGATTCCTGTAGGAACGACCTGACTTTGGTGCACGTTGACCTCCCGATCGAAGACTTCTGCCCGACCCTGGGCTAATCGGCGGCACCGCGTAATTCAGACCGGGGATTTAGTCCTGTCCACCAGGGCCGTTCGGCCTCTTTCCGCAGGAGACGAGTTCCAACTGTGCGGCAACTATTCGGCAGGAACCGGGTCTATCTGAGAAAACCTGGAGACACCGCTAACTAGAGAAACGCTTCCACAAACCAGAGAGAGTTGGGTCGGTGCCGGCCTGGGGAAGTGAATTCCCACCATCAATTACGAGCGTCTGGCCTGTCATGAACGACGAGCGCCTGCTGCACAAGAATGCAATCGCTTCGGCTACCTCGTCAGCCTGGCCCATGCGACCGAGCGGCATCGCAATTCGGATCGGCTCAAAGGTTTCTGGCTCAGATTGAAACAATGCAGTGAGTGGAGTCTCAATAAATCCTGGAGCCACACAATTGACTCTGATCTTCGGGCCGTACTCAAGTGCACCGCTCTTGGTAAGTGCGATCGTCGCAGCTTTTGCGGCTGAGTAGACGGCCTCGTTGCGAGTCGGACCAAGACCCGATTGGCTTGCGACATTCACGATCGCGCCACGACCATGTCCGAGCATTAGCGGAACCGCTGCGCGCATCGCTGTGAATACCGCGGTGAAGTTGACGTCCATGAGCCTGCGGAAAGTCTTGTCGTCCATGAGATGAAGTGGGCGAAGATCGCCAACGCCAGCATTGTTTACGAGGATCGCTAGACCGCCGAACTTCGCGTCTGCATCAGAGACGGCCGCTGCGAGCGCGTCGCCATCGGCGACATTGCAAACGAACGCGATTCCGTCTACTTCTGCGGCGATCGCCTTCGCGGCATCTGCATCTCGATCAAGCACTCCGACTCTCGCGCCACCCATAGCAAGGAGTCGCGCAGTGGCCGCTCCTATACCCGAACCGGCGCCGGTTACCAATGCGCCCATGCCATCGAACTCACTCACAGCCCTACCTCTATATGTGTGTCGTGATCGCGTCCTAGCCAGGCGATGCCATTGTCCTTCGTGTATCCGGTCCCTTGAATATTGAACAGCCGGATGCTCTGCGCAGACACTGGATACGGTCCCCAATGCCAAGTACCGCGCCGCAAGTGCACGACCGAATGGTGTGGCAGAACGAAAGCTCGGATCGCCTCGAAGTGCTCCGGTTTGCTGAAGTCGACCTCGGCTGGTGCGACAACCACAAAACCGTCACAGTCCATTGGCATAAGTGTTTGGGTGTGTGTGTCGTGACGATTGAGTAGTTCACAGATCGCAAGTCCTTCATCAGTGAACGTGATCTCATCGCGGGAGTGAGAAATGAAGTTGACATTGCCGTCGTCCCACAGGAACTCCAGGGGCGACGCTGCGCCGCCCTCGTCAGTCGGGATCGTCCCAAACGCCGACCATGACCGTTGCGTCACAGCATCGAGACTGATCCTGATTTTGTAGGCTGGCACGACGACAAGTGTACGGAGGTAACAGTGGACGTTCGCTCTATCGAAGATGTCTCGCCCATAATCGAACACAACGGAACAGTTCCAGTCTGGTGGCTAGTAAACCCGCGGGAGATGTTCGAGATCACTAAGGGCGGGCATCTCGAATTGGTTAGCGAGTTCGAGGTAGCTGGCGGTGGGTTCGTCGACCCACACCACCATCCGACCCACGAGTTTTATTACGTCACAGCGGGCCGAGGCCTCATGGAGATCGAGGGCGAAGTCAGTGAGATAGCCCAGGGCGATCTAGTACACATACCACCGAACGCTGTTCACTCGCTAAGACCTATCAGCGACAACGCGCCGATCCACTGTTTCTGTTTTGCTGTAGGCATGCCAGACGCTGGCGAAATCAACTACACAGCTCACTGAGTATTTTCGCTGTGGCCACAATTCTTATTACGCGCCAACTTCCCGGCGACGGTGTCGCCGCGCTTGCTGGTCACACGCTGATCGGCCCGAAGCACGATGACTCTCCCTATACGCCCGACGAACTATTAGCCATCGCTCCGAATGTCGATGCGATCGTCTCGCTTCTCACCGACGAGATCGGCGCGAAACTTCTCACGGTAGGTAGCGCAGGCAGACTCCGAATGGTTGCCAACGTCGCTGTTGGCTACAACAACATCGACACGGAGACAGCGCGCTCGCTTGGCGTTCTCGTGAGCAACACTCCTGGTGTCCTCGATGAGACAACCGCTGACACTGCGTTCTTGTTGATTCTCAGCGCATGCCGATTGGCTGATGAAGCGGGCGCAGACCTGCGCTCTGGCCGTTGGCGTGGGTGGGGCATTAATCAATACCTCGGCCAAGATGTACATGGCGCAACACTCGGCATCGTTGGTTACGGCAGGATCGGCCAAGCTGTCGCGCAGCGCGCTACCGGGTTCGGCATGCGCGTGATTCATCACTCGCGTAACGACACGGGAGTCGATGGCTACGTAGCCGACCTCGACGAACTTCTCGCTACCTCTGACATCGTCTCGCTACACACACCTCTGACACCCGCAACTACCCACCTGATAGACGCGCGCCGTCTCGCACTCATGAAGCCACACGCAGTGCTTATCAATACGGCACGCGGACCCGTCGTTGATGAAGCAGCGCTTGCCGAGGCACTACATACAGGCGTGATTTTTGGTGCGGGTCTCGATGTATATGAACACGAACCCATCGTCCACGAAAGATTGTTGAGCGCGCCTCGCACTGTGCTGCTGCCACACATCGGTTCAGGCTCTATGGCTACTCGCCACAAGATGGTCACTATGGCGTGTGAGTCTGTTGCCACAATGTTGCGTGGCGAAATTCCACCAAACCTTGTGGCTAATTAGCCAACGATCCCGATCTTTGCTTCATCAAGATCGAGCAGTTCAAGTGTTGTCGCACCATTATTCAATGCTGTGAACATCTCTGTTTCTTTAGCCGCACGGGCACGACCGCGTGCGAGTACATCATCGAGTTCGTTCGCCCTAATCACGACAACACCATCGACATCGCCGACAATCCAGTCGCCAGTGTGAACATCGACATCGCCGACGGTCACAGTTCCACCAACTTCGCCAGCAGAGTTCTTAGAAGCGCCACGCAACGCGATCATTGTCGAGAACGCCGGAAAGTTATGGGCGCGCAGTGCATCTACATCACGCACGCCACCGTCGATCACCAAGCCGACAACACCAGTCTTTTGTGCTGCCGTAGTGAGAACCTCGCCCCAGTAACCCAACTCCGGGACATCGCCGACCGATGCAACTATCACGGAACCAACAGGAGCGATTGCGGCAGCCTGGTGGATCGCTAGGTTGTCGCCCGCTGAGTTCTTCGCGCAATATGCCGGACCGCACACCCTGGCGCCCGACCAGGCGGCTTTGATCCGCGCTCGCATCGCGTAACCGCCAGCCTCGCCGAGGGTCGCGGCGCCAAGCGCTGTCAGTTCGGTTACATGGTCTGTCATTGGCGGAGGGCGAGGGATTTGAACCCTCGAGGGGGTTTAACACCCCCTACTCGCTTAGCAGGCGAGCACCTTCGGCCACTCGGTCAGCCCTCCGGAGCCTCGGAGTATACGGGCGACCCCTCTTGCCTGAGCATTTCGCAAACGGGTTCAGGTTTGGATTATCGCTGCAGACCAGGGGCTGAGACTCAAGCGACCGTCAACCGCCATCCCGTCGAGTGATCGATCCGTATGAAGAAGACAGGTGCCATTCGTACCTGCGATCTCCGTTTGTTCGTTGGTCATGTTCAATGCGACCAATAGAGAGCCGCGAGTCCATGCCCAAAGTCGGTCATCGCTCGCGGGGTGCGTTATGTATGGAGCGGTTTGCAGTTCGGGTGTTGCGCGTCGCAACGCGATTAGCTCACGCGTGAACTCGAGCATCGAATCAACGTCGGCGGTCTGATCTGCGACATTACAAGCGGCGTAATCGCCGTATGGCAACCATGGTTCAACACCAGCTTCGGAATATCCAGCACCAGCCGAGGCAGTCCAGTGCATTGGCGTGCGCTCGTTATCGCGACCGAGACGCGGTCCGTGAGTCTTGCCTACTGGGTCGAGGATTCGGTCTGGGCCAACCTCTGTGTCTGGCATCGCGATCTCATCGCCGTAGTAAAGAAACGGTGTACCGCGCAAACCCATGAACATGACCATGCCGACTCGTGCCTTCGCAGGATCGTTGCCACACCACCTGCTCATCCAACGATGGTTGTCATGGTTGCCTCCAGTCCATGTCGGCCATGCGTTTGCCGGCAAGAGTTTCTCTGCAAGCTCGACGGCCGAACGTAACTCTGCTGCATTGAACTCTGCGTGAACTAGATGAAAGTTGAAAGCAAGGTTGAGTTCGTCATCGCCGTTGCCGTAAAATTCTGCGAGCCGATTCGGGTCGAGCACGTACGTCTCGCCAACAAGGATTCGCTTCGGGGTGTATGAGTCTGCGAGCGTTCGCCACCTACGGATTACGTCGTGGACTTCTGGGCGCGACGCGTTATATACCTGCTTCACGCCATGCATCTGCTCATACCAATGATCATCCGATGTAGTTGGCGGGTTGTCGCGAAGTTCGGCGTCCTTCACAACTGCATGGCATACATCGATGCGGAAACCGGCAACGCCACGGTCGAACCAGAAGCGCAGGATGTCGTCGAAGGCATCTCGTACTAATGGGTTCCACCAGTTGAGATCAGGTTGTGAAGCCAAGAACTGATTTAGGTAGTACTGCCCGCTCGCTTCATCGAAGGTCCAGGCTGGCCTACGCGGATCAAAAATGTTGCGCCAGTTGTTCGGAGGTGAACCATCTGGTTTCGGGTCTGCCCAGACATACCAGTCTCTCTTGGCCGAGTCGCGCGAACTGATCGCTTCCTTGAACCACGGGTGCTGATCTGATGAATGATTCGGCACAAGGTCGAGAATGATTCTGATCCCGCGCTTGGCTGCCTCAGTCACGAGTTCTTCCGCGTCAGCGAGTGTGCCTAGCGCAGGATCGACATCGCAGTAGTCAGAGACGTCGTAGCCCCAGTCGTCGTTGGGAGACACGGTTATCGGGTCGAGCCAGATGCCATCGACGCCGAGGTTCTGCAGGTGATCGAGGCGATTGATGATGCCACGCAGATCACCGACACCGTCGCCGTTCGAGTCCTGATACGAACGTGGGTAGATCTGATACAGCGTTCCGTGTTTCCACCAAGTGCGGCCTGGCTCGCCCTCTGGCATCATCGCTTGTTCCCTTTTGTGGCTAGTACCGCGCGAAGTTCTTCGAGGCGTTCATTTACTACTGAATACCACATCCACGTACCGCGCTTTTCTCTCGTGATTAGACCGGCTTCGAACAACACTTTTAGATGGTGACTAACCGTTGGTTGGCTTTTGTTGACAGGACCAACAAGATTGCATGCACATGCCTCGCCGCCATCTGCTGCTGCAATGAGCGCAAGTAGTTGCAACCGCACAGGGTCGGCAATTGCCGAAAACGCGTTAGCGATCACTTCGGCATCTGCGTCGCGCATTGGCGCTTCGACTATCGGTACACAACAACCCTGTTTCGTCGCAAGTCTGCTCATGGCGCTCCTTGTTCCAAAACATTGATGGATATCAATATTGACTTGTTTCGAAGTTCGCACTACTATATCGATTGTCATCAATATATACGAGGAGGACTTATGTCACGTCTACAACTCGCCCTGAACGTCACCAACATTGATTCTGCCGTCAATTTTTACACGAAGCTCTTCGGCACAGCGCCACAGAAGCGTCAGCCCGGGTACGCAAACTTCGCGATTGCTGACCCGCCGCTCAAGCTCGTGCTATTCGAAAACCCAGATGCTGTCGGTGGCTCAGTAAACCACTTAGGAGTAGAGGTCGGTTCCACCGACGAAGTCGTGTCGGCCACCGCCCGCCTGCAAGCAGCAGAACTTCCAACAGAGGTTCAAGAACAGACCGACTGTTGTTTCGCGCTCCAAGACAAGGTCTGGACCTCTGGCCCAGACAACGAGAAGTGGGAGATCTACGTAGTTCATTCCGACACCCAACCAGAAGTCGTAACGCCAGCCTCAACTAGCAGTTGTTGCGTGCCGACTGCTGCGAACCTCGAACCTGCACCGAGCGCCCAAGCTGGTTCTGTCTGCTGTGGTTGAGACAAAAAGTGCGCCGTTAGCGCAGAGAGCTGCGGCAGAGTTTTTGGGCACGGGCGCATTGGTCTGTGTAGTTGTTGGCTCGGGGATTATGGGCGCGCGACTGTCTTCAGATCTCGGTGTCGTTTTGTTGGCCAATACTTGGGCAACAGTCTGCGCCTTGTTCGTATTGATCACGCTGTTCATGACTATCTCGGGCGCGCACTTCAATCCGGTCGTCACAGCAGTCGGATTGTTCGAGCGAACTCTCGGCTGGCGTGTTGGACTGAGCTACGTGGCGGCGCAGGTGGCTGGCGGGCTTACAGGGGCGATGACAGCTAACGCGATGTTCGAGTTACACCTGACCGGGACCTCCGCAACAGATCGTCAATCGGGCGCGATCTTGTTCAGCGAGGTTGTGGCCACGTTCGGACTGCTATTCGTGATCACGTTGCTCGTGCGCACTTCGAGACAGTCCATGATCCCCGCGTGCGTGGCCTTATACATAGGCGCGGCATATTTCTTTACGTCGAGCACATCTTTCGCCAACCCCGCCGTCACCATCGGGCGTTCGATCACAGACAGCTTTAGTGGCATCAACCCGGGCGACACTCCGATGTTTATAGGTATGCAATTTCTTGGTGGCGCCCTCGGCTATCTATGCGCTCGCCTGATTGCTAGCGCTCCATAGATCTGCGTACTCAGCCCCAAGTGTGAGCAGTTCTTGGTGGGTTCCCTGCTCAACAATTCGACCGTCGCCGACAACAAGTATGCGGTCCGAACTCTGCGCAGTTTGCAGTCGGTGCGCTACCAGAATTGTCGTACGTCCCCGTGCCGCGACATCCATTGCTGCGGTCACCGTGGCTTCGGTCGCGAGGTCCAGGTTCGACGTCGCCTCATCGAGCAACAAGATCGCGGGATCAACGAGTAGTGCTCGCGCCAACGCAATTAGCTGACGTTGGCCAGACGACAGTGACCTGCCGCGCTCGCTAACTGGCGTGTAATAGCCGTGGGCCATGCGTGCGACAAAGTCGTGCGCCCCTACAGCGCGTGCTGCTGCCTCGACCTCTGCATCCGAAGCGTCGCGACGGCCGTATGCGATGTTGTCGCGGATCGTGCCAGCAAACATGAAAGGTTCCTGCGGAACGATGCCTAGATGAGAGTGGAAAGCTGTCTGCTCGTAGTCACGCACATCGACGCCATCTATGAGTACCGCTCCTTCGCTGACGTCGTAGAAACGCGCTATGAGTTTGAGGATCGTTGACTTGCCAGCGCCCGTTTGACCAACAAGAGCAATACGCTCGCCGGAGTTGATAATGAAGCTTGTCTGTCGCAAAGCGTCATCCACTGTGTTGATGTAACGGAACCGAGTGTCAACGAACTCGATCTCTCCTCTGAGGCTCGCTGGTTTGTTCGCTACTTCGGGCAGCGCTTCAGGGACATTCGATTCCGTCGAGAGCAAATCCGCGATTCGCCCGAGCGATACGCGGGCCTGTTGGTAGCTATCGAAAACTTGGGAAAGTTGTTGAATCGGCGAGAAGAAAAGGTCTAGATACAAGAGAAAAGCAATCAGTTCGGCAACGGAAAGCGAGTTATTCGTAATCATCACCGAGGCCACTCCGATAACGAGCGCTGCGGAGAGTTCAGCCAAGAACTCAACAAACGGGAAATACAACGCAACGAGCCTTTGGGCGCCAAGGCGTGCATCTAGATAGCCGCGTGAAACCGATTCAAACTCGAGTGTGCTGCGGCCTTCTTGGGCAAACGCTTGCGACACACGAACCCCAGAGATTCCCTCTTGCAAGTTTGCGTTCACCGCTGCGACTCGTTCGCGTGCAACTTCATACGCTGCGGCAGATCGCCGACGGAACATGTTCGTCGCGATACCAAGCGGCACGAGCGCGATCGAGGCCATAAGAGCTAGACGCGGGTTCATCACCGCAAGAGCGATACCGACACCGACGAACGACACCAGGTTCACGAGCGCGCTAACAAGGCCTGTCTGCAAAAGTTGCTGGAGAGAATCAATGTCGGTTGTCATCCGGGTCATGACTCGGCCGGCCATTTCGCGCTCGTAATAGTCGAGCCCGAGCCGCTGCAAGTGGGCGAAAACTTTTACACGTAGCGCGTGGAGCAGTCTTTCCGACGAGCGACCCATCTGCCTGGTCTGCGCACGCAAAATCAGCCAATCGAAACACGTGATCAGTACGAATACGCCAGAAGCTGCAAACAGCGCGGACTCAGAGTGCTTCTGTACTCCCTCGTCTAACCCATAACGGATCAAAGACGGGCCAGCGACAGCAACCATGGAGTCGAGTGCAACCAAGCCGAGGCCGACCATGATGGCCCGGCGGTATGGCCGAATGAACGAAAGGAATCGAAAGTGTGGGCTGGGTTTGGACTCTGCTTGTTCGTCAACGCCCGGAAGGTCGATGCTCGGCCGAAGCGCAGCGACCTTGGCCATCAGTTCAGGTGTCGGAGCGAGTCCGCCTGCCATCATCGCCATACCACCGGCCATGCCACCCGCAGGCGGACCGCCAACGCGGAATGCGATGCCCTGTTGCGCTGCTGCTGGAACTAGCTCAGAACCGTCGTAGCTATCTGTTAGTTCTGGCCAAGCGTCGAGAGTGAGTGAGCCTTCAACCCAATCGTCGTCAGTAAGAGGCCGTTCTAGATCCTCGATGTCATCTGTTGGCCCAGACAAAAGTCTGCGGAACAAAGTGCATCGCGACATCAGGTCGTCGTACGTTCCGGCGTCAACGACATGGCCTTCGTCGATGACCACAATGCGGTCAGCTAGATCAAGCGTTGATCTGCGGTGAGCAATCAGAATTGTGGTGCGACCGGGCAGCAGGCGTTGGAGTGTTGCGTGAATTTCTTCTTCGACAAGCACGTCGATGGAGCTTGTCGCGTCATCGAGCACGAGAAGTTGCGGGTCAGAGATGAGCGCACGAGCAAGCGCAATCCTTTGGCGTTGTCCGCCGGAAAGCGTGAGACCAAGTTCTCCGACCACTGTCTCGTAACCGTCGATGAGACCGGTAATGAACTCATGGGCCTCGGCCATTTTTGCTGCAGCGATTACATTTTCGAGTGTTGCATCTGGTTTGCCGAACGCGATGTTGCTTCGCACGGTGTCTGAGAACAAGAAACTGTCCTCGAACACAACACCGATAGCCGACCTAAGAGATTTGAGCGAAAGGTCGCGAACATCTGTTCCACCAACTCGCACCGCGCCAGATTGGACGTCGTAAAAACGTGGCAACAACACTGCGACTGTTGATTTGCCAGAGCCGGAGCCTCCGACTAGTGCAACGATTTCGCCAGAGGAGATCGTCAGGTTGAAGTTGGAGAGCACTGGTTCTGTACTCATATATCCGAAGTCGATATTTTCAAACTCGATACCCCGGTCGCCATCTGGCAATTCGATTGCGTCCTCAGAATCTTGGACAAGCGGAGTTGAATCGAGCAGATCAAAGATTCGTTCAGCGCCAGATCGTGCGAGCTGACCGACGGTCAATATGGCTGCCATCATGCGCACTGCCGGAACTAGTCGAAGCATGTATGTGGAGAACGCGAGAAAGGACCCGAGCGAGAGCCTGCCGTGGATCGTGAGCCAACCGCCAAGAGACAGAACCGCTACTTGGCCGAGCACAGGAATCATTTGCAATGTCGGTGCGAGCCGCGCCTGATAATCGACGAGGCGAACCTTTGCGCCATAGAGCCGTCTACTCGAATCAATAAGTGCATCGAGTTGTTGTTGCTCTTGCCCGAATCCTTTAACTACCCGTACACCGGTGACGGACTCTTCCACAACGCCAGCGACCTCGCCTGCTCGCTGTTGCGATACCCAACTTGCGGGGAACACTGATGTACGCAATCGCAACGACACAGCAAGGACCGCAGGACCAACACACAAAAAGACAAGCGTCAATAGTGGTGAGAGCCACAGCATGATCACGGTTGAAATAAAGAACATGAGAACGTTGCCGACACCAATGGGCAGGAACTGCAACAGCCCCTGTATCAGGGTAATATCCGAGTTGGCTCTAGAAACAAGCTGACCCGTTTGGAGTTCATCGTGTTTCGCAAAATCAAGGCGTTGAAGTTGACGAAATATCGCGGTACGTAGATCGTGTTGAACATCAAGCGCTATTCGCCCACCGCGTAAGCGCCGTACGAATGCCAGCCGAAAACGTAAAAGACCGAATCCAACGAGAACGAGTAGCCACGGCGTGAGCGATGCAGTCTTAGCCGTGATGACATCGTCGATAATTGTCTTCTGAACTAGCGGTGCGAACGATGCGATGGCTGTGCCAGCGACAGCTACGCCGAACGCCACGAACGCATGGTTCTTGTGCGGTGCCATGTATCCGACGAGTCGCCAGATCCAACCGCGCCGCTTGGGAGACTTCTTCACTTCGTCCTTCTATATATCCAGTGCTGAGAGGAGCGCGCTCGGCCCGCCATAAAGGTCGACCACAGCATGAATCGGTTTGTCTTTGCCTACCACGGTTCGTAGCGGAGCTAGCGCAGGCCCTGAAATGTCTCCGACGGTCAGAACCACAAGTGGAATCTCGGGTGCTACTTCGTGGGCGACTGCAGAACGCGCAATCGTGCGCCACATCGTTTCACCGCGGCCCAAGCCTGGGCGCAATGCCGTGAATCCTCCAGCAATCTCGAACAGCCAGCGAGCGCCATTGGGATCTGTAGCGCAGTAAGCAACTTTGATGCCGCCACCGACCTTGAAGTCTTCGATGAGGTTCGTGAATCCAGCTTCGATCAGCGTCGCCTTCGCGACATCTCCAATGGTTGCGCCAATTTCCTCGACAGCTGCCGCATGATTGACGTGCCCTGACTTCGATGCCCCAGCAGGCATCTCAAACATTCGCGCGACCGTGGTCTCACCTGCGATGCGCTCTCTCGCGAGATTCGCAAACTCAGCATCTAGGTCGTAGCCGAGGTAATGCCGATGAGTCCGTACTGCAGCAACGGCTGTCGAACCCGAACCCATGAATGGGTCGAGCACAACATCGCCGACATATGTATATAGATGTATGAGCCGTTCAGGAAGTTCGACCGGAAACGGTGCCGGGTGGCCGACTCTGCGGGCACTCTCTGGCGCGATCTCCCAGACATCGAGCGTGGCCTCCATGAACTCGTCGCGGGTCAGAGACGACGCACTCGGCAGTTGGGTAGCACCGCGCGTCTTGGCATCTATAGCCCGATCGAACCGACCTTTGCTAGCGATGATGACTCGCTCCGTGAGGTCTCGCAGTGTCGGGTTTGTTGGCCGTTGAAATGAACCCCACGCGCAATTACCAGACGAGGCGCGTGACTTCACCCATACGACCTCGCCACGCAACAAGAGTCGAAGCTTGTCTTGCAGAATTGTGATCACATCGGCAGACAGTGAGCGGTAAGGCTTGCGCCCAAGATTCGCGACGTTCACAGCGATGCGTCCACCAGGTTCAAGCACCCTGACGCACTCTGTAAAAACGCCTTCAAGCATCTCTAGATACTCGATGTAGTTGGCAGGCACTCCACCTTCGCCTAGCGACTCTTCATATGACTTGCCAGCGAAGTAAGGCGGCGAAGTCACGACCA
The DNA here is from genome assembly GCA_005779395.1 of Actinomycetota bacterium. GTDB lineage: Bacteria > Actinomycetota > Acidimicrobiia > IMCC26256 > PALSA-610 > SXJQ01. The sequence continues at coordinate 15,096 of SXJP01000054.1, forward strand.
ATGCAACCGAATTGTCGGCGATCTCTGCCATGTTGCGGGCATCGCCGACGATTAATTGGTCTATGACTTGTGGTGCGGCAACAGTGTCATCGTTGCTCAGAAATGGAGGCGTGAACCGCGAGTAGAAGCCCGAGGCATCGTGGCTTTCGCGTTTGCCTGCTCCGAAGTTCGACGTTGCCGTTCGCTTACGCCGTTCACTCACCGCTGCAATCTAGGACCGCGTCCGCGCGGCGGCATCACTCTTCGCTAACGAGATACTGCCGGTCTGGATTATTGGCGAGTTGTGGCTCGTCGCCAAGCGGATACATCGTTGCGCCGTCAAGCGCGTACTGCAATATGTACGACTTGCGCGTATCTCCTGTGCGATTCGGACCAGTGCGATGCGGAGTGAGAGATGAGAACACTGCAATGTCGCCGACTTCGACGGGTATGGATACAGGATCTACCGGATTCTCGAAGCACGCAAGGCCAATTGGCGTGACCTCGTGATGCAAGGTCCCCGAACGGTGTACGCCTGGCACTACCCACGGGCAACCATTATCGAGGGTCGCATCCGTGAGCGGTATCCAACAGGTCAGATATTGCTGAGGTTCAACAAACGTGTAGCCGTTGTCTTGATGCCACGGGAACTCATCAGGATTGTGAGCTTTCTTGTAGACAGCCTGATCCCAGTAAAGACGCGCGTTCGAACCCATCGTGTCGTGGCAGATGTCACGGAGTACTTGATGCTTGCTGAATTCTTTGAGTGCAGCAGAACGGGTGACGAGATGGGTAGTGAATGTGATCGCGTCGGCCTTAGCGATGAATATCTGACCGTCGAACCGATCACGAAGCATTTGTTCAAACTCTGCTTCGAGTGGGTCGATCGCGTCGCGAACCGTAGCGATCTCAGATGAAGTGAACGCTTGCCTAAAAACGAAGTAGCCGTCTGCGTTGTACTGCGAGACCTGTTCATCTGAGAGTCTCCGGTACGGCGCTGGTGCCGCACTCCAAGCAAAGTCACGATTTCGTTCATGCAAACGCACAGCAGGCCCCGTTCGGCTGGGTTCTCATTCGAGCCATTCTGGTGGCGATGAACCGAGATGCTGTGGACCGCTAGTCCATTCCCCGCCTATTGGTCTTGCTGCCGTGACCTGACCGAACGGCGAGGCAACCGTGTGACGCGCGGCTTCTGCTACTTCTAACTTCGCTGGCACGAACGGTTTCGGCTCCCCTAACGAAACCAACCAATTACGGGTGCATAACAGTGATAGTCGTGCGCGCCAGGTACCGCCGTGTTCAGCTTGGTGTGCGACTAATCGTCGCGCCGCGAACGCTGCCAGGAGTCCAGTACAAAAGTCGAGTGCCTGCACTGGCAACGGCACAGCTGACTTGATGCCACTCATGCGCGAACCAGCTTCGACGATTCCTGTCGTTGTCTGCACTATCGAGTCGAAGCCACGCCGCCCTGCCCAAGGCCCATCCCAATCGAATGCGCTCAACTCGACGCTGACGGACCCTGGCGGGTAGTGGTCGCCGCCGAATCCGCGGTCAGCGAACGCCCCCGGTCGGTATGAGTCAATCCATACATCGCTTGACTCCAAAAGTCGCGTGAAGTCACTGCGGCCCACTTCGGTTTCGAGATCAACGAACGAATTGCGTTTCCCAAAGCCCGTAGCGAGCACGCCGATTTCAACCGAAGGCAGGTTCGGAGACCCAACGAGCAACACATCGGCACCATGCGCCGAGAAAGTCATCCCCGCAACCGGTCCGGCCAACACTCGCGAACAGTCGAGTACACGCAATCGACGCCCGGCATTTCGTGGCGGCGCATCGCCGAGTCGTTCAACCGAGATCAACGGCAGGTCGGTAGTCGCGATGGCGTGCGGATGGGATTGCCATTCGTCGAAGGTGCGTAATTTCGCGGCGATCATGCCGTCGGCGATTAGTTCAGATTCGAGTTGATCGGCATCGAATTTGAGTATCGCCGCCTGCACGGCTTGCTTCGTCGGCTCGCAACCAAGTCGAGCGACAACGCCAGCGGCGTGGTGGGGAAAGTTGCAATGCAGTTGCATCGTTCCACCGTCGGATGTTGTGTAGTAGCCAGATAGGTCAGCCCAAGCTGGCACGGGCTTGCCATCAAGTTCGACAGCACAGCTAAATAACGCCACAACGCGCGCGCGGTCGACCTCGGTTACTCCGAACGCGAGGTTCGCGAGAGCCGCTGCTGTAAACGCTGCCTTGTCGACGTTGAACGCCGACGCGAAGGATCCCGAGCCAACCAATGCAACATTGGGGTCTCCATACGAAGCACCAGGCACCAAGGACGTGATCCGCTCGATCTCGCCGGCCAAATTCACAACGCCAACTTAGCGACGAAGTCGAATGTAGAGGCTGAGATTGGTGCTCGCACATTGATCCCCATTTCGTTGGCGGCAGCGGGACAGTTAAGGAAGAAAATGGTGATCAATTTCGACCCGCTGTTGAAGGACGTGCTGCTACATGCAACTCGCCGTAGTTCCTCGAGCGACCCCGTGGCTCGCCCGTCGTCGCGAAGTTGCTCGATGTTGCGTTCAGAGCCTGCTGCGGTGACTATGCCCACATTTGTGACTGTCGCCTGCAAAAGTTCCGGATGCGCGAGCGCGTATCTCTCTGTTCGCACTTGGAATCGATCAGGATCGACGTACGGCGAGTACGACTCAACAAGCACGCGCGAGCCTTCGTTAACATTCTCGTCTATCCACTCTCGCGCTCTAGCCCGCGAGTCGGTCGTTAGTTCCCGTGTTGCCTTTGTGCCTACAAGCACGGCGAATAGAACTGCAGCGGAGGCGATGCCCAGACCGATTCGCCGTCTAGACAAGGTCGGTGCAGCGAATGTCGCTGCGATCAACGACGCTGCGATAGCGACAGCACTAGGAATTATCGGCAGAAGGTTTCGTTCGAACCTGACCTCTGGCACGTTGATCATGACTAGATACGAAAGGGTGATCGCGACCATCACTATGGCTTTGGCCGAGCGGATAGCGGCGGAACTCAGCAAAAGGCTTGCGAGGAACAACGGTCCCAGAGACTTCATCAGCCAATCCATGTTCGCAATGGCGCTCAGACCCTCGAATCCAGCATGGCCGCTGCTGTAATGACGAACCTCTGCAGTCATGCCATCCCAAAACGCCCCGAAGTCCAAAACGCTGTATGGCATAGCAACGACGAATGCGCCCAATGCGGCGACGAAAGCAACCCCTAGCAACATCGTCCTTCTTCTAACGTCCGAGCGATATGAGGCGCTGACGTGTGCGGCCACCAAGCCAGCAGCCACTATTCCACAGTTGTACTTAGATGCCGCAGCGAGTCCTATGCCGATACCCGCTAGCGCCTACTGCCGCATGCCCGCCTTGGTCACAACCGGGAGGATCAAGAGGACCGCCAGTGTAGTCATTAGCGCAGCAAGCATGTCCGGTGTCGCAAGCGACGAGTTTCGGAGCAGGATCGGATTCAACGCCAGAATAATTCCGGTCAATAGAACTGCGTACCTGTTGCGACTAAGGCGCCAAGCGAGCAACATTCCCGCCATGAGCACAGCGACACCGATAAAGACGTTGATGAGCCGAGCGATCTCGATCGAGGTTTCGTCAGATGCGATTGCGTTAGCCGCTGACTGCTCGACCACACGTCCAAGTCGACGCTGCTTTGAGTCACCTTCCAATACGGCGTCTCGGTAGAGCTTCAGCCCTAGCTGACCTGGAGCCTGGATGTAATACCAAAGCGACGGATACCTAAACGCATGGGGGTTGGCGTCAGCATTGAGAACCATCGCCTGAACGTTCCGCAAGTTCCGCGGTTCGTCGGGGTGACCGACATAAGGCAGTGCCGCGCCGACTGCACTTAGCCGAATAAGCAACCCGAGCAGCACGATCAGCGCAGCGCCAACAGCGAAACCGCGTCGGATCAGTACTGATTTCGTGGGCGACGAGCTAGCTAGAGGAACTATGTGCGCGATCTGACCGATCTCGCTCGTCAAGTCCACGAAGTCAAATTAGCGACCGTAGCTAGCCCTCTAGTGAGTGACAAGAAATTGGCGGGCCTTGTGAGATCTCTTTCGAACCCTGAAATCCCAGGTCAGGCACTCAGCTAGTGAGAATCATTATCGATGATTCGGGCAAATAGGGCAATAGTGCAGCGCTCGACCTGTGCAGTGCGCGCGCGAACTGAGGCCGACCGTGACAATCGCTTCGCTCCGTCCCGGCTAGACGTCGGCGAGCACTCGCTGGGGGCGTTCGTCGTCGGACTATTACTGATCGTTCGCTCAGTGGATTGTAATCTGACTGATCGAACGATAAGGTAACTGTCGTGCCTTCAGTTGCGCCGCGACCTGCCAGGATCGAGAGCCGCCGTGCGATTCTCGACGCGGCGTTGGAGCTGTTCTCGGAATGCAGCTTCGACGGGGCGTCGACCCGGAGGATCGCCGAGGTGGCTGGTGTGACCCAGCCGCTGCTCAATTACCACTTCGCCGGCAAGGAAGAATTGTGGCGCGCCGCGGTCGACGATCTGTTCGAGCGATTCCGCACTTCGATGCAGCGCCGCCTAGCTGGTTTGCGTGGCGTCGATGAGGTCACCGTCGCGAAGCTGATGGTGCGTCACTTCGTTGAGTTCTCTGCGACGAACCCGCAACTGCACAGGATCATTATGCAGGAAAGCAAACTTGCTAGCGGTCGTCTCGATTGGCTAGTCGAGACTCACGTACGGCCTCTTTACGAGAACGCAGTCGCAATGTTCGATCGTCTCGCCGCACGCGGTGAGGTGATGCCGGTCGCACCCGCTCACCTGTACTACCTGTTGACCGGAGCCGGGGCCACCGTTTTCGTGATGGCTCCCGAATGTCAGCGGTTGACGGGCGTAGATCCGTTCGCACCCGAGTTCGTGGCGGCCCACGCCGATCTCGTCGTAGACCTATTGATCCGCGCCACGATGAAGGAGTAGCTATGACACCCGAGGAACGCCGAGCGTTCGTCCGTGAGCATCGCACGGCGATCTTTGGTTACAACCGCATCGCCGACGGCCCCGCCATGTCGATCGTGTACTACGTGGTTGACACGAACGACACGATTCTGGTCTCGACGATGAGCGAACGTGCGAAGGCTCGGGCGATCGTCCGCGACCCGAAGGTCTCGTTGTGCGTGCTAGACGAGCAGTGGCCCCCGACGTATCTCCAGGTGTATTGCCATGCGGAGATCGACACAGACGAGGAACGTACCGTCGATCTCATGATGGCGATCGCGGGAGTGATGGCCGGCAACCCACTCGACGAATCGATCCGCCCGCTCGTGGCGCAGGGAGCGAAGGACGAACAACGTGTCGTATTGCGCCTGACTCCATACGCGACGTTCGAGACTCCACCGCGACATGTGCACAACGAGTCCGACATCAATTCGTCGCTCACCCACTGGACGAGTACCTCGATGCCGTGGCACGCCGACATCATCGACAGCCCGTAGGCCGGCGGCTCATGTTTCGACTTGTCAACATCGACGGCCGCGCCGCGTTTGCCGATCCGAACGATGTCGCACTCCGGTACGACCTCGCGGGCGCTGATGTCATTGGTGAACTGCGCAATACATGCGTCGTCGGCACCGGGCCGCTCGCCACATGAGCCTGCACCGGTTGCTGGGATTCCGTTGCGCGGTTGCCGACCCTGCGCGCCTCGGCGCGTACTACGCCGAGCTCGGCCTCACCGGCGATTTGGGATCGGGTTACACCGGCTCTGACGGCGGCGCCGTCGTCATCGTCGACCAAGCTCCGTTCCGGCGACTCGTCGCGATCGACATCGGCTGTGACAACGACCGCGACCTCGACGCCATCGAGCAACGACTCGAAGAGCGTGGCGCGCGTCCGACCCGCGAGTCGGAGTCAGTCACGGTGCTCGATGCGGCAACACGAGTGCAGATCACGGTACGGGTCGCCGAACCCGAATCGATCAACTCGCCCGTTGATCTTGTTACGCCGAATGTGCCGGGGGCGGTCGTGCGGATGAACGAGCGTGCTCCTGCGGTATTCGGCGCACCGCGCCCGCCACGGCGTCTAGGCCATCTCGTTCTGGGAAGTCCCGATCTACGGGCGACCCGTGACCTCCTCGTCGAAGGTATTGGCTGCAAAGTGAGTGACGAGGTCGACGGGGTCATCCACTTCCTTCGCTGCTCCACCGATCACCACAACATCGGTCTCGTGCACTCGCATGTACCAATACTGCAGCACTACTCATGGGAATGCGACGACCTCGACCATGTCGGCCACACCGCAACCGCGCTCTACCGACGCGACCCGAGCAGCCACGCGTGGGGTCTCGGACGGCACTTCGCCGGCTCCAACTTCTACTGGTACCTGCGCGACCCAGCTGGAGCGTTCCTCGAGCTCTACTCGGACCTCGACCGCATCACGGACGATGTCGCATGGCAACAACACGGCCGCACACCGATGAGCCTTGAGCACACGATCAACACTTGGGGTCCCAACCTGCCCACCGAATTCGTCATCCCCGCCGATCTAGCTGAGCTCGAAGCTGGGTGGGCTTCCCTAGGTTCGTGACGCCGCGGGACCAGGTGTGATGTGCGCGTTCTCGACCCCAAGAAATTGGCGGAGGGAGTGGGATTCGAACCCACGGTGGCTCTCGCCACGCCGGTTTTCAAGACCGGTGCATTCGTCCGCTCTGCCATCCCTCCGAGCAACTCAGGCGAGCCTAAAGGCGAGACTCGACCTTGCTGAAACCGCAGTAAGGAACTAAGACCTCTGGGACGGTGAACGCGCCACCTTCATCTTGGTAATGCTCGAACAAGAACGTGAGCGTCCGTTGGATCGCGCAGGCAGTGCCGTTGAGTGACTCGATGCCGTTTGCAATCCCCGCGGTGTATAGATAAAGTATCTATCAGGTCATCGACATACCGCCCGCCCCACAGCGGATAACTCAGTATTCGGATCATGTGGAGGACGTTGATGTTTGTATCTAGATCTCGTGCAACAAGATGTGTGGCGCTCATTTGTGGCTTAGCCGTCGCACTCACTGCAGTACAGACCGACGTTGCCGTAGCGGAGCCTGGTGACTGCAGGAACAAGGACACTGGTTGCACGGTATGGATCTTCAGTCACGACCCGACTGAGAACTCGAACTATGACGGTTACCGTTTCGAAAAATCCGACCCGGACCTTAAGAACAACTACTACGTCACAGAATACTGCGGAATTCTGGTTCCGTGCCTCGAAGAACTTGTAGTCGCAGACCAATGGGGTTGGTACCGGTTGAACTCGATGTCGTATCGGTACATGTGCCGATACGCCACAGCTGACTACAAGGATCCGATCGGTTGGATCACCAAGCGTTTGATCTGGGTCACAGCGGGTACCGCAACAGGTAAGTCGCTTCGCTACCGGACTAGCAAGCAAAAGTGTTGAAGGTGCCGACCGTGAATCCAGAATTGAAGTCATCGAAGTTCCAAGAAATCCAAGCAAAACTGTCTCGGAACCGCGTCGCCGGCACACTTCTCGCGCTTTGTGCGCTCTCGGCATGTTCCACGGGTAAGGAACCGAAGCAGGCATCAGCGGATCGAGAATCCATAGGCCGCGTTGTCAATGCTTGGCCGATCGGTGGCGAATGGCGCTACGGCGCACCGTGGGCGTCGACAACCGATCTATCATCTGCCGAATATCGTCTTTGGCAAAACGGCATTGCTGTTTGCATGGCCGATAAAGGCTTTCGCTATGTCCCAGTCGTCTACATCGACAGTGACGACATTTACAGCATCCTCAACCCCTTGAACGCTGACTGGCTCTCCTACGGGTATCACGAGCGTCCCGAACCAGAACCAGACACCTCGGACAATGACTCGCAACCACCCGAGTTCTTCGAGGCTGGAAGCGGGTGTGCCGATCTCGCGTCGGCTTTCATAGACGACACGCCGGTATCGCTGGCAATAGCAACACGGCTCGACGCGATGATTCCGGACGTCGACCGCGCGATGGCTGGCTATGAAGCGACTTCCGACGGGCGAGCAGGGATGGCCGAGTGGAGCAAGTGCATGCAAGAGCGCGGCCACGACTTTGCGTCGCCAGAAGCCGCTCAACAACAGTTCGGATCCGACTCCGATGTCTCAGACGAGGAGATTGCTGTTCGTAAGGCAGATTACGAATGCGACAAGATCGCCAAGCTCACAGAATCCCGTTCCAAGTTCGAAGCCGCGGCATATGCAAGCTGGGCCGAACTCAACGCCGAGGCGATAAAAGAACTTATGGACCTCGAAGATAAAGCCATGAATGAGGTCGCGATGCTGACAACGAAGCTGAACGCCGAAGGAATGGACGCACTCACTCCTCCTGGTTCAGTGCCACCCGTTTCTAGCGAGTCGACTGTTGCGCCTCCTAGCTGATACTGGCAAGCGACCAGAAGGCCCATGAAAACTCGCCACGTAATTGTCCTCACCGCGGTACTCGCAATCTCAACTACCGGCAGTTGGGTAGCAGCGCGTCATGCTCAGACTCCGGGCCAAGCAGCCGCTAAGTCGAAACCGCCAATCGCATCATGGGTAACTGCACCGGTGGAGCGTCGTGTCATGTCGCAGACAATCATCGCACGCGGCACTCTTAGACCCGACGCCATGATCGAAGTTGGCGCGCCATCGTCGGTCACCGGGAGTCCGGTGATTACGAAACTAGGGCTTCGTCCCGGCGACCAGGTTTTAGAAGGTCAGGTTTTGGTTGAAGTCTCCGCCCGCCCAATCTTCGTTTTGGTCGGAGAGGTTCCGGCCTTTCGTTCGATGAGCGCGGGAACCCAAGGTGTCGATGTACAACAACTCCAACTCGCCCTAAGGCGCCTCGGCTGTGCGATCAATACCGACGGCTTGTTCGAAGCTCGAACAAGCGAATGCGTCAAAAACATGTTCGAGCGTGCTGGCTACAGCGTTGAGCCAGAGTTCGAAGGCGACGTTTCAGTCGCCTTTGGCGAGGTAATTTTTGTACCGAGAAATACCGTGCGAGTGCTCAGCTCGCCAACAACAGTAGGTCCATTGGGTGCAGCATCCACGGCTAGCGCGGACGAATCGGCGTCATTTTCGTCTTCGGTTGCGAGATTGGCCGTCGGTCGCCTAAGCGTGAGGGTTGAACTCAACCCGGAACTCCAGTCCGTCCTCAGCACAGGACTGCCCGTGGAGCTCTTCGATGAAACTAGTGGGGCCTCCTATGCCGGGGTTTTGAAATCGATCGCCGACGTTCCGACGACGGGGCTCGAAGGGCAGGCGGTTCTCGTAGGAGTCATGTCAGCTTCGCCTAGGTCGCGTCTGCCATTCAACGCGATCGACAGAAACCTCCGAGTTACCATCACAACTGCCTCGACTGCAGCGCCAGTTCTTGCGGTGCCGCTTAGTGCCATCGCCTCCGACGCCACCGGTAAAGCCTTCGTCGCGGTCGTCGCTCCTGGAGCACTTGTCACCGATCACCCGCGTTCGGCACGCGTCACGCCGGGTCTTTCAGCGGACGGCTACGTAGCGATCACTGCTATCCCGCCTGACCGAATCGAAGAAGGTGATCGTGTCGTTGTTGGTCGCTGAGGATTCCGTGGCGACAGACCAGCAGATCGTGGCACGGGTCGAGGGACTATCTCGAACATTTGTCGGTCCGCCACCAGTCGCTGCTCTTCAACCATGTGACTTCGAGATCCGCCGAGGCGAGTTTGTAGCGGTCACAGGTATGTCTGGTTCAGGCAAGACAACGTTATTGTCGCTGCTCGGACTTCTTGATGCACCTACGAGTGGGCGATATTTCCTAGATGGCATTGACACAGCAGTCATGACTGATCGGCAACGGTCGTCTGTCAGAGCTTTCCGCATCGGATTCGTCTTCCAAGCGTTCCACCTTCTCGGCTATCGCTCTGTACTCGACAACGTTGAGTTAGGTCTCCTCTATCAGGGAGTCGGCCGCTCCGACAGAAAGAAACGCGCGCTCGCCGTAATCGAGGATGTTGGCTTGTCGTCGCGAATCAACGCTCCGTGCGCCGTCCTATCGGGCGGCGAAAAGCAGCGGGTCGCTATCGCTCGCTCGCTCGTTCGTGAGCCAGCGCTCATCTTGTGCGATGAACCGACAGGGAACCTCGACAAGGCCACGACATCGCAGATTCTCGGGCTACTCGACGGACTACATGCTCGTGGACTCACGATTGTCATGATTACCCATGACGTTGCAATCGCTCGCCGCGCGTCGCGTCGCCTCTCGATAAGCGACGGAACGGTGACAGAAGTTCCACGAGAGTAAGTGCATGACAGTGCAGTCCAAGTCTGAGTTCAAACCAACTGATGCCATTCGTGAAGCTGCTGCAGTAGTCGCTCGACGTCCGACCCGCGCATTATTGACTGCGCTAGGCACTGTCTTAGGCGTGGGCGCGTTCGTGGCAACAACCGGAATTGGGGCAACGGCGCGCGCACAAGTTTCTTCGCGATTCGACGCACTCAAAGCGACCGAGGTTCGCGTCCAAGACGCCGCGCTCAATAATGAGAACCCATTTCCATCTGATACCGACCAGCGGCTCGAGGCGCTCAATGGCGTGCGCCACGCTGGCTTGTTCTACGAGGTTCCCTCGTCATCAACGACAAGCCCACGAAGCACGATCGTTCGTCGATCTCAAGCAGCGGAGACCATACCGGTGATTGCTGCGACACCCGGCGCCATAAAAGCAACTCACCCGACACTCGGAATGGGCATGCTATTTAACGATTTCCACCAATCGCGCAGTGAACGAGTAGTCGTGGTCGGTCGCGTGGCAGCGGAACAGTTAGGCATCACTCGCTTTGATGGACAGACTTTTATCTTCCTCGGCGATACTGCATACGCAGTCATGGGTCGTCTTGACGACGTTGACCGCGACCCTGAACTCTTACTTTCGGTAATCATTCCAGAATCAACTGCGGCCAAGAACTTCGACACATCTACTGTCGAGAGAGAAGTTCTCATCGACGCTGATGCAGGCGCTGCGCAGCTCATTGGCACACAGGCACCTGTAGCGCTGCGCCCACAAGACCCGGCCCGACTCCGTGCCCTCGTTCCACCCGACCCGGCAACACTGAGGAACTCGATCGAGGGCGACGTCGAGTCATTGTTCCTTGTCCTTGCCATCGTTGCAGTCATTATCGGCGGCGTCGCTATCGCGAACGCGACGCTGGTGAATGTCATCGAGCGGAGGTCTGAGATCGGCCTGCGTCGTGCTCTCGGCGCAACAAAACTCCATGTCGCCATACAGATCACTATTGAAGCTGCGTTAACTGGGGCCGTCGCCGGAGTCCTCGGGACCACGATCGGCGTTCTAGCTACTAGTGGCGCGTCGATCGCACGGACATGGACAGCGACTATGGACCTTCGCATCGTTGCAGTAGCGCCACTTATCGGCGTCGCCACGGGTGCCGTTGCTGGCTTTGGTCCATCATTGCGAGCTGCGCGTACGCCGCCCGCAGAAACCTTGCGTCAGTGACGTCGGTGCCATCCCTCTGAGCAACTCAGGCGAGCCTAAAGGCGTGACGCGACCTTGCTGAAACCGCAGTAAGGAACTAAGACCTCTGGGACGGTGAAGGCGCCATCGACATCTTGGTAATGCTCGAACAAGAACGTGAGTGTCCGTTGGATCGCGCAGGCAGTGCCGTTGAGTGAGTGAACTAACTGGTTGCCGGTCTCTGACTTGAACCGGGTCTTGAGACGCCGTGCCGAATAGTCGAGGTAGTTAGAACAAGAGGTGAGTTCGCGGTAGCGACCTTCGGATGGCAGCCAAACTTCTATGTCGTATTTTTTTGCGGCGGGGTTACCGAGATCGCCTGCTGCGATGTTGACGACCCTGTACGGCAGGCCTAAACCACCAATTATCGACTCCTCTATGGCGAGCATTCGCTCGTGCTCTTCCCAGGACTTTGACGGTTCGACGAAGACAAACATCTCGACCTTGTCGAACTGATGCACGCGAAATATTCCTGTGGTGTCCTTGCCGGCGGTGCCAGCTTCGCGTCTGAAACAAGACGAGAAACCTGCGTAGCGGATCGGGAGGGACTCTGCGCTGAGTATTTCGTCGCGGTGCAACAAGGAAAGCGGCACCTCGGCAGTACCGACCAAGAACAGATCGCCACCATCGACCTCGTAGACCTGCGAGCGGTCCGTTGGGAAAAAGCCAGCTTCGATCATGGCTTGTTCTCGGACCAACACCGGCGGAACGACGGGCGTGAATCCATCGCCCACAAGCTTGTGCATTACCCATTGCACTAACGCGAACTCGAGCAGAACTGCTTCGCCCAGGAGATACGCAAAGCGCGACCCGCTCATCTCGGACGCGACCGCGCGCTCGACCCAGCCCTGACGACTTCCGTAATCGGCGTGTCCGAACTCTCCAACAAGCGGGTTCGGCTCGCCGACGACACGCACGATGTCACCGTCGTCTTCACCGCCATCTGGAACGGAAGCGTCCGCGGGATTCGGCACTTGCAAAACGAGCGCGGCGAGTTCTGTGTCGAGTGCTTCGAGCACGCCCTCTTGCTCGCTTAGCTGCGCTTTGAGATCTGATGCGGCAA